>JAKAJO010000135.1 GCA_021813745.1 Acidobacteriota bacterium
GGGAACAGTGAGTGCGGTGGGCTCCGATCATTTTGTGGTGAAGACTGAAAAGGGCGTGCGCGCCAATGTCTACTTCAGCGCAAATACACGCATTGTGGAGCAGCAGCTGCCCACGAAGGCAGAAGGACCGGTGGACTGCCTGGCGATGGCCGAAGCCGGGCAGATGGAAGGCACATTGCAGCCGGTGAAGGCGGCAGCGATTCAGCGGCGGGATGTGATTGTGGCCGGCGGGCGCGTGGATGCGGCGACTGGCCAGGTGGGCGCTGTGGTGATTGCGAAACTGGATCCGGTTTGCGCCAGGCAGGCGAAGGAGCGGGCAAAAGAATACGGGAAGACCTGGCTGGCGGGGCGCGTGACCGCGATTGCAGGGAAGCGCGTGACTCTGGAGACTGTGATGGATCCGGCGCCTGCGAACTTCACGATCACGGGAGCCACCGTGGTGAAGCGGCAGAAGATGGTGGTGCCGTTGAGCGCAGTGCAGGTGGGCGACATTCTGCGCGTGGATGGGGTGCGGCGGCACGGAGAATTTGCGGCGAGTTCGATTGCGCTGATGGCGCGGTCGCATTTTCCACGCCCCCGTGGAGGGCCGGTGCTGCCCCATGGCAGCGAGCCGCCGCAGTAAGGCGGCGCAGTCAACGAACAGATTGAAGGATGGATTGCGTCCAACGCGTGGCCTGTTGCGCGGCGTGGGGGAGTGCGTCCGGATGGCGGGGCGCAGGGGGGTGCCGCGATGGTGTCCTGCACGGGCAGGCGCAGCATGGCGGGCAGCAGGCTGAACATGCCGAGCAGGTATTGCTCGGATGCTTCGAGATGAAAAGCATCGAAGGCGAGTTCGCAGAAGCGGGTCCTACGCGCCCATGAACATGCCGCCGTTGACGTCGAGGACGTGGCCGGTGATGTAGGCAGCAGCGTCGGAGGCGAGAAAAGCCACCGATTGGGCGATGTCTTCTGCGGTTCCGGGGCGGCCGAGTGGAATGGCGGCCATCATCGCCTCCCGCTGCTTGTCATCGAGCACAGCGGTCATCGGTGTTTCGATGTATCCGGGGGCGACCGCGTTGGCAGTGATGCCGCGGGAGGCGACCTCGCGGGCGATGGAACGGGTGAGGCCGATGAGGCCCGCTTTGGACGATGCGTAGTTGACCTGGCCGGCCTGGCCGGTGCGGCCGACGACGCTGGTGATGTTGATGATGCGGCCCCAACGGTTTTTGAGCATGGCGGGAAGCAGAGCCTGGGTGAGCAGAAAAGCGCCGGTGAGATTTGTGCTGAGGACGTCATCCCAGTCGGCGCGCTTCATCCGCATCATCAGGCCGTCACGGGTGATGCCGGCGTTGTTGACGAGAATTTCGACCTTGCCGTAGCGCTCGAGGACGGCCTTTGCGCCGGATTTGAGGGATTCTTCGCTGGCGACATCGAGGGTGAAGGCGGCTGCCTGGCCACCGGCAGCGGCGATTTCATCGGCGAGGGCGGCGAGTTTGTTGGCGCTGCGCGCGGCGAGGGCGACGGTGGCTCCGGCGCGGGCGAGTTCAAGGGCGCAGGCCCGTCCGATTCCCTGGCTGGCCCCGGTGACCAGCGCGATTCTTCCCTGCAAGGCTGTCATTGTTGTGCTCCGTGCGTGGCTGCGCTGCGACGCGCTGCCGTGTTTGATTATAGGGGCGCGGAGTGGAGGGCCTAGCTGGAAGGCGCAACGGCGATGGAGGTGCTGCCCGTGGTGACGGCGCGACGGACGGGCTGGGCGGGCCAGACGTAGACGGCGAGGCGGCGGGAATAATGCAGGACGGGTGGCACATCGGGGAGAGTGATGCCGATGGAGGCGGCAAGGTCGTTGCGGTGGATCTCTGCTTCGGCATCCTCAAGAGGCCAGGGGACGTGATGGATGTTGGCGCGGACGAGGTTCCCCATGCGGTCATGGGTGAAGAGACAGTAGCGCTCGGTGAGGAAATGCTCGAGGGTGCCGGGGCGGCTTTCGGCGAGGCGACGGGTGGGGCCGAGGCCGCGATAGCGAGCGATGAAGAGCACGGGACGACTGGCAAAGCGGCGGCGAGAGAAGTAGGAAAACTCGCGCTCGGAACGCTGCTCGATGCGCATTTCGGACCAGAAGTAGGGCAGGTGATAGAACCCGCGAGCAACTGCGACAGCAAGGAGGCTGGCGGCATCCAGGGAAAAGAAATAAACCCCCTGGGCTCCTGTGCGCGGATCGCGGACATAGGTGCGGAGGTTTAGCTCGGGAAACTGGCGGGCACCGGGAATGGGTGGGACGCCGCGGATTTTGATGCGGTCCATCCAGAAGGGAACGACGCCGAGCCACGCCGAGCCCTGGAAAGTATCAACCTGAAGGCCATCGGGCAGGTGGGTTGCGATTTGAGCGGGGGCGATGGGCCAATGAGCGAAAAGTAGATCATTCCATCGCTGGGTCATGATCCAGCGGCCCGAAGGTAACGGCCGGGGGCGCTGTGAAGTGCGCACTTTAATCTCCCGCATTGGACCCATTCTCCCGCCTACAACCATTGGACGCGAACCGCTGGCGAAGAGGCTCAGGAAAACGCCGGCGCATTCATGTCGTATTCTGTTCGCGAGCCTACACAGATGTCCAGTAAATCTTTTCCAGGCGGAAACGCCCGTAATCAGACGGAAGTTTATGCGGTGCATGGGGCTGACCCCGAAGTGCTGGCCTACGCGATGGCCAAATATTCGCGGTCGGCGCTCTCCATGCGGGAGTCGCTGGCGGAGATCAGCGCGCAGCGGGCCGAGCAGTTCCTCAACACCTTTTATTTCCAGTACGGTCACCGGTCGATTGCCGATCTGGCGCATATTGCGTTTGCGGTGGAGCGGCTGAGCCTGCTGGCGGCGATTGTGCTGGTGGACGAGCAGCGCTGGGACGGGCAGGAGCGGTCGACTCGGTACCAGAATTTTCTGAAGTCTGGCTGGTATCTTCCTGATTTTGGTGGAGATGCTGCGTCCGAAGCGCTGTACAAGGAAACGGTCGAGGATTTGTTTGCGGCCTATGAGAGGACGACGACGGCGGTGCTTTCGGCGCTGGAAAGGCGCGTGGCCAGGCCGGAGGCGATGAAGCCGGAGAGCTATGCGCGGACGTTGAAGGCACGGGCCTTTGATGTGGCGCGGTATCTGCTGCCGCTGGCGACGAATACTTCGCTGGGGCAGATTGTGAATGCGCGGACGCTGGAGACACAGGTGTCGCGGTTGCTTTCGCACCCTGCGGCGGAGGTGCGCGAGCTTGGCCTGAAACTGCGCGAGGCGGCGACAGGTGCGGCGTGGAATGTGAATGCACAAGCAGGCGCGGCGCTTGTGGAGAAACTGGCCGGGCAGCCCGAGCTGGCGGCCGAGGCGGCGAATCTGCTGACACGCGAGGTAAAGACCGCGCCGACACTGGTGAAGTACGCCGAGGCGAACCCGTACCTGATGGAGACGCAAGCAGAGCTGGCGCAGGCGGCGAAGGAACTTCTGGGCGGCATGGCGATTGCCGAGGCTCCTCTGGTGGACCTGGTGGAGCGGACGGAATCGCTCGAAGTGGAGCTGGCGGCGACGCTGTTGTATGCAGCAAGCCACTACCCCTACCGGCAGATTCGCGACGCGGCGGCCTCATGGACGGGGGCGCGTGTGAGCGAGGTGATCGACATGGGCCTTAAGCACCGCGGCAAGCATGATGAGTTGCTGCGGGCGTTTCATGCGGGCGCGGCCCTGCGGTTCGACATTTTGATGGATGTGGGTGGCTTTCGGGACATGCACCGGCACCGGAGGGTGACACAGATTTTGCAGGGATTCACGGCACTCCATGGATACGAGACGCCGGTGGTGGGCGATCTAGGGCCGGAGGTGAATCTGCTGGCCGAGGCAGGCGTGCTGGACGATTATCGGAAGTCCGTGGACGCGGCCCATGCGGCGAGCGCGCGGATTGCGGCGGGCAGTGCGGCGGAGGCTGTGCAGTCGGCGCAGTACGTGCTGCCGCTGGCGACGCGGGTGCGGTGCCTGTTCAAGATGGATTTTGCCGAGGCGCAGTACATCAGCGAGCTGCGGTCGGGGGTGGCGGGACACTTCAGCTACCGCCGTGTGGCGTGGGAGATGTATCGGGCACTGGAGCGACAGCATCCGACGCTGGCGCGGCATGTGCGCGTGACGGACTTCACGAAGCCGATTGACCTGCTGCAGCGGTAAGTCGGCGCGTTCGATTCGTTCGCCCATGGGGCGGAGGAGGTGAGGCAGCATGCAAGTGAGAGTGCCTCTCGTTGCAATCTGTGTCCTCGCGTTGCTGGAGGGAGCGGCCGGTCTGCATGCGGCTCCTCCCAAAGGCTATGCCGTTGCGGAGATTACGGTGAGGAACCCGGTTGCCTACAAGAAATACCTGGCCGCCGTGACGCCTGTGGTGGCTCAGTTTGGCGGGAACTATCTTGTGAGAGCCGGGCGAGTGATCCCATTGGAGGGTCAGGCTCCGACGGGGCGATTCATTGTGATTGAGTTTCCGAGCCTGGCGGTTGCGCAGCAGTTTGAAAATTCCTCTCAATACAGGGCCATTGCGGCGTTGCGCAAGAAGGCCGCGCGGACGCGGCTGTTTCTCGTGGAAGGTTCTGCCGATGTTCCGTCGCGCCGGTAGGGCACGCGGGATATGCGGTTGACGGACTTCACGAAGCCGATTGACCTGCTGCAGCGCTGAGGGGTTAGTCTTCGGCCGCGGCTCGGAGGGCTTGTGCCTGCTGCGGGCGGAGGGCTTCCGATGTGAGCTCATCGATGCGGCGGAGGCTGGGAAAGAGTCCGGCCCAGACGGCGGCGACGACGAGTGCGCCGATTCCGCCGTAAACGGTGGCGCGCACGGCTCCCCACCACTGCGCGGTCAGGCCGCTTTCAAATTCGCCAAGCTCATTGGATGCGCCGATGAAGAGCGAGTTGACGGCGCTGACTCGGCCGCGCATCTCCGGGGGCGTGGCGAGCTGGAGCAGTGAACCGCGGATGATGACGCTGATGGTGTCGGATGCTCCTGCGATGGCGAGCGCGAACAGGCTGAGCCAGAGGCTGCGCGAAATGCCGAAGAGGATGGTGGCAGCGCCAAGGATACTGACGCAGACAAACATGCGCTGACCGGCACGGCGGCTGATGGGGAAGCGAGCCATAACGAGGGACATGGTGACTGCACCGAGGGCCGGAGCGGCGCGCAGCATGCCGAGTCCGCGTGGGCCGGTGTGGAGGATTTCGCTGGCGAAGATGGGCATGAGCGCGACGGCTCCGCCGAGGAGCATGACGAAGAGGTCAAGTGAGAAAGCGCCGAGGAGAAGGTTCATGCTCCAGACGTAGCGAAAGCCGGCGAGGAGGACCTTGACGGAGAGATCGCGTTGTTCGAGGCGGCCGAGGCGGACCTTGAGGCTGCCGATGAGAACAAGAAACCAGATTTGTGAGGCGATGGTGCAGGCGTAGACGATGCCGCCGCCTTCCATATGGGCGCGGGGCCACCAGCGGTCGATGGGAAGCGTGTAGAGGATACCGCCGAGCGCCGGGCCTGTGATGTTGGCGAACTGAAAGATGGCTCCGCCCCAGGTGACGGCGTTGACGAAGTGCTTTTCCGGGACGAGGTGGGGAATCAGGGCCGAGCTTGCCGGGCCGGAAAAGGCGCGGCCGGTTCCGATAAAAAAGAGCACGACATAGATGGGCAGGACGGACTGGAGTCCGGTGTGCGCGAAGTGAAGCAGGGCAAGCGTACAAAAGACCTGAAGGCCGTAGCAAATGAGAATGACCCTGCGGCGATCAAAGCGGTCGGCGACGTGCCCCGAGGGCAGCAAAAAGAGCAGACCGGGAAGAAAGAGGGCGAGGCCGGTATAGCCGAGATCGATGGCGCGGTGGGTGATGGAGTAGACCTGCCAGGCAACGGCGACCGCCTGCGCCTCAGCACCGAGGATGACAGCGCCGCGCGCGAGCTGGTACCGGCGGAAATCACTTGATGCGAAGGCTTCCAGACCACGCCGGGGAAGGTTGGGGGAAGATAAGCCCATCTGTGCTTAGGTTAACGTGCCGGGACGGTGCGGGAGGCGCAACCCACGGCAGCTTGCTCAATTATTCTGGAATTTGACCCCAGGTTCTGCAGATCGCACTTTTCCCAGCCCACTGGCCGCGGCGGCGGTGGCATTGTGCGGCGTGTGCGCTTTTCTGGAGCTCTACTGCACACAACCGCTGCTGCCGCTGTTGGAAGGCGTCTTTCATGCGTCAAAGACGGCGGTGGGGCTGACGGTGTCGGCTGCGACGCTGGGGGTGGCGATGTCTGCCCCGCTATTTGGTGCGCTGGCGGAGCGGCTGCCGCGCAAGCACGTGATTGTGGGATCGCTGCTTGGCATTTGCCTGCCGACGTTTCTGGCGGCGAGCGCCACCTCACTCTGGCAGTTGGTGCTTTGGCGGTTCTTGCAGGGGGTGACGGTGCCTGGCGTGGTGGCGGTGGTGATCACCTACGTGGGCGAGGAATGGCCGCCAGAGCGCGTGGCGCTGATTATGAGCTTCTATGTGAGCGGGACGGCGTTGGGCGGATTTACGGGGCGGTTTGTGGCGGGTGTGCTGGCGGACTGGTGGAACTGGCGGGCGAGCTTTCTGGCGCTGGGCGGAGTGGCGCTGGCCGGCGCGACGATGGTGGCGTTGTGGCTACCCAGGGGGCACGGGCGCGAGGGCGTGGTCCATGGAACGGAAGTGCTTCCGAAGTTTCCGTACCAGGTGCAGGCGTTGTTTCGATTACCTCGGCTGGTTGCGACCTTTGCGGTTGGATTTAACGTCCTGTTTTCGCTGGTGGGCGTGTTTACGTGGATCACATTTCATTTGGCGGCTTCGCCGTATGGGCTGTCAACGACGGCACTGAGTTCGCTGTTTTTTGTCTATCTGATTGGGCTGGTGGTGACGCCGATTGCAGGATGGGTGATTACGCGGGTCGGGCTGCGGGCGGGGATTACGGGAGCCATCTGCATTTCCATCACAGGCGTGCTGCTGACGCTGGCGCGACCGCTGCCGGTGATTCTGGCGGGGCTGGCGATGTTGTGCTCGGGGGTGTTTATTGCGCAGACGGCGAACAGCAGCAATCTGCGCGTGGCTGCCCCTGCGGGCGCGCGTGTCACCGCGGCGGGGCTGTACATCACGTCGTATTACATGGGGGGTACGGCGGCGGGCGTGGTGCCGGGGATCTTCTGGGCGCTGGGGAAGTGGCCGGCGTGCGTGGCGTTTATTGTTGCCATGGAACTGATTGCGCTGGCGATTGCTCTGGTGAGTTGGCGGGCGCCGCGGCAGGCGGCGGCGGAGCTTCCCGCTGGTTAGGACGGCTGCCGTGAAACGATGAACCCTGTGACACACCTGGGGAATCTAAAGTGAGGTCAGACGTTCGTTTGAAGTAAGAGCGCAGGAATCTGCAAGCGGGTGGCTTTGCCGCTTTGCGGGACCGAATTCTCCATGCGCAACCCGATCAATCAGACTTTGTATTGAATTTCCGAGGAGCAGTTTTGCCCGAGACGCAGACCTTATCGTCGGCCGGCGCCGAGACCCACACCAAGCGGGTGGACAATCCGAATCCAATCGACCTGCACGCACTTTGGAAGCCGCGCGTGAACCCATGGCTGATTGCCATGACGGTGGCGCTGGCGGCCTTTATGGAAGTGCTGGACACCTCGATTGCCAACGTGGCATTGCCGCACATTGCGGGCAGCCTGGCGGCGAGCACCGACCAGGGCACCTGGGTGCTGACGAGCTACCTGGTGTCGAATGCGATTGTGCTGCCGCTGGGCGGGTGGGCGTCGAGCCTGATGGGGCGGCGCAACTTCTTTGTCTTCTGTATTGCGATCTTTACCGTCGCGAGCTTTTTGTGCGGCATTGCGCCCTCTCTGCCCCTGCTCATTGTTTTCCGAGTGATTCAGGGCGCGGGCGGCGGAGGCATGCAGCCGATGGCGCAGGCCATCATGGCGGACTCGTTCGAGCCGCACAAGCGCGGTCAGGCCTTTGCGCTGTATGGGCTGGTTGCGGTGCTGGCGCCGTCCATTGGGCCGACGCTGGGCGGCTGGATCACGGATAATTTTTCGTGGCGCTGGATCTTTTTCATCAATATCCCGATTGGTATTCTGGCGTTCTTCCTTGTGACGCGCATGGTGGAGGATCCGCCGTGGATTAAGGCTGACCCATCAAAGCTGCGCAATATGGACTACCTTGGGCTGGCCTTTCTGACGCTTTCAATGGGCGGTCTCCAGATCATGCTGGACAAGGGGGAAGAGAACGACTGGTTTGCCTCGGGATTTATCCGCTTCTTCGCAGTGATGTTTGTTGGCGGGCTGATTGGTTTGGCAGTCTGGGAGTGGCGCCACAAGAATCCGCTGATTAATCTGAAGCTGTTCCGGTTCCGCAATTTTGCCATCTGTTGCTTCCTGATGATGCTGGTGGGTGGCGTGCTGAATGCGAACACGGTGTTGCAGCCTCAGTTTATGCAGGAGCTGTTGGGCTATAACGCGACGACGGCGGGGCTGGCGCTGACGGCAGGCGGATTGACGCTGGTGGTGGTGATGCCGCTGGCGGGAATCGCGACCGGGAAGTTTTCCGCGCGGACGCTGACGCTGATTGGCTTTACGCTGCTGGTGCTGACGTTCCGGTATGCGGCGGATGTCACGAATCTGCAGATGAGTTTTGCGGAGGCGTCGTGGCTGCGCGTGATTCAGATGCTGCCGCTGCCGTTCTGCTTTATATCGATTACGAATGCGGCCTATATCGGCATGCCGAAAGAGGAAAGTAACCAGGTGGCAGGTCTGATCAACTTCGTGCGCAACCTGGGTGGAAGCATTCTGATTGCGATTACGAATGCGCAGGTGACGAGCCGGTCGATGTGGCACCAGCAGCATCTGCAGAACTCGATGCAATCGGCGTCGATTGCGTTTCAACAGCAGACGCAGGCGATGACGGGTTTCTTCGCGAGCCACTTTGGCACAGCAAACGGTAAGGCGATGGCGATGGCGTCCATTTACGGGCAGCTGAATATGCAGGCGCAGATGCAAGGCTACCAGGATGTTTATATGGAGCTGTCATGGATGTCGATTGGGCTGATTGTGCTGTCATTCATGCTGAACAAGAGCAAGCCGGGCAAGGCACCGGAAGGTGCGGGGATGCACTAGAGCCGTGGATGCAAAAAGGGCCGAACTGGGAGCAGTCCGGCCCTTATTCTTTGGTGCAAAGCCTCAGGCGAGCGCTTTTTCCCAGCGCTTGGGGCGCCTGTTGGCTTGAAGGATCTTTTTGCGCAGGCGGAGCGACTTGGGAGTAACTTCTACCAGCTCATCGTCCGCGATGAATTCGATGGCCTGCTCGAGATTGAGCGCCTTGTAAGGAACGAGGCGGATGGCTTCATCGGCAGAGGAGGCGCGCATGTTGGTCATCTTCTTTTCGCGGACGACGTTGACGTCGAGGTCGTTATCGCGCGAATGTTCACCGACGATCATGCCTTCGTAGACATCGACGCCGGGGCCAACGAAGAGAATGCCGCGCTCCTGAAGACCATTGAGCGCGTAGGTCGTGGTCGGGCCCTGGCGATCGGCGATGAGCGCGCCGGTGGGCCGCTGCGGAATCTCGCCCTGATAAGGGATGTAGCCATCAAAGAGCGCGTTCATGACGATGGTGCCGCGCGTCTCCGTGAGCATCTCGCTGCGCAGGCCGATGATGCCGCGGCTGGGTACGCGGAACTCCATGCGGACGCGGCCGGAGCCGTGGTTGTGCATCCTGGTCATTTCGCCCTTACGGGGGCCGAGCTTTTCAATGACGACGCCAGTGTGCTCTTCAGGCACGTCGATGGTGAGGTGCTCGACGGGCTCCATGCGGACTCCATCGACGACCTTCGTCACGATTTCGGGGCGGCCGACCATGAGTTCGTAGCCTTCGCGGCGCATCATTTCGATGAGGATGGCAAGCTGCAATTCGCCGCGGCCGAGAACCTTGAAGCTGTCGGGCGAGCCGGTCTCTTCCACGCGGATGGAGACGTTGGTGAGCAGCTCTTTTTCGAGGCGCTCGCGCAGGTTGCGGCTGGTGACGTACTGGCCCTCGCGGCCGGCGAATGGCCCGTTGTTGACGCTGAACTGAATGGCGATGGTTGGCTCGTCGATGACGATGAGCGGCAGCGGCGCGGGGTTCTCGATGCTGGTGATGGTTTCGCCGATGGTGATGCCTTCGACGCCGGCGACGGCGACGATGTCGCCGATTTCAGTCTCCGTTATCTCCGTGCGCTTGAGGCCGGAGAAGGTGAAGAGCTTGGTAATGCGGGTCTTTTGCAGTGAGCCATCGCGCTTGGAGATATTGACTTCGTCGCCGGCGTGGAGCGTTCCCTGGAAGACACGGCAGATGGCGATGCGGCCGAAGTAATCGGAGTAGTCGAGGTTCGTGACCTGAATTTGCAGCGAGCCTTCGGC
This sequence comes from Acidobacteriota bacterium, assembly GCA_021813745.1. Lineage (GTDB taxonomy): Bacteria > Acidobacteriota > Terriglobia > Terriglobales > Acidobacteriaceae > Telmatobacter. Next base: position 10,404 of record JAKAJO010000135.1, read on the forward strand.
ATCCCCTTTGGCGGGCGGGATGGTGTTGACGATGGCCTCGAAGAGCGGCTGGAGGTCGGTGCCTGGCGTGGCGAGGTCCGTGGTGGCCGTGCCGGCCTTGGCGACGGCATAGAGCACGGGGAATTCGAGCTGGTGCTCGTCGGCGTCGAGATCGATGAAGAGGTCGTAGACCTCGTTGAGGACTTCCTGCGGGCGCGCGTCGGGGCGGTCAATTTTGTTGATGACGACGATGGGCGGCAGCTTGGCTTCGAGCGCCTTGGCCAGCACGTAGCGGGTCTGCGGCAGCGGACCCTCGGCGGCATCGACGAGGAGCATGACGCCATCGACCATCTTGAGGGCGCGTTCGACCTCGCCGCCGAAGTCTGCGTGGCCGGGGGTGTCAACGATGTTGATTTTGCCACCGCCGTATTGGATGGCGGTGTTCTTGGCAAGGATGGTGATGCCGCGCTCGCGCTCCAACTCGTTCGAGTCCATGACGCGCTCGGCGACCTGCTCGTTGGCACGGAAGGTGCCGGCCTGGCGCAGAAGTGCGTCGACGAGGGTGGTCTTGCCGTGGTCAACATGGGCGATGATGGCGATATTGCGTATCGTCTGGCTCACAGGGGCGGTGTTCCTTTGCTTGGGTTTGGCGCGAAGGCGTTGCGATTGGGAGATGAAAATCGGGTAAATCACCGCACACTGCGGCAGTATTCATTGTAGCAGTCAGTGAGCGCAGTTTCACGCCAAGAGGTGCGTCGAGTACACTTCTGCGGACGTGAGAAACGCGATAAACTCATTCCTCTATTTCCTAGGCCGCGCGGCGAGTTCGCGGCATGTGCCTGTCCTTGCGGTCCTGATTGCGGCCGTGTGTGCGTTGGCAGGCAGCGGTGCGCGAGCGGTTGAAGCACAAGAAGCGGCAAAGTCGCTGCGTATCTACACGATCGACGTGGAGGGCGGGCAGTCGACGCTTTTGGTGTCGCCGACAGGCTCTTCGTTGCTGGTGGATACCGGCTGGCCAAGTGTGGACGGGCACGCGTCCGACTCGTACCAAAGGGGCCTGCACGATTCCGGGTTGCCGGACAACCATGCGCGGGACACTGAGCGCATCCAGGCAGCGATGAAGGATGCCGGCATCACGAAGCTGGATTACGTACTGATTACGCACTTTCACGTGGACCACGTGGGCGGCGTGCCGAGCCTGGTGCAGCATGTGAAGGTGGGCGAGTTTCTCGATCACGGCGAGAATCGCGAGGACTCGGCGATCACGCGCCACGACTATGCAGCCTATCTCAAGGCGATTGGCAACACGCCACGGCGCATTGTGCATCCGGGGGACAGGATCGACGTGCCGGGGCTTTCGATCATCGTGCTTGCGGCCGATGGGGAGCACGTCGCGGCGGTGCCGGGGGTGAAGGCGGAACCGAACCCATGGTGCGCGAGCGAGCCGAAGTGGACGCTGGACGACTCGGAGAATCCGCGGTCGGTGGGCATCCTGGTGCGGTATGGAAAGTTTCGCTTTCTTGACATGGGCGACCTGACCAAGGCGAAAGAGATTCCGCTGGTGTGCCCCGACAATCTGATTGGACACGTGGATTTGTATCTGGTGAATCATCACGGCTTCAACCTGTCGAACACGCGGGCATTTGTGGATTCAATTCATCCGCGCGTGGCCATCATGAACAACGGTGCGCACAAGGGGGGCAACCCGGAGGCATGGCAGACGGTGCATGCGAGCCCGGGGCTGGAAGATCTGTGGATGCTGCACACGGCTGAGGACTCGGATGCAGCGCACAACAGCGCCGAAGCGCTGATTGCCAATCCCAAAGGCGATGGCGACGGGCATTACTTCAAGGTTGTTGCGCATGCCGATGGCAGCTTCAGCGTGATGAACACGCGCACCGGTATGAAGAAGGAATACGCGGCGAAGTGAGAGCAAGCAGAAATCGCAGAGTTGAGGAGAAAAGGATGAAGATTTCGCGCAGGGGCTTTCTGGAAGGAATGGGAGCAGCAATGACGGTTGCAGCGATTCCAGCACGTGCGGTAGCGAGTTGTCCGTTTCGTGTGGCGGTCATCAACGATGAAATTTCGCAGGATTTTGATCACGCGTGCTATGTGGCCTCGCATGATTTTGGATTGCAGTGGATTGAACTGCGCGGAATGTGGAACAAGAACCTGACGAATCTGGATGCCAGCGAGCTTTCTGAGGCGCGGGCGATTCTGGCCAAGTACAAGCTGCGCGTGACGGATATTGCGAGCCCGCTGTACAAGGTGGATTGGCCGGGCGCGCCGCTTTCGAAGCAAAGCGAGCGGCGTGATCAGTTCAACGCGCAAAACGACTTCAATCAGCAGGAGGCACTGCTGGATCATTGCATTGATCTGGCGAAGACATTTGGTACCGACCGGATCCGGTGCTTTGACTTCTGGCGTTTGGACGACGTGAAGCCGTATCGTGCGGCGATGAACGAGACGCTGCGCAAGGCGGCACGGCGTTGCGCGAAAAGCAAGATGATTCTGCTGCTGGAAAACGAGATGAGTTGTAACACGGCGACGGGCGCAGAAGCCGCGGCCACTTTGGCTGCGGTGACGGAAGCGAACTTCATGTTGAACTGGGATCCCGGAAACGCGGCGACATTTCCCGGGAGCGATCCGTATCCCAAGGGCTACGATCTTTTGCCCAAGAAGCGGATCGGACACTGCCATGCGAAGAGTGTGGTGCGCGAGCCGGATGGCAAGTGGCAATGGGCCGCAGTAGGACAGGGTGTCGTAGATTGGGTGGGGCAACTGCGCGCGCTGGACCGGGATGGTTATCGCTATGCGGTAAGCCTGGAGACGCACTGGCGCGGCGCAGGCACGGCGGAGGCGTCCAGCCGCGTGAGCATGCAGGGGCTGAAAGAGGCACTGGCCAAAGCAGGCACGGGCTGCTGAATATTCCGCGGAGTGGCGAATCCTTCAGCGCCGCCGTTCATCTGAGAGAATGATGGATGTGAGGAGAAGTGTGCATTCGGCCCGAAGGTCGATGATCTGTTTTTTGCCCTGCGTGCTGTTTGTGCTGGGCAGCGTGGTCTTGCGGGCGCAGATAGCGAATCCCAGTTCGGCGCAGAATCCGTTTTATGGCAGCGTGACCGCCCATCCGGTGACGGATGAGACGATCCGGCTTTCGCTGGATGATGCGGTGAAAATGGGGCTGGAAAATAATCTGGGCTTGAAAGAAGCGGAGAATGCCGAAGCGATCGTCCAGGGCGAAAAGAAGATGGCGCTTCAGGAATTTCTGCCGACGATTACGGTGAGCGGCGGAACCGGCGTGTTTCAGCACGACCTGGTTGCACAGGGATTCGGTCCGGGAGTGTTGAAGAAGTTTGGAGCATTTTTCCCAGGGGGCTTGCTGCCAACCGGCGTTTCGCTGATTACTCGGGACGATTTGACACAGGGGCAGATCAACTTCAGCCAGACTCTTTTCTCGGGGCCCGTGATTGCGGGCTGGCGGGCTGCGGGTGCAACGGTGCGTTCTTTCCACTACGCGATCGAAACTGCTCGCGGAAACGTGGTGCAGGATGTGGCGACCGCATACCTGCGTGCATTGGCCGCTGAAAGTGCGGTGGATGATGCGGTGGCGCAGGAGGCTGCGGACAAGGTGCAAGCAGAGCATGCGCGTGAGGCGCACCTGGCGGGGACCGTGTCCAACCTGGACGATCTGAGAGCGCAGGTGCAATTGCAGGCCCAAGTGCAGTCACGGCTTGCAGCGGAGAACGAGCACGAGAAGGATTTGATTCAGTTGAAGCGCGAGATCGGTCTCGATCCTGGGCAGAAGATCAGGCTGACGGATCCGACCCCTTATAGCGACCTGGCGGCCCAGACGGAGCAGGAGCTGCTGACCACTGCCTACCAGAGTCGGCAGGACTACCAGAACTTGAAGAATCAGATTGTGGAGTTTCGGGCATTGCACTCCGCTTATCGGAGCCAGCGCCTGCCGAAGCTGAGCTTCAATGGGTTCTGGGGGGTGGACACGGTGAATGGCGCAGGCACCCATGGCAATTTTGTGGCCGAGGGAACCTTGAGCGTGCCGATTTTCAAGGAGGCGAGCTTGCGTGGGGACGAAGATGCCGCTGCGGCACAACTAGCGAATGTACAAGCGCAGCTAACCGATTTGCAGGTGCGGATTAACCAGCAGGTGCGCGATGCAATGCTCGATGTGAGCGCCTCCGCCAAACTGGTGGAGGTGGCGAAGTCGAACGAGAAGCTGGCACAGCAGGCTCTGAGCGACGAGGTGGAGCGCGTGCAGGCGGGCGTGGACGATAATCTGCCGCTGGTGAATGCGCAGGCAACCCTGGCCTCGGCGCAAAGCAACCTGATCGACAGTCTGTATCGCTACAACGTGTCCAAGCTGATGCTGGCGCGTGCAACGGGCGTCATTGAGACCGAGTATCGCGTTTATCTGGGACGCTGACCCGGCTTCATTTTCTTTGGAAATTCCTTTGTGAAAAGAGAGCCTTGTGCGGTCTGCTGATTTTGAGATCGTGTAACAGGCGTGCCAACTCTTCATCCAAGCAGATATAGTGAACGCTTCAAGAGGGGGCGGATTTCAGTGCGCGCAGGTGCATGCTCGCGCGCGGTTCTGCTCCTGAGGCAGCGCCAGTAGAGTGGAGCGCTGCGGGATCCGCTGGGAGAGGTGGACCTGGGAAATGGCGTGGCTGCGGCGCATCGGAATGCGTGGAGTGCTGGTGGGCTGGTTGTTTGTGTTGAGCGCCGTGGCGTACATGGACCGCACGAATGTTGCGATTGCCGGGGCTGGCATTCGCGATGCGCTGCAGATCGACAATATTCAACTGGGCTGGGTCTTCAGCGCGTTTCTTGTGGGATATGCCGTTTCCCAGGTGGGCGCGGGGTGGCTGGCGTGCCGATACGGTCCGCGGTGGGTGCTGGCTGGGGGCGTGCTGTGGTGGGGTTTGTTTTCTGCGCTCACGGCGATGGTGGATGCGCGGCTGGCTCACGTACTGATGCTGCTCATTGTGATTCGCTTTGCGCTGGGCGCGGCGGAAGCGGTGATGTATCCGGCGGGAAGCCAGTTTGTGGCCGAGTGGATTCCCGTGACGGAGCGCGGACGCGCCAATGGATGGATTTTTGCCGGCGTAGGAGCGGGCGCGGGACTGAGCGTTCCTGTGCTGACGTGGATCGTGACCCATCTTGGATGGCGCGCGTCTTTCTGGTTCAGCGCGATTGTGGGAGCGGCAGCCGGGCTGGTGTGGTTTGTGATGGCTCGCGACAAGCCTGAGGAACACCCGCTGATTTCACGCGAGGAACGGGATCTCATTGTCGCGACGCGCGTGGTTGAGGGGCAGCGTCCTGTGAGCTCGCACGCGTCGTGGCGGGTCGCAATCTTCAATCGCAGCATCCTGGCGATGACCGCTAGCTACTTCATGTACGGCTACGTGGCGTGGATCTTCTTCAGCTGGTTTTATCTGTATCTGGCGCAGGTGCGGCACATGAATCTGCAGGCCGATGCAATGCTGACGATGATTCCGTTTCTGGCGATGACGGTGTGTTGCCTGGCGGGCGGCGCGCTGAGTGACTGGATGACGAAGCGCTGCGGGAGCCGCGTGGGCCGCTGCGGTGTGGCCGCGGTCGCGATGGCGCTGACGGCGGTGTTTCTTGCTGTTGGCGTGCATGCGCATGGGCCTTACACGGCGAGCCTGATTCTGGCGGGCGGCGCAGGTGCACTGTATCTTTCGCAGAGTTCATTCTGGGCGGTGACTGCCGATCTTTCCGGAGAGCGAACCGGCGTGGTTTCCGGCGTGATGAATATGGGCGGGCAGATTGGCGGCGCCGTGACGGCGTCGCTGACGCCATTTATTGCTGCGCATCTGGGTTGGACGGCGGCGTTTGATTGCGCGGCGCTGCTGGCTGTTGTGGGTGGAGCGTTGTGGCTGGTGGTGAAGCCTGTCCCGCCTGGTGCCGGGGCTGGAGACGGACTGCGGACAGATGCAGCGGCTCTTGCGGGACGCGAATAAATTGCTGCGCGGAACCCGGCGCAGGAGCATACTACTGTCAGTTGAGGGGGTTGTGCGACGATGGCGTCAAAGTGGTCACGAAGAGAGTTTTTGGGAGCAGCGGGTTTGGCCGTGGGCGCGCAGATAGCGCGGCCCGCGCTGGCCGGTGCGTTGCGCACGCCCGCAAGTCGCGTAGCGATTGCGCAGTGCCAGGAGTACAACCGGCAGGTGACGGAAGTGCTGGCAGCGATGTTCAACCAGCTGGGCGGTATCGAGAAGATGGTGAATGGCAAGACGGTGGCGATCAAACTGAACTTGACGGGGCCACCGAGCAACAAGCTGAACCAGATGCCCAACCAGATGACGCACTGGGTGCATCCCCAGGTGATTGGGGCGGTTGTGACGCTGCTGGGGCAGGCAGGGGCGAAGCGCATCCGGCTGCTGGAGAGTGCGCCGTTTGGCACCAAGCCCCTTGAGGAGTTCATGGTTTCAGCGGGCTGGCAGCCGAAGGACTTTGCGAGCGCAGCGCCACATGTGGAGTTTGAGAACACGAACTTTCTGGGCAGCGGCAAGGCGTATGCGCGCTTCATGGTGCCGGGTGGCGGGCTGATGTATGCGGGCTATGATTTGAACCACTCGTATCGCGACTGCGATGTGTTTGTCTCGCTGGCCAAGCTGAAAGAGCACCGCACGGCGGGCGTGACGCTGTCGATGAAGAATTGCTTTGGCATTACGCCGTGCACGATTTACAGCGACAATGCGCCGGAAGATGAGCCGTCGGTTGTGCCGATGGGCTTTCGGGGGCCGATGCACTCGGGCTCGCGCGTGCCGCCGAAGAGTGCGCCCCAGCCAGTGGCGCAGTCGACAGATCCGGGCTTCCGCGTACCGCGGATCACGGCGGATCTGGTGGCATCGCGGCCGATTCACCTGGCAGTGATTGACGGCATCTACACGATGACGGGAGGTGAACTGCCGGATCAGGCGCCGAACTGGATTCATCAGGCGGTCCATCCGGGGCTGCTGATTGCGGGAATGAACTGCGTGGCGACGGATGCAGTGGCAACGGCAGTCATGGGCTTCGACCCGATGGCGGACAGGGGTACGCCACCCTTTGAGAATTGCGACAGCACGCTGGCGCTGGCGGAGCATCTGGGCGTGGGCACGCGCGATCTGAGTCGCATTGAGGTGGTGGGCTTGCCGATCGCGAAGGCGCGGTATCGTTTCCCGACACTGACGCAGTTGACGACGTAGAATGGTGGGCGACTGAGCAGGGGGGTACAGTTGCCGATGCAGCGTCGTGATTTTATGAGAGGCTTTGTGGGGGCGGGTGCGATGGCACTCGCCCCTCGTGTTGTAAGGGCGAATGAGCAGGCAGAGCGGGCCACACGCGCAATGCCGTCGCCCAAGATCAAGGACATCAGTGTGATTGAATGCGAGCCGGACGGCGTGCGGCTGACGGTGGTGAAGATCACGACCGATCAGGATGGCCTCTACGGCTATGGTTGTGCGACCTTTACGCAGCGGGCTGATCTGGTGAAGCCTGCGGTGGAGAAGTATCTGAAGCCCTTTCTGCTGGGCAAGACGACAGACCGCATTGAGGACATCTGGCAGTCGTGCTACGACAGTTCGTACTGGAAGAACGGGCCGGTGCTGAACAACGCAATTAGCGGCGTGGATCAGGCGCTGTGGGACATCAAGGGGCGGCAGGCGGGGATGCCGGTGTATCAGCTTGCCGGGGGCAAGTGCCGTGAGGCCGCGGATACCTATGCGCACGCGAGCGGCGCGGAGTTTGAGGATGTGGTGGAAAGCGCGCGCAAGAATATGGCGCAGGGATTTCGCAACATCCGCGTGCAAGTGGGACTGCCGGGAATGGCGGGCTACGGCTCGCAGCATCGTGAAGCGGGAAGGCCGAAGGCGCTGCACGACAAGCCGCTGTTCGACCGCGAAGAGCAAGTGCGGCGCGGGTTGAAGCTGCTAGAGATTTGCCGGCGCGAGCTGGGCGATGAGGTGGAGTTGCTGCACGACATGCACGAGCGGCTGACGCCGAACGAGGCCGTACAGTTTTGCAAAGAGGCTGAGCAGTATCGCATGTTCTTCCTCGAAGATCCGCTTTCACCGGAGGACCTGGGCTACTTTCGCCAGATTCGCGAAAACTGTGCAACGCCGATTGCGATGGGAGAGCTGTTCAACAGCCCGCATGAATGGCAGCCGCTGATTGTGAATCAGTTGATTGATTACATCCGCGTGCACGTATCGCAGGCAGGCGGCTTCAGCCCGGCGCGGAAGATTGCGATTCTGGCGGAGCAGTTTGGCGTGAGGACGGCGTGGCATGGGCCGGGTGATGTGTCGCCGGTGGGGCATATGGCGAACGTGACGCTGGACCTAGTGAGCTACAACTTCGGGATTCAGGAGTACACGCCGTTCAACGAACAGACACAGGCAATTTTTCAGGGGTGTCCCGTGTGGCGCGATGGCTATCTGTGGGCAAGTGAGAAGCCCGGATGGGGCATTGAGGTGGACGAGAAAGAAGCCGCGAAGGCGCCCTTCAAGCCGAGTCAGCTGAATGGCGGCTGGGGTGAGATTCGCTTGCGCGACGGCACGGTCATCAAGCAATGATTGCGGCAGCACAAACGGGTACTGGATTCATTTGCGACGAAAGATGCTGCGATAGACGCGGTAGGTGGTGCTGTGGAGCAGACGAGTCTGTTCAGCCTTGAGCGCGGCGTAAGACGTTTTAACGTAGATATCGAACTCTGGTGGCCAGCCGATGGTGGAGCGGCGCTCGGTGTAGTCCCCTTCCGCCCATTTGGCCATGACGGCTTTGTAACCGACGACGTGCGTAACAAAGTCGAGCAAGCACTGCGGCATCTGTTCTTCGATGATCAGATACGCTTTTTCGATGATGATCTTTTCACGAACGTCGTTGAGAGGCATGAAAATCGTAGTCATCCACAGCATCCACTCTTTCATGTCTTCGTCGCGGATGGGCTCGCTTTTCTCTTTGCCCTGGCGCTTGAGCAGGGAGCGGTAGGCGATGTCCCCGGCTTCTGATGCGACGTAGAGCGGGCCATAGAACTCGTTGAGCCGCTTGTTGACGAGACGGAGCTTGTCACGGCGCTGGGCGAGCATGCGGGCGTTGAGAAAGGTGACAAGATACCCGGCAAAGGCCAGGATGACGGTGAGGATGGCGGCGCTGTGGAGAAGGCTGGGCTGAATCAGATCGGAGAGATCCATCGTGCGGGGCCTCGCGCATGAGTATACGCGGAAGGGCGTGGCAGAGAAAAATCGCTAGTTCGCGCCGAGGTAGATGAAGCGAAAGAGAAAGAGCGCGGCGAGGATATAGAGCAGCCAATCCTGCCTGCGGTAGCGTCCGGCGGCCAGATGGAGGACGGCCCATGCGATGACGCCGAAGCCGAGGCCGTTGGCGATGGAGTAGGTGAGCGGAATCAGGACCAGGGTGAGAAAGGCAGGGATGCCGATCAGGGGCTTGTGCCAGTGGATTTCGGTGATGGTTGTCAGCATCATGGAGCCGACGAGTATGAGCGCCGGCGCGGTGGCCGCCTGCGGCACGATCCCGACGTAGGGTGCTGCGCCAATGGCGCCGAGGAAGAGAAGGCCGGTGACGATGGCGACGATGCCGGAGCGCCCGCCTGCGGCGACACCAGCGGTGGATTCGACATAGCTGGTGACGGTGGATGTACCGGTGAGCGATCCGAAGATGGTTGCAGTGGCGTCGGCAAAGAGAATGCGGTTGAGCCGGGGAATGGTGTGATCGGGGGCGATAAGGCCTGCGCGCTTGGTGACGGCGACGAGAGTGCCGACATTGTCAAAGAGATCAACGAAGAAGAAGACGAAGATGATTTCCAGCAGGCCCTTGTTGAGTGCTCCGCGCAGATTGAGCTGAAAGGCAGTGGCGGCCAGGGCATGGAAGCCGCCGGGCGCCGGCATCCAATGTACGAGGCCAAGGACCCAGGCAAGCACCGTGGTGGCGAGCACACCGATGAGGATGGAGCCGCGTACCTTGCGCACCTCAAGCACGACCATGAGTGCAAGACCAAAAAGCGAGAGCGCAACAGAGGGATTGCGGACATTCCCCAGGCCGACGAGGGTTGCAGAATCGCCAACGACGAGGCCTGCGTTGCGAAAGCCGATGAACGCGATAAACAAGCCGATGCCGCTGGCAACAGCAGCGTAAAGCTCATGAGGGATGGATCGAAGGATCATCTGGCGGATGCCGGTTCCGGTCAGCGCGAGAAAGAGAACCCCGGAGATGAAGACCGCTCCAAGGGCTGTCTGCCAGGGGATGTGCATCTTGATGCAGACGGTGTAGGTGAAGTAGGCGTTGAGGCCCATGCCGGGGGCGAGCGCAATGGGATAGCGCGCAAGGATGCCCATGAGGATGGAAGCGAAGGCCGCGGAAAGGCATGTGGCGGCGGTGACGGCTGCAAGGGGCACGCCGGCGGCTGAGAGAACGGCTGGGTTCACAAGCACGATGTAGGCCATCGTGAGGAAGGTGGTGACGCCCGCGAGAATTTCCGTGCGCCAGTTGGTTCCCAGGCGGGAGAACTCAAAATAACTTTCGAGGAGTTTGAGCATAGGCGGGTGTAACTAGAAAAGCATACAGAGCGGCTGGCGCAAAGAGATTTTATGGATGTAAGCATGCAGTGCTGAAGAATCCAGGCTAGATATACTAGGAGAATAAAATCGTCGAGATTGGGATGTTGCTTGGACGCGAGCTGCACGGGCGACTCCAATCCGCAGTTGAAGAGCGGATGGTTAAGCGAAAGGCCTATCACTCGGTCACCGCGAAGGCGATGGATCGCAATGGTGAGCGGAGAAGAATCGTCTGCATTGCTTTCTGCGTCAGGTTGCGGATTGCCTGACACCCAGTCGGTGTTTCCGCAGGAATGGCTGCACGCGCGTCGAGTATTCGCGCAGAGTGAGGACAATGAAGACAACGTTTCGCGGCGCATCTTATGAGCGACTCATTCAGCGTCTTCTGGAGCCGTTTGCTCGATTTGTGCGCATGGAGTCTTCAAGCAGCATTGTCCTGCTGCTCATGACGGCCCTTGCACTGTTAACCGCGAACTCGCGGCTCGCGCCCGTTTACGACGCACTGCAAGTGCTGCCCTTGGGTGTCACCATTGGCAGTTTTTCGATGCGCACGAATCTACATGTTCTGGTGAACGATGGCCTGATGCCTTTGTTCTTTCTCACGGTTGGCTTGGAAATCAAGCGTGAGCTGGCCGTGGGCGAGCTTGCGTCGATTCGACGGGCGATGCTCCCGGTGCTGGCAGCCACAGGCGGCGTGATTGTACCGGCGCTCATTTACGTGGCGTTGAATCCGAGCGGCCCGGCGGCGAGGGGATGGGGTATCCCCATTGCAACGGATATCGCGTTTTCGCTCACGGTGCTGACGATGTTCAATAGCCGGATCCCTGTGGCGCTGAAGGTCTTCCTTGTCTCACTCGCGATTGTGGACGATATTGCGGGAGTGGCCGTGATTGCCGTTGCCTACACGCATGAGTTCCACCTGGGGATGCTGCTGCTCGTGGGATTGCTGTCTCTTGCTTGTCTTGGGCTGAATCGGATGGGTGTGACGCACCTTCCCTTGTACATGGTTGTGGGTGTGGGGCTCTGGTGGGCGTTGCATGCGTCGGGAATTCATGCGGCGCTGGCAGGCGTTGTGCTGGCATTGACGATTCCCGTGCGAACTCAGAATCAAGCTCCCGAGTCTGCCGCGAAGGTTCAAAGTGGACTGGAGCGATCGGAATCGCCACTGAACCGGCTGGAAACGAAGCTGCATCCCTGGGTGAGCTTCGGCATTGTGCCGCTGTTTGCCTTGATGAATGCAGGCGTTCGCCTGGAGGCATTCCAGGCTGGTCATGCGCTGGAACGCGCATTTGCAGGAATCGTACTTGGCATGGTGCTGGGCAAGCCAATCGGAATCACACTGTTTTCTTGGGTTGCGGTGCGCTTTCGTCTTGCAGACCTGCCGCATCGCGTAGGCTGGTTGCAATTGCATGCTGTTTCATGGCTAGGGGGAATCGGCTTTACCGTTTCGATCTTCATTGCAGGCCTTGCGTTTGATGCAAATGATCAGTACACGAGAGCATGCACCGCGGTACTGGTAGCGTCGCTCGGCGCAGCGGGAGTTGGTTCAGTTTTGCTCGCCATGGTTTATCGCAAGCCTCGCGCTCATCCTACGCGTATGTAGAGCGGTGAGGGTGCGCCTGTCCCGCGAAAGATGAAGCCGGAGCCTCGCACGAATTCCAACGAAAAATGTGCGAGGGAGTAACCTCTCGCTTCACGGCAAAGTCCAACGACTTGACGGAGGGTGCAGCCTGCGCGGCCCGTTCCGCGGCTCGCAGCTTGCTGCACATTTTGTTCTATGGTCGGCTCGATTTTGACCTGGGCGTTCGTTGCGTGTGCAGGCTTTGGCCTTTCTGTGGTTGCAAGCCGATGGGCTGTGGAACATGCGGCCAAGCTGGCGTACGGATTATCTGTGCCGCCATTCATCCTGGGGGTCGTGTTCTTTGCGGTCGGGACCGATGTGCCGGAGATCGCTAACTCGGTGATGTCCTCGCTGGCCGGCCATGGAGATCTGAATGTGGGCGACTCTGTGGGATCGGTGATTGTGCAGATCACACTGGTGCTGGGCATTCTTCCTTTCGCAGGGGGCAAGTTCGCGGTAGGCCGGTTTCGCGCAGCCATCGTTCCCTTGTTGACGCTGCTTGCCCTGGCTTTCGGTATCCTGCTCGTGGCGGATGGGCGGCTGTCTCGCTTAGACGGCGTGTTGCTGGCGCTTGGATGGGTGGCAGCAACGATGGTTGCGTGGCGCTATGCCCCGCCCAACTCTGAAGCGGAGTTGCCGGTACCCGATCATCACAAGGCGCTGCACGCCTTTGTGGCATTTGCGAGCCTCCTGCTGGTTGCGGCAGGCGCGGGGGCAGCCGTAAAAGCGATGGTCGAACTGTCGACGCGGGCAGGTATTCCAGAATATTTGATCAGCTTTTTCGGTTCATCGGTGGGTACATCATTGCCCGAACTTGTGGTGACGATCGTGGCGCTGCGGCAAGGGCAGCGGGATATCGCGCTCGGTGACATCTTCGGTGCTTGCCTGATTGACTCCACGTTGTCGATCGGGGCCGGTCCTCTTGTGGCACCGACTGCAGTGACCGCAAGCCTGGCGGTTCGCGGCGCAGGCGTGGCGATTGGCGCAGTGCTGCTGGCAGGGCTGATTCTCTGGGGACGCCGCAGACATGACAGACTTTCCGGAGCGATTCTGCTGGCGATGTACGGTGCCGCCTACCTTCTAATGTGAACGGATGCCGGACGGTGAGCAAGAGTGGAGATGGAGAGCTCCGGGTTCTCGACCTTTGAAAAAACACGAAGTTGTGATTTCTCGTCTTTACAGCAGCTTTGCTGCTTCCTTGGCAAAATAGGTAACGATGAAGTCTGCGCCGGCTCGCCGGATGCCGATGAGCGATTCGAGGATCGCGCGATTCCGGTCGAGCCAGCCCTTCTCGAAGGCCGCCTGGAGCATGGAGTATTCGCCTGAAACCTGGTAGGCGCCCATCGGCACCTGAAAGCGGTCGCGGGCTGCGCGCACGACGTCAAGGTAGGGCATGGCGGGCTTCATCAGAATCATGTCCGCGCCTTCCTCAATGTCGAGATCAATCTCGCGCATCGCTTCGCGGAAATTTGCACCGTCCATCTGGTAGGAGCGGCGGTCTCCAAACTGCGGTGTGGAGTCGGCTGCTTCGCGGAAAGGACCGTAGAAGGCTGAGGCGAACTTGGAAGCGTAGCTGAGGATGGGGGTCTGCGTGAGGGTAGCCGCATCGAGCGCACGGCGAATGGCAGCGACACGGCCATCCATCATGTCACTCGGGGCAACGATGTCTGCTCCGGCCTTGGCAAGACTGGTTGCGGTGCGCGCAAGCAAAGCGAGAGAAGGATCGTTCTCAATCTCAAAGCCGCTTGGCGTCTGTACAACGACGCCGCAGTGGCCATGGCTGGTGTATTCGCAGAGACAGACGTCGGCAATGAGCACGAGTTTGTTTGCGGCAGACGACTGCTTGAGGGCGCGCAGGCCACGCTGTACGATGCCGTCGTCGCTCCAGGCGCCAGTGGCCTCTTCGTCCTTGGAGTCTGGCAAGCCAAAGAGCAGTAGGCCGCCGATACCAAGGGATGCGGCTTCCTCGGCGTCGCGTACGGCTTCATCAATCGAGAGGTTGAAGACGCCGGGCATGGAACCGACTGGGAGGCGCACGCCTTCGCCGGGGCAGATGAAGACCGGGTGGATAAGGTCCCCAGGTTCGAGGGTGGTCTCGCGGACAAGAGCCCGAAGGGGCTCAGTGCGGCGCATCCGGCGCAGGCGATTTTCGGGAAAACTCATGAATAAATTGTAGTCCAGCTTGAACGTCAGACCCGCGGGCCCAGCTGAGCATAGAGCGTGGAGTTGCGATAGCCAAGCAGGGTCACCAGCGTCCAGATCGCGAGCGCTGTACCAATGGGGATCTTCAGCAAACTGAAGAAGGCGGCGACGATGGCGACGATGCGACCCCACTCAGTGCGCTCCAGGAGGCCCCAGCCAGCAATGAATGCCAATCCCGCGCGTACGATGATGACGCCCCAAGCGAAGTGCACAATTGCAGCGCCGAACCAGGGTTGCTCCCATGGTCCATTGCCCATGGGACCATGCATCCACGGGGCGAATCCACCGTTCAGAAACTCGTGCAGAAAGGTCATGCCGGCGATTCCCAGGAGCAGCGTTAAGCCACCATACACAAACCAAACGATACTGAGGGCGCGAATGCGGCCGGAGTAGGTCTGTACCTGCAACTCGAGATTGGGGATCGGCGGTACCGGCGGTGCGATGGGACGTCCGCACTGTGAGCAGACGAGCTGCCCCGGCTGCAAAGCTTGGCCACATCCGCTGCAAAACATACATACCTCCTGCCCCTGGCCGGCCGATCTTCAATTGAGTCGCCTGGCTCAGCTAGACATAGTACGCGTGACGAGCAGGCTGCGTTCCCTTCTTCTCACATCCCCGGCAGCTGAGGCAGTCCGATTCAGCGACGGCGCCACCATTCATGACGGCGGTCGTCGCGATAAATCAGTGCGGTGATCCGTCCTTCCGGGTCGCGCTCCACGAGCACGCGGCTCGTGGAACTCCCATTGGGATAGAAGAGGGTAGAAAGCGACTCGGCCGCCAGTTCGCTAGTGTTCCCATGGATGTCGCGCTGAAAGAGCTGATCACCCAGACGAAAGATTGTGACGGCAAGCTGACCCTGGTCGTCATCGTACTGGCCTGTCAAGCTGTCGAGTTGCTGGGATGTGAGCTGAAGCGCAGGGGGATGGAGTGGGATTACGACGCGATCTGCGAGGGCATGTTCCTCAGCGCGAGTCTCCCTGGGGTGTTCGAGAAGCCAACGGGGCAGTTCGGGCTCATCGAATGCACGGGACCAGCAATCATGCTTGAGTCCCTGATAAATCCAAAGGCGAATATGACCGCCGGAGGCTTTGAAGGCTTGAAACAGCAGTTCATCTTCGCGGATTGGCACGACGGGATCGTCGCTGCCGTGAAAGAGCCAAACAGGCGTGCGACCCAGCGCTTGTGCATACTCCGCCGGCAGCGTGGAGGACTGCTTCCAACGCTGCGGCGCATAGCTCCAGAAGATGCCGCCGGCTGCAATGGCGATGGCGGCCCAACGCTGAGGATACAGACGGGCGAGCTCCCAGGCCCCGTATCCGCCGAGTGAAAGGCCGGTGAGATAGGTGCGGTTTGGGTCTCCGCGGAATTCGGCGGACTCCTGATCGAGCGCAGCGATGGCCATGCGCAACATGCCGGGATCGGTCCAATAGTGCTCTTGCGGACATTGCGGCATCACGACGATGAAGGGCCAGCGGTCGGGATGATCCCGAATGGCAGCGGGCAGGCCAACCTGTGTTTGCCACATGCCTTCAGAGCCGCGTTCTCCCCTGCCGTGCAGGAAGAGAATCATGGGCCAGAGGCGACGATCATTGCGTTTGTATTCCTCGGGAAGATAAATCTGGAAGCGATATGTCGTGCCATGAAATTGCAGCGTACGGTTGAGAAAGCCTGTCTCCTGCATGTGGCTTGGATGGGCAAAGCCACGTCCAGCCATGGCAAATGCAGAGCCGGAGCACAGAAAACCAAAGGCAGCGCAACTGCCCAGCAGGACTCCAAGGAAACGATGCATGATCGCTTTCCATGATAGAACCTGCCGGTGGCCGCAGAGATCCATCGAACGCGATTGTGAAGCAACTTCAGGGTCGGTCTAAGCCGATCGGATGGAATTCTTTGGGGATTCCTGACGATTTTCTTATGCACGGGCATGCAACAATCGTGAGAGATGGAACGCGCACGCAGATGAGCCCACTGGAAACTGGAGACGTGCTGGATCATTATCGAATCGATTCGACTGTTGCCCGGAGTGGCATGTCGATGCTGTATCGTGCCACCGATCTCCGCGATGGCAAACAAGTCGCGATCAAAGTGCCGCATCCGGAGATGGAAGCAGATCCGGTGTTGCTGGAGCGCTTCAAACGGGAAGAAGAAATTGGGCAGGTTCTGAATCATCCGGGCATCGTCAAAACCTATTCCGATGAGACGCGCAGCAGAACCTACATGGTTCTGGAGTGGGTGGATGGCCGGCTGCTGCGTACCATCCTGAATGAAGACCGGCGGCTTCCTGTGGAGCGCGCGATACGGATCACGCAGAATATCTGCGATGCGCTGGACACCATGCATAAGCATGGCATTGTGCACCGGGATCTGAAGCCGGAAAACGTGATGGTTGACGCGCAGGATCAAGTGAAGCTGATCGACTTTGGGATTGCGATGAAAGAAGATGCAAGGCGGCTGACCTACGTCAACATGACTGCGGCCCTTGGGACTCCCGATTATGTTTCGCCTGAACAGGTGAAAGGTGGACGCGGAGACCAGCGCAGCGACATCTACTCACTTGGCACCATGCTTTATGAAATGCTGACCGGGAGGGTTCCATTTGCCGACGAGAATGCGCTGGCGGCTCTGAATGCCCGCGTGCAGCGCGATCCAACCCCGCCGCGAGAGCTGAATGAAGCGATTTCGCCAGAGCTCCAAGAGATCATCTTTCGAGCGCTGGAGCGCGAGCCAAGGCATCGTTATGCCACCGCAAGCGAGATGGCCTGGGAACTGGAGCATCAGGAACTGGTGGGTGTTGAAGAGCGGGCGCCAAAAACATCGAGCCATTCTGCGCGACGCAAACTGGACCCCAAGTGGCTGTTGTACGGGGTGGTGGCGCTCATCCCGTTGCTTCTTTTTGGAATCATGCTCCTGCTGTCGCATCACTGAGGAGGCATGCCCGATCGAAGCTGACCTCAATCCGCTTGGGAATGCTGAAGCGCAAACCGGCTCCGGCGAGGATCGGGTCCACGATGCGAACAGACAGCGAGGCTGGCGGTCGATGCAGGATGAACTCGCCGATATAAATCCGAGGAGCATCAACGGCCCGAGCCAGTCCAATAAGAACCGCCCGTGCAGACAGCAGGGCGAGCTGCCGGCATGCGATGAGCGTGGTGACCTCCATAGTTATGATGGCGCGCGCCTCGGTACCTGGAAGCAGCACCCCTCGATGCACGATGCCGCGTTCGTCAGGCGCGTCCGGCGAATTCGCGCGTCTCCGTGACGACCTTGATCTTTTCGCCTTCTTTGATAAAAAAAGGAACGCGTATCTCCAGCCCGGTTTCCAGCCGGGCGAGCTTAGTGACTGCGCCGGAGGCGGTATCGCCGCGCACGCCTGGCTCCGTGTAAGTCACGGTTAGCTCCACTTTTTCCGGGAGCTGCAGGCCGATCGGATTGCCGTTGAATTTATCGATCTTGAGCAGTGTTTCTTCCACCAGAAACTCGAGAGCATCGCCGAGTTTGTCCGAAGGAAGCGTGATGGTCTCAAAGCTCTCCTGGTCCATGAAGTGAGAGCCTTCGTTGTCGGAGTAGAGATAGGAAACCTCAATCGTCTCGAGGTCGGGCTCTTTGAATTTCTCACCGGCTTTGAATGTCTTGTCGAAGACGGCACGCGTGAGCAGGTTGCGCATTTTGACGCGAACCAGAGTCTGACCACCTCGCGCAGTTGGCGTCGAGATCTCGACATCCATGCAATAGTAGGGCGCACCGTCCATCTCAAAATACATTTTGCGCCGGATGTCGATCGCATCAATCAGTGTTGCCATGGAATCCTCATGCGAGTGAATCACTCGGGTGTGAATGTCGTGTAAACGGGGGACCGGCGCGTTGGGTGGGGCGAAACGCCTCCAGTTCGTGATTACACCATGTAAAGTTTGCCAACGGCGCACATGGTTCGGAGACCCAAGTCGTTCTTGAGCCATTGGCTGTCCTTATCCTATCGATTGTAAGGCCGCAGGAGAGAGGAACGTGGTTGGTCGGCGGAATCGGCGACTGATCGAGCGGTGCTTCCCTGGGGATGCGGGATCAGGCGACAGGGGCGCGCATGGCGTCGATGGCAGACTTCAGATCGGCTGAAAGCGCGCGCTGTTGTTCTTCCGTGAGCTTCTCACCGTGACTGGTAAGGTAAAAGACGTCGATGGCAGTCTCGCCTTCAGTATCAATGAGAGCGACTTCAACATTGCACTGCTTCTCGCTGAGAGTGAGCGCGATCTGGCGAAGAAGGCCTGGCACATCCTGGGCAATGACCTGCAGGAGAGTGGAGTGGGTCGACGATTCGGAATCGAATTGCATTCGTGTGGCGACTTCCACCTTGGCATTGCCATTGTGGTTCATGTGCCGCCTGCCTTCGAGCAGCTGTTCGACGGAAACCTTCTGGGCGATGACGTCGTGCAGGCTCGCCAGAAAGCGCCCCTTTTCGCTGGGATTCAGTTCGATGGTGCGGAAGACGTCGGCGAACTGGAAGCTATCGACGACCACACCTGCGTCATTTGAAAATGCCCCAGCCTTGACGATATTCATCCCCCACGCAGCGAGTGCTCCAGCAACATCGGCGAAGAGACGGCTGCGATCGCGGGCAATTACGGTGAGATCAAAGAGCTGGCGATAAGGCCGCAGATCGAGCTGGACTGGATCCTTGTCCAGTTGGAGGGCGAGCTGAAAATGATTCCGAATATGCTCTGGAAGGCGGGTTTGAAGGTAGCGCTGTGGCAACCCTTCAAGATATTGCCGGAGTGCATCGTATTGGGACGGCGGGACCATGGCGCGGATTCGATTCAGCAACGTAGGGTCGATGGCGGCGTGGTAACGAACTTCGTCTACGGAACGATCCATGAAGTTTGCCGTGGTCATGTAAAGCTGCCACAGGTTTTCAGCCTTCCATGGAGTGAGCGCTTCGGGGTTGACCGCCTTGATATCCGCATAGGTCATCAGCGTGAGCATCTTTAAAAGGCTCGGGCTGCCCACTTTGTCCGCGAAGTTGCGGATGTTTTCCGGGTCGAAGATGTCGCGCCGCAAAGCATTCGACATTTCGAGGTGTAGCCGGATCAGTTTGAGGACTTCTTCACGTTCTTCAGTGTCGAAGTCGAGGCGCGCCAGGAAGCTGGCCGCCAATTCAACACTTTGGCCGGTATGTTCGCCGGTACGTCGCCCCTTGCCCGTGTCATGCAGCAGAAGGGAGAGGAGGAAGAGATCGAGGCGGTCGATCTCCGGCAGTAGCTGCGCCAGTCGGTGTTCGTAGTCGTGGGTTGGCTGGCGCAGGCTGTGTACGTTGTCGATGGTGAGGAACGTGTGTTCGTCGACCGTGTAGCGGTGATAGCTGTCGCGGATGACCAGCGCGTCGATTCCGTGAAACTCGGGGAGCAGCATCTCCAGAATGCCGAGGGCATGCATAGTGCGCAGTGCGTGTGCGGCATGCGGTCCGAGCAGGACTTCACGGAGCGCATTCCAGAGGTAGGGGCCTTCCGGAATGTGGATCGCAAGGGCGGGCAATGCATCCGTGATGCGGTCTTCTGCAGCTTGGGAGAGCGCGTAGCCATGAGTCGCCATCAGCGGAAAGACGCGGAGGATGGCGCTGGTGTCACTGAATTGCGCGCCGGGGAGGATATCAATGCGTCCCTGGTCAAGGATGAAATCCGTGCCGGCGATTGGGGTGCGCCGGCGGCGGAACTGGCGATAGAAGCTGACCGGCGCGGGGAGATGCTCCATGAGTAACACCGCTCGGCGGTAAATGACGCGGGCGTGGCGGTAATAGGTGCGCATCCAGTAAGCCGGATCGGCGGTGCCGCGAGTTTCCAGTCCGATTGAGTTAGCGGCGGCCTCATCCTGGGACTGCCAATCGAGAGTGTTGTCGTCCCGGCCGTGGCGGAAGTGAAGAAAGCAGCGAGCAGCAGCAAGAAAGTCGAAGGCCGCTTCGGCATCGCCCCGTGCACTCTGGAAGACCCCACCCCTCTGACGGGGCCATTCCTTGGTTTCCTTCAGGTGAAAGAGCAGGGCGAACCAGACGGCGAGGTGGTAGTCGCGGAGGCCACCGGGACATTCTTTCAGGTTGGGCTCGAGATGAAAGATCGTATTGCCGTACTTGGCGTGGCGTGCGCGGGCAATTTCTCCGAGCTTCTGTGTGATGGTGTTCCACTCACTCAGGACGAGGCCCGGAAAGACGGTTTGATGCAACTGCTGATAAAGAGGGAAGGATCCGGCGAGGAAACGACGGTCGAGAGTCGCAAGAGTAAATTCGAGATTGTCGGGGTCGAACCTTCCGGCTTCCTTCAGGGTGCGCGAAGCGGGGCTGGCGCGGAGTCCAATGTCCCACATCCCCTGGATGATGGACCGCACGATGTCCTTTGATTGCACTTCTGCCTTCTCGTCGGCGAAGACGAAGAGGACATCGATGTCAGAAAAAGGAAATAGATCCTTGCGTCCGTACCCGCCAAGAGCAAGCAGAGCAACATGTTGCGCGCTCTGACCGAGGAAGGCCCGGCGCCACATCTCGATCAGGATGCGGTCCACAACGGCGGAGCGGCGGCGGATGGCTGCTGTCCCGTCACCCGTGCGGTCACAGGTCTGCCGGACGAGCGCCATCTCGCGCAGATACTGATCCCGGAGATCGTCAACCGCCAAAGCGACTGGAGTCATAGGAGTTGTACGTGGCTCGCCGAAGCAAGAAGGATGTGTTAACAGAATACTAAATTACGGGCTTGGCACAAGCCAGAAGAGGTGCGGGACCAATTGATTGAGGACCCGACGCAGGGGACCGGCTGGCCGCTGGGGGCTCGTGCATCAAGGATGGCGTTCCAGCACGACAGGCAAAGTGCTGCTGTTTCCAGTGGCTGCCACGCCAACCAGACTGGTTGGGATGCCAGTAATGGAGGCTGGGGTGAAAACCACTGTGCCATCCAGGGCAGAGGTCGCTGCGGAGACCTGGGTGGCCAGCAACGGGCTGGCTGCACATCGCCCATGGGTCGGACAAGGGGGCGCCCACGCATAAAGGGATTGGAAGAAGGTGACGGTGGCGCCGGCCATCGAATTGCCGTCCATATCGCGTACGCGGAGCACGATCTGGGCAGGGGTGTTGCTGATCGGCACGGTTTGAATCGTTCCCGAGACGGCTTCAAGCCATGCATACTCCGGACGGGCCCCAATCGCGATGAATTGTACGCATTGGTTGGTGCCGTTCAGACAAGCGCTGGCGGCAGACTCCTGTCCTTCAGCGAGTGGGCCCACGGTAAGTGCCTTGACGGCAATACCGTCTGAGCCTGTCACGACCGGAGTGGAGGACTGCATGGAGATGCCTGCCGCAGGCTGCCCTGCGACGGGCACGCCGTTGCTCAGTGCCAGGGCCTGCGTGGTCCAGCCGATCGTGGCTCCAGCGGCTACCGAAACCTGAGGTGTCAAAGCACTGAGAGCAGGCGGGCTTCCCCCAGTGAAGTGCGCCTGAAGGCTGGCTCCATTGGTCAACGACGCCGTAATCACTGCGGGCGCTGTGCTGGTCGGCGTGACGAGCAACGAGGCCTGGCCGTCGCCGGTCGCCACCACGGCACAGCTGGGCTGGCCGCAGCCGAGCGTGGCTGTGCCACTGGACAAGCTGTAAAGAACCGTGACTCCGCCGGCGGGCGTGAGATTGGCCGTGAGGGCGGTGACGCTGAACGGAAGCGGCACTCCAAGCGGAACAGTGTTGGAGGGGGCGGTCCGCAGTGTCAGGGAGTCGCCGGTGCCTGCGTCATAGCTGATTCCCCCAGAGATGATCGCCGCGGCATAGAAGATGGGAAGATCATCGATTTCGACATCGACCGAGCCGCTAAGTCCCTGTGCCGCCGGCGGAGCAATCGCGGTGATTTCGTTGGGTGAGATGCTCGTAATCGTGGCGGGCTGGCCGCCGATCAGGACGGTGTCGGAAGGACGAAATCCCATGCCGTGAATAACCACGGGGCCTCCAGCGGCGGGCAAATGAGCGGGCAGGATGGTGTCTGCATAGAGAACCCAGCCATTGTAGGCGTAGTCCGGGCGTCCGTCGCCCCGCATGTCCGCAATGCCGATGCGCACCAGGTCGTCGGCGCTGGCGTCTACACGCAGCCAGCTTTCTCCGGTGGCCGAACCGTTGAGCCCAGGCGCGAAACCCACAGACGGAGAACCAATCGGGTCCAGTGCATCCCAAACGCCCAGGGCTGGCATGGCTTTGTCTTCCGTTGGAATGCCGGATTCATTCAAAGCCTGCGTGACCAGAGTAAAGGTACGTCCGCCGCGCACCGGAAAGAAGAACCAGTCCGTTTGTCCCACCTGAGAGATTTGGCCAGCCCAGAGTCCACTGGGAGGCAAGAGGCGCGGCTGCGATTCGGTGCCGATGACATCCATGGAACCAGCAGTGGCAGAGTCGCGGATCGTGACGGCAAGAGTTCGTGTCGTCCCGGCGGAGAGGCCTTCAACGGAAAGCGTTGGCATAGTGCCGGAGGGCGCAGGCGAGCCGTCTACGTAAGGCCCCACCGCATTGGCGAGGATATAAAGGGGATTAATGGGCTCGAAGGTGACCAGGTAATTCGCCGCATCGACACCCGGTGGCAAAGGCATAAAGCGGAGGTCGAAGTAGCCCTGCTGGGACGGGTCATCTGAGCCCCAGCGCGTCAGCGGGTTGCCGTCCGAATCGGTCCAGCCGGTGACGGGGTTGCCGTGCTTGCCGTTGAAGTAGCCACCGGACACGAAGGTCACGGCATATTCGTCAAGGGGGTTGCCGTTGGCGTCAAGGGGACGAGCGACGACATTGACACCCTGCATTCCAGCGCCGTCGCGAAAATTCAGTGTCCCTGTGATGGAGACCGTGTGGTCCACGGTGGTTTCTTTGCCCGGGAAGCTGGCAAGGTTGGATGCGGTGATGGGGTAGATGCGGTTCAGCGCCGCGATGTCATCGAAGCGCGGAGTCGCCGGCGCAGGAATGCAATTTCCCCCGGCGGATCCGCAGGCTCCGCTGAGGGGCTGCATTACCGGCCATCCGAGCGCTCCGTTCGGTTCACCGTTGGTCAGGGCTCCGGGATTCACCTGGGAGTAGTCGAGGCCCAGGATGCGGCCAAAGGCACGCTCGATTTGGAATGACATCATGGTGAGTTGGCCGGATGTGTTGGCGCACAGGCCATTCAGCACAATGATTCCGTGTGCGATCGTGGCGTCGGGCTGAATATTGTCGAGCCAGACCCAGACACCGTCATTCTGGCAACTGCCGAGATCGCTTGCGGTTGCGCCGAAGAGCGCGTTGATCACAGATCCATCGGCATCGAAAATGACTCCAACGGGAGTGCCGGTTGCACTGGGTGCGGCGTCGCTGGGCTGACTGATGTGCTGACTGGCGACAACGATGTTGGAGCCGCTGACATCTTCATTGAGCGAGCCGGCATCGGTCAGGGAGACTCCCGCAGTCGGCACGGCGCTCCACACTGCGGCGGCGGCATCGACCATCG
This sequence comes from Acidobacteriota bacterium, assembly GCA_021813745.1. Classification (GTDB taxonomy): domain Bacteria; phylum Acidobacteriota; class Terriglobia; order Terriglobales; family Acidobacteriaceae; genus Telmatobacter. The sequence goes on from JAKAJO010000135.1 coordinate 34,280, forward strand.
TTGTCGCTTGTTGATGGTCGACCACGGCACTGAGGGGCCCTGATCGACGAAGTACTGCACCATCCCCGTCTGCCAGCGCACGGGTTGGCCGACCACTCCGGGATTGAAGAAGTTGACTCCGGCCACGTATTTCGGCCCACCCGCAAAGAGATCGTAGGGAATCAGCGCCAGTAAGGTGGCTGCAAGGCTCATTGCAGCGCGGGCTGCACGCGTCGTCACCAGGTTGGAGATGCAGTGCATGACACAATGAACTGTCGGCACGGTACATTCCACACAGGCAGAGCTATTCTAAGAAATCACTCATGAAGTGATGGGGCCGACGCGCATTCCACTTCCGTGGGAGTTACTTTTTTGCGGCTTCCGCTGTTTAGTAGTAGACATCGCGAATGTGTCCAGTAAAGATACATGCCAGCGCCCCGGAATTTGTAGCTGGGATGGGAGGAAACGGCCATTTCGACTCGACTTCGTTTAGGGGATTTGCTCATACGAGCCAAGCTCGTTACTGAGGAACAGGTTGCGGAGGCCGTGCGGCGTCTTCGAGACCATGGTGGCCGCTTGGGAGACAACCTGGTCGCGATGGGAGCCCTCGATCCCAAGACCCTGGAGACGTTTCTCCATCGCATTCCTCAAGAGCCGGCGCACATCCGGAACATCGGGATTGACGAGATTGACCTGATGGGCCTTCTGCTGAAACTGATCTACCGCGACCGGCTGGAGACGACGCGCCAGTTTGTAGACGCGATCAAGCTTCCCTATCACATTGTGATTGACCTGATCCAGATGGCGTTGGCCCGGAATCTGTTGCAGACGCTTGGGTCGCGCCAGGCGGATAATCCCATCGACCTGAGCTACAGCTTTACGGAAGAAGGTCGCCGCTGGACGCTCGATGCGCTGAATCGCCTTCGTTACACGGGGCCCGCGCCGGTGCCGCTGGACGAGTTCAATGAGCAGGTGAACCTGCAGAAGGTGACCAATGAGTTGGTCACCTTCGAACGCATCCGGGCGGGGATCGGCTCGTTGACCTTTGACGACAGGATCATCGAGCAGTGCGGCCCGGCATTGAACTCAGGGCGCGCGATGCTGCTCTACGGCCCCCCAGGCAATGGCAAAACCTCTGTAGCTCATGTTTTTGCCAATGTCTTCACCGATGTGATTTATGTGCCCTACTCGATCATGGTGGAGGGACAGATCATCCGCGTGTACGATCCTCAGGTGCATTTGCCACTGGATATCACATCTGTGGCCGACGATGACGGGCTCTCTGTAATCCGTCGCGAGACCTTCGATGCGCGTTGGGTACCCTGCAAGCGGCCCTTCGTGTTAACCGGTGGCGAACTGACACTGGAGATGCTGGACCTGCGCTACGATGAAGTCGGCAACTTCTATGAGGCACCGCTTCATGTGAAGGCGCTAGGCGGTTGCTTTGTGATCGATGACTTCGGGCGGCAGCTCGTAAGCCCGACGAATCTTCTGAATCGCTGGATTATCCCGCTCGAAAACAAGGTGGACTACCTGAAGCTGCATACAGGCAAGACATTCAGCATTCCATTTGAAGAGCTGATTATCTTCTCGACGAACCTCGAGCCGGAGGATCTGATGGACCCGGCGTTCCTGCGTCGGCTGCCGTACAAGATCGAAGTGGGACCGCCCAGCTACGAGAATTACCGCGAAATCTTCGACAAGGAGTGCGCGCGCCAGGGCGTGACCCTCTCTGATTCCGGATTTGAATATATTGTGCAAAGGCTCCGTTACGAAAAGGAGATGGACTTTGCCGCATATCAGCCGCGTTTCATCGTGGATCAGGTGGTCGCCACCTGCAAATTCATGGGCCAGCCTCTTCATTTCGAGCCACGTTACGTGGATTATGCGCTCGATAACCTGCGCGTGAAACGGAGCGGTGACAGCAATCGCGAAAGCCGGACATCGGCACGCATCTCCGATGAACAGCCTGTGGGCGTCCGATGACGTAGTCGATGCTTCAGGCGATTTCCGGCCTGCGGCGGTTAGAGCTCAGGGTAGAAGTCAAAGAAGGCATCCAGGCTCTGCTTGAGCTGCTGCTCAATCTGCTCACGTGAGCCTTCAAGGACGTGCATGGTGACGTGTGCCTCGTGACCATTTGCCAGCTTGAGCGTTGCATCATGGATCTCCGTAACCTCGCCCTCGGGCAGGAGCCGCATTCCGTAAATCAGAGTCAGATTGGCCATGTGCTTCATCATAATGAAGTACAGGCGGTGCCGTACTCATACCGGGCCGCTCAGACCGTCTAGAATCGACTTTGAGAATCTCATGAGCGAGACACGCGATACCGTCATCCTTGGCTCCGGCTGCGCCGGACTCACCGCCGCCATCTACACGGGCCGCGCCGGGCTGAATCCGCTGGTACTGGAAGGCCATGAACCGGGTGGGCAGCTTTCCATCACCACGCTGGTGGAGAACTTTCCTGGCTGGCCGGAGGGCATTCAGGGGCCTGAGCTGATTGACAACATGAAGAAGCAAGCGGCCAAGTTTGGAGCTACCTTCCAGCTTGCACACCTGAACAGCGTGGATCTGAGCAAGCACCCCTATACGCTGCAGACCTCGGCAGGTGAGATCTGTACGCGCACGCTGATTGTGGCCTCGGGAGCGAGCGCACGCTGGCTCGGATTGCCCAGCGAGCAGGCCCTCATTGGCCACGGCGTTTCAAGCTGCGCAACCTGCGACGGCTTCTTCTTCCGCGGCAGGGAGATTGCCGTGGTGGGTGGCGGTGACTCCGCCATGGAAGAGGCGCTGTTTCTCACGCGCTTTGCGAGCAAGGTGATGCTGCTGCACCGTCGCGACGCCTTCCGCGCGAGCAAGATCATGCTGGAGCGCGCCATTGCTCATCCCAATATCGAGTTGCGCACCAACACCGTGGTGGAAGAAGTGCTGGGCGTGGAAGAGCAGGAGGTGAAGGGCCTGCGCCTGCGCGACGTGACGAACGGCAACGTGACCACGCTGCACGTCAGCGGTTTGTTCCTCGGGATCGGCCACGAGCCCAACGCAAAGATGTTTCACGGCCAGATTGATTTGGATTCGGACGGCTACATCCGCACCAAGGACAATGTGCTGACCACGCACGATGGCATCGTGGTGCCGGGCGTGTACGCTTGCGGCGATGTGCAGGATCGGCGCTACCGGCAGGCGATTACGGCAGCGGGGTCGGGCTGCATGGCCGCGCTCGAAGCGGAGAAGTTCCTCGAAGAGCGCGGACACTGAGGCGTGACGGGCAGACTGGACGGAAGCGCAATGACAGCGCTGGCAGACCAAATTGCGCGCGTGGAAGAGGCGATTGAGGTCGCCTGCCGCAAGGCGGGCCGTGCGCGCGCTGAGGTCGAGCTGATGGCGGTCTCGAAGACGTACCCTGCTGAGACCATGGCCGAAGCGGCGGCTCTGGGGCTTACATTCTTTGGCGAAAATCGCGTGCAGGAGTTTGCGACCAAGGCATTGCATGCAGCGGCTCTTCGGGAGACGTGGGGAAACCAGGCGGTCCGTGTGCATTTCATCGGCCATCTTCAATCGAACAAAGCCGTGCGAGCGGCGGAACTCTTTGACGGTATCGATTCTCTGGACTCACTGCGACTGGCTGAGCGCTTGAATGAGGCGGCGGGGAAGTTGGCCAAGCGTCTGCCGGTGCTCATTGAAGTGAAGCTGAGCACAGAAGAGACGAAGGCCGGTATCGACCCGGAGTCGGCCGAGGCCGCACAACTGCTGGAACACCTTCCGAATCTCAAACACCTCGACGCGCAGGGACTCATGACCATCGCTCCGTGGGGTGCGCCGGAGGCTGAGACGCGCACCTGCTTCCGCAGCCTGCGCGCGTGGCGGGACCGCTTGGCGCAGGCGCATCCCCGGCTCAACCTCGCTGTGCTTTCGATGGGCATGAGTGGCGACTTCCCACTTGCGATTGAAGAAGGCGCGACGCGGATTCGCATCGGCACGGCACTGTTTGGCAAACGCCAGCCCTACGCGGGGCCGGCGGAATGATACGAGCAACGAGCAATGGCGTGACAATTGCCGTGCGCGCACAGCCCGGAGCGAAGAAGACGGCCATCACCGGAGTCTACGGCGAGGGTGCTGCCGCACAGTTGAAGATTGCCGTGCAGGCTCCGCCGATTGAAGGCCGCGCCAACGAGGCGCTGGTGCATTTTCTTGCGGCGATCTTTGGTATTCCGCGTGCGAATGTGGATCTTGTTGCGGGCGATCTTTCGCGGAGCAAGGTCTTCCTGCTGCGTGGTGTGACGCAAGAGCGTGCAACGTCGCTGATCGAAGATCAGATGGGGAAGTAGGCGCGACTACCGCCCGTGCAGGGCGAGCGCCGCAGCAAGGGCTTCTTCCGGCTCAGGGCGGACGCGGAAGTCAGCGTGCGCCTCGCCGAAGAGAATTTTGCGGTCGCGGCCGATGACGTAGGTTGCGGGCAGCGGCAGCCGCCAGCTTTCCTCGCCATTCACAAAAGGGATGTTGACGAGGATGGAGCGGTAGTACTCGCGCATGTAGTCGGGCACGGTGTAGACCAGGCCGAACTGCTCGGCGAGCGCGTTGCCCGCGTCGTGCAGCACGGGGAAGGGCAGTCCGTGCTGGCCCACCATGAAGTCGCTCTGGCGCTGCGTTTGCGGGCTCACCGCGACCATCAGGGCGCCATGCTCGCGGATCTGTCCATAGAGGTCGCGCCACGCCTCCAGCTCTGTCACGCAATAGGGGCACCAGCGCCCGCGGAAGAACTTGACGACGAGCGGGCCAAGTGCGAGCAGGTCTGCGCTGCGCACGGGCTTGTTGTTGGAGTCTCGCAGCGTGAACTCCGGCGCCGTGGCGCCTACGGGCAGGATGCGCTCCTCGATTCCCGTGGCGAAGAGTTCCTCGACGGCGCGCTCGCCGATGGCCAGCCGGTCGGCCTGCACGAGGTGGCGCGTGTTGGCCGTAATCTCGTCGAGTTGGTCCTGGAGGGAGCTCATCTGCCTACCGTCCGAACTTTTGCCTGCCCATGCCCAGCGCACCCATTCCGCCGCGCATCATTGCTTTGCCCAGGCCGCCTTTGCCCATCTGCTTGAACATGCGCGCCATTTGCGCATACTGGCGCAGGAGCTGGTTCACATCCTGCACGCTGGTGCCGGAGCCCGCGGCAATGCGCTTGCGGCGCGAGCCAGAGATGATCTCGTGATTCAGCCGCTCTTTAGGAGTCATAGAGTTGATGATGGCTTCCAGGCGGACGAATTGTTTCTCGTCCACATTTTTGGCCGCCTGCTGCATCCCCGCAAAGGGGCCGACCGAGGGCATCATCTTGAGGATCGATTCCATGGACCCGAGCTTCTTAATCTGGCGCAACTGATCGCGGAAGTCCTCAAGTGAAAAGCCGTCACCGAGCAGCGCCTTTTTCGCGAACTCCTCGGATTTCTTGCGGTCCAGTTTTTCCTCGGCCTTTTCGATGAGCGACATCATGTCGCCCATGCCGAGGATACGGCCGACAATGCGGTCGGGATGGAAGGGCTCGAAGGCGTCAGGCTTTTCGCCCACGCCGATGAACTTGATGGGCTGGCCGGTCACATGGCGAATCGAAAGTGCCGCGCCTCCGCGCGCGTCGCCGTCCATCTTGGTGAGGATGACGCCGGTGAGGCCGAGGCGTTTGTGGAAGTCGAGCGCGGAGTTAACGGCGTCCTGGCCGGTCATGGAGTCGGCCACGAAGAGAATCTCCTGCGGGTTGAGCAGCTTCTTCAACTGCTCCATCTCAACCATGAGATCTTCGTCGATGTGCAGGCGGCCGGCGGTGTCCACGATGAGCGTGTCGCAGCCCATGTTGCGGGCCTCGCGACGGGCTTCATTGGCGAGCCGCTCGACAAGCTTCGGCCCGGCAGCTTCGCCCTTTAGGTCGCCCTCGTAGAGACGAGACTCGATCGATTTGGCAACGACTTTCAACTGCTCGCGCGCGGCTGGGCGATAGACGTCGACCGAGACAAGCATGGGCCGGTGGCCGCCCTTCTTGAGCCACGCGGCGAGCTTGCCGCTGGTGGTCGTCTTGCCGGAGCCCTGCAGGCCGGCCATCAGAATGACGGTCGGCGGCTGCGAGGCGAACTTGAAGCGCGCAATATCGCGGCCCAGCAGTTCGATCAGCTCATCGCGCACAATCTTGACGACCTGCTCAGACGGCGAGAGCGCCGTCATCACTTCCGTGCCGACTGCTTTGGCGCGGATGTGCTCGATGAGTTCGCGAACGACGTTCAGGTTCACATCGGCTTCGAGCAGCGCCACGCGAATCTCGCTCAGGGCGTCGGCGATGTTTTCTTCGGTGAGTGTGCCCTGGCCCCGGAGGGTCTTGAAGGCACGCTGAAGTTTTTCTGTGAGCGTTTCAAACATACGTTAAGACCTAGTGTATCGAAAAAGCGTAAGGGGGCTCCTGGCCAGGGGCCAGTCGAACCAGATGGTGTCTGATTTCGGACTTCAACAGAAAGGGCTGGTGTTTGCCTATTCCGAAGGAGCGACAAGATACTGCTCCAGCTTGCCGTCGGGATACGTGTAGGTCGTCAAAATCAATTGCCGGTCAGGATACGTGATACGAAAGGCGCGGAAGGCCATGCCGCCACGAAGCTGGTCGCTCACTTGCCTGAAGCTGAGCGGCTCGCCGAGTGGCGCAAGGCTTGATTGGAAATCTGCCAGAGCTTGGGGCGTGAAGTAGTCGCTGAGGTTGGGCGCCAGCAGGCTGCGGTCGATGGTTCCCTGCTGCAGGCCGTGGTAAATGTCGAGGGCCTGACGTTCCGGCGCGCTCATGGGATAGCCGGCGACCACAGGCACCGCAAGGCGGGCAATTGTGCTGGCTGCTCCCACGGCATCCTGATTGGTCAGCACGGCGACGGCTACGCCGTCATCAATCATGACGATGTTGTCCGACACAAAGCCTGAGACCTCACCTGAGTGTTCAATCGCGCGATGCCCGTCGAGGGTTGTCACCTGGACACCCAGTCCGTAATGAGTTTCTTTGCCATTCTTCAGTTTCACATCGGTGAACATCTGGTTGTAGCTTTGGGGTTCGAGCACGGACCGGGCCAGCAAGCTGGCGTCCCATAGAGCAAGGTCGTGTGCGGTCATTGCGAGCTCGCCGGCGGCAAACATCCAGCCGCGGCCTTCTTTCGGTGCGACGCGCAGTGGTCCGAGGGCGTGGCGATAATAGGCGGTGGCGTCGGCCTGGGTAAGTTTTGCTTCATCCGAGTCCCACACGGATTTCATGCCCAACGGATGAAAGATATGTTCTCCGAGAAAATCCATCAGCTTCTCGCCGCTGACCTTTTCTACAATGGCGCCGGCGATGACGTAGTTGGTGTTGGAGTACTGCCACTGCGTGCCGGGTTCGAAGTCGAGGGGTTTCCTGGCCCACTTGTCCAGAATCTGCTGGGCCGTTGTGGGCTTCAACATGGGAGTCATCACGTAGTCCTCAGGCCAATAGTCCTGGTAGCCCGAGGTGTGAGAGAGGATCTGGCGGATAGTGACTTCGTCGCCGCGCGTAAGCCCCGGCACGTATTTGCCAACCGTATCGTCCAGCGACAGCTTGCCCTGCTGCTCGAGCAACAAGACTGCCGCTGCGGTGAACTGCTTGGAGATGGATCCGATGGAATAGCGCATCTCCGGTGTGGCCGGCGCAGGTGGTTCCAATCGTGCTTTGCCGTAGGCATGTGTGTACACAAGCTTGCCATGGTCGACGATAGAAATCGATGCGGAGGGTACACCAGTTTGTTGGAGAACCTGTGCGGCGATGCGGTCCACGCGGCTCTGGATCGCAGGATCGATGGCGCCAACGGTCTGCGCGAAAGCGGGAAATGAACCGATCAACAGGGCGGTGACTGCGCCAATTAACTTCTTGCGGGGTTCCATTCTGGCCATCCTTGGGTAGCGCAGAATGCGGCCCCAGGGCCTGCTACCGCGCTTGAGTGTTCCGCGCTATGGTAGCAGACCCCGACGATCCGATCTCTACTGGCCCTGGCCCAGCGAGTATCCAGCCTTGCCGTTGAATGTGTAGAGATGCTCGGTCTTGATGAAGTCGAAGCCGAGCGCATGCACTCGGCCGAGCAGAGCAAGCATCTCCTCCGGTGCGATGCGAGCATCTACGGGGGCGTGGAAGCGGCAGCGCCAATGGTCGGTGCAGAAGGTTTCCGGCATGCCGTTGGGCCACACCTTCACACCGCGATTGGTGATCATGCTGAGTGAAAGATTGGCTGAACCTGCAGCGCGGAGTTTCTCTCCCAATTCGTCCGGATTCGTTCCCCGCCAGTCGAGAAAGACATCCACGCCAACCAGTTGCTTTGTGGCTGCGATCGGACGGGTATAGGAGATGCCTTCCGGCTTCGACTTCGCCTGTTCGGCAGCATAGCGAACGGCAGCTAGCATCCGGGGGAGAAGTCCAAGGCGCTCAATGACCGCATCGGCAAACTCGTCAGTGCCCACTCTGCGGGAGCTAATCGTCTCCGCATAAATGTCTGCTGTATGGATGCCCTCTTCAATCGTTCTCAGCCATGCATTGTGAATCTTCTCGGCCACCTGTGGCTGGCCAACATGCACCAGCATCATGACGGCCGAGAGCAGCAAGCCGGAGGGATTTGCGATTCCCTGTCGAGCGATTTGCGGCGCGGAACCGTGGATCGCTTCGAACATGGCCGCGTGCTCCCCGATGTTGGCAGAGGGCGCCAATCCGACGGAGCCGGCGACCTGCGCGGCGATGTCAGAGATGATGTCTCCATAGAGATTGAGCGTGACAATCACGTCAAACATTTCGGGGGTGTCTGCAAGGCGCGCCGCGCCGATGTCGATAATCAGGTGTTCGTTTGCGACGTCTGGATACTGTGCGGCGACTTCATCAAAGACTTGATGGAAGAGGCCATCGGTCTTCTTCATAATGTTGTCTTTGGTCATGCAGGTCACCTTGCGGCGGCCGTTGGCGCGTGCGTACTCGAATGCGTGGCGAATGATGCGCTCGCAGCCGGGCCGGCTCACCAGCTTGAGGCACTGAACGACCTCGTCCGTCTGCTGATGTTCGATGCCGCCATACAAGTCCTCTTCGTTCTCGCGGACAATCACGACATCCATCTGGGGATGGCGGGTTCTTACGAAGGGAGCATAGGCGACTGCCGGGCGCACATTGGCGTAGAGCCCGAGAGTCTTGCGCAGGGTCACATTCATTGACTTATAGCCACCCCCCTGCGGCGTCGTGATCGGCGCCTTCAGCAGAACACGGTTGCGGCGGATGGACTCCCATGCTTCCGGCTCAATCCCCGCGGTGATGCCGCGCAGGTAGACAGCTTCACCCAGCTCAATCGGCTCGTAATCGAGCGCGGCGCCGGCTGCATCCAGGATGCGCAGAGTGGCTTTCATGATCTCGGGACCAATGCCGTCCCCATAAGCGACGGTGACGGGGACGCGGACTGCATGCCCCTGCGTGGATTCGTGAAGCAGAGAGGCGGGCATATCGTCGAGGATGGAAGGCATGTGGGTTCCTTTCGCAGTGGTAAAATTTCATTCAATACACGAAAGGAAATATACGACATTAGTGTCGTATATTGCAAGTCGTATTTTATGGCGGCTGTGAAAAAGTCATCTCCGGCAGGCACCTGGACGTTTCTCACCAACCATTCGCACGTGCTGCTCTGCATCGCGGAGGATCCAGAAGCCCGTATGCGCGATCTTGCCGAGCGAGTCGGGATTACGGAGCGCGCGGTGCAGCGGATCATCGATGACCTGGCGGAATCCGGCTATCTCGAGATTGAGCGCGAAGGCCGGCGCAACCGGTACAGCATCCATGAGCAGCTGAAGTTGCGGCATCCGGTCGAAGCGCACTGTGAATTGTCGGGTCTCATAGGGCTTGTGCTTGGAAAGCCACAAGGCCGCGGGCGTCGGTGAGACAGCCGAGATTCACCGGGCCCACTCGCGCTCAACGGGTCCGGCGAAGGAGGGGGGACAGCATTGGAACGTCTGATTGAAGGACACAAGCGATTTCTTGAGAAGGTATTCCCTGACCGCCGCGATCAATTTCATCTCTTGTCTGATCGGCAGGCACCGCGATGGCTGATCATCACTTGCTCGGACTCACGGGTGCTGCCGGATCTGTTTCTGGGGACAGGCCCTGGAGATCTCTTCATCACGCGCAACGCCGGCAACGTCGTCCCTGTCACCAGTCATGATGTGGATGGATGCACGGCAACCATTGAATATGCCGTGGAGGTTTTGCGTGTTCGGCACGCCATCGTTTGTGGTCATTCTGACTGCGGCGCCATGAAGGCTGCGCTGGATCGAACCGCATTAGAGAACCTTCCTAAAGCGCGCCGGTGGCTGCAGCATGTCGAGGCGGCCTTCGCACATCGCCAGCCGCTGAACTCCGCTGATGGCGCGAGTGCGGAACTGGCTTCGCTCATTCGCGGCAATGTGATTGCCCAACTCCTGAATCTGCATGCCCAGCCTTCAGTTGCGCGAGCCATAGCAGGTGGCCAGTTGACCGTTCACGGCTGGTACTACGACATCCTGACGGGGCACATTGAAGAGTACGACGAAGCGCAGAAGTGCTTCGCGCCATTCGGCATCTAATCCACGCCCATCGCCAGCGCGACCGGACGGGCCAGGCTTCCGCTTCGTCATGGTGTGGAACCTGTCCTGAAGCGCCGACATGAACACAAGTTCATGCAAGCCGGGCAAACTTTTGCTCGAACATCGCGTCTGTTAAGAGCGGGGAGAGTCATCATCAAGCTGCTCCCCGGAAGGCAAGGCGCAACCACTGTTGCATCATCCACCCGCCTTTCGTCGCGGGTCGTGATTGTGCCATTCAGCTCGATCCAGGAAATCGTCCATGGGGTTCCGAGCGGCGCCCGCAGCACGCTGCTTGGTAGGAAGACTGTGCCCTTGTGTCTTTCACTGCAAGCGGCCTTGATGGGGGAAGAGCGTGTCAGGACTCTCCAACATCAGGCGGAGACGTGCAGTATGAGTTCAGTTGGCAGGCTTCGTCAGCTTCTCGCACGGGAAGAATTTATCGTCGCTCCCGGCGCGTTTGATTGTCTTTCCGCAAAGTGCGTGGAGATGGCAGGATTCAAGGCTCTCTACATGACGGGAATGGGCACCTCGGCGAGCAAGCTGGGGTTGCCGGATTACGGCCTTGCCACCATGTCGGAGATGGTCGCCAATGCCTCTTCCATGGCCGCCGCAATTGACATTCCCATCATTGCGGACGCCGATACAGGTTACGGCAATGAGCTGAACATGGCCCGCACGGTGCATGAGTATGAACGGCATGGTGCTTCAGGAATTCACATTGAGGATCAGTGCTTCCCGAAAAAGTGCGGCCACCTCGACAAGAAACAGGTGGTACCTCGGAAGGAATTCATTAGCAAGATTCGCGCGGCCGTAGGCGCCCGCCGCAGTCCCGATTTCATCATCATTGCGCGCACGGACTCGAACGGCGTCCTGGGATTTGAAGAGGCAATTGCGCGGGCCAATGAAGCCCTCGAAGTGGGTGCCGACCTCGCACTGGTGGAAGCGCCCGAGTCGATGCAGCAACTGGAACAGGTGCCGGCTCTTGTAAATGGCCCATGCGTGCTCAACATGCTGCTCGGCGGCAAGAGCCCGATTCTCTCCCTGGACTCTGTCAAGGCACTCGGCTACAGAATGGTTTTGCTTTCAGATGTCTTGCTGTGCGCCGCCATGTCTGCTTACGATTCAGCGTTGTGCCAGGTCCGGGGTTCTCGCTCGCCTCTGCGCTTTGAGAATACTTTGTCTCCCAAAGAGATCTTCGAGCGTCTTGGCGCAGAACAGTGGGATAGCCTGCGAAGCGAGCGTCATCGGGAGCTGCCAATGGCTGCGGGGCTCTGATGATCGTCACACGCGGTTCTTTCGGCGCTTGCAGCTTCAGCCAGTGAGTCAAGCGCGCGAGGAAGAGTTCCGGATTAAGTTTGCGTGGAGTTCAATACGTCGCGCAGGGCGAAGCTCGTTTCGAGTCGTGTGACTCCCGGCAGCCGTGAGAGTTCAGACTGATGCAATCTCCCATAGTCATCAATTCCTCCCACTTGCGCCACCAGCATATAGTCGTATTGACCCGCCATCAGATGGCAACTGACGATCTCACGGCAACGCCGCACTGCCGCTTCAAAGGCGCCGAGCACGGTGGCTGACTGGCGATCCAGTGTGACCCGGATGTAGACGGTGATATGTTTGCCCAGCATCCGATCGTCGATAACAGCACGATAGCCCCGAATCAACCCAGAAACTTCCATGGCTTGGATGCGGCGGGATGCAGCCGACGCGGAGAGGCCTACGGCTTCTCCGACTTCAAAATTCGTGGCACGACCTTTTCGCTCCAGATGTTCCAGAATTGCTCGATCAAGATCGTCTAGCGCGTCAGGCTGTACCACTGGGATGCTTTCGCGCGAATTTCTGCCTTTACTGGCATGTTTTGTGCTCATTTTCTATTTTTAGCACGCATTTTGCACACATTTACCACAGAAAGCGACGTAGGATTTGGGACAGTGCCGCTTCAGGCGGTTTCATACCGATTGTGACTGCTGGATGCTTCAAGTGGGTATGCGACGGCAGGGCATTGCGGAAGCTACATTCAACCGGCAAGGAGACAAGAGATGATCATCGGTGTTCCCAAAGAGATCAAGGACAATGAAGCGCGGGTCGGTGTGACGCCGGCGGGCGCGAAGGCGCTGGTTGAGGCGGGACATACCGTCCTGGTTGAAACGATGGCTGGAGCGCAATCCGGCTTCGACGACGCCGAGTACCAGAGCGCAGGCGCCGAGATTGTTGGCGATGCTGGTCATGTCTGGGGGCATGCGGAGACGGTGGTCAAAGTCAAAGAGCCAGTCGAAGCTGAGTACGGTTATTTTCGAGAGGGCCTGGTCCTGTTTACATATCTCCATCTGGCGCCATTGCCGGAATTGACCGATCGTTTGCTCCAGTCCAAAGTGATCGGCATTGCCTATGAAACGGTGCGGGACCGCAATGGCATGCTGCCACTGCTGATGCCCATGAGCGAGGTCGCTGGCCGGATGAGCGTGCAGGTTGGAGCCAGCTATCTTGAGAAGGAACGTGGTGGGCGAGGCATTCTGCTGGGTGGCGTCCCGGGCGTGCCTCCGGCGCACGTAACCATTATTGGCGGCGGTATCGTGGGCACCAACGCGGCCAAGATCGCGCTGGGCTTCGGTGCAAAAGTGACTCTGGTTGATGTCAACCTCAATCGGTTGCGGGAACTCGATGATCTTTTCGGCGGTCGGCTCTACACGCTCGCTTCAAACAGCTATAACATTGCGCAAGCCACTCGGGAGGCCGATCTCGTCATCGGCGGCGTGCTGATTCCAGGCGCGACCGCGCCAAAGATCGTAACGCGCGGCATGGTAGCGCAGATGAAGAAGGGTGCAGTGATTGTGGATGTTGCCATTGATCAGGGAGGTTGCGTGGAAACGGCGCGTCCCACTTCGCACTCAAATCCAAGTTACACAGTGGACGGCGTCGTCCACTACTGCGTGACGAACATGCCGGGCGCTGTTCCGCACACCTCAACGCTGGCGCTGACGAATTCCACGTTCCCTTATCTGATGCGCCTTGCCAGCCTGGGCGCGACAGAAGCATTGCGCAAGGATCAAGGCCTTGCCGAGGGCTTGAACACTTGGTTTGGCGTTCTGACTCATCGTGGTGTCGCGGAGAGTCAGCACAGGCCCTGGAGTGCACCGGCCAGCGTACTCTCCTAGCAGGTCGCAGGCTACAGCGCGAAGCTCCGATTAAGGAGTTCCGGCACTTTGGTCGTGCTGCAAAGGCGTGATGATGGCTCTTTGCCTTCGATAACGCCTATAATCGCGGCATGTCAAGTGGGGCAATATCGCGGCGGCGTCTCGTGGTTTTTTTGGGCGTGGGCGCACTGCTGTTTTCTGCCCTGCTGGGCGTCTTGCAAGCCTTCAATTTTCCCAACATCCGCTTTCTTAATCCAGAAACGGCGGGTGAAACGCTGGCCTTCACCGGGCTCACAGTACTGGTTTTTCTGGCTCTTGTCGCTCTCCTGATTCTGCTGCTGCGCAACATTTTGAAGGTCTATGCCGACCAGAGCAGCCACGCTCTGGGTGCCAGGCTGCGGACACGCATGGTGCTGGGCGCGATGCTGATTGCACTGACCCCGGCGGCCTTCATGTTTCTGTTCAGCTTCCAACTGATGAACCGCTCCATCGATCGCTGGTTCTCTCCGAATACCTCGGAGCTTCACGAAGACTCGATTCGAGTGGTGCTTGAGCTTTCGCAATATGTCACCGCCAACGCACGAGGCGAGGCGGAATCGATTGCGACTTCGGGAGGACTCGACGGCACGCAGGAGGCGCTCCAAGACGTGCTCAGCTCTCATCGGATCACGCTGGATGGGGGCTTTGTTCTGGTGTATGGGCGGGACCGGCAGGTCATCAGTTCCTATCTGGCCCCGCCGGACGAACAGCAGGCAGATCTGATTCCGTGGCTCCCTGAGAAGAGCAGTCAGGACCCGACAGCGAAGGCTGTTCCGCTGCATGGCCCACTCTCCGCAAGTCTGTTGAAGGCTGCGCAACGCACGGATGAGCCCATTATCGGCACTGGCGGACAGCAATATGCTCTCGGTTCTGCCGTGACGACTTCAGGAAAGATTGTGGTCGTTGCCTTGCCCATGCCCCAGGGACTGAGTCAGACAACGGAGCGTATTCAATCCGGGGCGGCGGCATACTGGAATCTCTTCCGGGCACGCCACAGCATTCGCACCGTATTTTTCCTTATGCTGCTGCTCATCACCGTGGTGGTTTTCTTTTCCAGCGTGTGGCTTGCATTGTTCCTCTCCAAGCAGATTACTCGGCCTGTCGAAGCCCTAGCCGATGCCATGGACGAGATCGCGGCAGGCAAGTATGAGCATCGCGTTGCGTTGATTACCACCGGAGAAATGGCCGAGCTGGTGCGATCGTTTAACCACATGGCTGCCGACCTTGATGCGAGCCGGAAGCTTGCTGACACCTCTTCCGCGCAATTGAAAGCGGCGAACGAAGCAATCGAAGAACGAAGTCGCGAATTGGAGACAATTCTTGAAACGATTCCGAGCGGCGTCGTGACGCTGGACGGTTCGGGAACAGTGCTCCAGGCCAATCGCGCCTTTGCGTCTTTGATGGGGCGGCATAAGGATGAGGATCTGCGCGGAAAAGTCATTAGCGAGCTATTTCCTTCAGACGGTGCGGAAGATCTTGCCGGCGTAATTCGGCGGGGACAGCGCATGGGGGCTGCATCGATCGAGACAGAGTTTCTTTCCCACGGCAAAACATTGCACCTGTCAATTACCAGCGCGCGACTCGAGCTGGCAAACGGAAAAATTGGGACGGTGCTCGTGGTGGAAGACACTTCGGAGCTTCTACGCGCGCAACGCCAAACGGCCTGGAAGGAAGTGGCGCAGCGTGTGGCGCACGAGATTAAGAATCCGCTGACACCAATTGCCCTGTCGGCTGAACGAATCCGTCGCCACCTTGATCGCAATCAGCCAGACTCGCCTTCCATCATTCGCAAATGCAGCGAAGTGATCCTGGGATGCGTGGCAACCATGCGGACTCTTGTGGACCAGTTCTCGGCCTTGGCGCAGTTCCCAGTGCCGAAGCCGCGGGCATGCGATTTGAATCAGGTTGCGGAGGAGTCTCTTGCTCTTTTCACCGGAAGGCTTGACGATCTTACCGTCCGCCGTCATCTTGAGCCGGGTTTGCCGATGGTGCTGGCGGACCCCGAGGCAATACGACGGGCGTTGGCAAATCTGATCGACAACGCAGCGGAAGCGATGCAGGGGAGCTTGTTGCGCGTGCTTGAAGTGCGTAGTGCACTCAGCGAAGACGGCGCAGCGGTCGAAGTCACTGTTTCCGACACGGGCCATGGGCTCACGGATGAGATCCGCGAGAGGCTTTTCCTGCCCTTCTACTCGACCAAGCAGCGCGGTACCGGGTTAGGGCTCTCGATTGCGGCGAAGATTATTCAAGAGCATGGAGGCTCGATTCGCGCAGAAAGCAATTCGCCGAAGGGCGCACGGTTTCTCGTCCGGCTTCCGCTGATGAGTCAGTCTGTTCAAGCCTCGCTGGAGTCGGGAGCCGTGGTACCTGCTACGGGAGCGCACCGATGAATCATGTGCTGGTAGTGGATGATGAGGCGGAGATCCGCAGTTCACTGCAGGAGATTCTGAGCGAAGAAGGTTATGCTGTGACGACCGCAGCCACGGCGGCCGAGGCGCTGGTGTTGATTGAGGATGTGCCCTACGATGTTGTGCTGCTGGATATCTGGCTGCCAGATCGTGACGGCCTCGACGTGCTCGGAGAGATTCATGCACTTGCTGCGGAGGCGCGCCCAGAGGTCATCATCGTGTCTGGGCATGGCACGATTGAGTCGGCCGTGAAGGCCACCAAGCTCGGGGCGTATGACTTTCTGGAGAAGCCGCTTTCGCTTGATCGCACGCTGATCGTTCTGAAAAATGCGGTAGAAGCCCGGCGGATGCGGGCGGAAAATCTTGAGTTCAAGCGCCAATTCAGCGTGGGGTCTGTCCTGACGGGCGAAAGTATTCCGGTCAAGGCTTTGCGGCAGCAGATCCGGTTGATGGCTCCAACCAACGGTAGAGTACTGATCTATGGCGAGTCCGGTACAGGGAAGGAGCTGATCGCCCGCGCGATTCATGCGGAGAGTCTGCGACGAGAGCGGGTTTTTGTTGAACTGAATTGCGCCGCGATCCCAGAGGCGCACATCGAGTCGGAGCTGTTTGGCTATCGCCATGCCGCCCGTCCGGGCGGACCCCCTGAACAGCGAGGCACACTGGAGCGGGCTGACGGAGGTTCGCTCTTCCTGGATGAAGTGGGAGACATGAGCCTGAAGACGCAGGCAAAGGTTCTCAGCGCGCTCGACGATCAGCTCTTCACTCCGGTCGGCGGAACACAACCCCTGCGTGTCGATGTGCGGCTGATCGCATCGACGAACAAGGACCTGGAGGAAGAGATTGCCAAGGGAAACTTTCGTGAGGATCTTTTTTACCGTCTGAATGTCGTGCCGTTCTTTGTCCCTCCATTGCGCGAGCGCAAAGAGGATATTCCCTTGCTGGTCCGCGAGTTTCTGGCTCAATTCGGTCGTCAGTATGGCCGTCCTCGCGTAGAGATCGCCGAAGATGCTCTGGACGCGCTTGCCCACTACCACTGGCCTGGCAATGTGCGGGAGTTGAAGAATGTGATCGAGCGCATTCTGATTCTCAATCCGCGCACGCTGCGGATTGAACGGAAACACCTGCCGCCGCTTACGCACAAAGCTGGTACTCGCACTACAGAGGATTTCTCAACACTTCAGCAGGCCCGTGACGCCTATGAACGGGACTACATCCTGAAGAAGATTGAAGAGGCGCGCAACAACATGAGCCGGGCTGCCGAACTTCTCGGTTTGGAGAGAAGCCATCTTTATCGCAAGATGAAGGCCCTTGGCATCAACGTGCGCGAGTAAATCAGTTGTTTGAAGGCGAATCCGCAAGGGGGCTAATCGCTTTCGGATTATCTCCCATGCCAGGCGCGACCCGAAAGTCCCAGACTGCGCTGCCAACCTGGTTCGGAGATTGGATCTCGACCAGAGCGTACTCTCCAATCATCAGACTCTTCTGCGGAGTAATCCTGAGCCAATGATGACCGGCAAGAGCTTCTACCTTGGCGGGAATCACCTCATCGCCTGGTAAGACTGAACCGTCTGCCGCCAGATTCAGGGGGCCAATGAAGCGCATTGCCTGCCGCTCATCAAGCGCCAGAATGACAAATCGGGAGGCTGCCGAATGCGCTCCGAACTTTCCGTTGGCCACCTCTGCGGAATCCGTGTGGACTGTAAAGGCGTGGGTCGTGACGACGTCTCCATGATCGACTGTATCCAGAGAGGCATAGATGATCGGATCGTTGACATGCAGATGCACATTGGCGTGTTCGCCATCGAGTTCCAGATGAGTCCTTCGGCCTGCAAGCGGATTTTGTGCATCACTTCCATGGCGTCGACGCGCATCGACGAGCAGGTTGATGGGCTTTAATTCCACCAGTTCAGGCATTCCCTGAAATGTATCCATCACAAAGACGCCGTCTTCATCGGGGAGTTGAAGGCCGGGCGCAATCGTCGGCATCCGGTACTTCTCGTCTGCGCGCTCTTCCGCTTCTTCTCGATCGAGCTCTGCCGCCTCCTTCATGGCGGGCGATGCTTCATCGCTCATGTTCCCGTGATCGCGCTCCCACTTGCGCGTCGCGTCCCAGTCCACCAGGCTCACGGGGAGTTCTTCCCACTCGCCTCCGCGCTCGATGGAGATGTAGCGGACTCGGTCACCTACGATCTCATAGGTGCGGACCTCCTGATATGTTCCGTCCTTGAGGATCAATCGATGATTAGCGCCGGTGTTTGGGACGGATTGCTGAAGGGGGAGAGGATGGTCGCTATCAGGGTGCGCCTGCGCCTGCAGGCTCGCCGCCGAAGATGCGGTCATGAAGAACAGGGCGAGGCAGACGACCCAAGCGTTACGAGATGGAGGAAGGCTCCACATTTGCAAACCACTTAGACGTCACTCAGACTAAGGCGCTGTCTGTTATTTCGTCAAAGCGCGGTCCGTAAGCTGCATCAAGTGACTTTTTTCCGCACCGAAAGCCATGTATCCTTATTTTAGGTATCTGTTTGCGACAGCCTCTGTCAACTCGCCGCGTGGGAGCTTGCGCTGACAAGCCAAAGTGGCTTGCTGTTTGCGTGTTGCTTTGCCTCACCTTGCTGCTGCTATTGACTTGCGTGCAGGCGGTACACATGCATACGGCGCAGACCAGTCAGGATCATTGTCCAATTTGCATGGTCCTGCACTCGGCGGTTCCCATTGCGGTGACGGCGGTAGTCCTGATGCTCGCGCACAGAGCAGAGTTGGCGCCGGTACTTATGGCGCGGGCTGTTTCTCGCCGTTGGCATTTGCAGCTTTTCACCCGTCCCCCACCTGCCTGCAACTGAGCCCCCTTGTACTGGCAGCCTCGGTCCTCTGAACCCGGCTTGCTTGGCGCAGTCCCCTAGGTCTGAGTCAGGCGCGAACTCCGATTGCGGAGGCATATAGCTTGGTTTCAATGCGTTCCTCGCATTCTTACGACCGTTGACCAGTTTCGATCACCTTTGAGTTGCGGCAGGTTTTTTTCGGAGGTTTGGTATGCCGTTGCGTTGCGGCTACATCTGGCGAACCTTGTTCTTATTTTTAGTAACCCCAGGATTGTGCTTTGCTGCGGGTCAAAGTGGGAATGCGGGGTCCTTGCGGGGTGCCGTGAAGGATCCAAGCGGCGCAGTGATTCCCAATGCACAGGTACATCTGTGGAATACAGTCAGCAGACTTGACCGCACAGCGGTTACGGACGGAATGGGGCAATTTGTTCTTTCAAATCTGCCTTTCAATCACTACAACCTGCAAGTAAGTGCGCCGGGCTTCTCCTCGCTGACGGAAACCGTCAACGTTGATTCCGTGGTGGGTGTGACCATCAATCCTGTGCTGCAAATTCAGGTGAGCGGATCTACGGTGACTGTCGAGGCTTCTGCGGATCTCGTGGAGGATGACCCGACTTTCCACACCGATGTCGACAGGGACGCATTCATCAAGGTGCCGCTTGAAAGCCAGTCGTCCTCCCTCAGTTCTCTGGTCACTTTGACAACACCCGGTGTTTCGGCAGATTCCAATGGTCTCTTCCATGGACTGGGCGATCATGCCTCGAATTCATTTTCGGTGGATGGGCAGGCGATCTCAGACCAGCAAAGCAAAGTGTTTTCCAATCAACTCCCATCGGACGCGATCCAGTCGATTCAGGTGATTTCAGGCGCGCCGCCCGCGGAGTACGGCGATAAAACGAGCCTTGTCATCGTGGCCACCACGCGATCCGGACAGGGCGTCACAAAACCTACCGGAAGCCTGCAAAGCTCTTACGGGAGTTTTGGATCAGCTTCGGGTGGATTTGATCTCTCGTATGGACATACAAACTGGGGAAATTTTCTGGAAGCGGATGGATTAAACACGGGTCGATTTCTCGATCCGCCCGAGTTCGCAGTCTTTCATGACAAAGGGAACGAAGAGAACTTCTTTGACCGTGTCGATTATGCCATCAACGCTGCAAACTCCATTCATCTCGACATGAATTACAGTCGCTCATGGTTCCAGACCCCGAACGACTATAACAACCTGAACGTGCAGAATGTTGTGAGTGGCGGAGCCGGAGTCAATCCGGTCTTTGGCAATGTGGGAAACGCCGATCAGCATTCGAAGATAGGCACCTTCAACATTTCGCCTACCTACACCTGGATCGTCAGCAATGATGCGGTCCTGAACATCGGCGCATTTGTCCGCAAAGACCTCTACAACTATTTCCCGAGCAAGAATCCGCTTGCCGATCTTGGGCCCGCCAACCTGCAGACCTCCTCGATTTCGCAAATCCGGACGCTCATGAATACAGGTATCCACTCGGACCTTACATATTCAAAGGGGATTCACAACATCAAGGCGGGTGTCCAATACCAACAGACCTTTTTGCGCGAGAGCGATTCTCTGGGCATTGTCGAAAATACCTATAACTCTCCCTGCATGGACGCCGGCGGTAATCCGCTTCCTGGCTATTCCGGAACGGTCGATTGCGCGGCGAACGGAGTTCTCGCCAATCCAAATTTCCTTTCGGTCCTGCGTCCTTATGATCTGACCCGTGGCGGTGCCAGCTACTTCTTTCTGGGACGGACCGACGTTAAGGAGCTTGCGCTCTATATCGAGGATCAGATCAAGGCAGGCAACTGGAATTTCAATGTCGGCTTGCGCGAAGATTTGTACAACGGCCTGACAGATGCGAACCAAACGGAACCACGCGTTGGCATGGCGTACAACGTCAAACGAACGAACACCGTGCTTCGCGCCTCGTATGCACGCACGCTCGAAACGCCCTTCAATGAAAACCTGGTCTTATCGAGCGAAGGATGTCTCAGCCCGGTGCTGGCTCCCTTGCTTCTGTGCACGCCTGGTGTCTCAGACACAATGCAGCCGGGCTTCAAAAATGAATTTCATGCCGGCTTCCAGCAGCAGATTGGTTCCAAAGTTGTCGTCAGCGGCGAATACATCTGGAAGTACACCCACAATGCCTTTGATTTTGCCGTACTTGGCAATACCCCTATTACCTTTCCCATTGATTGGCATAACTCCAAGATTCCCGGCTACGCGCTGAATGTGGAGGTGCCGCAGGTGCACAACTTCAGCGCCTATGCGGTGATGTCCTCGGTCGCAGCGCGGTTCTTCCCACCGCAGGTGGCTGGCGCGGGAGCGACCGTAGGCCATACCGGTTTGCCCTTCCGCATCGATCACGACGAAAAGTTCAACGAGACGACGCACCTCCAATACACGCTTCCCGGCGGAAAATTCATCAAGGGCTTCTGGGGTGGTTTCAACTGGCGCTTTGATTCGGGCCAGGTGGCCGGATCCACGCCGTGCTTCGGCATCACCGATCCCAACACACCATGTCTCAACAGCTCCACGACGCTCAACGGCCAGCCTGCGATTGCCATGGTTGATACCAACATTCCGCCGACCACCAATCCCGTCACCGGTGCCCCGGTCTATTTGCCGCTCACGGCCGATGAAGAGTTTCAGGCGGGGCTTGAATGCAATGGCGTCCGCGCCACGCCCACCAGAGCGCTGCCCGCAGTCTGCCCTGCGAACGAGTTGAATTCCAGCCTCATCAACATCCCTGCGCCAGGCACAGGAGATAACGACAAGAATCCGCAGCGAATCGCTCCACGGAACTTGTTCGATCTTTCCCTGGGCAAGGACAACCTGTTTCACGCGGATCGCTACAAGTTTGACCTCGAAATGACGGCCATTAATGTGGCCAATGAATACGCGCTCTACAACTTTCTTTCTACCTTCAGCGGGACGCACTATGTGACGCCACGCGCGCTCACGGTCAAGCTCACCATGAACTTCTAAATGGCTATGGCGTAACGCAAGCCACGCATGCCGGGGCCACTTGCGGAGCGATCACTTCTCGCTGTCCAGAACCTTCATCTGGTTCGGATCGTAGCGCGTGCCGGCCACGGCTTGCGCCGGAACCTCTGCCTCCAGCGTAGCGATTTCATCCGGCGCCAGGCGCACTTCCAGCGCCTTCAGAGTCTCAGCAATCTGCGCCTGGGTCCGCGCTCCCATCACGGGGACAATGGTCTTATTCTTGGCCATCACCCATGCGGTTGCGAGCTGTGCCGGAGTTACACCCTTATCCGCAGCCAGCGTCCGTAACCGTTCGATCAGCAGCTGATTCTTGGCAAGATTGTCTTCCTTGAATCGTGGAAAATGCCCACGGATATCGGTCTTGTCTGTCGGGCGTGACCCGGTCAACAGCCCGCGCGAGAGCACTCCGTACGCGGTCACTCCAATGCCCAGCTCATCGAGCACGGGGAAGATCTTTTTCTCCGGGCCACGGCTCACCAGAGAGTACTCAATCTGCAAGTCCACGATCGGATGCACGGCTGCCGCGCGCCGAATCGTCTCCGGTCCCATCTCCGATAAGCCGATGTAACGTACATAGCCGGCTTGCACCATCCTCTGAATCGCGCCGATGGTCTCCTCGATCGGCACCTGCGGGTCGAGGCGAGCAGGCCGGTAAATGTCGATATACTCCACGCCGAGCCGCTTCAGCGAGTAGGCGAGCGAAGTCTGCACCGCAGCTGGCCGGGCGTCGTAACCAAGCCAGGCGCCGCTGGGTGAGCGCTGCGCGCCAAACTTGACACTCAGCAGCACGTCTTCGCGCTGAAAGTGCAACGCCTTGGCGATCAGCATCTCGTTGTGGCCCATGCCGTAAAAGTCACCTGTATCGAGCAGGTTGACGCCCGCGTCGATGGCGGCGTGAATCGTGGCCAGGCTCTCCGGCTCGTCGGCAGGCCCATACATGCCGCTCATGCCCATACAGCCCAAGGCAATCGGAAAAACCTCCGGGCCGTTTTTTCCCAGTTTGCGCCGTTCCGCAAGGACCGCTGTCGTCATGTTGCTGTTCCTTTCACCGAGCATCCTAGGCCCGCAGCTACCAACCGGCAAGAGGCCTTTATGATGTGCTCAAATGTGCCCTGTTTTCCACACAGTGGCAGTGTCGTGGGTCACGAATCTTGCGGATACTCGAGCCCGCAAATCATTGTTGAAAAAGAAGATTTGCCAAGTCTGGGGCAGGCCTGGCCACACTGCGCAATTTTCCGGTTCACTTCACCGCTGCAACTCTGCCATACTTGATTGTGCCCACCAGGTTCGGCCAATCAGCACAATCCAAGAGTGAGGTTGCAGCGATGTCGGCAAAGTATGTCTTTGTGACGGGCGGAGTTGTGTCCAGTTTAGGGAAGGGACTCGCAGCTGCTTCGATCGGCTGCCTGCTCGAGAGCCGCGGCCTCCGCGTCAACATGATGAAGTTCGATCCCTACCTCAACGTGGATCCCGGCACCATGTCGCCCTTCCAGCACGGCGAGGTCTTTGTCACAGACGATGGCGCCGAAACTGACCTCGACCTTGGGCACTATGAGCGTTTTACCCACGCGCCGCTCTCGCGCGACAACAACCTCACCACCGGCCGCATCTACGAGCAAATTATTTTGAAAGAGCGCCGCGGCGACTATCTCGGCAAGACCGTCCAGGTCATTCCGCACGTCACGAACGAGATCAAGAACGCCATGCGCAAGGTCGCCGCCAACGGCGCAGACGTGACCATCGTCGAGATTGGCGGCACCGTCGGCGACATCGAGTCGCTGCCGTTCCTTGAGGCCATCCGCCAGATGCGCCAGGAGCTTGGCCGCGAAAATACCGTCTTTGTGCACCTCACGCTTGTTCCCTGGATTGCCGCCGCACAGGAGCTGAAGACCAAGCCCACGCAGCACTCTGTAAAAGAGCTGCTCTCCATCGGCATCCAGGCCGACATTCTGCTCTGCCGGTCAGACCGCAACCTGGGCCGCGAGATGAAGCAGAAGATTGCCGCCTTCTGCAACGTGGAAGAGCGCGCCGTGATTGGCGCCACCACCGTGCCCACCATCTATGAAGTGCCGCTGCACTTTGCCGCCGAGGGACTCGACGCACTCATCCTCAAGTACCTGCACAAGGAAGCCCCCGAAGCCGACATGAGCAAGTGGAGCGAACTGGTCAATCGCTGCCATCATCCGCACGACGAGGTCTCCATCGCCATCGTCGGCAAATATGTGGAGTATGAGGACAGCTACAAGTCCCTCAAGGAAGCCTTGACCCACGGCGCCATCGCTCAGCAGCTCAAGCTGAAGATTACCTGGATTGAAGCCGAGGGTCTGGAGTCGAAGACGCCCGATGACCGCAGCTACGAGGCCCAGCTGGAAGGCTTCGACGGCATCCTGGTGCCCGGCGGTTTTGGCAAGCGCGGCATCGAGGGCATGCTCAATGCCATCCGCTACGCGCGCGAGAAGCTGGTGCCCTACTTTGGCATCTGCCTCGGCATGCAGACCGCGTGCATTGAGTTTGCGCGCAACGTCTGTGGGCTCAAGGATGCCAACTCCAGCGAGTTTGATCCCGCAGCGCAGCACCGCATCATCTACAAGCTCCGTGAGCTGCTGGGCGTGGAAGAGATGGGCGGCACGATGCGCCTCGGCGCGTGGACCTGCATCCTGCAGGAAGGTACGCTCGCTCACCGCGTCTATGGCAAGAGCGAGATTAGTGAGCGTCACCGCCATCGCTACGAGTTCAATCGCGAGTATGAAGCGCTGCTCACTGGCGCCGGCCTGCAGATTAGCGGCACCACGCCCGACGCCACGTACGTGGAGATTGTCGAGATTCCCAGCCACCCGTACTTCATCGGCTGCCAGTTCCACCCCGAGTTCAAATCCAAACCGCTCGAACCGCATCCGCTCTTCCACGAGTTCATCGTGGCCAGCTACAAGAATCGGCAGCGACGCAGAAGTCACCAAGCGCCGACAGAGATCAACGCCCACGCTTAGAGACACAAACATGCTGGCGGAGCGCCGCAATCCCTCATCCGGCTGCGGCGCATTGCGTTGACATGCGTAGCCTGCATCACAGTGCTGTGTGATTTCCAATACCTCGCGCTCCTACGCCCTGTGCACGGAAGTACCCACCGTTCCTGCGTCAAGTTTGCTATTGACAATGATTTTTCGCCGGGCCTATTGTTGCTCTCGTTTTTTGCACGGAGGGCTCGTCATGGGTGCGCATTTTGAACTTCAGCCAGGAGCAGGAGATTTACAGGGCCTGGCAGAGCAATATTGGAAAAAGGCTGGGGAAAAGGAAAAGGAGTTGGAAGCAGCAGCGTACGAGGCCGGTGCGGCCATTCGCAACGGAGAACATACGCTCGTAAACCTTGAAGCCATCGTCCGCTGGAAATCCGAGCGGGTGGTGCACTACCTCATCGCTAACAGTGGAGAAAAAATCCGTCAGGCATTGAAGATTGCGGCATCGCCGAACGCATCGGTGCACGATGCCGTTGGAGCGTTAACCGGGCTGCGCGGAGTGGACCTGCCCATCGCATCAGCGATTCTTGCCGCCATTTTTCCTGAACGATACGCTGTTCTTGACTTCCGCACCCTGGAGGCGCTGGGCCACGCGCGTCACGATGTGGACTTTTACGCAGACTATGTGGCGTTTTGCAGCAGGCTTGCCGCAGGCGGCATGGTGCAGCCGCAGGATGAGTTGCCCGGCCCAACACCCCTGCACGCGCTTGAGCGCGCGCTTTGGGAGTGGTCTCGGCAAAGATCCGACGAAGCGCGATCCTAGCGCTGCGCGTGCACTGCGCCGGAGAAGCCGTCAAGTCTCCTCCGGCGCGATAAAATCGCACACGTGAGCCAGACGTTTGAAATTGGTCCTGTGCACGTAGGCAATGGGAAGCTCTTTCTCATCGCCGGCCCGTGCGTCATCGAGTCGGAAGCGCATGTGCGCCGCATGGCCGAGGCGATCCAGCTTATCACCAGCGATCTCGGTATCCCGTACATCTTCAAGGCCAGCTACGACAAGGCCAACCGCACCAGCGTCAAGAGCTTTCGCGGACCAGGACTGAAAGAGGGCACGGCCATCCTTGCGCGCCTCGCCAAAGACACCGGCCTGCCCGTGCTGACCGACGTGCACGAGCCCGGTCATTGCGAAATCGCCTCAGAGGCCGTGGACGTGCTCCAGATTCCGGCCTTCCTTTGCCGCCAGACCGACCTGCTGGTTGCCGCCGGCCGCACGGGTCGCGCCGTCAACATCAAGAAGGGGCAGTTCGTCGCGCCGTGGGACATGATTCACCCGGTCGAGAAGGTTCGCTCCACCGGCAACGAGCGCGTCTTTCTCACCGAGCGTGGCGCCAGCTTCGGCTACAACACGCTGGTTGTCGACTTTCGCTCGCTGCCCGTAATGCGCAAGATGGCGCCAGTCGTCTTTGATGGCACGCACTCCGTGCAGCAGCCCTCGGCTGCGGGTGGCGTCAGTGGCGGCCAGCCGGAGTTCATTCCGCTGCTCGCTCGCGCCGCGGTCGCAGCCGGCATCGATGGCCTCTTCCTCGAAGTGCACGACGACCCGAAGCACGCCAAGTCCGACGGCGCAAACGCGCTCGACCTGAAGCTGCTCAAGCCGCTGCTGGAGAATCTGCTCGCGATCCATGCCGCGGCCAGCGAGCAAGAGTAAGCAATGAATCGACGCAGATTTCTGGGTGGAAGCGCTGCACTGGCCAGTTCCGTACTCTCAGGCGGAATTGCGTTTCCCGCCGTCGCCGCAACAACGGAGCTCATCAGCCTTGACCTCACCCGCCATCGCTTCGGCGTGAACTACACGCCTTCGCACAACTGGTGGTTCTGCTGGAACGACTGGAACGCCGATCCCATCCGTCGCGATCTGGATGCCATCGCCGCGCTCGGCGCCGATCATCTGCGGCTCATGCTCATCTGGCCTTTCTTTCAGCCGAATCCACAGTGGGTGAGCCCCGCGCATCTTGACCGGCTGGATCAGCTCCTCACGCTGATGGAGGAGCGCAATCTCCATGCCCTCGTCACTGTCTTCACCGGCCAGTTGAGCGGATGGTTCTTCCTGCCGCCATTCAATCGGCTTTCCAGCGGCTTCTACACGGATGCCACGATGGCCTCCGCGCAGGAGCTTTTCATCCGCGAACTGGCGCGCATCATGAAGCCACATGGCAATATCATCGGCTTTGACATGGGCAACGAGATCAACACCTGCTGGCAGGCGCCCATCCAGCAGGGCGACGCGTGGATGGCGCGGATGTTCGCGCTGATGCAGGATGCGCTGCCCGGCCACCTCCATGTGAATGGCGTCGATCATGCGCCGTGGTTCGAGAACAACACCTTCTCGCCACAGGCGCTGGCCGCCGCGCGCTTCCCGGTGATGCACTGCTACCCCTACTGGACCGGCGCGCTGCAGTATGGCGGCCCGATGGACCCGCCCAGCGTGAAGCTGCTTGCCGCCATGGCCGCACTCATCCGCTCCTACGCTGGATCGCAGAAGAAGCCGATCTGGGCAGGCGAGTTCAACACCTGCATCAGGGAACTGCCGGAAAAGGGACAGGCTGAGTGGCTGGAGAAAGCGGTGCTTGCGGCCATCGAACAGGGCGTGAGCTGGTTCAGCTACTGGGACAGCCACGATGTCGATCGTAAGTTCGCCTTCAATCCGCTGGAGTACTCGTTGGGCCTGTTCACCAACGATGGCCGCCTCAAGGAACAGGGGCGTACCTTCCAGCAACTCGCGATGGCCTATCGGAACGAGCCCGTGCATTTTCCGAAAGCAGCCCTGCCTGTACCCCCAACCAGACGCTCGATGGATGGCACATGGCAATGGATCCTTGATTGGATGGAATGGAAGCCGGCGGCTGCGTAAGGGCATGATCACGCCGATTCGCGTTGGCGGCCTGATACCATGACTGGCATGTTCAGTCGTCGTATTCGCCGCGTGAGCGGCGCGCCGCTGTTGGCCGCAGCCGGCCTTCTTCTCGTCACTAGCTTTCCTTCAAACAGTGCCGCGCAGGCGGCTTATGCCGGTTCGCCTCCAAGCCGCGTCCAGATGGAGGAAGTGCTGCGCGGACTGCGCCGTGGCCGCATGATCGGCCAGGTTGCGGTCTCTCCAGACGGCAAAAGAATCGCCTGGACTGAAGGCGGGCGCGACGGCGCAGGTATTCTTGTCGCTCCGATCGACAACCTCAGCACGAGCCAGAGCGTGACCGCGGCTTCCAGGGCCGATCAGGAATGCCGCGATTCGGAGCCCACATGGGCACCGGATTCCAAAGCGCTTATCTTCTTTTCCGACTGTGCCTCACCCGGAGGACAGGATGACCTCTATCTCACCCACCTGGATGGCAAGCCCGCCCGCCGCATCACCGCCCTGAAGGGCTATGTACATGAGGTCGCCTTCTCACCCAACGGGCAGGAGGTCGCCTTCCTGTATGTGGAGGGAGCAACACGGCCCGCCGGGGCGCTTGCTGCCATGAAGCCCTGGTCGGGTGTGATTGGCGAAGACAACGTGGAAGTGCAGCGCGTTGCTGTCGCGCATGTGGATGTTTCCCAGCCCACCGTACCGAAGCAGGTGACACCCGCCAATCTGCACGTCTACGAATTCGATTGGAGACCTGACTCGAAAGGTCTCGCTTATATCGCCGCTGAGCCACCGGGCGAGAACAACTGGTGGGTGGCCAAGCTCTACACGCAGGCCCTGGACTCGGCACCGAAGGCAATTCTTGCTCCTTCAGAAGTCGCCGGTCCGTTGCATGGCCTGCAGATTGCCGTTCCGCGCTGGTCGCCGGATGGCAAAGTCGTCGCTTTCATCGGTGGACTGATGAGTGACCAGGGATCCACGGGGGGCGATGTATGGGTCGTCAATGCGGAAGGTGGCGTGCCGCGTGACATCACCGCCGGCAGGCCCACTTCGTCTTCCTGGATGGCGTGGGAGAGCAACGACCATCTCTTTGTCAGCGAACTTGCGGGCGGCAATTGCCAACTCATCCGTTATCACCTCGGAGGAGACCGTGTAAGCCCTGGTGGCGAAATCACCTTCGGCTCGGCAATCTTCAGCATTCCCGGCAGTGTGGGCGATGGCCGCTTCGAGCTGAGTCTTTCCGCTACCGCAGACCGTTCGCTCTTCGTTTTTCGCGCCAGCACGTTTGACCATCCCATGGAGATCTACGGTGCCAAGCCGGGCACAGTCATGACCTCAGGCCTCGAAGGCGTCATGCAGCTTTCTCACTTCAACGACGGAGTGGAGCCAGCTTGGGGCAAGTCCGTCTCGCTTTCCTGGAAAAGCGATATGTTCCGCGTGCAGGGATGGCTGCTGCTGCCTAAGAACTACGACTCGTCAAAGAAGTATCCTCTCATCGTGCTGGTGCACGGTGGTCCCGCCGCAGCCGTGATGGCGCGTTGGGGCGCAGGCGGCGGACTGAGCCCGGCAGCTTTTTCAGCACTGGATTACTTCGTACTGCTACCGAATCCGCGCGGCAGCTTCGGACAGGGCGAAGCCTTTACGCAAGCCAACCGCAAAGACTTCGGCTACGGCGATCTGCGCGACATCCTCGCTGGAGTGGACGCAGTCGAAGCAAAATACCCGATCGACCCCAGCCGTGTTGGCATCACGGGATGGAGCTATGGCGGCTTTATGACCATGTTCGCCGTCACGCAGACATCGCGCTTTAAGGCCGCGGTTGCCGGGGCGGGGCTTTCTGACTGGAAGAGCTACTACGGCGAGAACTCTATTGATCAATGGATGATTCCCTACTTCGGTGCTTCAGTCTATGATGACCCGGCTGTCTATGCCAAAAGCTCGGCCATCAACTATATCAAGCAGGCGCATACGCCCACACTGGTCGTGGTAGGCGACCGCGATGGCGAATGCCCGGCACCCCAATCCTTTGAATTCTGGCATGCGCTGCGGGATGAAAATGTTCCCACACAACTCGTTGTTTATCCCAACGAGGGACACGGTTTCGTGAATCCCGCGCACCGACTCGACGTGATGGAGCGCGCTGTCGAATGGTTTGCCAAATATATGCCTCCCTCGGAATAGCGGGTGCTCCGCGCTCGCCATCGAGGAATCCGGGCGTCTATGGAAAGAAAGGAAATCG
This sequence comes from Acidobacteriota bacterium, assembly GCA_021813745.1. GTDB lineage: Bacteria > Acidobacteriota > Terriglobia > Terriglobales > Acidobacteriaceae > Telmatobacter. The sequence continues at coordinate 64,375 of JAKAJO010000135.1, forward strand.
GAGGGGGATGCAGGCGGGCCTTGGATACGGGTCTGCCCTGATACACTTTAGTTTGGAGAAAACACAGCGCGTCGTGCAGCCGGATGGGACAGGCGGTGCTATTGCCGCACCCAACTGGAGGCCTCATCCGGAGCCTGGCAAAAATGCCACTGCTTCGGCGTGTGATGCGCTCTCAACACATACTTTTATGCATTCGGAGAGACCGTTCCACGGTTCGACGATGTGGGGCGGGGAGGATTCATGCGGCGGTATCTGACGCTTATCAGCTTGCTTTGTCTTGCCATTCCAGCGGGGGTATCTATCTCCGGCTGCATTCGCAATCCAGCCGGAAACTATTGCAACGGCCTCGGTTACGGCTTGAAGAATACAGATCTGTACTCCATTGATCTGGAGCCCAGAACGACAGGGATCTCCATGTCCTATGGGCAGACCCGTCAGATTGCCGCGCCAACCGGCAAGACCTGCAAAGGCGATTCCGCCAGCGTCACTGCATATACCTTCGGCACGACCAACAACAAGCTCGTTGACATCTCGCCCACCGGCAGCATCTGTGCCGGTACTTGGAATCGAAATTCAGGTGGCGGCATTGCCGACTACACCATCTGCAATAATCCGAATCCGGCGCCCAACACCGGTGGCTTGCCCTATGCATCGGCCTACATCACAGCATCGGCCAAGTCGGTTGTCTCCAACCCCGTCCAGGTCTTTGTCCATGCCCCAGTCAGTTCGATTGCGCTCGCGCTGCCTGGCGCAGCGCAGCAGAATCAGTGCTATTCGCAGGGAGTGCTGACGCAGTTGGATGCAGAGGCCTGTTATGCCGGCGCGAATAATACTCAATATGAGCTTTGCGCACCTCCAACCGTGACGCAATTCAGTTGCAAGGGTGGCTTGCCGCCGGGCGTCGCGTCTGTCCCGGATTGCACAAGTTCCATCGGCACCCTCAACTACACGGTGGGAACCGCGTCGATCGCGCAGATCAATCCCGAGACGAACCAGATTACCGCAGAGCTACCCGGCACGACGGTGATCACCGCATCGATTGCGGGTTCAGGCTCCTCGGCGGGTTATTTCTCCACCTGCCCTCCCAAGTCCATCTCTGTCACCCTGAATGGCAAGACGAATACGACGGTGACGCAGGGCGTGCAGCAGAATCTAGTCACGACCGTAACCGACACCAACGGCAATACCATCACCGGTCTGACGCTCGATTACCAGTCGACCAATCCGCTGAACATCACCGCGGGTGCGGGTGGCGCTGTGACGCCATTTTTCCCCGGTGCCGGTTCCGTTTATGCCATTTGCCAGCCTGGAAGCTGTAATCCCGCGCCCATCAATGTCTTTGGTCAACAGGGAACTGGGCTGCCCATCAACAGCAATCGAGTGTCGATCACTGTACCGGGCACGGCAAGCTCCTACATCTGGTTTTCTTCGCCGGGCAAGTCGCAGTACTACGTTCCGGTGGAACTGATCAGTGGAACCGTCGGCTCCACAGTCCGGCTTCCTTACGTTCCGAACTCGATGGTGATGGATCAGACGGGCACGAATCTCTACTTTGGGTCGAGCCGCGAGTTGATGATCTACAGCACGGCAGGCAATTCACTGACCAAGCAGGACCCCAATGTTCCCGGTGTTGTTCTGGCCGTCGCGCCCAACAATCAAACCGTATTGATCAACGATCCGATTCGACAGGTCTTTTACCTGTACAACCCCTCGGGCACCATCGTGTCTTCATTCGCCGGCGTTGGCAATGCGGCTCAGTGGACGCCTGATTCGAAGACCCTCTACGTCACTGACAGCGCAGCGCTCGGCCCAGGCCATTCCAACACGCTGTACGTCTACAATGCCAACACCGGTTGGACAACGTATGATCTCACCTCTTCCGGGGGAGCCGAGAATCTCGCATTGACCATCCCGGGCGTGGGTGCGTATCTCAGCGGAAATCCCACCGTGGCCCACACCTGGTGTCCCTCCGGCACCATTGGCAACTACTCCAGCATGGTCTTTTATCCCCAGGGCGACTCCGTCAACGCGAATACAAGTGTTCTCGCTGCGACCACGGATGGAACCCACGTTCTCGGGGCCTCGCTTGCGGGTGGAGGAATTCAGCTCTCTGACATCGGTGTGACGATTCCCTCCGGCGCGTGTCCCACGCCAAGCGCCACAGGCGTACTTTCTCCGCTGACTCTTACGCACACTCTCAATCAGTTGCAGGTTGCTGTGAATGCCACAACGGTAAATCAGGTGGTGGCATCGCCGGCTTCCAATCTGGCTTTCGTTACCTACTCCGGAACGACGACCGGCGCAACGCTTCCGTATTACCAGCCAGTGCCCGGAGGGACAGCCGGCACATTGAACTACGTCACCCTGACAGGAAATGCGAACATCACCGGACCTGTTGCTGGCGCCTTCAGCCCGGACGACACACTCTTCCTAGTCTCGACTGCGGGCGACAACCTGATTCACTATATTGATGTGCGCACTCTAAAGGACACCCAGCAGATCAACGTGAATCTTCCGGCTTGCCTGCCGGGCTCCGATCCGGACTGCACGATTACGACGCCGATCAACGGATCGGTGCCGGCCACGGCCATTGCGGTCAAGCCGCGTTCGACCACTTAATTGAAGAATGTGGCTATCTACAGAGGGCCGGTTCGCTCCGGCCCTTCTGCTTTTCTGAGAGCGTTGACTCATCCGCAGTCGCTCACGAACTCCAACTCCATAGCCTGCCCACATTCGCACGATAAAATCAGAGCATGATCAAGGGAGTTTCCTTTCTTCGCCCAGCCCTCAGCAGCGCGGTCCATGACCGGCTCGCGAGTTTTTTTGCCGCGCTGGGCTTTGCCGAGGGCAAGGGGTGGAAAGACGGAGCAGGTCAGGGTTCGTCCTTTTTGGCGCCGCTTGGCAATCTGGAGTTTGTGCAGCGCGGGATGCCGTGGACAGCCGACATCCTCATTGAGGTCACGTCGCTCGACGCGGCGTATCAGGCGGCGGCCACGTGGTTCCGCGTACACAAGCTCGATGATCTTCCTACACGGCTCTCGCCAATTACCGAGACGCACTGGAAATCGCGCATCTTCACTGTTGAACCAGAGCCCGGCTATCGCTTCAGCGTATGGGCCTGGGCGGATCCGTTGAAAGGCAAGCCTGTCGCCGTGGAAGGCGATCTTGCTGCAAACGGCATGAAGTTTGCCGTCGTCGTTGCTCGCTGGAATGCTGTCATTACAGATCGGCTTCTGGAGGGTGCGCTGGATGCGCTCCTGCGGAGCGGCGCCTCGCGCGAATCAATCCAGATCGTGCGTGTTCCCGGAGCCTGGGAAGTTCCCGGAGCCGCACGCACCCTCGCGAATCAGCGAAGTGTTGACGCGATCATCGCCCTCGGCTGCCTTCTGCGCGGCGAGACTGCGCACTATGAAGCCATCTACAACGAAGTGGCGCGCGGCATCGGTCAATCCCAGCAGGAGACAGGTGTGCCTCACGCCTTTGGTGTCCTTACATGCGAGACCCTTGAGCAGGCCCTCAATCGCGCCGGAATCAAGGCGGGCAACAAAGGGTTTGAGGCTGCCCTGGCAGCGATTGAAATGGTAAGTGTGCAGCGCAAGCTTCGGCAAGGCGGCGCCGCGTGACCGCCGGGACCCGTCGCAAGTCGCGGGAGCTTGCCATGCAGATGCTTTTTCAGGCGGATGTGGGCAAACAGACGCCGGAACAGGTGCGCGCCACTTTCTGGAAGGCCTGCGGAGAGGTGGAGCCTGAAGTGCAAGGCTTTGCTGAGGATCTCTTTCGCGCTGCGGTGATGCATCAGGAACGGATTGACCAACTCATCGTATCCAACTCGAAACATTGGCGGCTGGAACGGATGTCCGCAGTCGATCGCAACCTGCTCCGCATGGCAATTGGGGAGATGCTCGGCTTCAAAGGGACGCCCTATCCGATCGTTATCAATGAAGCACTGGAGATCGGACGCCGCTATTCCGCGCCCGAATCCATCAATTTCCTCAATGGAATGCTTGACTCTGTTGCCCGCGCACTCTTGGCTGAGTAATCCTGCGGCGGACGATTTGGCTTTCGGTTTGCGTTGCTCGCAGTCTAAGGGCCAGCAGGATGCTCCAGAAGACTGGAGATGATGTTTATGGGCCTATTTGCAGCGCAGGAGATAATTTGATACGCTCAGGCTTTCCTGAGTCGCAGTGAAAGGAGAAACGTCCTCATGGCGGAAGATAATAAGGTTCAAGGACTTGCGTGGTTCATTGCAGGACTGGGCGTGGGCGCGCTCGTGGGCATCCTCTATGCTCCCAAGAGCGGCAAAGAAACCCGGGAAGATCTGGCTCAAGGCGCGCGGGAAGGTACCGAGTATCTGCGCACACGGACCCGTCAGGCCGTCGATCAGATGGGTAACTTGGTGGACAAGGGGAAAGAGCAGGTGGGTGATTACGTGGACCGCGGCCGTGATGCAATTGATCGCGGACGTGCGCACTGGGAAGAATTCGTCGAACGCGGCAGGTCTCTTGTCAATGACCAGACAAGCCGCGTTTCTGCTGCCGTGGATGCGGGCCGTGAGGCCTATCGCAGCGCCAGCGCTCCCACAAATACGCCCGAATAATGTCGCAACTCCACCGGGTGCTGTTCACTGTCGCATAAAGATGGCGTGCAGCGGTTGATTGCAGCCTAAACTTGAGAAAGGTGCGCGGAGCGAGCCCGTAAGGCAAAGTGCTCCGCGCATGACTTGAAGCACGATGAGCATCCATACCGATACGCTTTTGCTTATCTTTGTTGCGGCTACCGGAGTGGCCGTCCTTCTGCAAGCCGTAGTCCTTCTTGCGATCTATCTCGCAATGCGCAAAACCACGGCTATGCTCCAGGAGCAACTGGATGAATTGCGCGCATCGGTCATGCCAGTCGTGACGGGCACGCAAAGGCTTCTTACCAGCGTGGGACCGCACATCGAATCGGTTGTCGAAGATATGGCCGAGATGGCGAAGAGTCTGCGTGCGCAAAATGCGTCATTTCAATCATCAGCAACGGAGATCCTTGCAAGAATTGAGCGTCAGGCAGGCCGCGTCGATGCCATGTTCACCACTGTCCTCGATACCGTGGATCGAGCAAGCTCGGTAGTCGTAGACACCATCAACACCCCGCTTCGTCAGCTTTCAGGAATCGCAGCATTCGCCAAGGCAGCCCTCGGCGCGTTCCGCTCTGTACCGTCAGTGCCACGTCCTACGCATTCAGCCGCGGACAAAGATATGTTCGTGTAGTCTTGGGAACCAGGGGGTTCCCACATGCGTCCTGGCTCTGTTGTTTGCTCATTACTTCTCAATTTGGCGGTGTTGCAAGTAGCACTCGCCCAGTCCACGCCCTCGGCGGCCCTCCTCGTCCTTTCTAAAACGGATCACACCCTCGCCATCGTCAATCCCGCAACGCTGCAGGTGGTCGCCAAGGCTCCCGTCGGCAACGACCCACATGAGGTGATTGCCTCCTCGGATGGCCGCACGGCCTACGTCTCCAACTACGGCTTCGGCGAGTATCACACTATTGCGGTCATCGATCTCACCGGACAGAAGGCGCTCCCGTCCATCGACCTGGGCCCGTTGCGCGGACCCCATGGCCTGGCCTTCGTGGATGACAAGCTCTGGTTCACAGCGGAGGCTGCAAAAGCCATCGGACGCTACGATCCCGCCACCCACAAAGTCGATTGGATCATGGGAACCGGCCAGAATCGCACCCATATGGTCTACGTTTTTCCCGGTGCCAAGCGGATCCTCACCACCAATGTGAACTCTGCCACCGTCACGATCCTCGACCATACCAACGGTCCCGCGGGCGTGCCTGCCGCACTGCCACCCGGCATCCATCGCCTGCCCGGCCCTCCCGGCGGCGACTGGAATGAGACCGTCATTCCCGTGGGCCGCGGTTCCGAAGGCTTTGACGTGACGCCCGACGGCAAAGAAGTTTGGGTCGCCAATGCGTGGGACGGCACCCTCTCCGTCATCGACTTGCAGGCGAGAAAGGTCGTCGCCACGCTTGATGCGCATGTGCGCAGTGCCAATCGCATCAAGTTCACGCCGGACGGCAAGCTAGCCTTCGTCTCGCTGCTCGACGGCCCTGATGTCGTCATTCTTGACACAGCGACGCGCAAGGTCATTCAGCGATTACCTGTCGGCAGCGGTTCCGCTGGCATCCTCATGCAGCCGGATGGCAAGCGTGCCTACGTCTCCTGCGGACCCGACAACAACGTCGCTGTCATTGACCTTAAAACCCTCAAGATCATCGGTCGCATTCATCCAGGCGGCAATCCCGACGGCCTCGCCTGGGCCGTACAGCACTAAGTCCGCCGCACGCGAGCAAAGACGCATACAGGGACAGCTTTGCCTGTAAATCGATCATTGCGGCTGATTGTTTGGGCAGATGCGGAATGGCTGGGCAGGTGTACAAAGCTGACGTGGCCCAGGTTTATTGGACCATTCGCGACTCACTGATCTCGATTGCTGAAGCTCCCGGGCGAATTGCAGACGTTTGGGGCAGTCAACGATGGTATGCCAATCCACAAGGTCAGGGTTCGACGTAGTCGCCTTGGCTTTCCGCCGTGCTGGTTGTTGAGTTGGGCTGCGTGACCGATAGGATACTGCTGCTGCTCTGGCTGATCTGTGCTCCCCACGTTACATCCGCTCCTGTGGGGGGCGTGGGCAAGAAGCCGTGCAGGCTGGAAAGGTCGGGAATGGTGATGCTGGTCGCCCCATTCAGATAATTCGCTGAAGCCGAGACTCTCATGGAGTACTGATCGGTTCCAATCGCTCCGTTTGTCCCATCGGTCCAGAACAAGCTAGCCCCGTACGCGTTCCCCGGTTTACCCGAAAATCCAGTATAACTGCTGAAGTCAAACGTGGGCCGCGCAGCGGGGGTGGGGCCGGAATAAGACCATGGAGCGGGAAAGTTGAACGTCATCGGGCCCGCGCTGGTTGAATTCACGGTGACCGAGACACTCTCCGAGAGGCTCAAATTCAGGAAGTCAGATGCGACCAAGGTATAGAAGTCCCCGTTCTCCGTTGCTGCAGCCGGCAGCGCTGGATACTGATACTGCGTGCTGAAAGAGCCAATCAGTATGCCGCTCGGTCCGAGATTGAACCATGCACTGACCCCCGGAGAGCTGAACTGTGAAGGAACATTACTGTACGTGATTGATTGTGGCGTCGTCTGATCAGTCGCCCCCAGAAAAATCGCAGTCCCGCCGTTGAGGGAACCAGGTACCGTCTGACTGGAGACGTTGCGTGCCGCCACAACATCGCCCGAGGAGTCCATGGCGAACACTTCCACACGGTCGGTGCCAATCGGCGCACCAAAGCTCCCGCTCGCATTCACCGACGCGAAGAGCTGCTGCGTCGCTTGGGCCCCATTGATGGCCACCACGAGCAGGCTCGAAGCAGATGGGATGGCGCTTGCATTGACGTTCACAGTGAGAGCGCCCGTCGGCCCTCCTGGATTCGCCTGCGTGGCTCCCTGCAGGGTGTAGGGACACCACAGCGTAGCCGATGTGCCATCCGCGGTGCTCGCCTCCACCACAGTTTCAAGCGTTGTAGCGTACTGCTGGACTCCCACCGTTTGCGGCAATGGATTGCAAATGTACGCGACTGCAAAGGTCGTGGTGCCACTGGGCAATGAGAAACTCAGACCGCCGGACGTCAGTGCCTCAGCCTGATACGCGCCGGAACCAACTTGTACCGCCGCGACCGAAGGTGTCGCGGGAGCAAAAGCTACATTCACCGTGGTGCCGCCGCTATTCGATGTTCCTGAACCACTGTAGTTGCTGCCACACCCGGCAACAAGCCCAAACAGAAATGCGAGAATCAATAGGCGAAAGACTCCTGAAGACATTTTGATCCTTTCGAGATGGAACACTCGAAATGCAGGGAGCAGGGCGGTTTGGTTGGCGCGCGTCATCGCATCTTGGTCCGGATGTCCCGGGAGATCATCCGCCTCAGCGGCCATTCTATTCATTTGCGTTGCCGCGCGACACCTTAGATTGCACTCGCCTTCTTCTATTTCTGGAAAGAGAAAATCGGTCTCGGTCCATATGGAGTTCAGCGTAATGGTCGAAGAACCGCCCGTGCTGACCTGATGTGTCCCATCACGCCGAGTCGGCCCAGCTTGAGGGTCGCACGGCGAAAGGGATGCATCGAGCAAAGGGCCGGGACTCCCGTAGTCCCGGCCCTCTGCTCGTTCGCCGCCCTACTTCTCGTCGATCTGCAACACCTGAATCGAGTACGCGGGCAGCGTGTGGCTGAACTTGCCGCTCACCTGCACCGTCGAGTCCACCGGCACAATCCGCTCTGGGTCGGTGATGCTGTTGGTCGCCTGCGTATCCGGCGCGGTCAGGCTCACCAGCTTCGCCGTCCCCGCCACCCGCGCGCCACTCAGGTCAATCTCCACCGGCTGCGGCTCTGAAGAGGCATTCACAAGCTTCACGTAGAGCTGCTTCTTCGCCGTGTTCTTTGTGATGGAGTAGAAGAACTTGCCGCCTGCTCCCGTTGCCTCTGCCTGCATCGTGTGGTCGCCCAGATACGACGCAAACATCACCTGCGCCCAGTAGCTCGGCGAGCCGTAGCTCTGCAGCGTGTCATAGCCAATCAGGTCGCTCTCCCACTGCATCCCGCCCGGATTCACGTTCACAAACATCGGCGCATAGCTCGCCATAATCACAATGTCGCTGTTCCGCTCCAGTCCAGTCATCCATGCCGCATCGCCCAGCGCCGCGCCCATGTTCGGTGTCGGCGTGCCCTCGCGCGTGGCCCACTCGCCCACAAAGATCTTCGGCCCATTGCGGTCCGTCTTGTCATAGTGCGTCGCATCGTGAAAGTTCTGCGTCGCGCGCACATAGAAGTGCTCATCCAGCACATCGGGCCGCGTGCCCTTCACCGGCGCCGTTGCGATGAGCTGCAACTCCGGATACTTTGCCTTGATTGCTTTGTAGAACTGCGCATAGCGGCCGTCGTAGCTGCCCGACTTGTCAAACCAATCCTCATTGCCAATCTCGACATACTTCAGCGCAAATGGCGCCGGATGTCCGTCCTTGGCGCGCTCGGCGCCCCACTTCGTGTCGGTCCCTCCGGTCAGGTACTCAATCTCATCCAGCGCGTCCTGCACATAGGGCTCCAGCGCCGCGCCCGGCTCCACATGCTCGCCCTTCAGCGAGTAGCCGGCATACACCGCCAGCACCGGCTGCATCTTCAGGTCCTCACACCACTCCAGAAATTCCAGCAGCCCCATGCCATCTGAAGATTGATAGCCCCAAGGGCTCGGGTGCGTGGGCCGATCCACCAGCGGGCCAATCGTCTTCTTCCATTCAAAGCGCTCGTTGATGTGGTCGCCCTCCAGATAGTTGCCGCCCGGCAACCGCAGAAACTGCGGATGCATCGCTGCCATCTTCTCCATCAGGTCGATGCGATTGCCATTGGCGCGATCGTGATAGGTCGGAGGAAACAACGACACCAGATCCAGCCACAGCGAACCGGCATGCCCCACCGTCAGCACCAGGTGGTTCGCCGCCGAGGGCTGGATATCGCCCGCAGTGGTCAGGGTGAAGTCGTATTGCTTCCACGCGCTTGTCAGGCCGTTCACGGTCGTCCGCGCCACCACCCTGCCGGTGTTGTTCTGGACAAGACTCACCAGCACAGGCCCCATGTCCGCCGTGTCGGTCTTCGCATAGAAGGAACCCTTGTAAGCCGTGTTGGGCCGCAGAGCCATGCCCCAGTAACCCACATTCAGCAGCCCGGCTTCATTCCTGGCATCGGCCTTCTCCACTGTCAGCTTCATGCTGTGCGGCAGCGCTTGGCTCGGGCCGGTCCCGGTGTCCTCGGTCATTTTGGCTGCGGCGTCGCCGTTCTCGACGAGATACCAACTCTCGATTCCCGACCAGTTGCCGCGAAATGTCCGGTTGCGTACCATCTCCGCGTACAGCCCGCCGTCATAAGAGTAGTTGATCTCCTCCGTCATCAGGCCGTAGAGCGTCGGGCTCACGGCTGCTTTTGGCTGGTCCGGGTGGATGGTGAGTGTCACTGGCGCATTTTGCGCCACGGTGAGTGTCGCACAGAGGGCGAGCCCAGCCAGCACGGGGATTCTGGCAAACGTTTTCTCGTACATCGAAAGTCTCCCTTTAAATCGCTGCCGCGCCAGTATAAATGCATTTACGCCTGGGCTGTCCACCGGCAGCGCAAGCTACACAATCCATCCGCCGCCTACCACCTCGTCGCCGTCGTAGAAAACAGCCGACTGGCCCGGGGTTACCGCCCGCTGCGGCTCGTCAAAGGTTGCCAGCGCCTCGTCTGGAAGCGGACCCGGCTCCAGCGTCGCCCAGGCTGGCTCATGGCGATGGCGAATCTTCACCTTCACCCGCATCGGGCTCTTCAGCCCGGCAATGCTGATCCAGTTCACCTGGTTCGCGCGCAGCGTCGTTGTCGCCAGCTCGGCATCGGCGCCCACCGTCACGCGATGGCTCGCTGGGTCAATCTGCAGCACATACAGTGGCGTCGGCGACGACACGCCCAGCCCCTTCCGCTGGCCTACGGTGAAGTTGGAAATCCCCTCGTGCCGTCCCAGCACCGCGCCGTCGGCTGCCACCAACTCGCCCGCAGTCTCCGGCATCGTCTCGCCCTGTTCTTCCAGATACGCCGTCAGGAACTGCTTATAGTCCCCCCCAGGAATGAAGCAGATCTCCTGCGAGTCCGGCTTCTCCGCCAGCGCCAGCCCCTGCCTCCGCGCCTCTTCGCGCACCTCCGGCTTGGTCAGTCGCCCCAGCGGGAAGAGCGTATGCGCCAGTTGCTCCTGCGTCAGGCCAAACAGAAAATACGTCTGATCCTTCGCCAGGTCCGCCGGCCGCTTCAGGATCCACCTGCCGCGCTGTGGATCGTACTCATTGATTGCGTAATGGCCCGTTGCAATCCGCTCTGCGCCTATCGACCGCGCCGTCTGCAGCAACTGGTCAAACTTCAGGTGGTTGTTGCACAGCGAGCAGGGAATCGGCGTCCGCCCGGCCAGATATTCCGAGACGAACGGCCGGACGACATCCTGCTCGAACCTCGCCTCCTGGTTCACCACGTAGTAGGGAATGCCAAGCTGGCGAGCCACACGCCGCGCATCATACACATCGTCCAGGGAGCAGCAGCGCCCGGCCTTCGGCGCATCGGGAATGCCGTGCTTGCCGGCAAGCCGCGTTTGGTCCCAGAGCTGAAGCGTTAGCCCGACGATAGAAGCGCCCTCGCGGGCCAGCATCGCCGCGGCCGTTGAGGAGTCCACCCCTCCGGACATGGCAACGGCAATTGTCTGTTGCTCAGACATGACTTTTCTAGTATACGACCGAATCAGTCCGATTCCAGATTTCCGGCCAGCGCTGCCGGTTGATTTTGCCTGTCAAGAGGGAAGTTTTATAAGTCATTTATTATCTTATGGTTAATTTTGCATATTAGTTCTGCGAAACTTCTATTCTGGAAAAGGATAGGAGAAATCCATGCAAAATCATCTCGCAGCTCGAACCTGGCGCCGTGCGGCAAGCTCAGCCCAGCGTTCCAGCGGCAATCGGCGAGAGAGTGCGAAGCTGGCTCACGGCTTCCGGCACCACCTGCAGCACCCGGTCCACATCCGCATCGCTGGTGGTCTTAAGAAGGCTAAACCGCAGGCTAGCTCGCGCACGAGTCTTATCCAGGCCCATCGCCAGCAGCACATGGCTCGGCTCGGTCGCGCCGGAGTGGCAGGCAGAGCCGCCAGAGACCGCAACCCCCTTCAGATCCAACGCAATCACCAGGGCTTCACCCTCCACCTGATCGAACCAGAGGTTTGTCGTGTTGGCCGCGCGCGTCACGGGTTTGCCGTCCGACCCGGCTCCGTTCAGCCCCGTTCCGTACAGGCGCAGGAGTCCAGTCTCAAGCCGATCGCGCAGCGCGGCTACGCGGTCCCAGACGCCGTCTTCCAGGCTTTTCATCGCCAACTCAGCGGCTTTGCCCAGTCCTACAATACCGGGCACATTTTCGGTGCCGGCGCGGCGACGCCGCTCGTGGCTGCCGCCCACCAGGAGCGATTCCAGCGGAGTGCCGCGACGCACAAACAGCGCTCCCACACCCTTGGGCCCATGCATCTTATGCGCGCTGATCGAGAGCAGATGGCACCCAATGCGCCGCACGTCCAGCGGAATCTTGCCCGCGGCCTGCACCGCATCAATATGAAAGAACGCGCCGGCCTCGGCCGCAATCCGACCAATCTCTTCCACCGGCTGCAGCACGCCGGTTTCGTTGTTCGCCAGCATCACGCTGATCAGCCGCGTCTGAGGCCGCAGAGCCGCGCGGATTGCCTCCGGGTCGATGAGGCCGCTTGGCTCGGGGTCAACGTAGGTGACGTCCACCCCCCCCACCCCCCCTACCCGGCGGGCAGCTTGCAGCACCGCCGAGTGTTCAATCGAGGTGGTAATCAGATGGTCGCCGGGTCGCACCATGCCGAAAATGGCAGTATTGTCTCCTTCCGTTCCACCGGAATTGAAGACGACCTCTGCCTCATGGCAATGAAAGAACTCCGCCAGAATCTCCCGCGCCTGGTCCACTGCGGTCCGCGCCCGCTGCCCATCGAGATGGATGGAAGATGCATTGCCAAAAGTCTCCATCCAGTAGGGCCGCATCGCTTCGACAACCTCAGCCAACAGTGGCGTCGTGGCGTTGGCATCCATGTAGACCCGATTGGTTCCGCGTGTCTCGGGGAGCATCAAGAACCCTCCGCTTGGAGGCTACCACACGGTGATTTCGCCGGGTGTGACGTAGTGTGTCCGCGTCCGCTCCCCGGTCCGGCCACAAATCTTGCCTCAATCGCTCAGCGGCCCTCATGCGTGTGCCCGCTTGCAGGTCCAGAAGCATCAAAAGGAGATGAAAACTTTGAAGTCGATCCAGTTCGCGAAGAAAATCCAGCAGGAACTGCTATATTGGCTGTATTGCTGTCCCTTGATTGACTCACAGGGAGCTGGCTCGGCAGGAAAGTGCTTGCTTGCTCTCTGCTCTCCCTCGCAGGAGACCTTGGCTGAGATGCCACTTCTGGTGGCGGATGTTGAACACTTCACCCAAGTGAGGACGGCGAAGCCTTGCGAATTTCCTCCTCGACGAGAATCAAACCTGATGTTCCCAAGCCCCCACTTATCGACCCGGGGGGCGCGCCATCGAGGTGCTGGTTTGCTGTCTACACCACCTGCCGCCACGAGAAGAAAGTTGCGCAGCACTTTACCCAGCGAGGCATCGAGCATTTTCTGCCGCTTTATCGCGTGAATCGCAAATGGAAGGATGGCTCGCGCGTCACCTTGCAGCTGCCACTTTTTCCTGGGTACGTCTTCGTGCGGATCTGCAAGTCGCAGCAAGGCTCGGTGCTGAGCGTGCCCGGCACATTGACTCTTGTAGATGGAGTGGGCGGAGTTCCCGCTCCGGTTCCGGAATCTGCGATTGAGGCGTTGCGCGGTGGAATTGCGGAGCGGGCCCTGGAACCGCATCCCCTGCTGATGGTCGGCCAGACTGCAAGAATCTGTTCCGGAGCCTTTGCAGGCATGGAAGGGGTTGTCATCCACAAGCGAAATGGTCTTCGCGTGATCCTGACGCTGACGCAGATCATGCAGAGCATTTCAGTTGAGGTGAGTGAAGCCGACCTGGAACCGCTGGATGCCGCGGGGCGCGTGCTGCCGCAGTTGACAGATTCACCTGCGGCCACCCCTGCCGCCTGAGGCAAGACTTACCAGGCCGAGTTCTTGCGCGCACGCAGTTGGAATGCCGCGCGGATTCCGCGCACTGTCACATTCTCATTCTCAATCTCAATCCAACGGAGCGCGCAGAATTGCCTCCGGCGAGGAAGTGTGAAATGGCGGGAACACATGCACTAACTAGGGGCGGCGCTGAGGGCCGCATTCTTGCAACAGCTGCAGCTCTATTCGCGCAATTTGGATATAACGGTGTGAGCACACGGGAGATTGCCGGGTCTGCCGAAGTGAACGAGGTGACAATCTACAGGCACTACCCTCGCAAACGTGACCTGTACCTTGCGGTCCTGAGTGCAGAGGTGCAAAGAGTGCATCTGCGCGGCGAGCTACTAACCCGCCTGGCCGAAGCAACAAATGCAAAGGAGGCACTTGCCGGCGCGTTTGAGCTGATTGAGACCACCTTGCAGCGAGAGCCAAAGTTGCTTCGCCTTCTAAGTTTCAGCGCGCTTGAACTGAGCGAAGAGCTGGATCCACTGCTGCGCAGGCATCTTGGAGAGCAGGTTGAGGTCATCGCTCGCTACCTGGAGCCTTGGATCGAGCGCGGAGATCTGCGCTGCGCAAGCGCCAAGGCTCTGGTACTTGCACTGGTCGCCATCGTGCTTGGTCGCGAACCCCTGCATCGTATTTTCAATGGCGATTCCGACAGCTTGCCAGCACTCTTTGAATCGTATGCGCGCACCTGCTTGGTCTGAGCATTGGATGTCTGTGCCAATCCCGTTGGGATGCGCGATTGGCATGATTGGAACTTCAAAACCTCAATCCCCCCAAAGCAGTATCCAAAAGGAATTGAATGATCAAGGAATGGTGCAAGAATAAATTGGAGGTTTTCGATCTACCTGTGCAACGTTCTGGATGCTTTTCGCTTGCGGTGTCGCGGGCCAGGCGGGCGTTCCAGTGCGCAGGCGACGATCTGATGAAAGAATGCGCGGAACAGGGAGCCTTCTAAATGTCGGAACGGCGAGAGGATCGAATGATTCTTGGAATTAAATTCTATGTGGGCGATGTGCAGGGAGCCATGGAGCGAGTGGCTCATGGCGGTCTCGTCGTCGTTCCGGCTGCTCCCGCCTTGAAGGATCTTCCCACCAACCGGAGCTATCGGGAGGCGCTGCTTGGAGCCGATCTTGTGATCACTGACTCGGCCTTTATGGTTCTGGCCTGGAGATTGCTGCAGGGCGAGTCTCTCCAGAGGCTCGCCGGGCTCCGCTATCTGCGCGAGTTACTCCTTCAGCGGGATGTCAGGACACCAGGCTCCACTCTGTGGGTGATGGCCGGTCCGGAAAGTGCCAGAAAGAATCTCGCATGGTTGCAATCCCAGGGAGTTGAGGTACCAGATGACTGCGTATACATGGCGCCTGTGTACGGCGCCCAAATTGAAGACCGGCTTCTGCTTGAAAAGATTGAAAAGCTTCGGGTGAAGCACATCGTTGTGACGGTGGGCGGCGGGACGCAGGAGCGTCTCGGATACTATCTAAAGACTCATCTCCACGACAGGCCGGCCATTCACTGCATCGGGGCAGCCATTGCATTTCTGAGTGGAGACCAGGTGCACATCCCGGTCTGGGCCGACCGACTGTATCTGGGATGGCTCTTTCGATGTGTTTCATCTCCGCAGCGATACATTCCTCGCTATTGGTCTGCATTTCGGTTGTTTCCGCTCATGTGGAAGTATCGGAGCCAGTTGCCGATTCCGCCTGAAGGGATCAGGCAACGGCTTGAAGGAGAGTGCTGAAGGGATGTATGAGCCGAGTTCATCAAAGAGAATGGACAAGTCGGCAGTCCTCAGGTTGATTTTGGTTCAAGCGCTCAATGTCAATGGGACCTTGAAGTCGCCAGTGGCTTCAAACAGGGCTGCAGTGAGTTAACGCAAGATCGATTGAATCACGAAAGGATATGCGATGTCGGAGCAGGTTTCCATTGCTGTCGTGGGTTCTGGTTATGTCGGCCTGGTTGCAGCCGCGTGTTTTGCTGAAATGGGTCATCGTGTGATCTGCGTCGACAACGACGAAGCCAAGGTTCGTGTGCTGCGAGAGGGTGGTGTTCCAATCCACGAGGAATATCTGCCGGAGCTGCTGAGCCGGCATCGCCGGAATCTGGTTGAGTTCACCACCGATCTTCGATCTGCCACGCAGGATGCGCAAGCAATCTTTATCGCCGTTGGGACGCCGCAAAGCAAGACTGGGAGCGCCGATCTGTCCTATGTCGATGCCGTCGCAAGTGAAATTGCGCGGTCGATCAATTCGTACAAGGTGATCGTTGAGAAAAGCACAGTGCCTGTTTACACAAACGAATGGATCCGCCGCGTCATCGAACGCAATGGGGTTCCAAGAGAGCTGTTCGATGTGGCATCGAATCCCGAGTTTCTGCGGGAAGGAACCGCGGTGGTCGATTTTCTGCATGCCGATCGGATTGTGATTGGCGCAGCCACGGAGCGCGCTGCAGAGCTGCTTCGCCGCATTTATGAGCCGCTTACATCGGGTGCCTACTATCGCGGTCAGAGCCCGGTTCCGGGGCCGCGGAGCGAAGCCGATCCGCCGCCAATTTTGCAGACCTCCACAAAGGCCGCTGAGATTATCAAACATGCCTCTAATGCGTTTCTGGCGACGAAGATTTCATTCATCAATATCGTGGCCAACATCTGTGAAGCGGCAGGCGCCGACGTTGAAGAAGTCGCCAGGGGAATTGGAATGGACACGCGCATCGGCCCAAAATTCCTACGCGCGGGTATTGGATACGGAGGCTCCTGCTTCCCGAAGGACGTCGCCGCGTTTCGCCACGTCGCCGAGCAGGTGGGCGTCGACTTCGGACTTCTCCATGAAGTCGAAAGAATCAACGAGGAGCAGAAGGTTCGTTTCTTCCAAAAAGTCCGTTCGGCGTTGTGGACATTTCGAGGCAAGAAAATCGGAGTGCTTGGATTGGCGTTCAAAGGCGGAACGGACGATATTCGCGAGTCTCCTGCCCTTGATATCGTAAAGCGGCTGCTGCATGAAGGCTGCATCGTCCGCGCCTTCGACCCGGCAGCCGAGCAGCGCAGCAAGGAGGTCATTCCAGAGAGTTCGCAAATGGAGTACGTCCAGGACCCCTACACGGCCGCGCAGGACGCAGACGCTCTTCTGATCCTGAATGACTGGAAGGATTTTCTGGAGATCGACTTCAAGCGGCTACACCACACGCTTCGCTATCCGATCATTATTGATGGACGTAACCTGCTCGATCCCCCTACGATGGCGGGCATGGGCTTTACCTACCTCAGTGTGGGACGCGCCAATTCTGTGCAGCCGCTCGATACCATTCCCACTTACTTTCTTCCACGCGAGAGGGAGAACATAAAGCGGTCCTGAGCCATCCTGCAAGTTGTCCCGTAGAATTGTGCTATTGTCCGGTCTATGCATCTGGGATTCCATCGAATCGATGCTGACGGGCTGGTCGGAGATGATTGAAAACTCCATGCGTATTTTGATTGCGGGTGCTGCCGGCTTCCTTGGCTCCCATCTTACGGATGCATTGATTGCAGAAGGCCACACGGTTCTGGGCGTGGATAACCTCTGCACGGGCTCGCTTGAGAATTTGAAACAGTTGGCGAACGAGCCGCGATTTGAATTCCGGCAGCAAGACATTTGCGTCCCATTCGATCCGGGCCGCTTGGATTATGTTTTCAACTTTGCCTCGCCTGCGAGCCCGGTGGATTACACACGGCTCGGGGTGGAGACGCTGATGGTGGGTTCGGACGGCACGCGCAATATGCTGGAGATCGCCCGTTCGTCCGGCGCCCGGTTTTTGCACGCTTCCACTTCGGAGTGCTACGGAGATCCATTGCAGCATCCGCAGACCGAGGAGTATTGGGGCCACGTCAACCCTATCGGACCTCGATCTGTGTACGACGAGTCCAAGCGATTCTCTGAAGCACTCGTCATGGCCTACCATCGTTACTATGGCGTGAATACGCGGCTGGTGAGAATCTTCAACACCTACGGGCCGCGGCTGCAGAAGAATGATGGCCGGGTCATTTCCAACTTCATGATTCAGGCGCTGAAAGGCGAGGACCTGACCGTGTACGGCGAAGGCGCGCAAACGCGCAGTTTTTGTTACGTGTCCGACGAGATCGAAGGCATCCTTCGACTCTCCCGTTCGGAAGAGCATCTGCCTGTGAACATTGGCAATCCGGTTGAGTGGACCATTCTCGAGTGCGCAAAGGCCGTGATCGAGGTGACGCAGTCGTCAAGTAAGATTGCGTATCAGCCACTGCCGCAGGATGATCCAACGCAGAGACAACCTGATATCTCAAAGGCGAAAAAACTGCTGGGATGGAAGCCGAAGGTGGACCTTGAGGAGGGGCTTCGCCTGAGCCTGGACTATTTTCGATCGACGCTTGTGGATCGTGTGTGATGCAAGTTGCTGTTATATGCATGTATAGACGATGAAGCGGATCAAGATCGCGATTCGTCGGCCTGAAACTTGACTCATCGGCTGGACTTATCTCGTGCAAAATTCATGCAGATAAACATGAAGGTGAGTAAGGGCGATCAGCCCGCTACTGACTTGATCCGGCGCCTGAAGCGAGCCAATTGTTGTCAGAGGTATTGAGATGAAATTGCGTGACCAAGTGACATCGGTGAAGATCCCTTCTGATCTGCCGGGAAGGTGGCTGACAGCCAGCTTCGCAATCTTGTTTGGAACCTTCACCCTGCACGGTGCGTGTGTTGCTCAGGAGGCACGGCCGGCAATTGTCACGAGTCTGCATGGCAGCGGGGGCGTCCATGCGCCCGATGCGATGACCGCACAGGGCAGCCTTGGACAGCTCACTGACCAACCCATTACCGCGGGAGAGATGGTCCACATCAGCGTATTTGGTGCTCCCGATTTCACCGTGACCACGCGCGTGGCAGAGAATGGCGATATCCCCTATCCGATGCTGGGACAGTTTCATCTTGCTGGCCTGAAGAGCGCCGAGGCGGCCGCGAACATTGAGAAGCAGTTGAAACAGGCCAATTTACTTGCAGATCCTCACGTGCTGGTGACAGTGGATGGTTCGGCAGGATGGATCACGGTCCTGGGCGAAGTCAGGAACCCGGGAATATATCCTCCGATGGGTAAACACCAGCTCTCGGATGTTCTGGCCGCGGCGGGCGGATTGACTGCAAATACAGGACGCGTCATTGAAATCTCCAAGCCAGGCCCAGAAGAGAAGAAAGAGTTTGTCGCATGGGATCCCACCATGCACAATACGCAAAGCTATGGCCAACTCGTCGAGCCCGGCGATCGAGTCATCGTGCGCGGGTGTGGAATTGCATATATCGCCGGGAGAGTCGCCAAGCCAGGCGCCTATTCGCTCTGCGGTTCTTCTCGGATGACGCTTTCTGAGGTGGTCGCACTGGCGGGGGGCGATCTTCCCCTCAGCGCGGATAAGCATACTTACATCATTCGCTCTGCAAAGAATGGAACGAGGACGGTTCAGGAGATTGATTTGGGCAAGGTTTTGCACGCGAGAGCCATTGACCCGATCATACGTGAGGATGACATGATCTATGTTTCCCCAAGTGCGATCAAGTCTGCTCTCAGCCAGTTTGAAAACGCAGCGATCGCCGTAGCTCCACCCCTTTTGTATGTGGTGCACCCGTGAAGGTCGTTCGCACTCAGAGTCACGCTGGGCCGCTGCAGGTGGGATTCTTGAGCACCTCATACTCTTGGTGCGTAAGTTGCCTACTCCCCGGCGAGGTGGTCCTCAGGACATCGGCATTCTACCCGATGCTTTGGATTGCATCTTTCTCTGATGCGATCATCCAGGCACGAGGTCATAGGCTTGTATGAGGATTGCCATTCTCTGGACGGGCTTATCAGGATATCTCAATGCGTGTCTGAAGGCGCTAGCTAGGCATGACCAGGCGCAACTCCTCGTTGTTCATCAGATCCCTGAGGCAAATGCTCCCTTCGATGACGCGCAATTTGCTTGGATGAAGAATCGCTTGGAGTGGCGCACCGAAAAGGACCTCGGATCATTAAGTGATCGGGTGAGAGACTTCGATCCTGAGATTCTTGTTTTTGCAGGATGGCATTTGGCGCATTATCGACAGGTCGC
The DNA here is from genome assembly GCA_021813745.1 of Acidobacteriota bacterium. Classification (GTDB taxonomy): domain Bacteria; phylum Acidobacteriota; class Terriglobia; order Terriglobales; family Acidobacteriaceae; genus Telmatobacter. The sequence continues at coordinate 84,210 of JAKAJO010000135.1, forward strand.
TCGAGAGCGCGCTGGCAAAAGCTGGCGAGTGATGACCATGGACAACTGCTGGCTGGCCACGATCAGGCAGAGGCTGGCGGTACTCGCAAGTCCGTGGTTCCCGCGTCCTCTAGCTGATGCGGCCTGGCTGGCTGGAGAGCGACAGGCCGTTTTTGCCCGCAAACTTGGCTTCGAGGAGCGCAATATCATGCGGGGGCTCTACTCCTGCGATCTTCCTCCCATGGAAGAAGCTTATCTGCAGCGTGTGCAAGCAAGGCGCCCGCTTGGGAGAGCCTTCTTATTTGTTGGGCGATTCATTGAAGAGAAGGGAATTGATACTCTTGCGGCTGCATATGCGTCCTACCGCGAACGGTCGCTTGATCCGTGGCCTTTAATTTGCTGCGGCGCAGGCCCGCTTTCCAACCATATAGAGGGTCGTGCCGGAATCAGTGTAAGAGGGTTTGTCCAACCGGATCAATTGCCTTCAATTTTCGCGCAGGTTGGCTGCTTGCTTCTTCCCAGCAGGTTTGAGCCTTGGGCTGTCGTGGTCCACGAAGCGGCTGCCGCCGGGCTGCCCATTCTTGCCTCCGAGCGAGTAGGATCGATTGTCCATCTTGTGCAACCAGGTCTTAACGGCTTCATTTTTGATGCTGGGGATACCGAGGGCCTCGCGCGCCTGTTGATCCGTATTAGCAATTCTTCTGCCCAGCGTCTGGAGGCGATGTCGGAGGCGAGTCATTGCCTCTCATTGCAATACTCGCCCACAAGATGGGCGGAGACATTGCTGGATGGATATCATTTCTCGAGCGATGCGCGTTTGTCCAATGCAAAGCCACTGCAACCAATTGCACGAATTGATTTGAACGGTTGACCTTGAACATAAGGGGTTAATCTCTGGAAACAGAATAGACTTTTGAGAGGTTTTAAGGACGCAAACACAGTGAGACAAATGCCCGACCAGAATCAACAATCAGCAACGAGAGCCCTCGATCCGCTTTTGGGGCAGAGGGCTTTCGTGTCCTCTGATGCTGAAGGAAACTCATTTGAATTGGTCCTTCGGTTCCTGCGGATGCGAGGATGGATTCCGGCGGTGGGAGTTGCAGTTGGATTACTAATCGGTGTGGCTGCCAATCTTCTGATTCACAAACTATACACCGCGACAGCAAAAATTGAGATTGTCCCCGACATTTCTTCTCAATTTCGAGTTCTTCAGACACCGGATCTCGGTGGTGACACCGACCTTTCGGAGAAGATCGATACTGAAATTGCAGTACTTGAGAGCCGGTCGCTAGCATTGCAGACAATTCGTACGCTCCATCTCAATGCGAATCAGGATTTCCTGAAATTCAAACCGGGAAATCCGTGGGACATGTCGCAGCCGGATGTGCGGGATCAGCTTGTCGGGGCTTTTGAGGGAGATCTTTCTGTAAGCCGGGTTGGCCACACCGCGATTCTGGAGATCAGTTTCCGTTCCAGCCAACCGGGCCTTTCCAGCCTTGTTGCTAATGCGCTCATCGACAGCTATATTGAACACTCCTTCCGCGATAACTACGTTGCCACGGCTAAGGTGTCAAACTGGCTGAACTCACAACTGGATGGCCTTAAGAGCAACCTCGAGAAAAGTCAGGCGCGCATGGTCGCACTGCAACAGGATCTTGGCATTGTCGGGCTTGACCGGCAAAACAGCATTGTTGTCGCCAATCTGGAGGAGTTGAATAAGCAACTCGCGGATGCGCAGGTGGACACAATGCTGAAGCAAGCGCGCCTACAGTCCATTCAGAGTGCTTCCCCGCAGGTAATCGACGCTGGCGCCACTGTTGATCCGGCGCTTCAAAGTTCGCGCCAGACACTGACGCAGCTACGCAATCAATATACAGCGCTCGTTCAGACCTACGGATCGGCGTATCCAGAGGTGAAGTCCCTGAAGGCTCAGATCGATCAGTTGCAGCACACCTTGAAATCTGAAGAGCGCGCCCAGGTTGAACGAGCGCAAAAGGAGTTGGAGGCTGCACAGAGAAATGAAGTTATGCTGCGACAGGCTCTCGATCAAGCAGAGCGGGATGCGTTCAAAAACGGCAGCAAGAGCGCAGACTACGAATTTGCCAAGCAAGACTATGAGTCGAAGCGATTGCTTTATGACGGATTGCAGGAGCGCTTGCAGGAAGCCGGAATCATGGCGGGCCTGCATTCGACATCCATCCATATCGTAGACAATGCGGATATTCCACCCTATCCAAGCTACCCACGAACCAGGCTCAACTTGGCAATTGGGATGGGAGTGGGATTTTTCATCGCTCTTTCCATCGCTTTTCTTCTTGAAGCACTCGATACCAACCTCAAGACAATAGGCGATATCGAAGGGGCACTGCAACTGCCGTTGCTCGCAGCCATCCCATCCGTAGAGGCCGAGAGTCTTCTGCCTGCCACTTTTCGCAATGCGAGTCTGACAAAGACATCCGCAACATGGTCGCGGCTGGCTGAAGCCATTCGCGGCCTTAGAACCGGGATCCTCCTTGCGAGTCCAGGCTCTCCGCCAAAGACCATTATGTTTGCGAGCACCCGTCCCTCGGAGGGGAAAAGCTCCATCGTAAGCCTGACTGCGATTGCCCTTGCACTAAACGGGGCCCGAGTTCTTCTGGTAGACGCCGATTTGCGGCGACCTTCAGTGCATATCCGTTTCAGAATGAGCAAGAGTCCCGGCTTGTCCTCCGTACTCTCTGGTAAGACTCCTGCGAAGGACGCAATTCTGCCCTGGGAAGAGTTGCCAGCACTACACGTGCTTCCTTCCGGTCCGATTCCTCCGCTTCCTTCGGAACTGCTCGGGTCGCAGCAAATGTCGGATTTCCTCCAGGCAACTGAGAAGGACTACGACTTCATTCTTCTTGATACCCCGCCTGTCCTCGCGGTTACAGATGCGTCTGTGCTGAGTCGCATGGCGGATGCGGTCATTCTCATTGTTCGCTATGGAATTGCACAGCGGCATGTTGCGCAGCGTTGTATCGACTTGCTGGATCGTGCTGCCGCACACATCCTTGGTGTGGTCGTTAACGCCGTTGATTTCCATGCCCCTGAATATAAGGACTACTATGGGCGGAAGTATTACGACTATTACGGCGAGAAGGAATCCGATCCGTCTTAGGAACTCCGCAGAGGCTCAACACAGAATGGCACCTTCAGTGCGCGACGGCAGAATGCCAGGAACACCCTCGGATGCGCGGATGAGGGCACGACTAGTACATTTTCGCCCATGCTGAATGATACTGAATTGCTTCCTTCGCTGAATAACTTAAATGCAGGATTTGGCATCTGAAGAGCTACTAACACTTCAACGCTTCCTTCGGAAGGTCACCAGGTTGCATGCACGCCCGCAGGCAAATCCGTCAACCCGTTCCCGGCTCCGTCAATCGTGGAAGCATGCTTGCGCTCGCGGGTGATTTCTTCATCCTCTTCTTCGGAATCACGTGCTCCTTTTCGGTGCATCTTGTTGGACAGCTCCCGATCGCAGAGATCGTGGCGATTCCAACTCTGCCATTTCTCCTTTTAACGCGAAGGAAGGAGATCTTCAGGCCGGGGCTGCGAACGGTCTATGTGTTGCTGTTGTTATGGCTCATCGGCCAAGTCGTCACAGATGCAGTCCGGCGCACGGCAACAGTCGATCGGATGATCGCGGACGCGGGCATTGTGTTTTTTGCAATGGACATCATGTTGCTCGCCGCGTTTATCAGCAACAGCGATCGGCGCAAGGTACTCTTCTTCCTTGGATTTGGAGTCGGCGTCATTCTGGGCACGCGCTTTGATCCGACAGGGTGGGCACCAGATTATCCGTGGAAATTCGGTTATGGTCCCGGTGTTATCCTTTTGGTCGTCCTTCTCAGTTGCTTCTTCTATAAGCGGCGCGCATATCCTGTTGTAATCCTCTTATATATGGGCCTCATCCTTGTCAATTTATTGGCAAACTATCGCTCACCGATTCTGTTCCTGATTGTTTCCGGCATTCTCGTCATCCCCGTGATCCCTGAGCGGATTGGACGTCTGCGACTGCTGCCGCGCAATGGACGCGTCGCGCAGGTTGCTCTCCTATCCGCGCTGGGCCTTGCAGGCGGATGGGCGGCGCAGGCTGCAGTGTCCTGGGCAACCAATCGCGGCCTTGCAGGTGAGGAGGCCCGACGGAAGAACCTTGCACAAATGGAGTCAAAGGGTGGACTGCTGTTTGGCGGTCGTCCGGAGATCTTCGTCTCAATGATTGCCGTGAAAGACAGTCCCATCATCGGGCACGGAGCGCGTGCCAAAGACTACAGGTACATCGAGTTGCTTGCGGACATCGGAGAAGAGCGGAACCTTCCAGGTGATCCCCAGTTTGACGAAGAATTGTTTCAAGGCTTGATTCCCACTCACTCCCATCTCATCGGCAGCTGGGTTACTGCCGGCATCCTGGGGAGCCTAGTCTGGTTTTATCTCTTCTGGATCGCGTTGAAAAGCCTGGTTGAGACAGTCGCTCTGCGCCCACCCCTGGCACCGCTCTATACCTATCTTTTAATTATGCTTGTCTTCGACACATGGTTCTCTCCCTTTGGGAGCACCGAGAGAGCGCGGGAAGCCGGATTGATCATCATCATGTTTGACCTTCTGACCCAAAGTACAGGTCAATTGAAGCGCATGCGACGATTTCGGATGACTCTTTGGCAGCGACGGCGCTTTGCAAGCATGGCTATGCATTAAAGCGGTCAGAGCGCCCAGCGCTGAATTCGAGTCCAATCAGTTGCAGTCTAGCCCATTGAAAGCAAACTTCCCGATGCCCTCCAAAGCGCTTTCTCAGCTTAAGGCGATGGCGACCACGTCTCGCAGTCCGTCGGAAGGTGGTGAGAATCGTTCGCGGGATCGATACCTGCGAGCCGCGCTCACAGCGGGAGCATCGGCTGTTTCCAAAGTAATTTCCTTCGTCACAACCATCCTCACTGTGCGTTGGACTCTGCATTATCTGGGCGCAGAGCGCTATGGCATGTGGATCACCATTACCTCGGTCGTGCTGCTGCTGATCTTCTCGGATCTCGGCATGGGAAATGGTCTCATCAAAGCCGTGGCGGATTCGATGGGACGAAACGATGTGCGGGAGGCGCGCGAGGCAATTACAAGCGCCTTTGTGATGCTGATTGGCATTGCACTCCTGCTTGCCCTCCTGGCGATCGCAATTTACCCCTTTGTCGACACCAGCCGCCTCTTTAATGTTCATTCCGCACTGGCGGTGCGCGAGTCAGGCCCTGCGATTCTTGCGTTCCTTCTGTACTATGTCTTCAGTCTGCCGCTGGGCGTTGTCTTCGCAGTTGAGAACGCCTTGCAAAGGGGATACGTTTTTACCCTTTGGAATTCAGCCGGCACGATCGCCTCACTTGGCGCACTGGTCATTGCCATGCAAATGCAGGCTGGCCTGCCCATCCTGGTGCTGTGTTTCTTCGGGCCATTGCTGCTCACTACGGCATTCAACGGCGGTGTTCTCTTTGGAATCGTGCACCCTGAGCTTCGGCCAACCTTCAGCGCATTCTCGGCGCACACAACGTCACGTCTTTTTCGAGTTGGCTTTCAGTTTTTTCTGATCCAGATCTCCATTGCGGTTGGCATGCAGACAGACAACATCGTGATTGCTCAGATTCTGGGTGCAAGCGCTGTGGCGGCTTATGCTGTACCCGCTCGAATGTTCAACATGATCCTGGGGGTCTTAGCTCTTGTCTCGGGATCCATGTGGCCGGCTTACGCCGATGCGTTTAGCCGCTCAGACACGGCATGGATCCGCAAGAGCTTTCTGCGTGTTGCCGTGCTCGGTGGTGTCGTTACTGCCCTTGCCACAATCTTTCTGGTGTTTTTCGGTCATCGCATCCTGATGCTTTGGGTCGGTCCGCAAATTCAAGCGTCGCGACCCCTCCTGACGGTTTTTGGCTTGCAATGCATCCTCTATGCCTATTTGCAGCCCATTTCTTTTCTCTTGAATGGACTTGGCAAGTTGCGTATCCAGGTCATCTGCTCGCTCACCATGGCCGTGGTCAACCTGGGGCTTTCTATCATGTTTGTCAAACTCTATGGGATCATTGGAGTTGTAATGGGTACCAGTGTGGCACTGCTCACGGTGGAGGTTGTTCCCCTCACGTTCGCAATGCGGCACGTCTTGCGGCAGTTGAATCATGCCGTGCAAAAGGACGATTTGATCAATGCGGAGTTGCAGATTGAACGCTCAGACGCGGTCCTCTAGTACACATCGAGGGTCTTGCGCATCCGGCATGAATTCCCTGCGCAGAGGTGCACAAGCCGCGATCTATGCATGGAAGGATATTCGCGGAGTGCCACCTTTTCACCTCAGGAGCGATGGATTGTGAGGATTCTGCAAGTCATCGCAGTCACGACTGCAGAATCAGGCGGGCCAATCGAGTGCGCAATCCGCAATGCTGTGGAGTGGACACGCGATGGGCATTCCGTCGAATTTGTCAGCCTGGAAGATCCGTCCGACGTTGCTCGCCGGAATTTTCCATACCCGCTTGCGGCGATGGGGCGCGGATTCGCCGGATATCGTTTCAATCCGCGACTCACGCAGTGGGTCCGCAGAGAAGCAGGGCGGTTTGATGTAGTCCTGTTGCACGGATTATGGAACTATTCGTCGGTGGGGGCGTGGCTGGGCCTGCGCGGAAGTAACACCCCGTATTTTATCTTCGCGCATGGCATGCTCGACCCATGGTTTCGCGAACAGTATCCAATAAAGCATCTAGCTAAATGCTTCTACTGGTGGCTTGCAGAGGGGCGTGTCTTGCAAGACGCGCAAGCTGTTTTGTTTACGACCGAGGAAGAGCGTCTTCGCGCTCAACATGCATTCTGGGGACATCAATATCGTGAAAAGGTTGTCTTACTCGGCACGGCGGATCCGCCGGAGATTTCGGAGAAACAGAAGGCCTCACTGTCTCGGACGCTTCCTTCTCTCTTGGATCGCCGATATCTTCTTTTTATGGGGCGAATCCACGAGAAGAAAGGTTGCGACCTTCTCTTGAAGGCATTTGCACGATGTGTTTCGGAACTGCCGCCTGATTTAGATCTTATGATTGCCGGGCCTGACCAGATGGGCTTGGTGGCTTCGCTCCGTGGACTCGCCCAAGAACTAGGCATTGATAACCGCATCCACTGGCACAGCATGCTCCTGGGGGACTGCAAATGGGATGCACTCCGCAACGCAGAAGCGTTTGTCCTGCCGTCGCATCAAGAGAACTTTGGCATTGTGGTGGCAGAGGCGATGGCTTGCGGAACGCCTGTCCTGATCAGCGATAAGGTCAATATCTGGCGTGAAGTGGTGGCTACAAAGGCCGGACTCGTCGAGCCGGATACTGTCGAAGGCACGAAGCAATTGCTGCGGAGGTTTTTTGCGCTGACGGCGGAAGAGAGGAGCACGATGAGGGCACAAGCACGTGCGGGATTTCTGAAATGCTTTGATGCTCGAGTGGCCGCGCGTCATTTGCTGCGCGCTATCACTCCGTAAATCAAGCCGGGATATTCTGGTGGAAACGCACAATGCAGAAGCGACAATTTGCAACGCTATTGATCTGCTGATTGGCGAAGCGACCCTATCGAATGCATGGCAGGTGATTCATGAGCGGACGAGTCAGCATAGCGGTATTGATCTTGACTTACAACGAATCCGTCCACCTCTCACGTGCACTGAGGCATATTTCAGGCTTCGCGCGAGAGATATTTGTAATTGATTCCTATTCAACAGATACAACCGTGGAAATTGCACAAGCGCAAGGCGCGACTGTACTGCAGCACAAATTTCAGAATCATGCGAAGCAAATGGAATGGGCGATTGAAAATGCACCAATTAGCACGGACTGGGTGATGCGTCTGGACGCGGACGAGATTGTCGAGCAGGACTTGGCGGAGGAAATTGTGAAGAGGCTACCGAACTTGCCAGACGATGTGACTGGAATCAACCTCAATCGAAAAACGATCTTCCAAGGCAAGTTCATTCGCTTTGGAGGAAGATATCCGTTGAAGCTTCTTCGTATTTGGCGTCGTGGGAAGGCGCGGATAGAAGATCGCTGGATGGACGAGCATATGTACCTCACAGAAGGCCACACTCTGGATTTTGCAGGAGGGTTTGCGGACCATAATCTATTCGACCTGACCTACTTTACTGAAAAGCACAATCGCTATGCGAGCCGGGAAGCACTCGATGTGCTGAATCAGAGAATGCAACTGTTCGACGCCCAATCGTCGCTTGCCACGAAGGAAACGGTGCAGCAGGCTAGGGTCAAACGCATGCTGAAGGAATTGGTGTATAACCGCATCCCATATGAAATTTCTGCAGCCGCATATTTTTTCTATCGATATGTAGTGTTGCTCGGATTCCTCGACGGGCGCGAGGGATTCAACTATCACATTCTTCAGGGTTTCTGGTATCGCTTTCTGGTGGGCGCAAAGCTGCGCGAGCTCGAAGCAGCGGTGCGGACTGTCTCCACGAAAGAAGAGATATATAAAGAGATCGAGAGATTGACGCGCCAAAGGCTGGACGCAGACTGATTTCAGCAGCGGGGCAGCATGCAAGCCGAAGTCGTTCCATCCTCAACTGCCGATTCGTTCAAAAGGCAGGCGGGAGTCTTTGCCGCGCCACTTTAGCTCGTTGGCGCATGTTGCGGTTCTGCTTATGTCGCACGCCGCCTCTGGGGTGTGAACCGCGCGGCAAGCAGTCACTTGGCATATGATGCTGTCGATCCGAGCGGTGAATCTTCGGCAGCGCAGGCGAAGCGTAAACTTCGCCCCAATAAGTGTCGCGTTCGCTGCTTTTAGAATCCCATAATGTTGTAGCCGCAATCCACGTACGTTACCTCGCCGGTGATGGCGCTGGCCAGGTCGCTGGCAAGAAACAGCGCGGCGCCTCCCACTTCAAGCTGATCCACGTTGCGGTGCAGCGGGGCGCGGTCAGCGTGGGACTTCATCATTTCCGTCAAATCACCCACACCGCGCGCCGCAAGCGTCTTGATCGGCCCGGCAGAGATGGCATTGACGCGGATATTCTTCGGCCCAAGGTTCCATGCGAGATAGCGCACCGTGGCTTCCAGTCCCGCCTTGGCGACGGCCATCACGTTGTAGTTGGGGACAACCTTTTCCGCGGCGTAATAGCTCATCGTCATGATGCTTCCGCCTTCGGTCATCAACGGCGCGGCGGCCCGCGTGACCGCGATGAGCGTGTAGACGCTGACATCGAGTGCAGTGCGAAAGCCCTCGCGGCTGGTGTTGATGAATTCACCGCGCAGGTCGCTTGCAGGTGCGTACGCGACGGCGTGGACCAGGATGTCGAGCTTGCCGTACTTCTGCTTCAATGCCGCGAAGAGTGCGTCAATCTCGCTGTCCACTGAGAGATCGCACTGGAAGCCTGAGGCGCTGGGCAGATCCTTGATCAGGTCCTCGGCCTCGAGCTTCATGCGTTCATTCTGGTAGCAAATGGCGAGATTGGCTCCCGCCGCGTGCAGCTTTTGCGCCACTCCCCACGCGATTGAGCGCTTGTTTGCCAGTCCAAAAATGACAGCCGTCTTCCCCGCCAGATTGATCATGCGATTCAAGTGTCCTTCCATGTACAGCTTGCCTTGCGCGGGAGAATCCCCGGTTAGCCGTCTATCAGGATATCAGAGCCATGATGGAAGCTCGCGCAGGGGTAATGGGTCAGTTTGGATTTCCACAAGCCGCTTTAGCATTTTCGCTTGAGCGATAATGGAGCCATGACAGTCGGCAAAGGAAAACGGCCCCGCGATCCCAACCAGCTCGCTAGGTGGATTGTAGAGCAATCGACGGCTGAGGAATCGAAACCTGAGCCAGCAACGCCTATTGCCGTTCCGTCGGACCTATCTGCGTATATGTCTGCTATGGGCCGCAAGGGTGGAATGATTGGCGGCAAGCGCCGATTGGTCACCATGACGGCGGCGCAGCGGAAGAAGGCTGCGGCGAAGGCTGCGGCGGCCAGGTGGGGGAAGACGAAGTGAGAAAAATAGTAGCAACGCTATTTCTTAGGCGCAGACGAGTTCTTCTGGCGCTCTTCATCTCTCCCGAACACCACCTGATAATTCTTTGCGTAAAGCACAATGACGGTGATGACCACTGCAGAAATCCAAAGACTGTTAAGAGACGTCATCATATCGAGAGCTTGACCGGCAGACATTCCTGAAAGAAAGTTCCAGATGTATTGAGCTACGAACCAAATCGGAATAAGCCAAAGACGATGATTGGCTTGCCCTGATGTAGTTTTATCCTTACCGGCTGATTTTGAAGGCTTTTTCGCGTTTTCCTTCAATTCGGAAAGTCCATCGTTTTGCCGCCTGACAAGCGATGCCCCATAAAACAACCCGCAGACGGCTACGATTGACATCCCGAGATCGAGAGCACCGATCGCAGTCGGTTCGTAACCGGCAGGGACAAGGCGCGTGTACGTGTTAGGGGAGCCATCGGCATGCAGGCCCGACACGCCATCGTTTATGGAATGCACGGCCCATGCCGTTAAAGGATAAAGGCCGAATGCGAGAACGACAGTGGTCAAGAAAAAGAGAGCGACCCAAAAGGTTCTTTGCAGCGCCATCGCGATCCCTCTTTGATTCAGAGCATTTCGCGATTATCATAAGCTACAAATAGAAAACCCGCCTGCCAGGGCGGGGTTCCTCTTTCCTTGCATTGGACAATCCAAGGATACGTCTGGAGTGTGTCGAATGCAAGAAAAACATAGGACGGCGTGTGAACTAGGCCGTATCTACATATAGCTTGAGTCTGAGCCAAGCGCATGCGAGGGCGGTGAAGGATCGGAAGGCCTGGATGGTTTTGCAATAGCGGGTAGCGAAGCGGC
>JAKAJO010000051.1 GCA_021813745.1 Acidobacteriota bacterium
CGAATGGCGCTTCAATACTCCAAACCCTAAACTGCAACAAACACAACTAAAACAATGGGTTACACGATTCATGGCATGATTATCTGGTACAGCCCCCAGAAATAATACCCACCCCCCCCCTCTCCCCTGAATTGATCTGCACTTTTCCACAGAAGGCTTGCATGAATTCCGCTCCTCAAACTCCGACTCAATCAGTCCGGTTCGCCGTCGTGCCCGCCGTCACGCAACCGCCGAAACCTCTCCGATAAAATCAACTTGAGGAATTCTGAAGACATGTCCCGTAAAAAACTGATTGCTGCCAACTGGAAGATGTACAAGACGCCTTCTGAAGCCAAGGCCTTTGTCGAAGCATTCTTGCCCCTCGTCGCCGCGCACACCCGCGATGAGATTGCTCTCTTTCCCTCGCCTGTCCTGCTGCCCACCGTTGTCGCCGCCGCCAAGGGCTCCAACATCTCCGTCGGTTGCCAGAACATCCACTTTGCCGAAGAAGGCGCCTACACCGGCGAGACCTCCATCGGTCAGCTCAAGGCCATTGGCGGAACGCACACCCTCATCGGCCACTCCGAGCGCCGCCAATACTTCGCGGAAACCGACGAGATCGTCAACAAGAAGCTCCACACCGCGCTCAAGCACGGCATCATCCCTGTCGTCTGCATCGGGGAAGTGCTCGCCGAGCGCGAGGCCGGCAAAACCGCCGACGTCCTCAAGACCCAGGTCACCGGCGCCTTCGCCGGCATCACTGCGGAGATGGCTGCGCCCATCGTCATTGCCTATGAGCCTGTCTGGGCCATCGGCACCGGCAAAACCGCCACGCCCGAGATGGCCGTCGATGCGCACAAGATTGTCCGTGCTGAAGTCGCCCGCCTGCTCGGCGCCGATGTTGCCGCAAAGATGCGTATCCTCTACGGCGGCAGCGTCAAGCCAGACAATGCCACCGCACTCTGCGGCCAGGAAGAAATCGACGGCGCCCTCGTCGGCGGAGCCAGCCTCAAGCCCGACTCCTTCACAGCCATCGTCAAGTACTAGCGAAAACCATGGCGGCCGGATCGGACTTAACCGCACCGGCCGCGCACTTTAGAGCTTTGCGAACACCGCTCCGTCCCGCACCTCAGCTTCAAACACCTGCACTTTGAAGCTCGCATCGTGCTCCGCTACGCCCGTCCGCAAGTCATACGCAAACGCGTGCCACGGACACACCACGCGCCCATCCTCCAGCACGCCCTGGCCCAGCGGCCCGCCCTCGTGCGGACACGTCCCGTCCACCACGCATACAGCCCCGCCCAGCCGCGCAACGCAAAGCACTTGCCCTGCTGCCTCCACCTCGCCCACTTCGCCCTCTGGAGGCAGATCCGCCTCCGCACAAATCCGCACCAAATCGCTCATCCCAGCCTCTCTTTCCCCGCAGCCCTTCATCCTACCCGCCGCTGGCAGGTAGCATAAAGAGGTCGCCTTCAGGGCGAACTCAGGTTGCCACCGTCCTCATGTCCCCCAAGCCTCGCCCAATCCGGCCCGCGCCTGCCCCGCCCGGGGCTCAGCCGCCGCTCATCTCGGCCCGCTGGCTGGCCATTTCCATCGGCTCCACCATCGCCGCCGCCGCAGTCTGTGCCTGGGCTGCTCTCTGTCTGCTCTTCTGGCAGGGTAGCTGGCAACTCCTCTTCCATCCCGCTGTCACCATCTCCCGCACGCCCGCCGCGGTCGGCCTCTCATTTGAGACTGTCTCGTTTGACCCCAACTCCTCCGGCCAGCCGCAGCTCCAGGGTTGGTGGATTCCCCAAGCCTCCAACGCCCGCGCCACCCTCCTTTACCTCCACGGAGCAGACGGCAACCTCAGCAGCACGGTCGACACGCTTCCGGCCTTCGCCGCCAGCGGCCTCAACATTTTCGTTTTCGATTACCGCGGCTACGGCGAAAGCCTTCACGTCGATCCCAGTGAGGACCACTGGCGGCAAGACGCCGAGGGCGCCATCACCTACCTCACCGCCACCCGTCACATTCCCCCATCCACGCTCATCATCGGCGGTTCAAAACTCGGCGCCAATCTCGCCCTCCAGATCGCATCCCTGCATCCGAACCTTGCCGGCGTCTTCCTCGATCAGCCATTGGCGAATCCCATGGAACCCATCTTCAGCGACCCGCGCGCGCGGCTCGTCCCAGCCCACGCCCTGGTCTTCAATCGCTTCGATCTCAACGGACCCGCATCCGAACTTCGCATTCCTGCATTGTGGATTGAACTCCAGCCGCCCGTTTCAGCCCCGCCGCAGCAGGAGCCCGCCGCCTATCAGCTCATCACTGCACGCAAAATGCTTCTTTGGCTCGGCCCGCGGCAGGACTCCGCGCACGACTTTCAGGCTGCGTTTTCGCGCTGGCTCGATGACCTGATTCCCCGCCCGGCGACCGCGCCACCTGCTCCCCAATAGCGCGCGATCCCAACTCAAGCAGTTCCGCAGTCGCTGCGTCCCCTCGTGACGATTCGCAGTGGCTCTCCCCTTGAGAAAAGACCACCCTCAAAAAACGTCTGCAATGACGGCTTGTTGCGCGGAACCGCTCTAGCGGGGAATATCGCGATGCAGCGCCTTGACTTTGTATCCTGCCCGGCGCAGCCGCTTCGCCATCTCCTCGGCCATCATCACGCTGCGGTGCTGGCCGCCCGTACAGCCAAAGGCTACCGTCAGGTAGCTCTTGCCCTCTTCCACATAGTGCGGCAGCAGATAGAGCATCAGGTCGCTCACCCGGTCCAGAAACTCCTGCGTCTGCGGAAATCCCCGCACATACGCGGCCACCTTTGGATCCTTGCCCGTCTTCTTGCGAAACTCCGGCACAAAATGCGGATTCGGCAGGAAGCGCACGTCGAACACCAGATCCGCATCCAGCGGCACGCCGTTCTTGAAGCCGAAGCTCAGGCACGACACCAGCAGCGTCTGCGATTTTTCGCCATGCCCAAAGCGCGACTGGATGTGAGCCCGCAGCTCATGCACATTGAAGTTGGAAGTGTCGATCAGCGTGTCCGCCACGTTTCGGATCGGCTCCAGAAGCTGCCGCTCCTCCACAATCGAGCGCTCCACCGTCTCCGACTTCCGTAGCGGGTGCGGTCGCCGCGTCTCGGAGTAACGTCGCACCAGCACAGCATCCTGCGCGTCCAGAAAAACCACGCGCGTCGGCAAGATCTGATTCACGCGCCGTAGAATCTCCGGCAACCGGTCCAGCGTCTGGCCCTCGCGCACGTCCACCACAATCGCCGCGCGCGCAATCTCCTTCGACTTCCCCACCAAACCCGCAAACTCCGTCAGCAGTTCCAGCGGCAGGTTGTCGACTGCGTGATAACCAAGGTCTTCAAAATTCTTCAGCGCCGAGGCCTTCCCCGCTCCGGAGATCCCCGTCACAATCACCAGTTCCCGATCCTGCTTGACACTCGCCGCCGCGATGGGCAACGTCTTCCGACCGTCTTTGCCGCGCGTCTTCTTGCGTGCATGCTCCATGCGCTCATCGTACAACGGCAAAGGCACACACTTGCATCAGGAAGATGTCAAACTTCCTCTCTCCATGCAAACTTTCGTGATCTGAGTCCTGCGCCGGCTTTTTCAGACGGGCGAGCCTGCTTCGTCCGCGCAGACCCGCCGGATCTTCAGGTTCTGCCGCCCTCTCGGCGTCAGGGAATCTCCACCAGTTCCATCTGGCCGTCCCGCCTCCGGTGCAGCACAAACATCTGGCCGGCCGGGTCGCGGAAGATCAGCAGATCGCGATCGCGAAACTCCGCTTCCTTCACCGCCTGCTCCATCGTCAGCGGCTTCATGGCTATTGCCTCGCTGCTCTTCACAATGTGCGGCTCCATCACCGTGGACGCTACCGGAAACGAATGCACCGCAATCGAAGTGCTCGCTTTGCCATTCGCGCGCGCCGTCCGGGAGCCGTTGCCGCCCAGAACCTCCGCTTCGGCGGCCCGCGTCTTCGGCCGCGCAACCGGCGGAGCCGTCAGGACCTTCTCCTCCTTCGGCAACCGCTTCCGCTCATACTTCCGCTCGTGATGTCGTTGCGCCTGGTGCTCCGCATGAGACAACGCCTTGCGCAGCGCCAGAGCCAGATTATCTGCCTCACCCTCCGCCACAATCGTCTGCGTGCGAGACGTCACCGTCACTTCCGCAATATGAAGATGCCTCTGCACACGGAAAATAATGCTGGCGCGCGCGGTCTTGCCCAGAATGCGGGCGATTCGTTCCAGTCCCTCCGTGGCCTGCGCTCGCAGCCCCTTCGGAACGCTTACCTGCCTGGCGGTGAACTCGACTTCCATGGTCAGCCTCCGCTCTTCGGTGTGTACTTCCTCTCGGCTTCTCAGCCGTAGGACTCTGGATTCTATAGCATTTCCCCGGCTCGCGCATGCACCGCGCTTCCGAAGTCAACAGGATTAGACGTGCGGGACCGCGCAAAGTCAGTATGCAAGCCTGCCGGGAACCGCACGAACCTCCTTGTGAACGGCGCTTTCGCCATCCTCATGCGTCCCGCCTTCTCCTCTGGTGCGTCGACGGGATATTCATATCCTCGCGGTATTTGGCCACCGTGCGACGCGTCAGTTGAATGCCCTGCGCCTGCAGCATCGCCGCCAGTTGTTCATCGGTCAGCGGCTTGCGCGGATCTTCGTCTTCAATCAGCTTGCGAACCTTCCGCTTCAGCACCAGCAACGGAGTATCCGCACCCTCCGGCCCATTTGATCCTTCAGAGAAAAAGAACCGGAGCTCAATCACGCCCTGCGGCGTGTGGGCATACTTGTTCGCTACCGCACGGCTCACAGTGGAGGGATGCACTCCAATCTCCTCGGCCACCTCCTTGATCATCATCGGCCGCAGCGACTCAATCCCATGCTCCAGAAAATCCTGCTGCCGCCGCACAATCACCTCGCAGGTCCGCAGGATCGTGCTCTTCCGCTGGGCAATGTTGCGCATCAGTTGCAGCGCCGAACGGAAACGCTCCTTCACATACTCCTTCACCTCTTTGTCGGTGCCTTCGGCCGTCAGCATCCGCCGGTAGCGTTGGTTCAAGCGCAGGCTGGGCTGGTCCTCTTCGTTCATCATGACCACCCACTCGCCCCCGCGCTTGGAAAATGTCACATCCGGCTCAATCAGCCGCGTCTGTTCGCGGTTGTAAAGCCGCCCCGGCCGCGGATCGAGCGTGCGGATGAACTCCACTCCGGCATGCGTCTCCTCGGGTGATACTCGCACCGCCTTTGCCAGCTCCTTCACATCCCGCTTCTGGAGAAGATGGAGATGCTGGTCCACGATCAGCGCAGCAACCTCCATGCTGCGGCGTCGTTCCTCAAGCCGCGCCTCTGCTTCAGCCCGGTAGCTTCGATGCGCACTCTCCTCATCCTGCGCTTCGGCCCCCGCCTTCCGCGCAAATACCTGCGCAAACTCCGCTTGCTGCGCGGCAATCTGAATCAGCAGGCACTCGCGCAGATCGTGCGCACCCACTCCCGCCGGGTCCAGATGCTGGATCAGGTCGACCGCACGCCGCACCAGCGCCAGCGCCGCGTCCGCATCCATCCCGGTCTCCACAGCAAATCCCGCCAGCGCCGCCGCCAGTTCCTCGTCGCTCGCCGCAAGATACCCATTCTCGTCCAGATTGCCAATCAGAAACTCCGCCGCCTGCTCCAGTTCTGGCTCCAGCTTCAGGGACCCAAGCTGCCAGGAAAGATGGTCTGTCAGTGTCGTCGGCTGCGAAAGAAAATTCTCGAAGGAAGGCCGCTCGCCCTCTTCATACTCCGGCTGCGTCCGGTAACCGGGGTCAAGATACTCCTGGAAGTACGAACCGAAGTCAATCTCGTCAAAAACATCCTTGGGCTGCGATTCCGGCTCCGCCGCACCTGCTTCAAGATGCTCCAGCCGCTCTTCGCGTTCCTTCTGCTCGACCTTGCCGGCAACCTCGTCCAGCATCGGAACTGATTCGTCAATCTCCTCCAGAACCGGATTCTCAACCAGTTCCGCGTCAATCATCTCCTTCAGCTCCAGCTTGTTGAGCGCCAGAACGCTCACCATCTGCATCAGACCCGGCGTAAGGATCTGGCGTTGAGCCACTTTGAGATTCAATTTTGGCTGCAACAACGCCATGCTTGGAGACTCGTTTCCCCTTTGGGTTTACTTCTAGTGTAATGTGCGACGAATCACTTGAAACCGCAAAGTCGCACGTTGACCTGCCGGGATCCCGCTTTGGTAAGGGTCACGTTCGGCATCTGTTCCGCACTCGCAACTCTTGACGAAACGTCTGTCCAGATTGTACCGAGGGTGCTTCTTCACTTCCTCACACCGCCGAAACCAGGCCAAGCGCTCCTCAGCCCAGCGAAAATCCCTCGCCCAGGTACAGCCGCCGCACATCCGGGTTGTTGCCGAGTTCATGCGGAGTGCCGGAGAAGATAATCCGGCCCTCTGCAATGATGTACGCGCGATCCGTCACGCTCAACGTCTCACGCACATTATGGTCTGTAATCAGAATCCCAATGCCGCTGCTCTTCAGCTCAAAGATGATCTTCTGCAACTCCAGCACCGCAATAGGATCGATGCCACTGAACGGCTCGTCCAGCAGAATAAAATTCGGCTGGATGCAGAGTGAGCGCGCGATCTCCACCCGGCGCCGCTCGCCGCCCGATAGCGCATACCCCCGAGTGGCGCGGATATGACCAATGTTCAGCTGATTGATCAGCCGTTCCGCGCGCAATCGCCGCTCACGGTTGTCCAGCGGCTGCGCCTCCAGAACCGCCAGGATGTTCTCCTCCACCGTCAGCTTGCGAAACACTGAGGGCTCCTGCGGTAGATAGCTGATACCGTAGCTCCTCGCGCGCAGATACATCGGGACCCGTGTGATGTCGATGTCATCCACCATCACCCGCCCGGTTTCCGGCACCACAAGACCCACGATCATGTAAAAGCTCGTCGTCTTGCCGGCTCCGTTCGGCCCCAGCAGCCCCACCACTTCTCCGCGGCTGATCTGCAAATCCACGCCGCGTACCACCTGTCGTCCCTTGTATGACTTGCCGATTCCCTCGGCTCTCAGTGTGTTCATCGGGGGCCTGTCCGGCGCTTTATCTGCGTCGCGGGCGCAATCGTCTCCGTGGTGGTCTGCTCTCCCATGCTTTCGACTTTGACGCTATCATCGCGGGTGTTGAAAATCAAAACCTCTCCCGTCACGCTGCCCCGCACTGGATCCACCAGCCGCGGCGGCCGCTCCGAGGTTCCCGTCAGCACATATCTGCCTGTGTCGCTCGAGTAGTTCAGCTCCTCGCCGGTCCCGATGCGCCCCTGCGCCGTAAGCTCCACCTGGCCCAGTGCCCGCATGCGGTCCACCTGCGCCGGTGCTCCTTCCTTACCTGCATGATTGCCCGGCGGTAACAGGATCAGATCCACCTCGCGCGACGAGCTCGTCATATCGCCCGACTCCGCCATCACCCGGCCCAGAACGCCACCGCGCATCACCGCTTTCCTCTCCGCAGCCGAATACTTCAGATCTCCGCCACGCATGCGAATCACCGACGGCTCCGGCGCTTTGCCCGGTGCCGCCGCCAGCGTTCCCGCCGCACTCACCATCACCACGTCCACCGGCTCCGCGGTCGCCTTCGTCCGCGCAACCAGCGTCTGATTGGTGCGATTCAGCACGATCAGCGGAGCAGAGATCGAGTTGCCCAGCTGCCACAGCCGCACGCCGCCACTGAGTTCTACCTCACCCGTTGACTGGTTCAGATGCGCCACTTCTGCAATCGCGTGCGCCGGTCCCTGGCCGCCCAGTTGGGCCGCCTCCGCCGCCTGCCCGTTCCCTGCCCCGCCCGACCCCAGGTTCTTCGCATCACCCATCCATGTGGCTTTCATGTCCCCGCGCGCCAATGCGTCACCCGTTGCCTGCGTCACGTCGATCGTCCGGGCTGTCAGTTGCAGCCCGCCGCTTTCCACCCGCGGAGTCCCGGTCAACCGCAGCCTGCCCCCATCACCCTCGTATACAGCTTGATCGGCCATCGCGCGCAGCCCTGCCGCGCTGGATCCCCTGCCCCCCGCAGGCGGCTGTTGCGTCAGGACCACATGCCCTTCCACCGTGGCGCTCTGCACCCGCGATGCGCCCAGCGATCCGGCCGAAGGCTCGAACTGCTGCGGATGGCCGCCGCTCTCCCCAGTCGCAAACTGCGCCACCAGCCGATCGCCACGCGTGCTCTGCCGGGTCCCCGTCGCCGTCGTCTGGTCAATCTCTGCGTGACCGCTCCCGGTCATCTCGGTCAGCACCGACCCCGCTCCAAATTGTCCCGTCATGGTATCCGCGCTCATCCGAAACGGCGCAGGCGCACCCTGGCCACGCCTCGTCTCGTCGCGCACCACCACACCGCCCATCCCATTCACCGTCGCAAGTTCAAGTTGCCCATGGCCCACATCCCGAAAATTCAGGTCCGCCACGGCTGAGGTCCATTCGTCGCGGCTCGTCGCCGCCTTGATGCCTTCGCCGCTCTCCGCATCACGCAGCAACTTGACGCCCCGCTCCAGATGCGCGGTCCGCAGCACGCCCTGCGGCGTAAAGCCAAGCCGCATCGTCGGCGCCTCGCCGTGCAACTTCTGTTGCGCGGTTGCCGCGTCCACGGTAACCCCGCCTTGCAGCAGCGCGGCCCGGGGACGGTTCTGTTGATCAAATTGCAGTGTGCCCGTCGGCGCCGTCAGCTTGCCTCCGGCCGCGCTGGTCACCACGAATCCACCGGTCGCATCCAGCTGCGATGCCGAACCATCATCGCGAAACTGCAAAGTGGCTTGCGCACAATCAAGTTCGTCGCCGCGTGCGTGGGCCACACTTGAGGTCAGTCGCACCGCTTGCCGGTCACGCTCAAACTCAGCGTGGCTCGCATCCAGGCTCAGTCGCTCTCCGTCCCGCTGCAGTTCAAGCTTCACCGCCTTGTCCAGAACCAACAGCCCCTGCTGCGAATCAAAAGTCGCGCCTTGTGCGCTGCCTTCGCCCTGCGCCAGAACAAACTCCACCGGCTCACTCGTGCTTGCCAGTCCGCTCTCCTGGTTGAATTCAAGCCCGCTTGTCTTTACGTGAATCTCGTCGCCCGGTCCTCCGGTCGCAGACTTTTGCGCGCCCGCAGCCGCCCCTGGCCGCCGGATCGTAATCTCCACAGGCCCTTTGGCGCGTGCAGTGCCCGCCTGCTGGTCATACTCAAAGTCATCGCCCTCGATGCGGTCGGTCCGACTGCCATCCGCGCCGTAAAGCTCGATGCGCACTTTGTGCAGCAGCGCATTGCCTTGCTTCAATTCCACCACTTTGGAGGCTTGAATCTTGAAGAGTGTATGCCCACCATGCGCCTGCGTGTAGGTGAACCCATTCGCTTCCTGCTGGATGTCGATGCCAAGTCGCTTCGGCAGATCGTGCCGGGTCAGTCGATGCCGCCATTGCCCGATGACGAGAAATCCCACCACCGCTGCAATCAGCAGCACTCCCGCTGCCAGCACCAGCGCCCGCAGCCGCTCAATCGTGAACCGCACGGACTCAGTTCCCCATGCCAAGCCACGCCGCCAGCCGCTGCGCCAGACTCTCGCCCATCTCGCTCCACAGCAGCCGCGCCGTCGCGCCGGAGCCTTTTTCGATCGCCGTCGTCAGCTCCACCAGTTGCCGTACATTCTCTTCCACCAGACGCGCCGACCTGGCGTCCAGCGTTTGTTCTTCATCCAGAAAGGCTGCATCTGTGCCAAATTCCACCCGAATGTGCCCGTCCTGCTCGTATGCGCCTTCGTCAAACAGCGGCCCAAAGCCCGTCACGCGCACCAGCCGCGGCTGGCGTACCCAGCGCGCATCCAGTCCTGCTGCCCTCTCCTGCTCCCAAAGTGTCCAGGTGATCTGAAACTCGTACGCGTAATCGTCATGCAGCAGTTCGAGCGCCTCTTCCACAGCCTGCTTCGGCTCCGCGCCGCGCTCCCCGCGCCCATAGACACGCTGAAACACCGGCGCCTCGCTCCAGCTCACCGGCCAAACCGTCGCCGCATACACGCGAGGCTCTCCACCGTGGAAGGCGAACGCCCCCAGCACCGCCGTCAGCTTCTCGCCCAGCGAGGCCAGCCGCAGATTCGGATACCAGAGGCTTAAATAGAGTGCGTCGGACATCTGCCTTGATTGTAGACGGAAACCATTCTACGACGTTACGATCTCGCTGAAGTCGGCAATGCCCGAGAAGCCGCGCAGCACGCCGTCAATCAGCCCCAGATGCGCTCCGCGCACGGTCTCGTCCGGGTCCAGCACCATCACCTTGTCGAAGAAGGCATCCACCGCCGGCCGCAGCGTGGCAATCTGCGCCAGCGCCTCGCCATACGCGCGCTTTTCCCGAAGCACGGCAACCCTGGGCGCCAGCGCTGCCGCGGCATCCGCGAGCTGCTGCGCCTCAGGCGCCAGCTTCACGCTCTGCGGCGCGCCCGCGGCAAAGCCCTTCTCTTCCGCCTGCCGCAGGATGTTCTTAATGCGCTTGAACGCCGCGGAAATCGCCTCAAAATCCGCCGACTTCCGCGCTGTCGTCAACGCCTCGGCCCGCGCCATGGCATCGCGCACATCGTCTGCGCCCGCCGCCAGCACGGCATTCACCACGTCGTAGGCAAAGCCGCGCACGTCCTTGAGGTAGAAGTGCAGCCGCTCGCGCAGAAACGCGGCTACCTGCTCCTTGTTGGCACCCTCCGTGCCGGATGCGCCCAGCACTCCGCCCAGCGTGAGCGGCAGATCCGATTCCGCGAGGATCTTCACAATGCCGTTCGCAGCGCGGCGCAGCGCAAAGGGATCCTTCGAGCCCGTCGGCGCATTGCCAATCCCAAACATCGCCACAATCGTCTGGATGCGATCCGCAAGCCCCAGCAGTTGACCTTCCACCGAGACGGGAACGTTGTCTTCCATCGACGCAGGCGTGTACTGCTCATAGATCGCCAGCGCCACGCGCTCGCCCAGACCCTGCGCCCGCGCATAGAGGCCGCCGATGATGCCCTGCAACTCAGTGAACTCCTTGACGAGTTCGGTGGTCAGATCGGTCTTGGCAAGTTCCACAGCTTTCAGCAGCGCGGCTTCATCAAAATCAATCGTGCTACCCACCGCCTTTACCACGGCGGCAAGCGCGCCCGCGACCCGCAGATTTTCCTCCGTCTTCCAGTGGTAGCTGCCCAGCTGCTTCTGGAAGGTCACATGCTTCAGGCTCTCCACGCGCGCGGCCAGCGGCGACTTCTGGTCCACATCCCAGAAAAACCGCGCATCCTTGAAGCGGGCGCGAAGCACCTTCTGGTTGCCATGGCGAATGATCGCTTCCCCTTCGGCATCCGTCTCCGTGTTCAGCACGGCCAGGAAATGCGGCGCCAACTTGCTGTGCGCGTCCTCCACGGCAAAGTATTTCTGATGGTCGCGCATCACCGTGACCAGCACTTCCTCGGGCAGCGTCAGGTACTCCGGCTCAAAGTCGCCCAGAATCACCGTGGGCCATTCGGTCAGGTGCACGACCGTCTCCACCAGCGGCTCATCCTCGCGCCAGCGTGCGCCCGGCACCGTGCGCGTCGCCTTGTCCAGCGCCTTGCGGATGACATGCCGCCGCTCGGCCACATCCACGATCACCTTCGCGCCGCGCAACGTCTCCGCGTACTCCCTGGCGGAAGCCAGAACAACCGGAGCGTCGCCATGCAGCACGCGATGCCCGCGGCTGGCCTGCCCCGCGGCAATGCCCGCAATCTCCAGCGGCACCACGGCAGCATCCAGCATCGCCACCACCCACCGCACCGGACGCACAAATCGCTCCGGCTTGCCCGCACGCCAGTACATGTTCTTGGCCCAATAGATCGCGAGCACTTCCTTGGGCAGCTCCGTCGCGAGCAACTGAGTTGCGCTGATTCCTTGCCGCTTAACCGTCACGCCGACGTACTCACCCTTCGGCGTCGTCACTTTTTCCAGTGCGGAAACCGGAGCACCCGCCTTTTTCGCAAAGGCCTCGGCCGCCGCAGTCGACACGCCATCCTTGAAGGCCACCTTCCAGGACGGGCCCATCATCTGCTCTTCCGTATCGGCTTGCGCGGCCAGCACACCCTCCACCAGCACGGCCAGCCGCCGCGGCGTGGAGAAGGTGGTCAACTTTGCTTCCGGCCCCAGCAGCCGTTCCCGAGTCAGCAACTCGTGCACACGGCGACCCAGCTCCGCCTCAGCCCCGGCAATCATGCGGGCGGGAACCTCTTCCAGCCCAATCTCAAGCAAAAAATCTGGCATATCGTAATCTCGTTGACGAACTGAATCGCCGGATGACTCGTTAACTCACTGCCTGCTGCTGCGCAATCGCTTTGGCCACGCCCACGGCCAGCGCCCGGATGCGCCCGATCACGCCCACGCGCTCCGTCACACTGATGGCGCCGCGCGCATCCAGCACGTTGAACAGGTTGGAGCACTTGAGCGCAAGCTCATAGACGGCGAGTAGCGGAAAGCGCCGCTTCTCGGCCGCCGTCGCCGTCTCGCTGGCCAGCAGCGCATCGGCCTTCTCCAGCAAATCCTTCGCTTCGGCCTCGTAGCGATTGAAGTGTTCCCACAGGTTGTCAATGTTGGCGACTTCGAAGTTGTACACCGAGAACTGCAGCTCCTCGGCCAGCCGCACATCCCCGTAGGTGACCAGCTCGCCCGTCTCGGGATCGCGTGCCCACACAATGTCGTAGATCGAATCCACATCCTGCAGGAACGCCGCAATGCGCTCCATTCCGTAGGTCAGTTCCGCGCAGATGGGGTCCAGGTCCATGCCGCCGCACTGCTGAAAATAGGTGAACTGCGTGATCTCCAGGCCGTCCAGCATCACCTGCCAGCCCACGCCCCAGGCGCCGCCCGCAGGCCACTCCCAGTTGTCCTCTTCAAACTTCAGATCATGCTTGCTGAGGTCGATGCCGATCGCCTCGAGCGACTGCAGATACAGTTCCTGCACATTCACCGGCGGGGGTTTCAGAATGAGCTGAAACTGCGTATGCCGAAACAGGCGGTTTGGATTCTCACCGTAGCGGCCATCCGCGGGGCGGCGCGAGGGCTGCGCATAGCCCACCTTATAGGGCTTCGGGCCCAGCACGCGCAGAAAGGTCTCCGGCGCCATGGTGCCCGCGCCCACCTCGACATCGTAGGGCTGCTGCAGCACGCAGCCGCGCTCGGCCCAGAAGGCCTGCAACCGGAACAGAAGCTCCTGAAACGTAAGGGCGGTAGGTTTCACACTCGATGCAACTTGCGTTGAGGACACAGAAAAACTCTCTCTAAACGGGACTCGACATTAGTTTATCAGCGATGCTATTGACCGGAGGCAGACTGCTTGAGGTAGCTTGGTCGATCCTCATGGAGCAGCTTCTCAATGAGAGTAATCAGCGCGAATACCGCAACGATGTCGATGGTAGAAAGTCCCTCTACTGTTCGTGCCCAGACCCAATGTGTTCCCCACGGCCATGCCACAAAGGAAAAGAAAATCACGTGGGTCGCCACAACAGAAGCGATTGTGATCCAGAACCATGGCCGTCTTCTGAGTTCCCAATGACCCCAAACTACGAAGACTGGAACGATGATCGTAATGTTTACCGGCCAGAAGAGTTGCAAAACACCAAAATGGTCCAGCACAACGCAAAGTAGCAGCGACCACGCCATAATGGCCAAAAGCCATCTTCCCCGTAACCTCTTCTTCTTTAGCTGCTCGAGCCCTTTTCCTCCCAACTTATCGATCACGGTCTTGTGGTGCGGCTCAATACTGTGGGACCGCAATTTGTGTAATTGGGCCGGGTCAAGATTGCGCTTCTGGATTTCGAGATCTAACGCCTGTCTTGCCGCCGGTACCAGGTCCCGTCTATCTCGGAGAACTCTCGCCAGTTCCCAGTCCGCCATCTGCGAGTAGTTCGCTGCGAAGGATTGTTCGTCCATGCTCATCGCGTCAAATCAACTTCCCGAAGAGTCTATCTAATGCAAGTTGAAATCGTCAGCTTTAAACTCCCACTTGCGCCTTCACACTGCCAGCCGCGCCAGCGCCTCCGCCGACTTCAACCGGCGCTCCAGATGCCGCTCCAGTGCCTGCAACGCAAACCGGCGCAGGTCCGCGGCGCGCCGCCGGGGCCATGGCTCTGCCGCAAACGCACCTGCAGGGGTCCGCAGCATCCTTTGCGCCAGTTGCCACGAATCCGCGCAAAGCTCCGCCGCATTGCCCGGCCGGTGCACTGCGCAGAACAATCCGTCCGTGTGGAGGCCGAACGAGATATCGTCCGCATGCAGCGGTTCGCCGCACACCGTGCAACGGCCAATCTCCGGCAGCAGGCCCATCAGCCGCGTCATCCACAGCAGGAAATAGGTCAAGGGCATCCACGGCTGCTCGGCAGAGGTCAGCTCCAGCACGCTCACCAGCAGGCGGAAGACCGTCTCCTGCGGGTCGCGCTCGGGCAGCGCCTCATCCAGCACCTCGGCATACAGGCTCAACACCGTCATGCGCACGGCATCCACCGGCGTGGATAGGGGTGAACGGAGAATCTCCAGCTGGTCCAGCCGCATCAATTCCTGCCGGGGCCGCTCGGCAAACCACGCGCGCGCCAGCGTCATCGGCTCCAGCGCGCCGCCAAAGCGCTTGCGGCTCTTCAGCGCGGATTTGGCAACACCGCGCAGGCGGCCATAGTCGCGCGTGAACAGACTCACAATCAGGTCCGCCTCATGCACGGGCCAGGTGCGCAGCACAACCGCTTCTGAGGTCAGCACGCTCATCTGCATCCATCATCGCATCGCGCACGCGCCGCATAGCCGGGCCGCCGGAAGCCAGCCCAAAGACACGAACGCGCATCCTGCCGGGCAGGATGCGCGCGTGCAGACAAGCTCTCTTTTGGCTATCGGCCGTAGTGAGCGGCGTTCTTCTGGGCAAAGTGTGCCCACTTCTCCGGCAGGTCATCCTGCGCAAAGATCGCTGAAACCGGGCAAGCCGGAACACAGGCGCCGCAGTCGATGCACTCGACCGGATCGATAAACAGCTGATCGGCCTCTGCGTGGCCGGGCTCGTCCTTCTTGGGGTGGATGCAATCGACGGGACAAGCGTCTACGCAGGCGGTGTCCTTGGTGCCGATACAGGGTTCTGCAATTACGTATGCCATCTGTGCTCTCTCCGAGGAGGGTCAACCTTCGACGTGATAGTAGCACACGGAGCCAGCCGTTGACTTGACCCCGGTCACACCGGTTTTGCCATGCGGGAAGCCCATGCGGCCCGGCCCCCGGCAATGACGTCTCACCGCCCGGCCGCCGCGCGCGCCGCGGCCCACTCCTCGGGACTCGGTATCGGACTCAGGTCCCGGCCCGCAAACATGGCGTCAAAGAAACCCAACAGCTCGGCGTGAATCAGGCCATTCGATGCCAGAATCTCTGAGCTCTCCAGCCGATATGGGTTTCCGGCAAAGTCCGTCACACGTCCGCCGGCTTCTTCCACCAGCAGGATGCCCGCAGCCGTATCCCAAGGATTCAAATTGAACTCCCAGAAGGCATCCATGCGCCCCGCCGCGACATACGCCAGATCCAACGCCGCCGAACCCGCACGCCGTACGCCATGCGAGCGCAAGGTGAACTCCTGGTAGAAGTGAATGTTCGGGCTCTGGTGCCGCTTGCGACTCGGGAAGCCCGTCGCCACCAGGGACTCGGCCAGAAGCGCATTCTTCGAAACGTGCAGCGGTTTGTCATTCAGCCGCGCGCCGCAGCCCCGCTCTGCCGTAAAGAGTTCATCCCTCAGCGGGTCATAGATGACCGCCGCGACCAGCGTGCCATCGTCCTCGGGCATGGTGCCGTGCGGTCGCTGTTCCAGTCCCATCGACACACAAAACTGCGGGAATCCATGCGCGAAGTTGGTCGTCCCGTCCAGCGGATCCACATACCAGCGATACTCCTGATCGAGCCGCTCGCGCGTTCCTTCCTCTCCATAGATTCCATGCTCCGGAAACACCGCGCCCAGCCGCTCCCGAATCAGCTTTTCAACGGTGCGGTCGGCCACCGTCACCAGATCCACGTCCCCTTTGTACTCAGTCTCCACACCCTGCGCATAAAACTCACGCAGGCGTGCTCCGGCTTCACGCGCGATCGAAGCGGCGCGGGGAACCCATACATCGTGTGATTTGCCGGCTCCGCTCATGGCTCCATCACCCCGCCGGCTGCAGGCTTCGGACCCCGAGCTCCACGCCGGCCGCTGACCTCGGAGATGGTTTGGATCTGCTGCTTGTAAATAAACAAGTTCGGCTTCCCCTCACGCGTCAGCCGCAGCATCCCGTCGTCAAAGTACTCAATCCAGCCACGCACGGTTTCTCCATCCTGGAGTTTAATGGCGACCTGGACCTGCCGCTCGCTGAGGGAGCGCAGATACAAGGCTTCCTGGCCCGTCTCGCCCGGAGGTGGCGCCTTATGGGGATGACGGGAATTGATTGAAGGGCTCATATCTTCATCTTAGATGCAGATCTGCGACACAATCGCTGCACGGTTGTCGCTTTCGTCTGCAAGATGGGCCCGTCGCCGCCTGGCTCGCTAGCGCTTGCGCTCTCCAGCGGGCGCGGCGGCATAGTACCCCGTGCGGTAGCTGAGGTTGAAGGCCTTCGCGGCCGCTCGTGGAATCGTCACCTGAATGCGGTGGAAATCCACGCCCGGCTCCTGATTCTGCGGATAATAGCCCAGCAAGTATTGAGTGCGCAGATCCTCGCTAACCTTGGCAAAGGCCGC
Source organism: Acidobacteriota bacterium (assembly GCA_021813745.1). Taxonomy (GTDB): domain Bacteria; phylum Acidobacteriota; class Terriglobia; order Terriglobales; family Acidobacteriaceae; genus Telmatobacter. The sequence continues at coordinate 16,699 of JAKAJO010000051.1, forward strand.
GTCCAGGCCGCCCTGATCCGCGTAGATGCTCTTGCCCCCGGTCTGCTCCGAGAGCGCAATCAGCGCGTGCTCTCCACCCGTGTCGCGACCTGCGCTGGCTTCAATCGGCACATCGATGATGCTGTAAATCATCACCTCGTTGCGCAGCGCCTGCTCCAGCGCTTGCGCATACGTTGTGTTCTCCACCGTATCGCTGCCGTCGGAAATAAGCACCAGAACACGACGTCCCTGCCACTTGCCAAGTCCTTGCGACGCGAGATAAATCGCGTCGTAGAGAGCCGTGGCGTCTCCGCCGCGGAGGTCGTCAATCCCGCGGTCAATCTGCTTCAAATCATTGGTGAAGGGCGTCCGTTGCGTCACATATGTCGCAAACTCATACACGCCCATACGGTCCTGCGGTCGCAGCAGAGCTTTTGCAAAACGCTTTGCTGCGTCTCGCTCCAGCGCTCGATCCTTGAAGACGCTGCCGCTCGTATCGACCGCCAGGACAACATTCAAAGGCAACTCCGATTGACGGTCAAAAAGCGCGATCTTCTGCGGTCGCCCATCCTCAAAAATTGCAAAATCTTCCCGCGTCAGTCCTCCCACAATCGCGCCATTCTGGTCCGTCACGTTCACAAAAACATTCACCAGCTTGACGTCCATTTTGAATGTGACATCCTGTGCGTTGGCCGGCACGGGCGCACCCTGCGTCCCAAAGAACAGGCAGATCGCTGCCAGGCTGCGCAGGACCCACTTAGCTGGCATCCGATGCCTCCACGTGCAGAGCATCCGGAAATGGCTCCCCATCCACCCAGACCGCGCCATCCACAAAGGTCTCTTTCTTCCAGATGGGGACCGTCTTTTTGAGCGTGTCAATCAGCCAGCGGCAGGCATCGAAGGCATGTGCGCGATGCGCCGAGGCAACGACAATCAGCACGCTCGTCTCCCCGATTCCCAGCCGTCCCAGCCGATGCACGATCGTCACGTGGCGCACGCCAAAGCGACTCCTTGCCTCACGCGCCAGCTCGGCCATCTGCTTTTCGGCCATCTCCTCATAGGCCTCATAGTCCAGGTACAGCGTCTTCCGCCCCCGCGTGTGGTTGCGGACAATCCCGTCAAACACCACCACCGCACCATCGGCGCCATCCTTGGCTTGCGCGATCAGCGCATTTGCCTCGATGGCATCACGAGTCAGCCACGTGGCGCCTTCCGACGGGCCGGTGACTCTCGGCGCCGTCTCGTCCGACTGTCCGGCACCGCCCGAAACAGGCGGCAAAAGCCCAACCTCATCGCCATCCCGCAATGGCTGCGCCGCGCCTGCATACTCCGCATTCACACTTACGGCAATTCCCTTCAGCATGAGCCCCGGATAGCGGCTGCTCAGGTGGGCAAGCAAATCGCTCACGGTTGCCTGCTCCGGCAAGGCCAACGGCAGCGCCTCAGAGCCCAGCCGATCCTTTAACACACCAAAGGCAAGCACTCGTATCTGTGTCATAGAAAGAAGAATACCGCTTGCTGTGGATTGGACGCGCAGCCAGGCATTCGGTCAGAGCGAATTCGAAACCTCGCGCAGAACGCTTTTTCAAGCAAAGAGCCGGGCAACGCCGGCTCCTGGCTTGCAGTCTGGAATGGAATTTACACGGCGACGTGCGTCTCTGCCTCCACCGCAACGGGAGCCGAGTCAGTTCGCGGCTTCAACAGGGGCAAGGCCACCGCCAGAACATCTTCGATCCGGCTGGCGTAGTGAACGCTCGCGCCCTCCATCATCTCTGGAGTCAGATCCTCCTCGACGTTTTGGCGGTTCTCCGCAGGCAGAATAATCGTCTCCACCCCGGCACGGCGCGCCGCAAGGAATTTCTCCTTGATGCCGCCGACCGGCAGGACGTTTCCGCTCAGCGTAATCTCACCCGTCATCGCCGTCAGAGGACGCACCGGAGTATCGGTGAGCAGCGATGCCAGCACGGTCGCCATGGTCACGCCCGCGGACGGACCATCTTTGGGGATTGCTCCCGCCGGCACGTGAATGTGGATGTCGAGATCCTTGTTGAAATCCTCCGCCAGACCTAGGCTCGCCGCGTTGGAGCGGACCCAGGTGAGTGCGGCCTGCATCGATTCCTGCATCACCTCGCCAATCTGGCCGGTCATGGCAAAGCTTCCCTTGCCCTTCATCTTGTTGGCCTCGATGAAGAGAATGTCCCCTCCTGCGGGTGTCCATGCCAGGCCGACAGCCACCCCAGGACGCTTCACCCGCTCAGCAACCTCCGTGTCCACGCGGACTTGGATGCCACCCAGAAACTCCTTCAGAACCTCCCGGGTCACGATCAGCTTTTCCTTGTGCCCTTCCACCACCCGGCGTGCCTCCTTGCGGCAAACCGTGCCGATCGTCTGCTCCAGCTTCCTGACCCCCGCCTCCCGCGTGTAGTGGCGCACCATGTACCGCACCGCGTCTTCGGGAAACTCGATCTGCTCCGGTGTAATTCCGTTCTCCTTGATCTGACGCGGAATCAGATACTGGAAGGCAATATGAACCTTCTCCTCCTCGATGTACCCCTGCAGCGGAATAATCTCCATGCGGTCAATCAGGGGCGGCGGAACGGTGTCCAGCATGTTTGCCGTGCAGATAAAAAGGACCTTCGACAAATCAAAGGGCACGTCCAGGTAGTTGTCCCGGAACGAATTATTCTGCGCCGGGTCAAGCGTCTCCAGCAAGGCCGACGCCGGGTCGCCACGGAAATCGCGGCCCAGTTTGTCCACCTCATCAAGCATGATCACCGGGTCGTTGGTCTCGGCCCGCCGGATACTCTGGATAATCTGGCCCGGCAACGCTCCGATGTAGGTCCGGCGATGGCCGCGGATCTCCGCCTCATCGTGCATGCCGCCCAGGGCGACACGCTGGAACTTCCGTCCCAGTGCGCGCGCGATGGACTTGCCGAGGCTCGTCTTGCCCACGCCCGGAGGCCCCACGAAGCAAAGAATCGGCCCCTTCATATCCGGCTTCAGTTCCAGCACGCTCAGGTAGTCCAGAATCCTTTCCTTGACTTTCTTCAGTCCGTAGTGATCCTCGTCGAGAATCTCAGCGGCCTTTGCCGTATCGACCTCTGTTCCCGAACTCTTGGCCCAGGGCAACACGGCCAGCCACTCAATGTAGTTTCGGGTCAGCGAGTAATCAGCTGCCATCGGCGACATGCGCGACAGCCGCGAAAGCTCCTTCAGAGCCTCCTTTTTCACATCCTCCGGCATGCCGGCAGCCTCAATCTTTTGGCGCAGCTCCTCCACCTCGCGCTGCCCCTCGTCCTGCTCGCCGAGCTCCTTCTGGATGGCCTTCAGCTGCTCGCGCAGGTAGTAATCCCGCTGCGACTGCTGAACCTGGTCCTGGACTTCGGATTGAATCTTCGACCGGAGCTGCTGGACCTCAATCTCCTTCGCCAGCAGCTTGTTCATCTGCTCAAGGCGGTCCAGCACGTTCGGCGTCTCCAGCAGAAGCTGCTTCTCTTCCGTCGTCAAAAACGGCAGGGACGACGCCACGAAGTCCACCAGACGGCTGGGATCCTCGATGTTCATCGCGATCGTCCGCAGTTCATCGGAGAGAGTCGGCGATTCGGAGACAATCTGCTGGAACTGGCCCACGACATTGCGCACCAGCGCCTCAACGCTTGCGGTCGACTCCGGCTCCGTGGCCTCCAGCTGATCCACCTCCGCAATCATGAACGGCTCGGTTTGGACGAATCGCAACAGCCGAACCCGCTCCACCCCCTCGGTGAAGACAAAGCGGCTCTGATTCGGCATCCGGACCACCTTATGGACGGTCGCCAAGGTGCCCACCGTGTGCAGTTCATCCGGCGTCGGCGAGTCCACCCGTGGATCAATCTGCGCCGCAACGACAATCGACCGCTCTTCGCCCAAAGCTTCGATCAGCTGGATTGAGCTTTCGCGCCCAACTGTAAGCGGCAAAACAGCATGCGGAAAAAGAACCGTATCCCGCACGGGCAGCACCGAGACGCGGCGCACCCCCGGCTTGCGGCTGTTTTCGGCATTCTCGGGGGAAATTCCAGTAGGCTGATTCGACATTGAGTCTCCTATTATCAACTTATCTCCATTAGACAATGCATACGCGAAAAGGTTGCAAGATTCTCAAGCCGCGCAGTCTCTGCCCAAATCTCCCCTCCAGCACTCTACGACCGGAAACGCCGGGTCGTTCCCGGAGCTGGCGCGGGGCAAGGCCCTCGCTCCATCCGCGGGCCTCTGCGTGCCGCATCGTGCACTCGCCTCCGGGAAATGGGGAGCCCTGCAGTGCGAGCTCCGGCCGTGCCCTGGTCTTCTTGCCCAATGCAACGCTCAAATCCTTCATCGTCGACCATTTTGAGTTCATGAGATCCAGAAAGGATGGTTGCGCCGGATCGCGCAGGAAAGGATTCGGCGACTCTTCGGCGGCCGGATTGGGACATGCGCTTGGCGGGCTTTTACAGTGACCAACCGGCTGGATCGGGAAGCTGCGGAACCATTCCCGGCCTGATGAACGGTGGATGGAAGATGTGCGTCTATTGTGCAGTTCAGGCTGTTACCCTTGAACAGGATTGCGGGGCCTCGGCCGCTTCAACAAGGCACGGGTGCGGGGAAGCATCGATCACTATGGCAGAGTTTGTCATCAAGCTGGCTGACGAGCGCGGCCGGGTGCAGGAGCAGATCCAGACGGCGGCGACTGCCGATGAGCTTCGCGCGCGGTTTACGCATGCGGGCTATCACGTCTTCTCCGTGAAGGCCCGCAGCAGCACTTCATTGTTCGCCCGCCGCAAGGTCAAGCTGGAGCCGTTTCTCATCTTCAATCAGCAGTTTTTGACGCTGATCCGCGCCGGCTTGCCCATCCTCGGGTCGCTGAACATGCTGGCCAAGGGGCAGAAGGACGCGCATTTTGCCAGCCAAATATACGATGTGGCCAATCGCGTCAAAACAGGCGAGGCGCTGTCGTCCGCATTCGAGGCGCAAAGCGGCATTCCGCCCATCTACACCACGACGCTGCTGGCGGGTGAGCGTTCCGGCAATCTCCAGGAAGTGCTGGAGCGCTACGTCAGCTTTCAGCGCGTCTCATTGACGTTCCGCAAGAAGCTGACCGCTTCCCTCATCTATCCTTCGCTTTTGCTTACGCTGGTCACCGGTTTGATGATCTTCATGTTCACGGTGGTGATTCCGCAGTTTGCGGAGTTGTATGACCAAATGGGGTCGCAACTGCCGGGAATGACGATCGCCTTACTGTCCTTTGGCAAATGGACGCAGCACAACATTCTCTGGATTGCCTTGATATTGGGCGGCGGCGGCTTTGCCCTCTTTCGATTTGCCACCACGGAGCGCGGCCGCGACTTCGTCGATAATTTCCGCGTGGGCCTGCCCGTCTTTGGCAAGATCTGGCTCAAGTATCAGGTGGCGCTGTTCGCACGCACGCTCTCGACACTTCTGACGGGCGGCCTTCCGCTGGTGCCTTCGCTTGACACCGCGGCGCGGTCCATCTCTTCCCGACGGGTTGCCAAAGCGGTGCACTCTTCAATCACGACGGTGCGCGAGGGCAAGAGCCTGGCGGACGCGCTGGTGGCCACCAGGGTCATTCCCGATCTTGCCACGGAGATGATCTCCGTGGGAGAGCAGACCGGGGCCCTGCCGCAAATGCTGAATTCGGTAGCAGAGTTCTTCGAAGAGGACGTGGCCACCGCGCTGACAGCAGCACTGGCGCTTATCGAGCCGGCGATCCTGATCGTGATGGGCGTGGTAGTGGTCTTCATTCTGATCTCGCTCTACCTGCCCATCTTTTCTCTGGGGCAGGTCTCAGGAGGGGGAGGTTAAACGATGGCGGATGCAACCCTCACAGCAATCCCGACCGGTCCGTTGGCCGGCAGCGCGGAAGAGCGCGAGCAGGCCGAGGCCCTGGCCCATCGCTACCGCGCGGAGTTCGTGGATCTGAAGAATTTCAAGATCCAGCACGAACTGCTGCGCACGGTCCCGGTCGAGCTGATGTTTCGCTACAACTTTGTACCGATTGAGCAGGTGGAGGACGCACTTGCAATTGCCGTCAGCGACCCTTCGCGACTCATGGTTCTGGATGAAATTGCCGGACTGTTGGGTAGCCGGATTATTCCGCGTGTCGCAACGCTGTCTCAGATTACCGACCTGCTGAAGAAGACCGAGCAGTCGCAGCGCGTACTCGATGAGGCCAGCGAAGGGCTCACGTTCGATGTGCTTTCCGGCGAGGAGAACTCTGACGAGAATATTTCGATTGAGAAGATCACTAGCGATGAAGACATCAGTCCGATCATCCGCCTGGTCGATACGACAATCTTCACCGCACTGGAGCGCCGTGCTTCCGATATTCACATCGAGACCTATGACGACTCGCTGCACGTGAAGTATCGAATTGATGGTGTGCTGCAGGAGGCCATGGCGCCGATTGCCCGCGAGCACCATACGACGATTCTGAGCCGCATCAAGATCATGAGCGAGCTCGATATTGCCGAGCGCCGCGTGCCGCAGGACGGACGTTTCCGTGTGCGTTACAAAGGCCGCCTGATCGACTTCCGTGTCTCCATCATGCCCACGGTACATGGCGAAAATGCCGTGCTGCGCGTGCTGGACAAGGAATCCATGAGCGAGAAGTTCCGCAACCTCACGCTGGATGTGGTCGGCTTTGCCGAAGAGGATCTGCGGCGCTTCCGCCGCTATATTCGCGAGCCCTACGGGATGGTGCTGGTGACCGGACCGACCGGATCGGGCAAGACGACGACTCTTTATGCCGCGCTGAACGAAATCAAGAGCGACGAAGACAAGATCATCACCATTGAAGATCCGGTGGAATACCAGATTCGCGGCATCACGCAAATTCCTGTGAATGAGAAAAAGGGTCTCACGTTCGCCCGTGGGCTCCGATCCGTCCTGCGTCATGACCCGGACAAAATTCTCGTTGGCGAAATCCGTGACCAGGAGACGGCGCAGATCGCCATCAACTCCGCGCTGACGGGGCACCTGGTCTTCACCACAGTCCACGCGAACAACGTAGTGGATGTGCTGGGGCGCTTTCTGAACATGGGCGTTGAGGCCTATAACTTTGTCTCCGCGCTCAACTGCATTCTGGCGCAAAGACTGGTCCGCACGATTTGCGAACACTGTATTCAGACAGTTCGCTACTCCGACGATGTCCTGCAGGCCAGCGGCCTCGATCCAAGTGACTGGCGCGACTTCGAATTTCATGAGGGCGCCGGCTGCATCGAGTGCGGTGGCACGGGATACCGGGGCCGGACCGCCATTCACGAATTGTTGGACTTGACCGACCCGATTCGCGAGTTGATTCTGGAGAAGAAACCCACTTCAGAGGTACGCAAGCTGGCACAGAAGGAAGGCATGTCGTTCCTGCGGGAATCGGCGCTGGATCGCGTGCGGCGCGGGTTGACCACGCTCAAAGAGATTAACAAAGTCACATTTATTGAGGCTTCACGCTAGTGTCCTGGTTGAAAGGCAAGACCGAATCCGCAACGCAGCTCTCTGCGCGGCCGCCGGCGGCTGTGGAGCTGACTCCTGAAGGCGTGCTGGCAGCGGCCCTTCCCGGCAAAGGCGCACCGCCGGTTGTAGCGTTTGAGCCGCTGCCGGATGGCACGCTCCATCCCGGGATCTCCGCACCCAACCTTGCGATCCCTGATCTTGTGGCCAGAGCGGTCCGCAAGGCCCTGGACCAGGTTTCGCCTCGCAGGCGCGCGATCACCGTGATTGTCCCCGACAGTGCGGTGCGTGTCTTTATGCTGGATTTCGACTCCCTTCCCGCCAAGCCGGCCGAGGTCATCCCGGTACTGCGCTTCCGGCTGCGAAAGATGGCCCCATTCGACGTGGAACAGGCAGGAATCAGTTACCAGATCCTGTCGCACAATACCGATGAAACCCGCGTGCTGACGGCCATGATTCCGGGGCCGGTCCTGGCAGAGTATGAGACGGCGATTCGTTCGGCTGGCTATGAGCCCGGCTCCGTACTCTCAGCCAGCCTGGCAGCTCTTGCCAGAGTAGATACTGATGAGCCGGTGCTGGCAGCCTGTATGAACGCGGGATCACTGACCACCGTGATTGCCCACGGGCAGGATCTGTTGCTGTTTCGGACGCTGGAGCTACCCGAAAATCCGGCGCAGCGCCTGGCGGAAGTGCAACGCGACATTGCGGTAGCCTCAGCCTATTTTGAGGACAAGCTGAATCAGCGTCCACAGACCCTGCACTATGCAGGACGCGGCACAGCCATGGAATTTGGCCGCTGGATTCAGGAGCGAGAGTTGAACGTCGTGGACCTGGTGCCGCCACCCGCAACCGGTGCGGCAACCGCATTAGGGCCAGCGAGCCTTGCCGGCATCGCTGGAGCTCTCGCGGGGGTGGTGTAGCCGATGCGGATTGGAATCAACCTCGCGACTCGGCCCTTTGCGGACCTGGCCCCCACGCTCAAGCGCCTGCGCATCGCCATGGCTGCCTTGGCCGCGGTGGGCATCCTGTGCGGAATCGGACTGCATGCCATCCGGCATAAGGCTGAGCGGGCCCGGGCGCGTGACCATTCGCTCGACGGACAGATCGCCAGGATCCGCCAGGAGCGACAGGGCTATCAGGCCATCATGCGGCAGCCAGACAACGCGCAGGTGCTGGCACAGGCAGGACGGCTCAATCAGCTCTTCGATCAGAAGGCATTCTCCTGGACGCTGGCCATTGAAGACCTGGAAACCGTGCTGCCGGGTGGCGTGCAGGTGACAACTTTGGAGCCGAACCGCGCGCCGAATGGCAGCATCACCTTGAAGCTGCGCGTGGCCGGCCCGCGCGATCGCGCGATTGACCTGGTACAAAACCTGGAACATTCGAAACACTTCGTGTCGCCGCGCATCATCGGGGAAAGCGCGGAAGCCAGTGCCGGATCGAGTACCCATTTGCAGCCCGTAAGTGCCTCCAGCCCCGTGAACTTCGATTTGCTTGCCGACTATGAACCTCCATCGGTGCCGTCGGCATCTGAGCCAGCTCCGAGCCATCCGGACGAGGTAAATGCAGACCCCAGTGCCGCGACGGCTGGAACCTCAGCGCCGCTGGGAGCAGGCAGGAAGCGCATGCCGCACGTTGCCCTGCCCCGGCCGAAGGCGTCCGTTCCTTTGCATAAGGGGGCCGCGCGATGAAACGCATCAGCCGTGCCCAATGGCGCGAGATTCTTCAGTCGCCCGTGACGTGGCATGTCGCGGGCGTCGTCCTCCTGGCGATCGTCGTGGTTGTGCTGGGCGTGCGTCTCGGCATGGACTGGTCCGCCACCGACACGGATTCGACCAATACCCTGGCCAGCAAGCAGATGGAACTGAAGGCCCTGGAGATGGAAACATCCTCCCTGCGCGGGCTGGATAAGCGCGTCGCAAAATCCCGCAACGAAATTAAGGATTTCTATGATCGGCGCATCCCGGCCAACTATTCATCGATCGCGACCCGCCTGGGCGAGCTGGCGGTCTCTTCGGGCGTTCAACTTTCGCGCGTGCAGTATGCGCAGGGCCCACCGGGCACGGACCTGACCGAAATCACGATGGATGCGGGAATCAGCGGCGCCTATCCACAGATCATGCATTTCGTGAATGGCCTGGAGCGCGATCCCAATTTCTTTGTGATTCGCGCGCTGGCCCTAACCGGACAGCAGGGTGGGCTGGTGAATCTGCGCCTGCGCATGTCCACGTGGCTGCGGCCTGCCGCCGCCGCCAGCAGCGGCCTGCCCGAGGCCAAAGGGGATGCTGGCAACGCCACTGAACCTGCCGGCCGGGAGGGTAAATAGCCATGGCCTTGCAACTGGGAACGGAGAACAAGAAGCAGGTTTACACCCTCGCCGCGCTGCTTGTGGTCATCGTCGGCGTCGGCGCGTGGGAACTTTGGAACACCTTCGGCGGCACACCATCTGCCCCTGCGCCGCATGCGGCTGTGGGTGTTGTGCGGACCGGCCCGGGAAATAAAGGTCCGGAAGCCGCGCGCATGACGAACAGCGGCATCGACCCGACCCTGCATCTGGAAAAGCTGGCACTCAGCGAGAGCGTTCTCTATCGAGGCACCGGCCGCAATATCTTCTCCGCGGACTCTGCGCCGGTTGCAATTGAAACACCCTTGAAAAGCGCACGCGCCGTGGATAAGCCGGCTGTAATTGCCGCACCCGCAGTGCCACGCCCACCCGTGATCGACCTAAAATATTTCGGCTACAGCCAGGCGCACGACAAATCACTCAATGCATTCCTGGTGCATGGGGATGACATCTTTGTTGCCCGTACTGGCGATGTGGTGGACCACCGATACAAGGTGGGAACGATCCTGCCGGGCAGCGTGCAGATTACCGATTTGGGCTACAACAACACGCAGACACTTCCACTCTCTGCCAACTGAGCCTTCTGAGCGGCGGAGGATTTCAAGGAAACGGGATGATCATTCTTTCGCAGAGACATCGGCAGATTCGGCCTGAAGAAGAAGGCTACATGCTGGTGTGGGTCATCTTCATGCTCTTTCTTGTCATTCTGGCCCTGAGTGTGGCTGCGCCGCGGGTGCGCGTGGATATTCAACGACAGCGCGACCTGGAAACGATGCGTCGAGGGCAACAGTACATCCGCGCCATTCAGCTGTACTACCGGAAATTCGGCTCGTATCCGCCCAACATCGACGCCCTGGTCAAAACCAGCGAAATCCGCTTTCTGCGCAAGCGGTATCTGGATCCAACCACCGGGAAGGACGATTGGAAGCCAGTCGGAGTGGGACAAAATAAGACACCCATCATGGGCTTTTTCGGCCAGCCGCTGGCCGGCGCAACGGGAGGGATTGGCGGTGTGGGTCCGGGGAGTGTGAACGGCGCAACTCCAGCGTCCAGCGCCTTCGGTTCGTCCGACGCAAGCGCGGGATCGGCGCTGGGGCAATCCGGCGCATCGCCGGGCACATCCAGCGGCTCGGGGTTCAGTCTTGGATCTGGCATCGGCGGAGCGTCCAGCGGGAGCACTCTGGGTGGCGGAAGCACCCCAGGCACTTCCAGCCCCGGAGGACTGGGTTCAACGGCGGGTGGCAGCACATCGTCTCCTGCTGGAGGCGGCGGTTTGACGGGGCAGACATTCGGAGGGGCCGGCATCATGGGCGTCTCTCCGGCCAGCCCGAAGGCCTCCGTTTACGTGTACAAGAAGAAGGATCACTACAAGGACTGGGAGTTCCTGTACAGCCCGATGCTCGATCAGATGATGTCAGGCGGCAATCAGGGAACGATTGGCCAGCCGGCCAGCGGGATGAGTGGCGGGCTCGGCTCCCCCGGAACGGGCACCGGGACAGGGATCGGAGCCGGCAGTGGTACCGGCACGCAATCCGGTGGATTCAGTCTCGGCATTGGAGGATCCTCGCCGACCAGCCCCACTTCACCCGCGCCGCAGCAGCCTGCCGCCCCATCCCCGTAGCCGTATCGCTGCCGACAGCAAAATTCAAACCGGTCTGAAGACGCACCGCGGGAAAGACACGATGGCCCGACTCTCTCCGGAGAGTCGGGCCATCGTGTCAAGCGCACCTCAGGCCGAGTGCGGGAAAATTCGGGAACGTCAGCTAGACGCTGAACGACGAACCGCAGCCACAGGTGGACTTCACCTGCGGATTGTCAAACTTGAAGCCCGCCGCTTCCAGGGTCTCGACGTAGTCAACCGTGCAACCGTTGAGATACATCAACGAAGTGGCATCAACAAAAACTTTGAGATCATCGAATCTGAAAACTTTGTCCATCATGCCACTCTGGTTCTCAAAGGCCATGGAGTATTGAAAGCCGGAGCAGCCACCGCCGACCACGCCGATGCGCAGCCCAGCGGGAAGAGGATCCTGGGTGGCCATGATTTCCCGCACCTTGGCGATGGCCTGGGGCGTAAGTGTCAGCGGCGCCTTTTGGGACGTTTCCTGCGTGGGGGTGACTGCGGTTGAGGACATGGTATCTCCCTGTGATCAAATTCTCGAGCTTACTCGTAACTGTACCGCTGCACCGGCGGGGTTTCAAGCGCCAAGCAGCCTTCTATCCCGTTGGATGCAACAGACGGCCGAAGGTCGCATAAGACGGGATGGACCTTGCGGGAAGTCAGACCCAGCCCGGACACGGGTAACAAGCATCATCCATCCACCAGAAATCAGGAGATTTCAGCATGGTGTGCAAGGAATGTAGACGTGTGTGATTTTTGTCACCACAGGGCAGGCCGTTCCGGGCTATTATGGCTAGCCGTACGGCCCCTCTACTCTCTGGACCGCTGTTCCTCACGGCCTGGCGATATCTGGGACCAGACAGCCAATCGGAGGTGAAAAATGAAGTTCGTTCCCGTGATGTGGTCAGTCTGGATTGTACTGGTGGTCATCATGGCCGTCCTGTACATTTATCGCTCCAACCTGACCAAGGATGAAGAAGACCAGATCTTCCTCGATGACTCGTTTGACCATGAGAAGTCCGCACAGGCGGCGATTGTGGCAAAGGTCAACCGAATTGAGCCATACGTGAAGCTGTCTCTGTGGCTCGCCGGACTGGCGACCCTGGGAGTCCTTGTGTATTACATCATCGACTTCATCAACCAGTTCCGATAGGCGAAAGCCTACCCCGGGGGATTGGCTGGGCTGGCGGCGTTGAGGCGCCGCCAGCAGAACTATTGTTGATTTTTTTGTGCCCTACTCCACTTCCTGCCGAGCGCGATATCCGTCTCGCGCAATGATCTCGTATTTCAGGGTCTTGTGTTTCTCATCCTGCATGCGAAGCGGGTGGCCTTCGTCATCGACGAGTTCGACGTGGATCTTGCGATAGGTTCCGTCCTGCTTAGCGTCGGTGGGCCGGTAGACCAACTCGTATTTTGAGCGGATCGCCCGATTGATGGCGGCAAAGTCGTCCGGCAGTTCCCCGATAAAGCGCGGCTCAAACCACATGCCGCCGGTCAGCTTGGCGAAGGTCCTCATCTGGTTGTCTGCCTGCAGGTAGTCGAGGTCGGCCATTTCCTGTCGGAAACCGGGGCCGCCTTCTGTCATGGCGCGGATGGCGCCTCCCGTCGAAATTGTGAAGATGGTGATATCGGGAGTCGTCTTCACTTTCAGAAGGATCTGATCCAGCGTGAGGCGGGAGAAGGTATCGCGTCCGGACGCAATCAGGATGATGTATTTGTGCCCGTCGATGCGGCTGAGGCGGTCCTCGGCTTCCGCGAGCGCATCGAAGAGGTTCCGGTCACTAAAGCCGGGAATGATGAGCGTGTTGATGGCATTGAAGAGCTGCCGCTTGTCCTGGGTGAAATCCGTGATGATGTGCGGACGGAGATCGAAGGTCATCAGAGCGACATAGTCCTGCGGGCGCAGCGATTGGGCAAAGGCCCAGGCCGCATTCTGCATGTCATAGACAAACCAGTAGTTGGTTGCGGCAAACTCGACGAGCAGGAGGGCGGTTACGGGAGCCTCGACGCGGCGGAAGCCAATGACTTTCTGCTCAACTCCGTTTTCAAAGACGCGGAAGTTGGTGGGCTTGAGCCCAGGAACGAACTGGCCGGTCTTCTCCAGCAGCACACCGACATCGACGGTCACTTCCGGGACGTTGACCTGGAGGGAGTAGTTGCCAAGGCCAGGCGGGTTGACGACTTTGGGAGCAGCCGGAGCCGGGGGCGGAGGAACCTCATCGGATTTGGGTTTCTTGGGGACCGCGATAACGCCGGTGTCACCGGAGGGTCCGCCGGCAGCGGGTCCGTTCTGGTCGGCGGGCTGCTGGGTTTGTGTCTGCTGGGCGGGCGCGTTGTTTTGCGCCTGGACCAGCGGCGCGCCTGCGATCGCAAGAGCGAGAGGGAGGGTGCGAAACGGCGTCCTGCATAGAGCAGACAGGGACAAGCGCAAGTTGACCATAACAACCTCAGTGCTGCAGACAGGATACGGGATGAACCGGTGCGCGGGGTATCGGCTGTGCGCTTTGCGTGCATCGGGAAGGCACTGCCACCCATGACCACGCCGGCTGCATTCGGAGCGGCCACGCTTCCGGTTGTACTCTTATAGACGTGAGATGGTGTGCAAAGAAAGTCGTATTGGCTGCCGCAATTGCGGTGTTTGTGATGGGAGCAACAAGTGTGCCGGCCAGGAGCCAGAGCGGGGCCGGCGGGCTTGAAGCTCCGAAGACGCCCCCGCGCTCGACGGCCGGTATCTATCCGCTGAGTGAAGTGCACCGAGGCCTGATGGCTACGGCGTGGACGGTTTTTGAGGGTTCGAAGCCGGAACCCATGCAGGTCGAGATTCTGGGCGTGCTGCGGGGTGCGCGCGGTCCGGGTGAGGACATGATTCTGGCTCGGCTGCAAGGCACCAAACCGGACTACACCGGCGTGGTTGCCGGAATGAGCGGCAGTCCGGTCTATGTGGGCGACAAGCTGCTGGGTTCGCTTTCGTACCGCATAGGGCAGTTCAGCAAGGAGCCGATTGCGGGCATCACGCCCATCGCGCAGATGCTGGAGGTCCGCAATCTGCCTATCCAGACGATTGGCCATGGAACGTCTGCGCAGGAGGCTTCCGCAGGTAACGGCAAGGCGGCGGAGGAGACTTCAGGCGGCATGACGTTTCAGGCAATGGAGACACCGCTAGTGATGAGCGGGTTCCGTCCTGAGGCGATTGCTCTCTGGCAAAAGAAGATGGCCGGAACCGGCCTGGAGATGGTGGCCGCGGGCGGCGGAAGCGGCAGTTCGCTGGATGCGGGCAAGATGGACAGGACCGCAGCCGCTGCGGTGGTACCAGGCAGCGCGGTGAGCGCTCAACTGGTGCGTGGCGATCTGGAGATTGCGGCGACCTGTACGGTGACCTATGTGGATCCAAAGCAATTGCTGGCCTGCGGACATCCAATCTTGCAAGCGGGTCCGGTGTCGCTTCCGATGACCACCACGGATGTGGTGGCCACGCTGGCTTCGCCGCTGAACTCCTTCAAGATTGTGAACACCGGCGCCACGATCGGAGCCTTCACGCAGGACCGTGATGCGGCGATCCGCGGCGTATTTGGCGAAACAGCCCATATGATTCCGGTGAAGATGACGATGCGGAACGGGACGGGGACCAAGACCCTGCATTTTGATGTTCTGGACCTGCCGACGCTGACGCCTCAGGCTGTCATGGTATCGGTTTACAACTCGCTGTTGCAGACCAACGTGAGCACGGCCATGACCAGTTATCACATTCAGGGAACGATTGGACTGGATGGGCATGAAGCGGCACCGATCGACCTGTGGGCGCCTTCAGGCGAGAGCGCGCCTTCCCAGTTGCTGGCGGCAATGCAGACCGGCGAGGAGTTTTCGCAACTCTATGCGAACGGGACGCGCGAAGGAGCCATCCGCTCCATTGATCTGACGGCGGACGCTATTCCGCACAACGTCCAGGTGCAGCTGATCTCGGCGCGAATTGCCTCCGGCGATCTGGTGCATGCGGGGGACACGGTGATGGTGGAGGCGACGCTGCAACCCTGGCAGCAGGCGGCACGCAATGTGCGGATTCCAGTCAAGCTCCCCGCGCGGCTACAGGCGGGGAATCTGCGGCTTCTGGTGTCGGACGGCGCGACACTAGACCGTGCCCTGCATCAGCCACGGTTTGGCGCGGGCCCTAGCGATCTGGACGCGGAGATTGCCCGCGCGCGCCAAATGCATCGGGCCGACCGCGTCTATGTGAGCCTTCTGGCACCGGATGCGCAGGGCGAAGTGCAAGGACAGGCGATGGCGGGCATTCCACTTTCGATGGCGAACGCGCTGGAGCCGATGCGGTCTTCAATGGAGGCAAGCCTGAACGGCGAATCGGCGGAGATTGCCGGGGAGGCGCCAGCGGGCGGAGCCTTATCCGGCTTCAAGCTTCTGAAGGTACATCTGGAAACGGGCAGCGGGCTGAACTAGAAGGCGGGCACGCGCGCGGGGCTGCGACCTCGACAACCAGGCGCCGCGATCGACTGGGACAGTGCACATGTTCGGTGTGCCGCCCCCGCCTACGGGGATTTCAGCTTTTCTGCGGACAGAGGGTGTGCGCACGGTGACCGGTAGCCCGATCGGCAGCCTTTATCAACTGCGCGAGATGCTGGATGTGACAGCGCGACATGGAGTGAAAGGAATCACGGGATGCTCCCCGATTGCCAGAGCCAATGAGGAGCTGAAAGAGGTGGAGAAGAACATGGTCCGGTATCGCGTGGTACGGGCGAATTGAAGATGCAGGAGCGGGCATGAACGGCGTACGCATCGACAAATGGCTTTGGGCAGCGCGGTTCTTCAAAACACGCGCGCTCGCTTCGAAAGCCTGCGACCTGGGGCGAATTCGCGTGAATGGCGCGGCCGCAAAGCCCGCGCGTGAGGTTCGCGTGGGCGAGATGCTGCAGGTCCGCAATGAGGGCGGCGAATTTGAGATTGAGGTGCTCGCCCTGAGCGATATGCGCGGGCCGGCCGCAGTGGCACAAACACTCTATCGCGAGACGGAGGCCAGCAAAGCAGCGCGCGCGCGATTGGCAGAAGAGCGCAAGGCAATGCAGCAGTACGCGCCGCTGCCAGAGCGCCGGCCCAGCAAACGCGACCGGCGCAGGATCATCCAGTTTCGCGGCGGATCGTGAGTCGCGATGTGCCGCGCGGCCAGGGCCAACTCTAGTAGACTCAACGGCAGAATGGAATTCCGAAAACCCCAGTCTCATCGCTTGCTTACACTGGCTGTCTTCATCCTGCTGGTTGCGATTTTCAGTGCCGTCGCAGCGCCCGGAATGATGGCGCAACAGACTCATCTCTGGACCCAGTCACGCTTTGAAGAGTTTGAGAAAGGTACCCCGCAGGGTATCGCGATTGAAAGCACGGGCGTCTTGCGCGAGGGGCCGGGGCTGCGCGAGGTCATGACCACGCCCTCGACCTTCGTGTGGTCCATTGCGACCGACAAGGATGGAACTGCCTACCTGGGAACAGGCTCACCGGCAACGGTGCTGCGCGTGGACAAGAGCGGCAAGACCTTTACGCTCTTTGAGACCAAAGACGTCAGCGTGCAAGCGGTGGCGCTGGGGCCGGATGGAGCCCTGTATGCGGCGACGCTGCCCAGCGGCAAGGTCTACAAGCTGAATCCGGCGGCCACGACGAAGCAGGATGAAACGAATGCAACGGTGGTGTTTGACGCGGGCAAACTGCCCGAGAAAAGCATGATTGACGGCACGACGGTGGAGTCAAAGCCGGCGGACGGTAAGTCTCATTACGTCTGGGCGCTGACGTTTGACACGGCGGGCCGGCTCTATATTGCGACGGGCGGACCGGGCGCCGTGTACCGCGTGGATGTGAAGACACCGGCAGCAAAGGCGGAGGAGTTCTTCAAGAGCGATGAGGAACATATCCGCTCGCTGGCATGGGATGCAAAAGGCAATCTGATTGCGGGATCGGAAGGGACCGGATTGGTGTATCGGATCAGTCCGGAAGGCAAGGGATTCGTTCTCTTCGAGTCGCCGCGGCGCGAGGTGACGGCAGTGGCGGTGGGTGCTGACGGCACAATTTACGCTGCGAGCGTGGGCGACAAGGGGCACAACCCGCTGCCTCCCCTGCCGCTTCAGGGGCTGGCTTCCATCACGATCACGGTGGTGCAGCCAGGCTCGATGCAGGCGGTCAATGCAAGCGCCTCCGTGCCCGAGGGAACGGAGATTGATGCGCTGAAGGAGAATGAAGCGCCGAGCAAACTGTGGAGCGACAAGGATGAAATTGTGTATGCCCTGGCCGCAGAGAAGGATGGGCTGCTGGCGTTGAGCGGCAATCGCGGACGTATCTTGCGCGTTCAGCAGGATGGCAGCTATGCGGATGTAGCGCATCTGGACGCGCAACAGGGGCTGTGCCTGGCCGCAAGCCAGAATGGAGAAATCCTGATTGGCACGGGCAATACGGGCAAACTGGCCAAGCTGGGCGCAGCTGAAATGCACGAATATGCGAGCGACGTGCTGGATGCGGGCGCAACCGCACGCTTTGGACGTGTGGAAGTGGAGCCCGGCTCGACCGGCTATGCTTTGTGGACGCGCACGGGGAACGTGGAGCAGCCAGTTCGCGGATGGAGTGCCTGGGCACCGCTCAAGGATGGCGCGGTGGCTTCGCCGCCGGGGCGTTTTTTGCAGTGGAAAGCCGTGCTTCAGCCAGGTGGAAGCGTGGGTAGCGTCGGCGTGAACTTCCTGCCGGTGAACTCGGCTCCGGTGCTGGATGATTTGGTGGTGGCTCCAGGAGCGCGATGGAATGCACAGACGCAGCAGACCAGCCAACAGACCGTGATTATCAACTTCCCTTCAGCAAGCCAGAACTCAGGCATCAACTACGACGGCAACACGAGCTCGCCGTTGCAGGCGCAGAAGGATCGGACGGCCATTACGGTGCGGTGGGCCGCGCATGATGATGATGGAGACAACCTGGTGTATGCGCTCTATCTTCGCGGGGATGGGGAACATGTGTGGCGGCTGCTCAAAAAGAATTTGACAGAGAAGGCGTACAGCTTTGATGCGACGCTGATTCCCGACGGTGGATACCGCGTCAAGGTGATCGCGAGTGATTCCCCCTCGCACATGGCAGGCGATGCATTGACGGACGAAAAAATCAGCGAACGATTTGAGGTGGACACGACGCCACCTGTGATTCTGGCGTTGAAGGCTGAGACGCAGCCGGGGGATTGCACAGGAAAGCCCTGCAGCCAACCGGTGCGCGTAACATTTGATGCGCAGGACGCAGAGTCGCCGATTTCCCATGCAGAGTATTCGCTTGATGCGGGAGACTGGCAGTTTCTGGCGCCGGTGGGAGTGCTGTCGGACTCCAAGCGGGAGAGCTATGTGCTGAATCTGCCGGCAGCCGCGCTGGCGGCTCACCCGGGCGAGCATCTGCTGACGGTGCGGGTGTATGACCGGTATGACAATGTGGGCGTGGCCAAGACAGTGTTTGGCGCGTCGGCCCGATAGGCGGCAGAACGATGCGATTTGAACTGTTTGTGGCTGCGCGATATTTGAGGGCCAAGCGGCGGCAGGCGGTGGTCGGCGTCGTCACAACCATTTCAATTGCAGGCGTTGCCGCGGGTGTGGCGGCGCTGATTATTGCGCTGGCCATCACCAACGGCATGCGCCGCGACCTGCAGGACAAGCTGCTGGGTGCGTCGTCGGAAGTGGACTTGATGCGCGTGGCGGCTGACGGGATCCGCAACTGGCGACCGCTGGTGGAGCGGTTGCGGCAGGTACCCCACGTGACCGCTGCGTCGCCAGGGCTGTATGGGCAAGTGCTGGTGTCACGCGGCCCGCATGCGGGCTTCGCTCTGATTAAGGGCATCATCCCCTCGGAAGAGCTGACCGTCAGCAATCTGCTGAATTCCATCGTGTCCGGCTCGGCGAAGGAACTGGAACCGGTGACGGCAGTGAGCGCCGCTTCGATGCCGACGCAGGGCGATTCCCTGCCCCAGCCGGTGGATGCGGAGTTTCCGCCGCTGGTGATGGGCAAGGATCTGGCAGACCAGATCGGGGTGCAGGTCGGGGATTCCGTGCTGATTACGAGCCCGCAAGGCGAGTTGACACCGCTGGGACTGGCGCCGAAGTATCAACGATTCCGCGTGGTGGGCATCTTTCACTCAGGCTTTTATCAATACGATTCGGCGATGGCCTTCATGCGGTTGAGCGACGCGCAGCGGCTGTTCAGCGAGCCGGACCTGCTCTCAGTGATCAGCTTCAAGGTAGACGATATGGATCGCGCCCCGGAGATTGGCACGGCCATTGAGCAGGCAGCAGGCAAAGGCTACATGACCAGCAACTGGATCGAGCAGAACCGGCCGCTTTTTCGCGCACTGAAAGAGGAGCAGGTGGTGACTTTCATCATCATCGCCCTGATTGTGATTGTGGCGGCGCTGAACATTCTGATCGCTCTGACAATGATGGTGATGGAGAAGACGCGCGACATCGCGGTGCTGATGAGCTTTGGCGTGGAGCCAAGCCAGGTGCGGCGGATCTTTCTGCTGCAAGGTTTCCTGATCAGCTTGATCGGCACGATTCTGGGCGTTGCGCTGGGATACCTGGCGTCATGGGCGGGTGGACACTACCACTTTATTCATCTGTCGGCAGAGGTATATTCGATCGACACACTGCCATTTGCGCCGCGCCTGATGGACGGGGTGATTGTCTCGGCGGTATCGATTGGCGTATCCCTTCTGGCCACGCTGTATCCGTCTTCGTCGGCGGCGCGTATTCTTCCCGCGGAGGCGCTGCGCTACGAGTAGGGCGCTACTGAGGCGTAATGATGCCGCCGACGGGGTGGCGTCGCGGCAGGATGATTCCGCGATGATCGACCTGAGGCGGAGCGGGGTCAGATACAGGCAGAGCAGACCGCTCAATCAGGGCGCCACCGCAGGCGGGGCACCAGTCGCCGCGCGTTTCGTCGGCGAGGACGGCATGACACTGACGACAGATTCGTTCCACGTTCCCAGTGTACTGGAGGGACGGGCTGCGGAGGCTACTGGACGGGTTGGTTCCTGAGAGGGTGGCCGGAGGTTTTGCTTTTTCTCTGATCGCTGTGTCCACTCGCGGTTGAGGTCCCTGGCGCCGGGATCCACGGATCGCGTCATGCGGCAGATTTGATGTTGAGCGCCACTACTCTGGACCATGCCCGGATGGCGACCCAGTCACGGATATCGGCGGTGGGCAGCCTTCTGAGCGCAGGGATGGGAAGACGCTGGAGCAACGTGAGCGGCTGCGGGACGTGATTCAGGTCGAAACGTCCGCCAAAGATGTGGATCTCGACGGGCTGCAGCCATGGGTAGCGGCCGAGTTGCCGGGCTGCCTGGCGCCTGGCCGCATCAAAATCGGATGGGATTGGGCGGGTGGGCCCAAGAACGAAGATCCACGGCCGGAGGATTTGCAGCGCAGTCTGATGCCGCTTGAAGAACTGGTGGAACGGCTTCGGGAATCGACCGATGTAGAGCGGCGCGCCAAGAATGATGGAGGTGAATCCCTCAAGCGACTGAACGGCTTCCACGGGCTGCACAATCGAACGCAAGCCTTCTCCATTGAGGGCGAGGCTGATGGCCTCGGCGACTTCGGCTGTGGACCCGCCTCGGGTGGCGTATGAAACCAGGATCGGTGCATTCATGGTCTTTCTCCATCGCTGGCCTATTGTGCGCCGCATCTGCGACTGCAGGGGTATGCCGGCCGTCACAAAGCAATGTGCCGCAGACCCCGGACGGCGATGGAGCGCGGGGCACAGCAACTACACTTGATTTATGCATCCTCCTGTCCGCTTGGTGGCTATTGATATGGACGGCACGCTGCTGCCGACTTTTTCCCACGACGTAAGTGCGCGGAATGCGCAGGCGCTGCGAGCCGCGCAGGAAGCCGGGATTGCGGTGGCCATTGCGACGGGCCGGCGGCAAGCCTACACCGCACCCATCCTGAATGGACTTGGATTGCGAGCGGATATGCCACTGATCACGTCCAATGGAGCAGTGACACGGACTTTGAGCGGCACCGCCGTCGATCGCAGTCATATGAAGGCACACGTCGCGCGGGGATTATGCGGACTGCTGCGATCCTTTGGAGCGGTCGTTTTTACGTTCGATCACGAAGGACCGGGAGAGTTGGTGCTGGAAGACCTGGAGCAGACGCACGGACGTATTGCCCTGTGGGTGGAAGCGAACCGGAAGTCGATCGCCGTGGTGAAGCCGCTGGAGAATGCGCTGAGTGATGGGAACGATCCGATTCAGGGCATGGTGGCGGGCGGCCTGAGCAAGATGCGCGCCGCCGAGCACGCCTTGAAGGAGAGCGAGTGGAGCAGCGCGTGCGCCTGTATTCGCACGGAGTATCCGGGGCGGGATCTTTCGATACTGGATCTGTTGCCGGAGGGTGTCTCCAAGGGATGGGCGCTGGCGCGGCTGGCCGCGCAGCTGGGCATCGACCGGAAAGAAACGATGGCGATTGGGGATAATTGGAACGACCTGGACATGCTGGAGTGGGCTGGGCAGAGCGTGGTGATGGGAAATGCCGCTGCCGAGTTGCGCACGATGGCGCGGACGCGCGGATGGAAACAGGCTCCGCCGAACGATGAAGACGGGGTTGCAGTGGTGCTGGAGAAGGCCCTGGCCAGGCGTTCGACGGCAGGGGCGCAGGCCTGAAGGATGCGAATGAAGCTGCACTGGAGGTGGATGGTCGCGGGAGCCTGGATCGCGGTGTCAGTGTGCGCTGGCGCGGAAGAGCTTGCGACTTTATCCAATGGATTCACGATGCGCTGTGATCATCACGCGCTGGTGGACGGCCAGGTACGGTTGTACTTGAGCCATGGAGAAGAGAATTACATCGCTTTGGAGCCGAAGGAGCTGGCAGCGTTTACTCCGCTGCCGGACGCACCTCCAAAGGCGACTGCCGCCGCAACGGTGAAGACACGCAACGATGGGAAGCTAAGCCGGGCGGATTTGCACGAGATGCTGGCGGAGGCCGGCGCGGCCCACAACCTGGATGTGGACCTGCTGGCCAGCGTGGTGCAGGCAGAGAGCGGAGGGCGCGTGCGCGCAACTAGTCCAGCGGGAGCCCAGGGACTGATGCAACTGATTCCTTCGACGGCTCATGCCATGGGTGTTCAGAACAGCCTGGAACCCGAAGAGAATGTGCGCGGCGGAACCCAGTATCTCGACGAACTGCTGACGCGGTACCACGAGAACCTCGCTTTGGCGCTGGCGGCCTACAATGCCGGACCGGCAGCGGTGGACAAGTATCATGGCGTGCCGCCGTATCACGAGACGAGGGTGTACGTGGCGCGCGTGATTCACGCGTTCAATCGCCGAGTGCTGACGCATGAGATGGTCAAGGGCCGGGCAAAACAACAGAGTGCCCCAATCGGCGTATCGCAATTTTCCCGATGAAGCCCATACAATCAGCCTGTAGATCTGGAACGGAGTCCGCTTGAAGAAGAGACAGCTGATTTTAGGCCTGGTGGTGATTGCGGTTCTTTTGGGCCTGGCGGTGTGGGGCCGGAATCGTATCCACTTTGACTTTGGTGTCTTTCGGACCCAGGTGGCCATGGCGGACTGGCGCCTGATTGCAGCGGGCGTGGGCTGCATCTACCTAGGCTTTGTCCTGCGCGCGGCGCGCTGGGCTTACCTGATCCGCTATCAGAAAAGCGTGTCGGCGCTGTCGCTGGTAAGTTGCCAGGTGCTGGGGTTCACGGCGGTTGCGCTGATCGGCAGGGTGGCGGATCCGGTACGACCCTATCTGGTTGCCAAGAAGACCAACCTGGAGCTCAGCACCCAGTTCGCGGTCTACATTGTGGAGCGGCTCTTCGACCTTGGCACGCTTGCCCTGGTCTTTTCTATCGCCATGCTTTGGGTGCCGACGGAAGAGATTGTGAAGGTCATGCCGCATACCGGACCGATGGCCCAGCTTGGAGCGCATCATGCGTTTCTCTCGTCGCTGATTGCGCGCTACAGCGGCCTGATTTTGACTCTAATCGGCGCACTCTTCCTGGTGATGATCCGCGTCAGCAGCAACTCGGTGGCGAGTTTTTGCGAGCACAGCATTGGCCTGGTATCGAAAAAGCTTGGCCAGGCGATCGGGCATAAGATCCGTGCGTTTCGCACCGGTCTTTCGGCAATCCATTCGCTTCGTGATCTGGCGTCGGTGATGGGGCTTTCCCTTGGGATGTGGGCCCTGATCGCGCTGGCCTACTTTCTGAGCTGCAGAGCCTTTGTTGCCGCCCCGGAGCTTGCATCCATCACTCCGCAACGCGCGGTCCTGGTGCTGGTAGCAAGCGGCGGTGCGAGCATCTTCCAATTGCCGGTCATTGGATGGTTCACGCAAATCGGACTGGTTGCGATCGTTTTGAGCCTGGCGCTGGGCGTTGGGCACGAGGCAGCGACAGCGTGCGCAGCGACGCTGCTGCTGGTCACCTTCCTCAGTATTATTCCGGTAGGGCTGATCTGGGCACAGTTTGAGCATGTGAGCCTGCGCAAGGTGACGGCCGAGAGCGAGCACGCGGGCGAGGAAGTGGCTACGGATGCGGCTCCAGAACCGGCCAAATCAGGCTCCTAGACGAGGCGATCGCCGGGCTGTGTGAAGCGTAAACTCGCAGGCGCGACGGCGCCGCCGGTGAGAAGCATGCTCATTGCCTGCTCCATGGAGAGGTCCGTGTCGACGACGCGCTCGATGGGCAGAAGCTGCAGAAAAGCGGAAGTCGGATTGATGGCGTTTGGCAGCAAAACGGCGGCAAGAGTCTGACCCGTCGTCGAGTCTGTCATGGTGCGGGTGAGGAAGCCGACGGACTTCTGTCCGGCGATGGGGAAATCGACCAGGACCACGCGCTGACTGGTCTCCTTTTTGGACATCATGGTGTCGAGTAACTGCCGCACTGAAGTGTAGACCTTGGCGATGATGGGGAGTCGCTCGAGGATGGCTTCAAAGAGCCGGAAGATCTGGCGTCCAACGACCTGCGAGGTGACGCGCCCCACGACATAGAGGACGATCAAGGTAAGAACGATGGCAAGAAGAGACTGCGTCCAAGGGTCGCCGAGCCAGTCGCGATAGAAGACAGCGTCAAAAAATCGGACCAGCGGCTGGCCCGCCTTGGCGAGGCTGGTGAGGACGAAGCTGAAGATGAGCCAGGTGACAAAGAGAGGCCCGATGGTGATGACGCCGGCGAGGATATTCCGCTGCAGGTTGCGCGAGAGTCTGGTGAGGAAGAGTTTCACAAAGCCCTCCTGCCCTTGAGGATACGCGAAGATGGGGCGGAACCCTTCGAACCGCACAGGGCTGAGATTCTGCGGGGGTGTGATAGGCTGAATGGCACAGAATGCCGTGTGTCCCGCCATGCGTCTGCAGAACGTGGCGTCCGCTCTGCGTAAAACGGCTTTTCCCCCAGAGAGATGAAACACAATGAGTCAAACTGAGAGCTCTGCTCCAAAAGAGATTGGCATTCGAGTCGATGGTTCCTATTCCCCGCAGGCGCGAATGTTCGACTCATGGATGTCAGCCCGAAAGGAATTGCGCGACAAGGAGATTGTGCCGCCAAGGCTGGAGGTTCTTCCTCTTAAAGATGAGGAACCGCATGAGACACTTCGTCCGCTGACCTCGCAGAGTGGCAGCATGAACACGGGAGTTTCTCCTGCAGCGAGAGCGCCTGAGGCGTCCAAGCCGGAAGCGAATTTGAAGCCTGCGGCCCCGGCGCAGCCAATTGCCACCGCGAAGCCCGCAGCGCTGGAAGTTGCCAGGGAGGCGCCGGCGCGGCCAGCCCCGGTGGCGATCCCGCAGGCTCCTGCGGCAGGAACAGGCAGGAAGCTTGAAGTGGTTCGTTCGGCGCTGGTGGTGGCACAGAAACTGTTGCCTTTGCTGGAAGGCAACGTGATGGGAACCGTGTCGAATTTACTGACGCCGGGCACCTCGGGGAGCATTTCTCGCAAGGAACTGGCTGCGATTCAGGAGACGCTGAAGGATCTGGAGGGATCGAGCCTGGCATTGGACGGCAAGGTCGGAGAGCAAGGTCGCATGGTCCAGCGGCTGGTGGACCGGCTCGACCTGCTGAAGGAGGCGGTTGACCGCAACACGCTGGAGCAGCAGGAATTGACCTCAGATGCGCGGGCGCTGCGCAAGAAGGTCACAGTGATGGCGTGGATCGGCATGTCACTGCTGGTGGCAGCGGTCGTTCTGGATGTAGTTGTGCTGTTGCGGGTCTTCCACTAGGAACGGCTTGCCGGGGAGCCGAGCAGGCCGCGGCCTAGGCCGACTGGGACAGATGACAGTAATTCGGAAAGTCTGCATGCCCCGGAGCAAATTTTGAACCGTTTTTTGATTGTATAAATTGTCTTATTTCTTTTACAAAAGTTAATTGATCTGATTCTGCTTTCCTTCCTCAACTTCTTAATGTGAGACGTTGCCAGTCGTGTTGATGGCGGTCTAGTATTCCGGTTAGTTAAGTGGGGGCAAACGATCCCGCTTCACAATGCAGTTTTCTTACGTTCACTGAGATTCGCTAACGAGCGCCGCTTACCGGCGGCTGCACACGGAGTGCCACCCTATGGCATGGTATGCCTACTGCATCGGTGAGAAACAAGCCTTTCCTGAATTAGCCCGTCATCGTAAGCCAGTTCCACTTGAAGCGGTTCACGGAGTGAGCGGAAACCAGGTGTTTCTGTATCCCGCGAGCGATCTGGCGATAATTGTCAGCGAACACAATCCCGGCGAAGGGTTCAGCCAGAAGGCGGGTGTGGATCATGCGCGCGTGATTGCGGACTGCTTCCAGCATTCGACGGTGCTTCCGTTCCGTTTTGGAACGGTGTTCAGCGACGACGAGAGCCTACGCAAGTCCGTACGGTCGAACCAGCGGCAGTTTCTATCGAATATCGATAAGCTGCGCGGGAAGACTGAAATGCATCTGAAGATCTTTGTGGATGACTGCTGTCCGCGCGAACTGGTGAAGCAGGCGATGCCGGAGAGCGTGGGGCGCGAATATCTTAGTAACCTGCGCGAGACGGCCTCGCGGCAGCGCGAGCGGCAGACTCGGGCGCGCGCAGTGGCTTTCCAAATGCATCGTTTGTTCATGCCGCTTGACGAGGAGGTCAGCTGCCGGCTGACCGAGTCGGGCAAGATGGTACTGGACATCGCGCACCTGATTGAGCGAAAGCACGTGGAGCGCTATCAAAACAAATTCGCCACAACGAGCGCGATGATGCGGGAGTGTTTGCTGCAGCTCTCCGGGCCGTGGCCGCCGTATCACTTTGTCCATCGGTTGACGCGGGGATCGCATCACGCGGCGCAGCCAACCGCGGCGATGAGTGCAGCTGAGATTGCGGCCAAGGCGGCAGTAGCGATTCATCTGCCTGTGGCGGCCATGGCCTAGACGGCTTCAATCGATAACAGAATGCCCCGGACCAGGTCCGGGGCATTGATTTTTGGGGGCAAAAATCAGTTGGCTGAAGGGCTGCTGGCACCCTTGTTGCGGGAGAGGACGAAGCTCTTGCGGCGATCGATGGAAGCGTGATCAATCTGCTTCCAGAATCCGGCGAAGTAGTCGATGGCGGAGATGGTGGAAACGAGGACGGTGAAGTAGATGGCGGCGACGGCGATCCACTGGACGGGAATGACGAGATAGCCAAACTGCCAGTCGTACCAGCGATGCGCGAGGATAGCGGAGACGACGGAGACGATCTGGATGACAGTCTTGAGCTTGCCAAGATCGCTGGCCTGGATGGTGAAGCCTTCAGACGAAGCGATGGAGCGGAGTCCGGAGATAAGGAACTCGCGGCCGATGATGACGACGGCGATCCAGACCTTGACGACGACGGGATTGTAGGCCACGAGCGCGATGAGAGCTGCGGTGACCATGATCTTGTCCGCGAGCGGGTCGAGCAACATGCCCATAGTTGTGATCTGTCCGCGCTTGCGCGCGAGATAGCCATCGAAGCCGTCGGTCATGGAGGCAAGGATGAAAAGGATGGAGGCCAGCAACTCTTGCGTGCCTTCAGGCCCTTGCCAGGGGAAATGCGGCGAGAGCATCCAGAGGAAGAGAGGGATCATGACGATCCGACTCATCGTGATGGAGTTGGGGAGATTCATGTGCCTCGACCGTTGCAGCCCTTTGCCAGACTTGGCTCCATTATTGCACCAGTGCAAGCACGGTTCACTGCGGCGCGGCGAAAAGCGAAGACTCGAAGAAGTGGGATCAGCATTTTTATGCAAGGAAAGTGTGGAAAAGTGCAAATCAATCCAAGGGGGGTGGGTATTTCTTTTGTCTGGCTTGAGGCTAAGAAAGTTGAAAGCCGTGGAGACAAAAATGGGTAAGGAAATTCTAGAAAGGAAAGATATTGGATTGGGTTGGGGGGTACAGACCGGGATATGGCTCGGCCGATGGGCGGTTGAGGGATTGTAGGCTTCGTCGGCATGGCGCGCTTCTCCTGCAATGAAAAGGCCTGAGAGCGCGGGCCGGTGAGGACGCGGATCTCAGGCTGATATGTCCATTATGCGCGTATGGCGGGATTAAGATGCAAAACTGCTGAGGTTTTTTGTTGAATGGAATGAGGGAGTTAAGGGGAGTGTTGAGCTTCGGGGGCTTGACAGAAAACGGCTTCTGGCTGCTCGCACCCAGCATTCCGGTTGTTTGTGGCGGGGTGGGATTTGTGGTTTCCCACCGTTTGGCTACGCGGGAGGGAGTTGGATGGTTCCCCTCCCGCGGGTTGGGTTGGTGCGTGGCGCAAGGCCAGTCAATGCTATGCGTAGATGCCGCGCTGCTTGATGGTGAAGGCGACGCGGTCAATGGCGAGCATATAGGCGGCAATGCGGTTGTTGACGTTGTGCGCCTCAGAGTAACGGACGACGTCTTCGAAGCTATCGCGCAGGATGGTTTCGAGCTGTTCGTTGACGATGGCTTCCTTCCAGAAGTAGCCCTGCCGGTCCTGGACCCACTCGAAGTAGCTGGCGGTAACACCGCCGGCGTTGGAGAGGATATCCGGAACAACGAAGATGCGCTTTTCTGAGAGGATCTCGTCGGCGACGGCGGTGGTGGGACCATTGGCGCCTTCGATGACGATTCTGGCGCTGATCTTATCGGCGTTCCTGCTGGTGATGACATTTTCAGTTGCGGCGGGAATGAGGATGTCGCATTCACGCAGGATGAGCTCGTCGCTGGGCATGGCATCTGCGCCTCGGAAGCCGAGCGTGGTGCCATTTCGGTAGCGGAATTCGATGAGCTGATGGATGTCAATGCCGTTGGGGTTGAAATGACCGCCGTCCTTTTCTGCGATGCCGATGATCTTGTATCCGTTCTCCATGAGGAGGCGGGCGGTGTTAGAGCCAACGTTGCCGAAGCCCTGAATGATGACGCGGCAGCCGTCAATCGGCAGCTTGAGGTAGCGGAGGCTTTCGTCGCAAATGACTTTAACGCCGCGGCCGGTCGCTTCCAGGCGTCCGCGGGAGCCGCCGATATTGAGAGGCTTGCCGGTGACGACGCTGGTGACGGTGCGGCCCATGTGCATGGAATAGGTATCCATAATCCAAGCCATGGTCTGCTCGTTGGTGTTCATATCGGGCGCGGGAACGTCCTTTTCAGGACCGATGAAGTCGATGATTTCGGAAGTATAGCGTCGGGTCATACGCTCGAGCTCGCCCTGGCTCATGGCCTTGGGGTCGCAGATGATGCCCCCTTTCGCTCCGCCGAATGGAATGTTGACGACGGCGCACTTCCAAGTCATCCAACTCGCGAGGGCGCGGACTTCGTCGAGCGTGACATCGGGTGAGTAGCGGATGCCGCCTTTTGCGGGTCCGCGGGCAATGTTGTGCTGGACGCGGAAGCCGGTGAAGATTTCGATGCGGCCGTCATCCATGGTGACAGGAAAGTGAACGATGATTTCGCGCGCGGGCGTTCTGAGCAACTTCCAGAGGCCTTCGTCGAGATTCAATTTACGAGCAGCAAAGTCGAACCGCGCGCTTTGGGCTTCCCAGGGGTTGACTTCCTGGTCCAGAGTGACGGTTTGTGATGCCAGTGGCATAAGAGTCTCCAATTCGGGATGCCTACTATTGACGAGGCATCCGCTGACCCGGGGGTTACATGCCCCGTTGGATGCGCGATGGAAGGGTCCGGGATGGACCGGACGAGGCGCAGTGCGAGGCCAAGCCCGAGCGGGCTAAGTCGAGTTTGCGCAAAGATAGAAATCCGCACAAACCGATGTGAGTCTAGGCAGGCGAGGTTCAACTCGTCAAGCTCTGGAGGTTACGAAAGGTGTTCCCGCGAAGAGTCCAGCGCTGGAAATTTTGTATCAATTGGGATGGGTAATATGCGGGGAAGTTATGGAACGTGCAAATGGGAGGTCGTCAATGCACCGAATTGGTTAATGTCAATTGGGTGACCTTCAAGCAAACTCGTTTTGGAGACCTTAGGGTAAGTTAAACTCGGCTCAGGCTTAAGCTCGTTTTGCTCGAAGGGTGCTGATCTGGACCGGCAGGCGAGAGGACGGGTGGCGGACAGCGGTGGGATTTTGTGTCCGTGCCTGGCAATGATAGAAGACGCGGGCCGAACGGCCCTTCATGCGCAGTCGTGATGGGATGGGAACGGGAACTTTCAGAACCGCGCAGTTTGGAGAACGAATGGCGTCTGCCAACAACATCCTGGTCGTCGATGATGACAGTGTCGTCGGGATGCTGGTTTCCGCGATGGCGCGGAGCATGGGTCTGGACTGTGTGGTCACGAAGGACGCGGCGCGGTGCCACACGCTGGTGACGGAGGATACGGCGGTCATCCTGCTGGATCTGGTGATGCCGGGAATGGATGGCATCGAGGTGCTTCGTCTGCTGGGCGAGCAGCAGTGCAAGGCCCGGATCGTGCTGATGAGCGGGATGGATAAGCGGGTGATCGAGACCGCGAAGAAACTGGCGCGCACGCTGGGGCTCTCCGTGGTGGGATCGCTGCAAAAGCCGTTTGGGATTGAGGAGTTGCAGGCGACCCTGGCGGAGGTTGCGCCGACGACTGCGCCGGCGTCCTCGGAGGAAAAGCCGAAGCTGGAATATCCGGATGCGGAGCTGTTTCGGGCCTTCGAGCAAGACGAATTTGTGAACTACTACCAGCCGCAGATCAACCTCATGACGGGACAAGTGACAGGGCTTGAGGTGCTGTCGAGGTGGATTCATCCGAAGCGAGGCGTTGTGCTTCCGGAGCATTTTATTGCGCGGTCGGAGGCGCTGGGGCTGATTGACAAGCTGTGCTGGATCACGGTGGAAATGGCTTTGGCTGAGGTGAAAACGATTCGCAACGCACAGGGATCGTATCCGAAGCTCTCACTGAATGCGTCGGTGTATACGCTGCGGGATTTGAAGTTTCCGGACCGCTTTATGGAATTGCTGGTGCGGCATGGATTTCCGGTGGGCCGGATTGTGATTGAGATTACGGAGACGGGGCTGATCCGAGAGCTTGCGCGGACGCTGGATGTGCTGACGCGATTGCGGATGAAGGCGATTCAGCTCTCGATTGACGACTTTGGCGCCGGCTACGCGATGATGCAGCAGTTGCAGAATATTCCGGCGACGGAGTTGAAGGTGGACATGAGTCTGGTGCAGAACATGCACGCCAGCAATAGCGACCGGGTGATGGTGGAAAAGACGGTGGAGATGGGGCACGAACTGGGCATGGAAGTGATTGCCGAGGGCGTGACCACGATGGAGCAGGTGAAGCTGCTGCAAAAGATGGGCTGCGACGCAGCGCAGGGATTTCTTTTTGCGAAGCCACTGCCCTGCTGCGAGCTGGTGCGGTGGCTTTCGAATGAGGGCCGACAGCCGCTTTCCTGACGCGGTCAAGTGCGGCAGATGCCATTACACTGGGAGATGTGAAGAGAGCCCAGACCCAGATTTTTCCCAGCCGCAGAGAATTTGAGGCGCTTGCGAAGCAACACACGCTGGTGCCCGTGTATCGGACGCTCCCTGCCGATCTTGAGACGCCGGTTTCCGCATTTTTGCGGGCGGCGTGGTCGGAGCGGGAGTGCTTTCTGCTGGAGTCGGTAGAAAATGGCGAGCAGATTGGTCGTTACACCTTTATTGGACTGAATCCATACAAGCGAATTGTGGCGCGGGGCCGCGAGGTGGCCGTCACCGAGGGCGGCAGGACGGTACGGCTGAGAGGAGATATTTTTCAGCTGCTACATGAGGCTCTGGGTGGGCACAAACCGGCGCGGATTGCGGGCCTGCCTCCGTTCACAGCGGGAGCGGTGGGTTTTCTGTCGTACGACGCGGTGCGTCAGATTGAGCGGTTGCCGGAACTGGCCAAGGATGAACTGGGAATACCGGATGCGTGCCTGCTGTTTTTCGATGAGGTGCTGGCATTTGACCATGTACGGAAGCAGATCTGGCTGATTGTCACGGCAGACCTGACCGTGCAGGATGCGAAGCGGGCCTATGATGACGCGGTTCGGCGGCTGGCTGGCCTGGAGAAGCATCTGACGAAGCCGTTGCCCAAGCTTCCGCCGGCGCGCGGGGGCAGCAAGCTCAAGGTGGAGCACCGGACGCGCAAGAAGGATTTTCTGGCGGCGGTGGAGCGGACAAAGGAGTACATTGCCGCCGGAGATGTATTTCAGACGGTTCTGTCACAGCGGTTTGACGTGGAGCCCGGGACCGATGCATTCCAGGTGTACCGAGCGCTGCGGGCGGTGAATCCAAGCCCGTACATGTACTTTCTGCGTTTCACGCCAGAGGGCCCGTTAGGGAGCCGAGGCCCAAGGACGAAGGTGGGCCGGAAGGCGGCGCCAACGCTGGAACTGGCGGGATCTTCGCCGGAGCTGCTGGTGCGGGTGCATGACAGAACGGTGGAGTACCGGCCCATTGCGGGAACTCGACCGCGCGGCGTGACCGAAGAAGAGGATCAGAAGCTTGAGGCAGAAATGCTGAGCGACGAGAAGGAGCGCGCCGAGCATGTAATGCTGGTGGACCTGGGACGCAATGATGTGGGGCGCGTGAGCGAATTTGGCAGCGTGAAGGTGAACCGATTGATGTACGTGGAGCGGTACAGTCACGTGATGCACATCGTGAGCACGATTGAAGGACGGCTGCGGCGCGATTTGACCGCAGTGGACGCGCTGCGGGCCTGCTTCCCTGCCGGGACGCTGAGCGGCGCGCCCAAGGTGCGAGCCATGGAGATCATTGAAGAGCTGGAGCCATCGCGGCGGGGGACCTATGGCGGCACAGTGCTGTACGCGGACTTCTCAGGGAATCTGGACTCGTGCATTGCGATCCGGTCGCTGTTGACGCAGGACGGCAAGGGCTACGTGCAGGCGGGTGCTGGAATTGTTGCGGACTCGGTGCCGGAGATGGAGCATGAGGAGTCGATCAACAAAGCGCAGGCGGTGATCCGGGCAATTGAGCGGGCGCGAGAGATGTAAGAGATTGCACCGGACTCGGGGCTATTTGCCACCGAACAGCCGGTGGAAGAAGTGTCCGATGCGATGCACGAATCCGCGCTTCCGGGGCTGCGGGGCCGGGGTGGGCGCGGGCGGCGCGGGCGGCTCCGCGGGCTGGAGAGCGAGCGGATGGGCGTTGAAGACCATGGGCGGCGAAGTGTTGGCGGCGGACGTTGCATGAGCCGGACTTGGCTTGGGCGTGGGGGATAGGCCCTCGCTCTGCGCGAGCGGAAAGTCATTACTTTGGGATGCAGGTGGCGCGGGCGGACAGCCGCAGGGCTCCTTTTCCTGATCGACAACTTCATGCACGCTTCCGTGCTGGAACATGACGCGCTGGCCGGGCTTGACGCGATAGTTTCCGCTGTCGAAGACGCTGGTGACCAGGACGTAGGGCGCATTGGTGCCGCCGTTATCGACGCAGGTATCGCCGTGTTCGCCGAGGCGGACTTTGACTTCTGCGGCACCGGAGCCGCTGATGAGGATGCGGAAGTCCGGGGTGAGCAGGATGTCTGCACTGCGACCGGTCGCGAAGCTGGCCTCGATGGCGCCATGATCCATCGCCATCATGAGGCCAGGCAGATCGCCGGCGGGCGCGGAGGAATCTGCGGCAAGCTTGACGGTGGTGGAGGCGCAGACGCGAAGGGTACCGCGCTGGGGAAGAAGAACATCGGCGGTGTTGGAACCGGCGGTCACGGCGCCGCTGGCCGCGATGATGGCCTTATCCGCTGTGACCTGGAGCGCTCCGGTGACGGTGGCGCCGGTGGCAGATTTGCCCTGCTGGAGCGGAACAATGGCGATAGGGCCGGCGGGCTGCGGTATGGGTGTGGTGGATTGAGCGGGCGCGAATGACGGGAGACTCAGAGCGACGACAGCGCAGCAGGCGGAGCGAAGGGAGACAATCGAGCGGAGAATAGCAGTCGGCCTGGTATGCATGGCTCCTACATTGCGAGGAAGTTGCGAATCATCTGATGGCCGTTCTGGGTGAGCACGCTCTCGGGGTGGAACTGGACACCTTCGACGGGCAGCTTGCGATGGCGCAGCCCCATGATGACAGAGACGCCATCTGCGTCTGTGGAGCGCGCGGTGACAACGAGGTCAGTGGGCAGGTCTTCTTCAGCGACGATGAGGGAGTGGTAACGTGTGCAGGTAAGGGGCGACGGGAGTCCGGCGAAGATGCCTTTGGCGTCGTGCTGGACGGGGCTTGTTTTGCCGTGCATGAGTTGTCGTGCGCGCACAACGCGGCCGCCGAAGGCTTCCCCGATGGCCTGATGGCCGAGGCAGACGCCGAAGATGGGAACCTTGCCGGCCATCTGACGGATCAGGGGAACGAGAATTCCGGCGTCGGAGGGTGTGCAGGGGCCGGGTGAGAGCAGAATGCGCTCCGGATGCAGAGCTTCCACTTCTTCAACGGACAACTCATCGTTGCGGCGGACGAGGACGCGGGCGCCGAGCTCACCAAGATATTGCACAAGGTTGTAGGTGAAGGAATCGTAGTTGTCGAGGACGAAGACCATACTGCAACCAGTGTAGCGCGGGGGCCAAGTGAGACGGTTGCGCCGGAGGCGGCGGGTCTGCAAGACTGGCGATGGCTGACGAGATGGTTCTTCACTTCCTCATTCAGGGTCGCGTGCAGGGGGTTGGCTTTCGGTGGTTTGTGCACCGGGAGGCCAGCGACCTGAACCTGCGCGGATGGGTGCGCAACACCGATGACGGCGACGTAGAAGTGGTGGCAAGCGGGACGGTGGAGGATCTGGGGGAGCTGCGCGTGAGCCTGCGCAAAGGACCGCGTGGGAGCCGCGTCGACCGCGTGATCGAACACTATCTGAATGAGGACGAAGCCGACGGGCTGGAGAGCTTTCGCATCGAAGGCGCATGGTAACGGATGCGCGACCGTGCGCGAAGACCTCCTTCTATAATCGGAACGGTGCGCTGCGCGAAAAGTCCGAGGGCGCCCGCGCTGATTCATTGCAATGGAACGAGACACCTACCAGGAGCGAGCCGAGGCATGCCCGACAAGAAAGACGCGATTAATGTAGACGCGCTGAAAGCGCTGGTGCGCACTGTGCCGGATTTTCCCAAGCCAGGGATTCTGTTTTACGACATTACGACACTGCTGAAGGACAAGACGGGCTTTGCGCAGCTAATTGACGCGTTGGCGTCGCATTATCTTGAGCGCAAGATCGACCTGGTGCTGGGCATCGAGGCCCGAGGATTCATCTTTGGACCTGCGCTGGCCTATCGGCTGAATGCGGGATTTGTGCCTGTACGCAAGCCCCGGAAGCTGCCCGCGCCGGTGGCGCGCGTGACCTATGATCTGGAGTACGGATCGGACACGCTGGAGATCCACATGGATGCGATCAAGCCGGGGCAGCGCGTGGTGCTGGTGGATGATCTGCTGGCCACCGGCGGAACGATGGAAGCGACAGTGAAGCTGGTGAAGCAACTGGGCGGCGAGATTGCCGGTCTAGGCTTTGCGGTGGAGCTGGACTTCCTGAAGGGCCGCGACCGCTTTGCAGAGCATGACGTCTTCAGCCTGCTGCACTACGACGAGTAGCCGCGGTACCGTGCTCAGGGTTCGATGGGAGATATGGGCTGCTCGGCGGAGCCTGTGTCGTCATCCTTACCGGCTTCGAGCATCTGAGCATCCGCAAATCGATACCCAACATAGACGTCGGTGAGCAGATAGACGGGGCTGGAGGGATCGTCCTCGATCTTTTTTCTCAACTGGCGAACGAAGGTACGCAGGTATTCCACTTCTTCGCGGCAGTCCGCGCCCCAGACGGCGGTAAGGAGCCTGGAGTAGGTGACGACACGGCCGGCGCGGCTCATGAGGCAATAAAGGATGTCAAACTCCTTGCGGGTGAGGTGCAGGGCCTGGCCGCGCTTGGTGACGCTGCGGCGCGAGGGGGTGAGGCGGATTTCTCCGATCTCAATGGGAGCATCCTCAGCGCGGGCCGGCGCGTGGACGCGGCGATAGGCGGTTCGGATGCGGGCAATGAGCTCGCGCACGCTGAATGGCTTGGTGACGTAATCGTCGGCGCCAAGTTCGAGTGCTTCAACCTTTTGCTCTTCGGCTTCGCGGACGGTGACCATGAGAACGGGAAGTCGCGGCGCGAAGGCGCGAATGCGGCGGAGCGTCTCAAGGCCGCCGATGCCGGGCATGTTGATGTCAAGCAATACGACGTCCGTTGCGCCGGACTGCAAGAGCTGGAGGGCTTCTTCTCCGCGGGAGGCCTCTGACACCTGGAAGCCAAGCTCAGTTAAGGGCGCACGCAGGGCCCTGCGAATGGCGGCCTCGTCGTCGACGATCATTACGCGAATGACTGGCTGATTCATGATGCTTTCCTTTTGAAGTCAGAGTAAGGGATGGCGGCGTAGAACGTTGTGCCTTCGTCTTCGTCGCTGGTTACCCAGACGTATCCGCCGTGGATGGAAGCGACGCGCTTGGCGACGGAAAGGCCGATGCCTGTGCCCGCGGCACGATTGGACGAAGTGGAGGAGCGGTAGTAGCGGTCGAAGATGCGTTCTCTGTCGGCGATGGGGATGACGGGACCGTAGCTGTGCACGGAGAAGATGACCTCCGACTTGACCTTGACGGCGCGGATGGTGATGGTGGTTCCGTAGATAGAGTATTTGCAGGCATTGTCGGCGTACTGGGTGAGCAGCATGACCATGAGCTGCCGGTCGCAGTAGACCGTGAGAGCCTCGTCGGGGATGTCGATGGCGGTTTTCATGCTTGCCAGCCGATCGCCGAGGCTAGCGACAACCTCATCAATGAGTGTAGCCACTCCGACGGCTTCGGCATGGATGGTGACTTCACCGGCGTCGAGCCGCGCGGTGGTGAGCAGGCGCGCGGTTAGGTCATTGAGGAGTCCGGTTTGCTCGTCGATGAGGGAAACGAGGTCAGCCTGTGCAGGAGAGAGTTTGCCCATCTCACTGAGGCCGGTGGAGGCCGCTCGAATGGCGGTTAGTGGCGTTTTGTAGGCGTGGGCGAGGCTGTCGAGGACGGTAGAGCGCAACTGCTCCGTGCGGCGTTCTGTTTCGATGCGGCTTTCGTTGGCGAAGGCGCGATAGCGGTCAAAGGTGATGGCGATGAGGGACGCGATTGCGTTGCTTGTGAGCGGGTTGATCTCACCGCGCACGACGAAGCTGCCAATGGGGACGTTGCCAAGGCGCACGACACGACGGCTGATGCCTGTGTCCGGGTCATCATCCGAGGTTTCGAAATAGTATACGTTCTGAGCAATCTCCTGCGGATCATCCTGCCAGAAGCCGGCCTGATATGTTTCGTGCAAATCGGCATCAAAGACGACGACGGCCTGGAGGGCAAAGATTTCGTGGACGAGTTCGGCGAGTTGCGGTCCGGGCTCGACGTGAAGATTCATCTGGAGGGTGCGGCGGGTGAACTCATAGAGATCGTGCATCTGACCGCCCCAGGATTCTGCCTGGCGCGCATGCTCCGTGACGCGCGCTGAAAGGCGGCTGACGACGAGGGCGGTACAGATGAAAGCGAAGAGGGTGATGGCGCTTTCAGGGTTCCGGGCCGGATTGAATTGGGAGGAATGGGCAGTGAAATAACTTTGGACGAGAACCACCGCGAAGGAGACGATGACCGCCTGCCAGAATCCACTGAGCAACGCGGTGAGCACGACAATGAGAAGACTGATGAGAACAGAGACAGGAAGCAGCCAATGAAACCAGTGCGCCAACAGGCCGACCATGAAGACCGCAAGGACTCCAAGGGCACACTCCAGAACGAACAGAAGCACTTTCATCCCGGAGACGCGCGTCTTGAACCTGCTCCGCGCGGATACAAGAAGAGCCGACAACCTGATTCCGTCCTTTCCGCGTGAGTTGAGACAGTTCCCACGAAGACATCGCTCTCTGCAAGGGGCCGAGTGCAATCTTCCAGTGGAGGTCAGGCCCGCAAAGGTGAAGCTGAAAGGCTGTTCGATTGCCCTGCGGGTGGCTGAGAAACAGAGGAAGAGTGCCTGATGGAGCCGAGTCCCTGCATGCGATGAATGGGTGAATTTTAACAGTTTCCGCAAAGTTCTTTGCGGGAATTCCTGGGTTGCGGAGTGCAGCGCAGAGTCCGAGCGCAAACCGAAGGACACGGATCCGCTCTGGACCGGTCCGGATTCCTACAAAGATTCTTTTGATGTCCCTTATGTGTTCCTCACATTTTCCTTATGCCGAGTCTGCGTTACTGGAATTGCAAACAAAGGTCGGCTAAAAAGAACCTCTTTGCAAGGAACGCCTTCCAGGCTACAGACAGATTTTGAATTCCAGGCATGGCCGGTAAGGCAAAGTCAATCGCACAACGAATCCTGTTCCAGGCGTGAGTCCACACACCGATTCTTTTGGAGGAAGACCTTCGATGCAGATGAACCCACTTCTTCTTACGCGGTCGCTGGCAGGGGCAGCACTGATGTTGGCCCTGACGGCGGGCGCGCAGGCGCCTGCTCCAGCCACAACGGCGCAAGCCTCCCCATCAACCGCGCCTGCTCAGGCAGCTGCGCCGGCACCCGCAGCCGCGCCGGCACCATTGACAACGCCGGCCGTCACGGGCCCGATCTCCTGGCTGCCGCCGGCGATGTTCGATGCTGGTCCGTTGGGCAAGGTCGCCGCCAACGGCATTGTGACGGGCTTTGGCCGCTGGCAGGACAACCCGGTCACGGGTGACAGCACGGGGCAGGCTGCCTTGAGCAATGGACAAATCTTTCTGCAAAAGGCCGACGGGCAGGTGCAGTATTTCATTCAGGCCGGCGCCTACACGCTTCCTGCGCTGGGTACGCCGTTCCTTCCCGCAGACAAAACGGTGAGCGACTTCTACGGACCTGTTCCGGTCGCCTTCCTGAAACTGCAGGCGGGAAAGACGACGCAATTCCTGATCGGCGCACTGCCGACGCTGATGGGAGCCGAGTCGACGTTTACGTTCCAAAACATGAACATTGAACGCGGCCTGTTGTGGAATCAGGAGAATGCTGTTAACCGCGGCATTCAGGTCAATCAGACGCTGGGCAAGTACTTTACCGCATCGTTGAGCTGGAACGATGGTTACTATTCCAACCGCTACTCGTGGCTAAGCGGCTCGCTGACCTTCACCAAGGGACCGCACACGCTCATCTTCGCGGGCATGGGGAATGCGGGCCAGACCGTCTATCAAACTGCGGCGA
The DNA here is from genome assembly GCA_021813745.1 of Acidobacteriota bacterium. Taxonomy (GTDB): domain Bacteria; phylum Acidobacteriota; class Terriglobia; order Terriglobales; family Acidobacteriaceae; genus Telmatobacter. The sequence goes on from JAKAJO010000051.1 coordinate 55,719, forward strand.
CGCCAGTACAGAACAACAGCTCGATGTACGCATTAATCTATACGTTCACCAAGGGCGCATGGATCATTCAGCCGTACTACCAGTACAGCAAGGTTCCTACGAATCCTGTGGTGGGTGTTACAGACGGCGCTTCGACCAATGGGGGTGCGCTCCTGGTGAGCCGTACATTCAAGCATGGGTTTTCGCTACCGGGACGCGTAGAGTACATCACGAGTTCGGGGAGCAATGCGGCGGGATCCGTCAACCTGATCTACGGGCCAGGGAGCGCGGCAACCAGCTTCACTCTCACGCCCACGTTCCAGAAGGCAGGTTTCTTCGTACGCAGCGATCTCTCCTGGGTACATGCAAGCAGCTACACGGCGGGCGATGTATTCGGGAAGACTGGATCGAATCCGAACCAGGCCAGAGCCGTGGCTGAGATCGGCTTCATCTTCGGCAACAACATCGAGAAGTAATTCCAGGAGAGCCAGTCTCCCGTCCCTGCAACTGATCGGCTGCAGGGACGGGAGGAGTATTCCCAATCGAAGGCGAGTTGACGAGGGGAGCGCAAAACATCTGCGTGATCTTCATTGCATCTTTATCCTTCCATTCCTAGCATTCGAAGCATTCCAAGCCTCACCTGCTTCGACCCTGCTGAGGGTGGCGATTGGACAAGCCCACTACGATTCCGCAGCTCATGCTCGGGACGCAACGTAAGGATTTCAATTCCAGGAGAATCCACATGGCAGACCAGAAAGCACCTCAGATGCAGGCCACACTCGGGCTTACCGGGTTGACCAGCAATGCGATGGCGCTCATTGCACCGGGCGCCTTCCTGTGGCTGACCTTCTTCATTCAGGCGACTACGGGCACACCGACCACAGCACCTGACATGTGGTGGGGCATTCTCTTTGCCTTGCTGCTGTGCCTGGCGACGGCGGTGTCGTATGCGGAGATTTCAAAGCTCTATCCCGGCACCGGATCGAGCTACTACTACGCGGAGCAGGCGCTGCTGTCAAAAGACAAGGCCTTCAAGTATGCGCGTGTTGCGAAGTTCATCGTGGGCTGGGGCTCGCACCTCTACTACTGGGTGTATCCGGGCGTGATGGTGGCGACGACGGGCATCTTTGTGGGATATGTGGTCGGCTTCCTGTATCCGAATTTCATCAGCGGTTCCAATCCTGGGCCTGTCTTCATGGCGCTGGTGGCGATTGTGTTTTCCTTCTTTGTGGCATGGATCGCGCAGAAGGGCGCAGGCGCATCAACGGCGGTCAACATTGCGATCAACATTGTGCAGATCTCCGCGCTGCTGGTCTTCAGCGTTCTGGCTCTTGGTTACCGCGTGAACCATCCGGCTGGATCTCCGGCGTTCCAGTACGATGCGCAGACGCTCTCCACTTACACCTATCAATTCGCGACGAACCCGAAGGACAGCTCGGTGATGCGCGATGCAAGCGGGACACCGCTGCCTCTGCTGGACAAGGCCGGCAAGCCGGTTCCCTACACGGTTTCGTATCCCGAATTCGACGCAAGCGGCAACTTTCTGACGCATCCCAAGGCATCGTCGATTGTGACCCCGCACAAATTCAGCTGGATTTTCATCCAGGCGACGGTGGCGATTCTGATCCTGGTGGGCTTTGAATCGGTGACGTCCATGGGGGGCGAGGCGAAGAATCCGACCAAACACATTCCAATTGCCGTGATTTCTTCGCTGCTCATTCAAGGGTTGATCTGTTACCTGATTGAGTATTTCGCTGCGAACTATTTCCTGAACTCGGGATATACGATGCAGAGTGCGGCTGGGTCAGCGGCACCGGTTGGCGACATGATGATCATTGTCGGCGACGCACTCCTTGGCCAGGGGCATGGCAAGTACTTCATGCTGGCCGAGGCGGTGACGGTGTTTCTGGCGCTGATTGGGACGACACTGAGCTGCATGAATACCGGAGCTCGCGTGACATACGCGATGGGTAAAGACGATGAGGCGCCGGAGCACTTCGGCTTGCTTCATGCTGAGTCGCTGACCCCGCGGCGCGCCATCTGGACGCTAGCCGTGATCTCGGCGTTCCTGGGTACGCTTGCTGTGTCCCTGGTGTTTGCCGATGGCAGCGCGCCCACCGATGCGACAATCGCTGCTCTGCCACATGGGCTCTTCTCCAGTTTCGGCTACTCGACGCATGACAAGCTGGCGGCACTTCCGAATTCGCTGCTGACAATTACGCTGACGTCGAACTTCGGCACCTTTATCCTGTATGCGCTGAGCTGCTTCCTGTGCATGGTGGCATTTAACAAGCGCCCGGACTTCAGCTTTATGCGTCACCTTTTGATTCCGACTTTCGGGCTCATCGCCAATCTGGTTTGCATGGCGTTCTACCTGATTGGTCCTTTCATGGGTTACGGTACATCGAAGGAGCCGCTGCTGGCCCTGGGCATCAGCGCTATCTGGGGCATCTATGGAGCAATCTACTTCCTGCGAACGTCGAAGGTGAAAGGAAAGGCAGTTCTTCTGGAATCGCGCTAAACAGCACGATCCCGTGAACCAGCTGCAGGCGGGTGCCGTCCCACAGAAGCCTTCCCGAGCAACCGGGTGAAGGGCGGGCTGTGACGGCATCCGCATCTTCCTTTCGATTGAAAGCAAAGCGCGGCGCGTTGCAGCGCTGCGAAGCAACGATCAGGAAACGGGTCCCATGCTCGATGTGGTGTTTGGCCAGGTGAGCGATCCTGGAAAAGTCCGAACGAACAACGAAGATGCGATGGGATCGTTTATTCCCTCGTCCCGGAGCCAGGCGCGGTCGCATGGCTTTCTGTTTGTCGTGGCCGACGGCGTGGGGGGCATGGATCTGGGCGAAGTGGCATCGTCCACCGCCGTCTCGGTGGCGTTGGAAGAGTTCTCTAAGGCGCAGGCAGGCTCGATGCTGATCAGCCTGTTGCCGCGGATTCTGCAATCGGCCAACGCGGCCGTTCATGATCGCACGCTGGCCCAGCAGTTCCGGGGCAAGAAGATGGCAACGACGATGGTAGCCTGCGCGCTCCGGCACGATCAGGCGATTGTGTCGCATGTGGGCGACTCACGCTGCTACCTGGTGCGGAACGGGCAGGCGCGGCAGATTACGCAGGACCATACGCTGGTAAACGAACAACGGAAATTGGGATTGATCTCCGCGTCCGAGATCGCGGAATCGGACTCGCGGCATGTGCTCATCCGGTCGCTGGGACCTGAGATGTTTGTTTCGCCGGATACGACGGCGTTGACGGTGCAGCCGGGCGACCACCTGATACTTTGCAGCGACGGACTGCATGACGAACTGCCGCCGGAGGAGATGGCACGGATTGTGTCGCAGGGCAAAGACATTGACGAGATTGCCCATGAACTGGTGGCTCGGGCGGTGGAGATTGACGGACAAGACAATACAACCGCACAGGTGGTGCGGGTTCGTTCCGTCGAGCAGGTTGGCATGTACCGTGGGCGGCCGTACCGGCTGCCGGCTTGAGGGGATGGAGTCTTAAGAAAAGCCTTACAAATCCCTTGTAAAATCGGCGCGGATTCCCGGTAGAGTGGGAGGAGCGTAACGTTTGGAGTCATCCCATCGATGGGCTTTCTTGACAGCATTGAACCTGGCACCATGATTGACTTCTACCGGGTCGAGGCTCCGGTGGCCCGGAGTGGCATGGCATCGATTTTTCGCGCGGTGGATACGCGGGACGGCCGGGTTGTGGCGCTGAAGATTCCTCATCCGGACATGGAGGCGGACCCGATTCTGTTCGATCGCTTTCAGCGCGAAGCGGCGATCGGCGAGAAGCTGCAACACCCGCACGTCATGCGGGTTTTTGGCGGCGAAAAGCGATCGCGCGTGTACATGGTGATGGAGTGGTGTGAGGGGCGGCTTTTGCGGCAGATTCTGAGTGAAGGACGCATGACTGCCGATCGGGCGATCCGGATCACACACGAGGTGCTGGACGCACTGGAGTACATCCACGAGCAGGGCGTGATTCATCGCGACCTGAAGCCGGAAAACATTATGGTGGATGCACAGGACAATATCAAGTTGATCGACTTTGGCATTGCGGGCGACGCGGCCGCGCGGCGGCTGACCTATGCGAACTTCACCGCGACGCTGGGAACCGCCGACTATATTTCACCGGAGCAAATCAAGGGCAAGCGAGGCGACGGGCGGTCAGATATCTATGCGATGGGGGTGATCCTGTACGAGATGTTGACAGGAAAGCAGCCGTTTACCGGCTCATCCCCGATGGAGGTGATGAACGACAGGCTGCTGAATTATCCGATGCCGCCCTCGGTGGCTGAGCCGTCGATTTCGCCTCAACTGCAGGAGGTTCTGTACCGGGCATTGGAACGAGACCCGAAGAATCGTTATGCACGGGCAGCGGATTTTGCACATGATCTGGAGCATTTGGACGAGGTGGGAGTCGAGGATCGACCGGAGCTGCATGCATGGAAGAAGCGGAAGTCGCAGCTGCCACGCAATATTCTGTATTATTCTGCACTTGCGCTCATCCCAGTTGTTATTCTGTTGTTGATGGTTCTGGTGGCCCGTCACAGGTAGCCAGCACTCTTTGCGATCTTCACGGGTTCTTTATACCGGGGACCTTAAACTTTTCTGGAATATCCCAATCCCTTTTTCGTTATGAAGGAGATCCATGTCGACTGAGTACCGTAATTTTCTGGCTCTTTCCTATGAAGAGCTTGAAGAACTGAACCTGCAAGCCAAGGCCGACCGCATGAATCGGGTTTCGGCCGATGAAATCCGCGAAAAGCGGCTCAAGTACCTGGCAGACGAGAAGCGGATCAAGGCCGTTACGGTGCTGTTCAGTGACCTGGAAGGCCGCCTGCACCTTCTTGACTATGACAAGAAGTTCCTGCTGGGTTCTTACGAGAATCTGACGTTTGACGGCTCTTCGATTCGCGGATTTACTGCGCAAAAGGAGAGCGACCTGCGCCTCGGCATCGACTGGAGCGCGTTCTACTGGGTGCCCGCCGATGTATTTGGCAATGGCAAGGTGCTGGTTTTCGGCACTGTCATTGACAAGGATGGATCCCTCTATTCGGGCGACATTCGCGGCGTACTGAAGAACTACTCCGACACGCTTTACAAGGAAAAGGGCTACACGCTGAACGCGGCCAACGAGATTGAAGGCTTCCTGTTTGCGGGCCGCGACGCAGAAAAGAAGTACCACGAGACCGGGAAGTTCGAATTCATTAACACGGGTGGCTACTATCATGTGCTGCCGCTGGATCCGCTTCGTCAGTTCATCGATACGGCTGCGGAAGTGCAGCGCGCAATGGGCTTCCAGAATGAAAAGGACCACCCGGAAGTGGCGCCCAGCCAGTTTGAGATCAACTACGGTTACGGCGAAGTGGTGGCTGCGGCAGACCAGATTCAGCTCTACAAGCTGCTGACCCGGCAGATTGCAAACAACATGGGTTACACGGCAAGTTTCCTGCCGAAGCCTGTGGTGGGCGTAAATGGCAGCGGCATGCACACGAACCTGTCAGTCTCCAAGGGCACGACGAACCTGTTCTGGGATGAGGCAGGGCAGGAGAAGCTTTCGAGCTTCGGTTGGGATTTTGTCGATCGGGTGCTGAGCCACGCGCTGGATATCTGCCTGATCCTGAACCCGAGCGTCAACGCGTACCGCCGCCTGGATCCGCATTTCGAGGCACCGAACCAGATCAAGGCGTCTGCGACGGATCGAGGCTCGATGGTGCGCGTGCCGATCGGCAACTCGCGCTCGATGCGCGTGGAAGTACGGTCCGTGGCACCCGACGCGAATCCATATTTGACGCTCTACGCGCTCTTCAAGACAGGCATCGATGGCAAGGCGGCGAAGATCGATAATCTTCGCCAGGCAGAGCGCTATCTGCCGGACCACATCCAGCAGGCGATTGATGACTTCAAGGGATCTTCCTGGATTCCGAAGATTCTTGGTGCTGATGTGCAGGGTCGCTTTGCGGACTTGAAGCAGGCGGCGGCTGATCGTTGCCCACGTGCACTGGGTACCTTCGTGAAGGGCAGCGAGGTGCAATACCATCACGAGGTATACAACCAGTCGCTCTGGAACCTGTTCTAAGGAGTCTGGTAAGACACAGGGTTGAAGATCGGAAGTGAAAGGCGCAGCCCGCGAGGGCTGCGCCTTTCTGCTTATAGGGACAGGCGATGGGAGAGACATCGCGGTGCGGCTTCATATCAATACGGAACTTATTGCAAATGGCACCCACGGGTGATATACAGGAGCGGCTGAGAATTGCAGAAAAGCGCGCAGCAAAGCGGTGATGGATAGAAGTGCGCGCGGAGATGACGATGACGCTTCGCAAGTTGATTTGGAAGGCCCTTCCGGTTGCGGCGGGAGTGGTTGCGCCCTTGTTGCTGCAGGGTCAGGAAATGCGGCCTGACCTCACGATTCACTGGGACAAGACGGAGGTCGTTTCGCGATCGACACCGACACTGCAGGTGGTGGTGAATCCGCCGCTGCGGCCGGGCCAACCGCTGGGCGAGGCGGCGTACAGAGTGGTCAAAGAGCTGGGCGCGGACTATGTTCGTTATGTCCCGTGGCTTCCCTACCCCAAGCTGGCTGTTGCCGAACTGGAGCCTCCGACTCCCCAAAAGACGAGCTGGGATTTTTCGCTCATCGACCCGATGACCAAGGACTTTATGGATGCCACGAGCGGGCATTCGACGGTGATGAACTTCAGCACGTCACCGACGTGGCTGTACAAGACGGACAAGCCTGCGACGTATCCGGAAGATGCCAACAAGGTGACGTGGAACTACACACAAGGGACAGAACTGCGAGACCCAACAGGCAAAGAGCTGGGCGACTATTATGCCCGGCTGGTGAGCTGGTATGTGAAGGGTGGCTTCACGGACGAGAACGGCGTGCGGCATGAATCGGGGCATCACTACAGCTTTCCTTACTGGGAGGTGCTGAACGAAGTTGACTTTGAGCACAAGATGACACCGCAGCAATACACGGAGCGCTATGACGCGATTGTGAGCGCGATTCATGCGGTTTCGCCGGAGACGAAGTTTGTGGGGATGGCGCTAGCGGCTCCGAGCGATCGCCCTGAGTATTTCGAGTATTTTCTGAATCACAGGAATCACAGGCCGGGCATACCGCTGGACATGATCTCGTATCACTTCTATGCATCGCCAACCGCTGACCAGAAGCTGGATGACTGGCAATACACCTTCTTCGATCAGGCGAATGGCTTCCTGAATACAGTGCGCTATGTGGAGACGATCCGGAAGCGGCTGTCACCGGAGACGAAAACAGACACGGATGAGCTGGGGGTGATCCTGCCGACTGACAACACAGCCGCGGACAAGGTGCCGCCACCCAGCGCGTACTGGAATCTGGCGGGGTCCTTATATGCCTATTTGTTCATCGAACTTTCAAAGCTGCAGATCGACGTCATCGGAGAGTCGCAGCTGATTGGCTATCCGACGCAGTTCCCCAGTGTAAGCATGATGGATTGGACGAACAACAAGCCGAATGCGCGATTCTGGGTCTTGAAGCTCATTAAGGACAGCTTTCGTCCAGGAGACCGGTTGGCTGAAACCAAGGTGGAAGGGAAACATGCAAGCGAGGTGGCCGCGCAAGGTTTTGTAACACCATCGGGACGCAAGCTGCTGCTGGCCAATAAGCGCAACCGTGGAGTGGATTTAATGCTCCCGGATGCAGGACCAGCGACCGCGCAGACCGTGGATGAGCAGACCAGCGATGGGCCGGCGCGCAGCGCGCCTGTAGAAGGCGGGAAAATTCATCTGGATCCATTTGCCGTGACGGTGGTGAGCTGGTGAGCGCACAGGAAGATTCGGGTGGGGCGCTGAAACGTTATGCATTCATGCTGCGGCTGCGGCCGGGTGCGGCGGAAGCCTATGATGCGGCGCATCGCGCGGTGTGGCCGGAGATGCTGGCCCTGCTGAAAGGAGCGGGCATCCATGAGTATTCCATCTATCGGCGGGATGAGTTACTGATTCTGACTTTGCGTTGTGCTGATTTTGAGGAGACCTGGAGCAGAATCGATCAAGACCCCGTGAATCTGCGCTGGCAACAGGCGATGGCGCCCTACTTTGCCGCGCAGGAGGGATTGCGCCCCGGGGAGCGATTCCCCATGATGGAAGAGGTTTTCTATCTGCCTTAAGGATGACAAGGAGTCGCCTTCCATGAGCACAGGGGATGAACTGCGCGTAGGCTTGTGTGGCATCGGGCTTGAGGCGTACTGGGCGCAGTTTGCGGGTCTTCGGGAGCGGCTTGAGAGCTATGTGGCGCACGTTGCGCTCCGCATGGAGCGGTCAGGCGTGAAGGTGGTCAATCTGGGATTGATCGACGCGCCACAGCGCGCGAAGACGGCGGGCCACAGGTGCCGACGGGAGGAGATCGATGTTCTCTTTCTGTATGTGACGACCTATGCGCTTTCCAATACGGTGCTTCCGCTGGTGCAGCGCGCGGGCGTGCCGGTGGTGATTCTGAATCTGCAACCGGATGCCGCGATGGACTACGCACGCTTAAATGGCATGGGCGACCGCACAGCCATGACGGGCGAATGGCTTGCGTACTGTTCTGCCTGCCCGGTGCCGGAGATTGCCAACGTCCTGAGGCGAGCAGAGATTCCCTTTCACCAGGTGACGGGCATTCTGGATGAGGCACTGACCTGGACTGAGATCGAGCAATGGCTTGCAGCCGCACAAGTTCGGGCAGCACTGGCCGATACGCGACTTGGGCTGATGGGGCACTACTACAGCGGCATGCTGGACATCATGACCGATGTCACGCTGGTTTCGATTGCGTTCGGCACGCATGTGGAGTTGCTTGAGGTTGACGACCTGAGCGATCTGGCCGCAAATGTGGGCGAGGACGCGATCGTGCGGCGCGTCCAGGAATTCCAATCGAGCTTTGATGTGCAGGCGGATTGCGCCCCGGAGGAGTTGCGGCGGGCTGCACGAACATCTGTCGCGCTGGACGCGTTTGTGACGAAACACGAACTGAACGCCCTGGCTTACTACTACAAAGGATCCGGGAATGTGGCGAACGAAGATGTGATGAGCTCAATCATTCTGGGCACTTCCCTACTGACCGCGCGGCATATTCCTGTGGCGGGCGAGTATGAGGTAAAGAATGTACTGGCGATGAAGATGATGGATCTTCTGGGCGCTGGCGGTTCCTTTACGGAGTATTACGCGATCGATTTTAACGATGATCTTGTGCTAATGGGACATGATGGTCCGGGGCATTTGAGGATTGCCGAGGGCAAGACGAAGGTGCGCCCGCTGGGTGTTTATCACGGCAAGGTGGGGCGAGGCGTCTCCGTGGAAATGAGTGTCCGGCATGGTCCGGTGACACTGCTTTCTGTTGTTGAAGATCGTCAGCATCGGTTCAAGCTTCAGGTGGCTGAGGGGAAATCGGTTGCTGGCCCAATTCTGGAAATTGGGAACACAAACAGCCGCTATCGTTTTGCACTGGGAGCCCGGGACTTTGTTCAGGCATGGAATGCGGGAGCGCCAGCGCATCACTGCGCGGTGGGAGTGGGCCATCTTGCGCGCACATTGGAAAAGTGCGCCGCGCTGATGGGCCTCGGATTTGAGCAGATCTGTTGAAGACCACGATTAAGGTGAGGCGTTCGTGTCCAGGTGCTGCGGGGTGACTTCATCGCCCTGATCGGGACGGCGCAGAGTCACCGGCGTGGTGTGATGGAGCTTTCTAAACATATCAAGGGCCTTCGCCTGTGCTTGCCTGTCTCCGGCAGCGTGATCGGCCTGGGCCAAGCGATACCAGGCAACTTCATCGTCCGGGCGAATCCTGGTTGCGCGTTCGAGCAGTGTGACGGCCTTTTGCGGATTCTGATTCTCAAGCTCGATGCCGCCAAGGCCGACGAGCGCCTCCTCGAAATCGGGATATCTCTTGAGGAGTTCCTCATACTGGGCGCGGGCTTCATTGGTTTTCCCCACCTCAGCGTTCAGGTTGGCAAGTTCGTAGCGCGCGTTGCCGTTGTCAGGATCGATGGCGAGCTCGCTGGTAAACTCCTGCATCGCGATATCGCGCTCTTCAGGCTTTTGCGTTGCATTGAACTGGTCGAGGGCTACGCGCCCCAACCGGTAGTGGATGCCGGGCCGATGCGGATCGATGGCGAGAACGTGCTTATACGCGTCGATGGCTGCGCGGTAGTTGTTCTGGCTCTCATTGGCTTCGCCCTGAGCCTGCAGCATCCAGACGGAGCCGGGCGCCTTGTCATGGAGGCGCTCCATGATGATGTAGGCGTAGCTTCCATAGGTGCGACCGGTGTGGTAGAGAACTTCGGGATCGTCGGGGTAGATGCGGTTGAGTTCGAGAGCTGTCTCCACCGCGTCCGCGTCGCGGCCTATTCCGCTGTACGCCCGCAAAAGCTGCAAACCGCACATCCGTCGCGCGTCGCGATCGGCAGACTGTTTGAATCCACGCTCGAGGTACGGGAGGGCTTCGTCGTACCGGCTCATCTCTGCCAGGGAGAGCCCCAGCAGGGTGTCAAGGCGAGGCAGCGAAGGCTTGAGTTTCAGCGCGGTGCGGATCTGCTGAATGGCGGGATCGAATTTGCGTTCTTTGAAGTAAATGGCGCCCAGGGTGGCGTGGACCTCCGCGACACTGGGTGCAAGCTTTTCGAGCTTCACGAAGTTCTCTTCCGCGACGGGGTAGTTGCCTTGCGCCATGGCCTGTTGCCCTTCGGAGGCATAGCGGGCGGCGAGTTCGTCGTCAGAGGCCTGAGCGTGGGCCATCGGAACGGAAAGCAAGAGGCTGGCTACGATGCACGAAAAGATGGCAGAGCGAGGAGTCATATGCTGAATGTAAATCACGAAAAGAAAACTCCGCCACGCTGAGACCGCATGGCGGAGTGGAGGTTGTGAGCAGTTCCTGATCAGAAGGTCAGCTTGCCGCTGATCTGGAGAATGCGCGATGCGCCTGCTCCTGTGATGAGACCAGCGGTTGAGCTGCCTACAGCGTTTGAGATTGTGGTGCCGCCACCGGAACCGTTGCCGATGAGGCCGCCCACGATGCCTGAGTACTGGTGATGGTTAAAGGCGTTGAAGGCATCGAGATTCATCTTGAACCTCACATTCTCGGCGATGGTGAAGCTCTTTCCGATACCCATATCCCAATTGTTGATGCCCGGCTGACGGAGGAAGTTACGGGTTGTGTTTCCAAAGACGCCGATGGCAGGCTGTGTAAAGCAGGCCATGTTGATGCGCTGGAACTTCTGGGTGAGGTTGCTGTGAACGTTGCAGCCCGACACGGCGTTGGCGCGCTGGAACTGTGAGTCGAGGAGTCCGGCGTTATCGCTGGCCGTGATGCTCATGGGGAAGCCGGACTGGAAGGTTACGATGCCGGTGGTTTCCCAACCGCCTATCGCCATGTCTGCCAGTCGGCCGACGCTGTTGAGCATCTTCTTGCCACGGCCAAACGGAAGCTCATAGATGTAACTGGCGACGAAGCGTTGATTGACATCGAAGTCCGACGGGCCGTAGTCGAGGTTGGGGTCGTGGTTGTTCATGAAGCCCTGGTAACCGGCTCCCGTGGCGCCCACACCAGCGGCTGCGGACTTGTCGTCCTTGCTGCTGGCCCAGGTGTACACCGAAGTGAGTGCCATGTCGCCAGCGCGATGTTCGAGCTTGACGTTCATCGCGTTGTAGTGCGAGTAACCATGGAAGTCGCTATCGATGTAGAAGCCATTGAAGTTGACATAAGGCAAGCGAGTGTTGGTGGGGCAATCGTGCGTCACATCATTTGGATTTGCCTGGCAGTAGGGCAGGTTTGCGGCCGTGATCGGATACGGCTGCGCAATGTTTCGCCGATCGAGGAGGTGCACGGCGTGCGTGCCGATGTAGTTGACTTCAACCGTCGTGTTTGGTGCGAGCTCCCGTTCGAGAGAGGCCGTCCAGGACTCGACGTAGGGGTCAAGCGGATTTTCCGACTCGATCACAGCAATGAACGAAAGGGTCGAGACCGGGAAGGGAGTGAGCGTGCTGTAACTCGGGAACAGGTTGTTTCCGAACTTGGTAAGAGTTGGATCCTGTGTTGGGACCAGGTTGTTGCGGATGCTGTAGGGATAGATGTCGGCCGAGTCGTCGATCTCGCGACCTTCATACGAGTCGAAGAAAATGCCGAATCCGCCGCGGGCAACCATCTTGTTGTTCAGGCGGTAGGCCAGACCGAAACGCGGTGCAAAAGGCGTCTTGGGGCCGGGGCGGGGCACGGAGCCGCAATAGCGCAGAATAGTGCTGCCATTGCGGCCCACGCCGGGTGCAACACCATCGGTGGAGAGCCTGGGATCAGCGTAGCAAAGGCCGCCGCTCGGGTTGGTGGTGTCGAGCCAGAAGAAGTGATTCTGCGCTTCATAGGCTGCGGGGCGATAGTCCCAGCGCAGACCGATGTTGAGGGTAAGCTTCTGGGTTGCCTTCCAGTCGTCCTCGGCGTAAGGCGCGAAGTAGCCGAAGACGTGATCCTGAGGGTTACCTGCCTGATTCGTCGGGCTCAACGGACCGGGAACGAAGCCGGCGACGTTGTTGTAGTAACCGAGCATCATATCTGCGACGGCGTTGCCGGTGCCGCAGAGTCCGGTTGGGTTGGGGCAGTTCGCCGAGTTAGTGGTGACGAGTTGGGAGTTGAATCCCCAGTCGCCGTAGAAGTCATCGTCGAGGTTGCGGACGAGGTGCCAATGCCGGTAGTCGACGCCGAAACCCAGCGTGTGACGGCCGCGCACAGAGGTGAATGAATCCGCAAATTCCCATGCGGGGGAGTCGGAACCGGTGTAAGAGTTCACCGGGCCGCCACCGCTTGCGTATGTGGTCAGGCCCACATTCGGCCAGGTTTGCTGCAACGGGCCGAAGTGAGTAAAGACGCCTGTTTCGGCGAGCTGGGTGACCGCAGCGGCGCTAATCTGCGTTGCGCCTTGCGGGGCATAGGCATCCAGATAGCCAAAGCGGAAGTTGTTCACAGAGGTACTGCCAAGGCTGAGGGTGTGGGACAGCGTCCAGCTCTTTTCGTTCTCGTAGTACTGTTCCAGACCGTAATTGAGCGAGCCCGAGTTATAGAGGGTGCTGTTCTGGTACTTCGCGTAGGTGAAGCGGAAGAAGATGGAGCCGAGCCTGCCCAGCGCCTGATCAACGCGGTAGGTCTGCTGGTTGGTGTGGAGAGGCGAACCATAGGGCTGAATGAAGTTCGGAACGCCTTCTGCCTGGTTTTGCACCGTTGGCGTGGCCCAGAACTTATTGGCGATTGCCACTTGCGCCAAGCGATTCGTGATATCCGACGCAGCGAGCTTATTGCCTGAGAATGACTGGCCAGTTGTCGGGTCGACGGGCATGCAGTTGTAGCCCAAGCTCAACAGCGCGGTACATTGCGGTGTCCCATAAGCCGGAAGTGGTCCGCCCGGGAGTGCGACGCCGCCCGTTGTGGGCAGAGCGGGATAGGTTTCTGCCGAGAAGTCGCCGGTAAGGACGGCAGGATTTGGCACGACTTCCGTCGCGAGTCCGCCGTTGTTGATGCGCCATCCTTCGTAGTTGGCCATCCAGAAGGTCCGGTTCAGGCCGTTGTAGATCTTGGGCAGGTAGACCGGGCCGTCGGCCACAAAGCCGAACTGATTCTGGCGCAGGATTGGATTGAAGGTTTTGGTACTGGTGATGAAATTGTTGGCAGTTGGAAAGGGTAAGGCATCAAAAGCATCGTTGCGGTTGTTCTCAAAGATGGAACCATGGAGTTTGTTGGTGCCGGCTTTGCTGACGATGTTGATCTGGCTGGCGCTGAAGCCGTATTCCGCAGAATATGTGCCGCTGGCGACCTTGAATTCCTGAATGGCGTCCTGCGAGAGGATGACCGCAGGCGTGACCAGAGCAGGGTCAGTGTTCACCAGACCATCGAGGGTGTAGTTATTGCCTTCAGGGCGGCCGCCGTTAATGCTGACCGCATTGCCTTCGCCCTGTCGCATGGCGCCCTGCTCACCACCGATGGTGACTGCACCCGCGGTGACCAGGAGGAGCTGCATAAAGTTGCGGCCATTGAGCGGGAGGTTTTCCACCTGCTGCTGACTGACCAGCGTCGAGAGCGCTTCGCTGTCGGTGTCGAGAGCCACGCCTTGCGCCGTGACGCTCATCGTCTCGGTGACTTCACCGGGCTTGAGGGTGATGTTGACACGAACCTTCTGGTCCACTGTGAGTGTGAATCCACTGGTCACGGCCTTTTGGAACCCTTTGGCCACCGCGGTGACTGAGTAGGGACCTGGGAGCCGATCGGGAGCCTGGTAGTCGCCCGAGGAGCTGGTGACCGTCCGGAAAGCTACGTTGGTTGCTGTGTTTGTGACGGTGACTGATACCCCGGGTACAACAGCACCCGTACTGTCGGTCACCGTTCCAAGGATCGTGCCTGTCTGCCCCGCCTGTCCAAACAAGCTGGCTGCCGAGGTCAGAAGAATCATCAGGGTAAAACCGAGCCGGAATGTGCGCATCGGTGGCCTCCTTTAGGGTTCCTTTTCTTTCAGTGCAAAGAGTTGAAGCGCTGCGCCACATGCGATGGTGATCAGGGAAAGACGTCGAGCACACACCTACGCCGAAAGCACAGTTGTTCCAATGCCGCCCCACATTACGCATCGTTCAGAACCTGTGTCAAGAGAAAATTTAATTCTCATTTGAAATATTTCGAGACAGGCCAAGGAATGGGGTTCCGAACTGCAAAAACGCGGGTGTCGCCGGGGGATGAAGACTGGATTCCGGGGTCGAACGGCGGGAGAACAGCTCACACTTCGCGGGACTGAGAAGGTCTTCCTGGGAAGATTTTCGAGTCCGGGAAGCCGCCGGGAGGGGTGCAGGCTAATTCTGCATGGGCGGGAGCGCGGCGAACTGCATGGCGACTTGGGTTGCAAGACTTCGCGCTCGTGAAAATTCTAATAGAAAATCATTTCTATTCCGAATTCAGCATGTGGCGTGTTAATGTTTCTCCGCTCTGCAATCCCCGCCCCAAGCGGTTTTGAGCGGAACAGCCGAAGGCTGGCTGCAATGCCCTCGTGCACGACAAAGGCTCTGACTACCCAGGAGAGATTCAATGAATAGAACGGCTGCAAAGTGGGCGATAACGACCCTGACGATACTTCTTTGCATTCCCGCGTCCCAAGGCCAGACGAAAGCAGATGCGCTCAAGAGCGGATTTGCGGACCCGCCGCAAAGCGCCAAGCCTCGCGTCTGGTGGCACTGGATGAATGGCAATATCACCAAGGAAGGAATCAAGCTCGATCTGGACTGGATGCATCAGGTCGGACTCGGTGGATTTCAGAACTTCGATGCAGCCCTTTCTACTCCGCAGGTGGTGAAGGAGAGACTGGCCTACATGACGCCTCCGTGGAAGGACGCGTTCAAATATGCGATCGAGACGGGAACGCAACTGGGCATGGAGGAAGCAATCGCAGGCTCGCCGGGGTGGAGCGAGTCTGGCGGCCCGTGGGTGCCACCCTCCGAGGGCATGAAGAAGTATGTTTGGAGCGCGACAGTGGTGGAAGGCGGAAAGCCGTTTACTGGCACGCTAGTTCACCCACCGACCACGACAGGAGCTTTCCAGAATATCGGAATTCGCGATGCGCTGGGTGCTCCTCCCGGAGCCAAAAAGGCGCCCCAATTTTACACGGACTCAGTTGTGATTGCTTATCGGCAGCCAGCGGATGATGTATCAATCGAAGACCTGCACCCAACGATCACAGTGAGCGGAGGCGATTTGAACCCCGCCATGTTGACAGACGGAGATCTGGAAAAGACGACGGGGGTGGCGATTCCTGCGGCGGGAGAGAAGTCGTGGATTCAATATGCATTCGACCGGCCGACGACCATTCGGGCACTGACTCTTGTGTCCAAGGATCCGGACCGGATCGTGGCCATGGTGTATGGCATTGCCGCGCCCAAGAAGTCGCTTGAGGCCAGCGATGATGGCCAGACTTTCCGCGTGGTGGCAACGATGCCTCCGGGTGGGGCACCCGAGCACACGCTGTCGTTCCCCGCGGTGACGGCGAAGTATTTTCGCGTGACCTTCGAACGCACGCCGCCTCCGGCGCCGCCGGCGTGGGCCAAGGGACTTGATCCGAAATCCTTTGGGCTACGGCTGGGACCGACGCCGACCTCGTATCAGATTGCCGAATTAGTGCTGCATGCCGGAGCCCGCGTCAACGAATTTGAGGAGAAGGCCGCATTTACGCCGGAGCCGGATCTGTACAGCCTTGCAACGCCGCACGTGAGCGCCGAGGAAGCGGTGAAGCCAAGCGATGTGATTGACCTGACTTCAATGATGCGTCCGGATGGAAGCCTGAATTGGACCCCGCCGGCGGGTAAGTGGGTTGTGCTGCGGTTTGGCTATTCCCTGCTCGGCATCACGAATCATCCTGCGACGGCCGAAGCGACCGGGCTAGAGGTCGACAAGCTCAATCGCGCAGATGTGAAGC
Organism: Acidobacteriota bacterium; assembly: GCA_021813745.1. Lineage (GTDB taxonomy): Bacteria > Acidobacteriota > Terriglobia > Terriglobales > Acidobacteriaceae > Telmatobacter. The sequence continues at coordinate 72,163 of JAKAJO010000051.1, forward strand.
AGTACATGGAGACGTATCTCAACAGCTACAAGGAGACCGTGGGGCCGGATCTAATCGGCAAGCACGGGATTCATTATGTGATCAACGACAGCTGGGAAGCGGGATCGCAGAACTGGACCGACGACATGATCCAGCAATTCAAAAAGCTGCGGGGCTACGATCCGATTCCATGGATGCCGGTGCTTACGGGGCAGGTTGTGCAGAGTGCCGAAGCGAGCGACCAGTTTCTGTGGGACTTCCGAAAGACAATCGCGGACTTGATTGCGAACGAGCACTACGGGCAACTGGAGACGACGCTGCATGAGTGGGGCATGGCCCACTATGGTGAGTCGCACGAGAGTGGACGCGCCTTTGTTGCCGATGGAATGGAAGTGAAGAAATTCAACGAAGTGCCGATGGGTGCGATGTGGACCCAGACGCCGGGAGTCAACAACGAGCAATACGGATACAACGCCGATGACCGCGAGTCTGCCTCCGTGGCGCACATCTACGGCCAGAACCTGGCAGCCGCAGAATCCATGACCGCAGCGGCGGCGCCCTGGGGATGGTGCCCTGCAACGCTGAAGCCAACTGCCGACCAGGAATTCCTGAACGGGATCAACCGCATCGTGATTCATGAGTCGGCCCATCAACCGCTGATCGACAAGAAGCCTGGCTTATCGCTTGGGCCATTTGGTCAGTGGTTCAACAGGAATGAAACGTGGGCTGACGAAGCGGGTCCGTGGATCAAGTACCTGGCGCGCAACAGCTACATGCTGCAACAGGGACACTTTGGCGCAGATCTGGTTTATTTCTACGGCGAGGATTCAAACCTGACGGCCATCTACGCACACAAATCGCCGGAGGTGCCAGCGGGGTTCGGATTCGACTACATCAACGCCGATGCATTGATCCACGAATTAAGCGTGCGGGACGGTGACCTGGTAACTCCGGGTGGAATGGATTATCGGGTGCTTGGTCTTGCGCCTTACAGCCGTCACATGTCGCTGCCAGTTTTGCATGCGATTTACGCACTTGTTCAAAATGGGGCGACCGTGGCGGGAGCCAAACCGGAGAATGATCCAAGCCTTGCGGACAACGAGGCTGAGTTCCGCCGTTTGAGCGAAGAGCTTTTTGGCGATGGAACGGGCGTGCATCACGTGGGCAAAGGCACGGTTTATGCAGGCGAGGATCTTGGCGAAGTCTTCAAGGCAATCCATCTTGCGCCGGACTTTGACTACACGAAGTCAGAGAGCGATACGCGACTGGAGTTTGTCCATCGCAAACTGGCGGATGCTGACATCTACTTTGTGGACAACCGCGGCGATCACGGCGCGAAGGTGAACGCGACCTTCCGGGTGACCGGAAAGGCACCGGAGCTATGGCGGGCCGAGACAGGGACGAGCGTACCAGCCTCTTACACGATTGCGGATGGAAGGACGACTGTTCCGCTCGATCTGGAGGCGTGGGGAACGGTGTTTGTGGTCTTCCGCAAACCGACGAAGGAGACCAGCCGCACTGTGCCTGCGCAGACGGAAAAGCAGCTGACGACAATTGAAGGACCTTGGAAGGTAACCTTCCCGCCGAACTGGGGTGCGCCGCCTTCCGTAACGCTCGACCAGCTTGCTTCGTGGACGGATAATTCGGAAACCGGCGTGAAGTACTTCTCCGGCACTGCGACCTACGACAAGACGGTGCAGGCGCCCAAGGGATGGTTCAGCAAAGGCGCCCACATCTGGATTGACTTGGGCGATGTGAAGAACCTTGCCGAGGTGACGGTGAACGGCAAGCCTCTGGGCATCGTGTGGCATGCGCCGTTCCGACTGGATGCGACGGAAGCGATGCGGCCGGGAGCGAACGAAGTCTCGATCAAGGTGACTAATGCCTGGGTGAACCGGATGATTGGCGACCAGCAGCCGGGAGCAACCCAATACACGTTCACGACGGTGAAGCCGTATCATGCAGATTCGCCATTGATGCCTTCCGGTCTTCTGGGGCCGGTAGTGATCGATTCCGTTACGCAGTAGTGAAATGGCAACAAGGGTCCGGGAAGCGATGCAGTGGCTTCCCGGACCTTTTTTATTTGCCGACAGACTACCCCTCAATCGTCGGCATGCTGGTGCCGACCCTCTGCCAAGTCAGCCGGGAGGGTTTGAATCTCAAGATCGACGCTGGCGATCTCTGTTGCGCAGGTTTCAGCCCGATGCATTGTGCACTGACAAAGATCGGTGAAGAGACGGTGTGCCTGCGCGCTCAGTTCCAATCCTGCGCTGACGAGGATGCCATAGATTTCCAGGCAGTGACGGCGCTCAAATTCGAAAAGCAGCGTCAGCTGGCCCTCCTCATTTGCGCCGCGACTGAGGACCCAGCCGCCGGATCCGAGAATTGCGCCGGTGAGGTTCTTTCCAAGGGCGCCTGGCTCCTGAGTGGAAAGAGCCTTCATTTCCATGGCCCAGGGGATCACCGCAAGCGAAGGAAGATTCCGGGATGGCACTTGTTGAACCACACCAATCCTATCGGCCTCTGCGCGCCATCTCTTGAAGATTTCGCGAGGTGGTGCTGCGAATGACGCGTTCTGAGACAGTGCAAGCCGTCGCAGCGGAAGTGTTGGACCGATGCCGGCAAGCGATCTGCAGCATGCTGAGGAGACATCAAATGATGTAAGTTGGAAGATACCCATGATTGTTGGCAGTGGCATCGATCTCGTTGAGATTCAGCGCATCGAGCGGAGCATCGCTCGCTATGGAAGTCGATTTCTGAATCGCGTTTTCACAACAGGAGAACAAGCATATTGCCTGAAGAAGCGGGCTTCTGCCGAGAGCTTTGCAGCTCGATTTGCGGCCAAGGAGGCTGCCGCGAAAGCTCTTGGAACCGGGATTAGCCGGGGTGTGTCATGGCTGGAGATTGAAGTGGTGCGCCTGCCGGGTCAGCGGCCCGCAGTGGTGTTTCATGGACGCGCAAATGAGAGGGCGATCCGGCTGGGCGTGCAACGATCCGCGCTTTCGATCACCCATACAGATGACGTGGCCATGGCCAGTGTTCTGCTGGAGGAATGACTGGCCTGGCAATGCACATCTGCTATCCTCAAAGGCAAGTTCATGCTTCCGGTCTAATTTCACCAAGGGAATGCCGTGCCGAGCCAGAAAGAAATTCAATGGTCGCAGTTACGAGTGGGTCTCCTGGTGCTGGCAGCGATGGCGGTGCTGGCTCTGACCATCTTTCTGATGTCTGGTTCAGGCGGTGGCCCGTTTGCGCGCAAAATCATTCTTCGCTCCTATTTTGACAACGCGTCCGGACTGAAAAACGGGGCACCCGTCACGTTGGAAGGGGTGACCATTGGGAATGTCATCCGCATTCGTGTGGTGCCGCAGCGCAATCCTACGCCCGTAGAAGTCACGATGCGAGTGGGACGCGAGTACCTGAGCGACCTGCATGTGACTTCGACCACGGCGATTGAGCAGGCAGGCGTGCTGGGAGACAGTTACGTTGACATTGACTCAAGCACAGCGACAGGGCCAGCTCCCGCCGATGGCGCGGAACTGAAGGCGACCGGCTCACCCAATATTCAGGATGTGATCCGCTCGAGTCAGGTTTCGATTCAGGAAGTCACGACCCTGGTGCGGAAACTGGGGGTCATGAGCGACGCGCTGAACTCAAAGCGCGGCACGATTGGCGCGCTGATCAATGATCCGGCATTCTACGCAAAGGTCTCGCGCATTGCAGACAACCTGCAAAAGATTACAGACGCGGTGAGCCAGGGGCATGGGACTCTGGGCAAAATGGTGACCGACGAGACGCTTTATGCGAATGCGAACTCGACGCTGAATCACCTGAACCAGGTGGCGACATCACTGGATCAAGGCCAGGGCAGCGCGGGCAAATTTCTGAAAGATGACTCGCTCTACAACAACCTGAATGCCGCCGTGAACAATGTGAATCAACTTACGGCCGAGATCAATGCCGGCAAAGGCTCAATTGGCAAGCTGGCGAAGGATCCGGAGTTTGCGCAGAAGCTGGATGACTCAGTGACCCGACTCGACAACATTTTGAAGAATGTGGACCAGGGCAAGGGAACGCTGGGCCAACTGGTGCAGAATCGCGCACTCTATGATCATGCCGACGCAACGCTCGACCAGGCGCATCAGCTGATTGAGGGGATGCGTACGAATCCGAAGAAGTATCTTGTGATTCGATTCAAGCTGTTTTGATTCGCGGGGCATGACCGCCCATTCCTACGCTTTGAATTGAACTTCTCTTCGCCTGCGGCGTATCGAGTGGGTGGAGCTCATGATGTTGATTCAGCACTTTAAGCTGATGGCGGCAGCCGTGGCGGCGGCATGCGCCGTGATGGGTGTGACTTTGATTGCATCCGGTGGTGCGGTGAAGGGCCAGGATACGGAGGCGCCCAGCTACACGGACCAGGGCGACTTAAAGCCACCGAGCAGGTACCGGGAGTGGATTTATCTGACGTCCGGCCTGGACATGAGCTATTCGGCGAAGTCAGGCGACGGCTCCATGTCGATGTTTGACAATGTTTTTGTGGATCCTGCGTCTTATCGAAGCTTTCTGACGACCGGCACATGGCCTGACAAAACGATGCTGGTTCTCGAAGTGCGCAAGGCCCAAAGCAAAGGTTCGATCAACCAGCTCGGACACTACCAAAGCAACTCGATGGTGGGGATGGAAGTTCACGTGAAGGATGAGGCGAGGTTCCCAGGAAAGTGGGCGTTTTTCCAATTCGACTCACCAACGAAGGATGGTAAACTCCTCGGGCAAAGTGCACCCTGTTATAGCTGTCATGCCGCGCACGGAGCGGTCGATACGACTTTTGTACAGTTTTATCCGATGTTGCTGCCGTTAGCCGAGGCAAAGGGGACATTGAGCATGGCCTACAGGAATGAAGCGCAACAGTTGATTCAGCGCAAGTCGCTTGATTGAGATTCATGTCCTGGCCGCGCCCCGATAGGTACGCCAGAATTCGATGAAGCTCTTGAGGCGCACAACCTGAAAATAGTCGTTCGCGACGAGGTAGAAGAGGATTGCGCCAGCGACCACATTGTGCAGCGCCTGCGTCCCAAGCTGATCGCTGAAAGGCAGCGGAGCCGCGGAGAAGACCATCGCCAGGACAATGAGCATCAGCTTGACGATGCCCATCACCAGGTTGATCTCCATCAGCTTACTGGTGAAGGTTCTGCCCAGTGAAAAGCTCTGCTGAAGGGCCTGCCATGGGGTGAGGTCTTCAAGAACCATGAGCAGCGGGGCGACGGTGACGGGCCAATTGATGAGCGCCCAGAGGCTGAAGAATCCGAGCGAAAGAAAGATCGCCCACATGGAATATCCCACGAGGTCCGCTTCGCCGTTAGGGGTGATGTGCGTCGCGGCGACCCATTGGATGCAGCGGAACCAGGTCCAGAAGGTGGCACCGAGCAGCGCAATCCAGAGGATCTGGAGAAGGAGTAGAGCAAGCGGCCTGGATTTTACGCCGTGCTCCAGGCGCGCCAGCACCAGCGCACGTCCCGCGGCTGAGGCCAGGGCCCAGGCAAGCGCTGCGACCGGGAGCAGCCACAGGAGCAAGGCAGCAACGGCACTCTTATAGTGCTGCCAAACGCCAACGAATTGCACGGCAGCGACCCATGGATTCTGGGCGTCGATATTGTTGAAGCCGGTTTGAGCGAGCGGAATCTGGCGGAGAATCCGCTGTGCCTGCAGCCAGCACACGACGAGAAACGGAACACCGAAGGTCCAGCGCCATGCAACTTCCAGAGCCGTGAGGACGGGGCGCCTGAAAACCCATCCCATCTGATCCACCAGGTTCTGTGTCCCGCGGACGGGTGGCATCCTACTTCACCACCACATTCACTGTTTTACCGGGCACCACGATGATTTTGGCAACCGATCTGCCCGCAATCTTTGCCTGGAGCTTTTCGTCGCGTAACGCAACCGCCTCCATCACTGCGCGATCCGCATCGACGGCAATCCGGATTACGGTGACCAGCTTGCCGTTGATTTGCACTGGAATCTCGAGCTCATCCTCGCGGGCAAGCTGAGGATCGCTCTGGGGCCATGCGGCACGCAGGACTGCGCCGGTCTCACCCAATTCCTCCCACAGCTCTGACGTCAGGAAGGGCGCGAAGGGCGCCATTAGCAGGACGAGCGTACGCAGCAGTTCATTCATTGTGTGCGCGGGCACCTCACCTGCGGAGAGCTGTGCATCTGCAGCCTGCATGTCATTGACAAATTCCATGATGGCAGCGACACAGGTGTTAAAGTGCCAGCGGCCGGCAAAATCCAGCGTGATCTTGGCAGTGGTTTGATGTAGCTTGCGCAAAAGCTTGAGCGAGACTCCTGTCGGGGCGACAGGTTGCGCGGTACGGCCGGCACGCGCCTGCGGCGCATAGCGCATGACGAGGCGGAAGACACGGCCCAGAAAGCGGCTTACGCCGGCAACACCATCTTCCTGCCAGTCCAGATCGCGATCCGGTGGAGCAGCAAAGAGGGCATACATGCGCGTGGCATCAGCACCATAGCGGACCACCATATCGTCAGGGGAGACGACGTTGCCCTTGGACTTCGACATCTTGGCGCCGTCTTTGATGACCATGCCTTGCGTGAAGAGGCGCGCGGCCGGCTCGTCATTCTGGACGAGGCCCAGGTCGCGCATGACTTTGGTCCAGAACCGCGAGTAGATCAGGTGCAGAATAGCGTGCTCGACGCCGCCGATGTACTGGTCAATGGGAAACCAGTAGCTGGCTGCATTGGGATTAAAGGGAGCATTGGAGTTCTTTGCGTCGGCGTAGCGGTAGAAGTACCAGCTCGAATCGACAAAGGTATCCATGGTGTCGGTTTCACGACGCGCGGGTCCGCTGCATTTGGGACATGTGACGTTGACGAAAGCCGGAACCCGACTTAGGGGTGAGCCTCCCTGCTGCGTAATTTCGACCTGGTCAGGCAATAGGACGGGGAGCTGATCATCCGGTACGGGAACAAGCCCGTCCCGTTCGCAATGAATCATAGGGATGGGCGTGCCCCAGTAGCGCTGGCGGCTGACGCCCCAGTCTTTCAAACGGTATGTCACCGTCGCTTTGCCGAATTTATTGCGCGCGGCTACCTGTTGCAATTGCTTCTGAGCCTGTTCGCAAGTCAGGCCGTTGTAAGAGCCGGAGTTGATGAGGATACCGGATTCAGAGGTGAATGGCAGAGCCGGCGCTTCCTGTACGGAGTCTTCCGGAGCGATGACTCGACGAATCTCGATCCCATACTTATTGGCGAATTCAAAGTCTCGCTCGTCATGGGCGGGCACGCTCATGATGGCGCCCGTACCGTAGTCCATCAGGATGTAGTTTGCCACCCAGATGGGCACGCGCTCTCCGTTGTAGGGATTGAGCGCATAGCGTCCCGTGTCCACACCGTGCTTCTCGATCGCTCCCACATCTCCGGCTTCGCGTGCGCGTGTTTGTTCGTCAATGAGGTGATCGACCTGCGCCTTGAGGACCGGATCCGCGGCTGCAAAACGGCTGACGAGGGGATGTTCGGGGGCGAGTTGAACGCTGGTGGCGCCAAAAATGGTGTCTACACGCGTGGTGAATACGCGAATTTTCTCGTCGTCGCCTTCCAGAGCAAAATCGACTTCGGTGCCTTCGCTGCGGCCGATCCAGTTGCGCTGCATGGTGCGCACCTTGTCCGGCCAGCCGTCGAGCTTGTCGAGCCCCTCAAGCAATTCGTTGGCGTAGGCAGTGATGCGAAAGAACCATTGGACAAGCTCGCGCTGCTGCACCAGAGTGTCCTCATGCCGCCAGCAACGTCCGTCGATGACCTGTTCATTGGCCAGGACCGTGGCGCAGTCCGGACACCAGTTGACCTTGCTCTTCTTGCGATAGGCGAGATTCTTTTCGTACATACGCAGAAAGAACCATTGGTTCCAACGGTAGTACTCCGGGAGGCAGGTGGTGACCTCCGTAGCCCAGTCATATCCAAGGCCGAGGCGCTGCATTTGCCGTTTCATTGCGGCGATGTTGGCCAGCGTCCACTGGCGTGGAGGCGTGTTGTTCTTGAGCGCGGCATTCTCGGCAGGCAGCCCGAACGCATCCCAGCCCATGGGGTGCAGAACGTTGAAGCCGCGCATCCACATGTGTCGCGCCAACGCATCGCCGATTGAGTAGTTGCGCACATGCCCCATGTGCAGCTGGCCACTCGGATAGGGCAGCATCTCAAGAACGTAATACTTGGGCTTGCCGCACTGCTCAGGCTCAGCCGCATACAAGGCTGGATCCGCGGTCCAGCGCTCCTGCCATTTGCTTTCGAGAACCGCAGGGTCGTACCGTAATTCCTTTTCTTCTGCCATACTTCTCCAGTGTAAATGGGTGCAATCGCCTCAACTGGAACTCATTGCGGTCCAAATCTCAGCAGGTTTGGCCCAACAATGCATGCAGTGCGACGGGATGCGCATAGGGCGGCTTCCCTGCCCAGACTCATCGCGAAGGCGGGCCACAGGGCACGAGAGCCGCAAGAAGCCAATTGACTCGCCCACGGTGGGTTTGCAACACTCTGGCCAATGGCTTACGCAGGGAAAGTGGAATATGCCAGCGAACGAAAGATTCGCGAGCGCAACAAGGGTTATTACAGACTCGCGCACTGGCCCATCTGGATCTGGGTGTTTTTTCTGGCGCCGGGACCGCTGACGTTTTCACTTTTCGCGCATGGGTTCAGCCGGGCCAATTCGGCATGGCTGGCCGTGGTGCTGATTGGCACGGGCATCGCCGGATTGTGGGCACAGCTGCCCGGGGTGGAGCACAAGCCCTACATCCTTCGCTTTGATGAGGACAAGCCGAATCCGCTCTATCGGCGGGTCTGTTATACATTCGCCTGGAATGCCGCGGTGAATTTTGCTTTGTTGAACCTGGCTGGTCTGCTGATTGCCGTTGCGACTGGCACGTGGATGATGAAACAGCTTTATCACTATGCCTATCTGCCAATCTGCATCACGATCCTGACTCTGGGAGCCTTCGGCAAGTTGCCGCGCGTAGGGCCCCGAACCAAGGGTGAAGGTGTGGAGCGTCGTTATTTTTACGGAACGGTATGGGCCGTGACAGCCGCGCAGTCTGTGTTACTGATTCTGTGGAAGGCGCTGCCGCGCGGACATGAAGATGACGTCATTAAGCTCGCGGTGTATATCGCTGTACTGGCCTTTATGGGCTGGTTATCGTATCGCGGAAAGCTGTACCGCACGCGCCCAATTCTTCCTGGCGATGTGATGGTGGATTAACTCTTGATGCGCGGGTACGCGAAGATGCGGATTCGGGACTAGGGTATCAGCGCCTGCCGGTGATGGCACTGTAGCCAGAGGTAGCCGCCTTCTTGAGTGCGGCGAGGCCTTCGTCAATCGTAAGCAGTGGCGTGGTTTTGGTGGATTTGAGCGCGCCGCCCGCGCCAATGGCAAGCGCGAGACCCGCCGCGCTGACATTGTTTGGCATCTCGATAATGGCTACCACATCCTGATCGCCGAAGGACAACCAAAGACCTACCAGCTTACCGCCAAGTTTTTCCACCGCCTTGCGTACAACATCGGTTCGGTCTTCGGGCCTCTTGATGAGCAACCGCAGCGCGTCTGTACTGTAAGAGGCCTGCACAAGATAACTGGGCATGGTTTGGAACCTCGTTTGAATTGTTGCCGTGGAGTCTGGCCCGGGGGAGATACGAAGTATACACCTCGCGGCATCGTCGTGCGCCGGGAGTATCTGTGACTTCTAATGCGGCTCGATGCAGGCGGTATGAAGATTGGTTCCAAAGGGTTCACCTGCTACACTCTCACTCGTCATGTCCGGTGCAAGTCTTCTCATCATCGGGGCCTCTTATCTTCTTGGGTCGATTCCGACCGGCTATCTTCTCGTACGGTTTGTGCGCAAAGAGGACATACGCACGGTTGGTAGCGGAAACATCGGAGCAACGAACGTTCTGCGGTCTGGAGGGAAAGGGCTAGGAGCGGCAACATTCTTCCTGGATATGCTCAAGGGGTGCGCGGCAGTCTGGCTCGGGACTTTGGCTGGGCCGCTTCTCATGGGCTGTTCTCCGCTGCGCAATGTGGAAGCGCTGGCTGCACTCTGCGCCGTGGTGGGACATATGTTTCCACTGTGGTTGCGATTTCGAGGCGGCAAGGGTGTTGCGACAGGTTTTGGTGTCTTTCTTGTTGCCGCGCCGCTGGCTGCTCTTGCATCCATCAGTGTGTTCTTCATCGTGCTTTACCTCAGCCGGTATGTTTCACTTGCCTCCATTCTTGGCGCAGCGAGCTTCCCTCCCTTTGCGTGGCTGCTGGTGCATGGTGATCGCCCCAAATTCTTTGTCATCGTGCAATTCGTCGTCGCGTTGCTCATTATTCTGAAACATCATCAGAACATTCGCAGACTCCTGAACGGAAGTGAAAGCAGGTTGGGAGCACGCGCGCACGAGGGGAAGCCAGCATGAGTCGCATTGCAGTTCTTGGATCAGGAGCGTGGGGAACCGCCATTGCGCTTTCCTTGCATCGCCGTGGTGGTAACGAAGTGACGCTGTGGTCGCATAGTGAGGACGAAGCACACGAAATTCGCGCGGCAGGAGAAAACATTCGATTTCTTCCAGGCTTCTCGATACCCATGGACATTCAAACTACGTCGGAGCCGGCGGCGATCCGCTCAGCGGAGATTCTGGTCTCGGTGATTCCTTCGGAGTTTTTACGAACTACGATCGCCAGGCTGGCGCCCCATCTGCGCGAAGGACAGATTGTGGTGAGCGCGACCAAGGGGGTTGAGGACCGGACACACTTCCGAATGACACAGGTGATCTCGGCGGTCTTGGAGCCCGCGGGTCTTGTGCTGCCGATTGGAGCCTTCAGTGGTCCCACATTTGCGGTGGAGGTAGCGCAAGGCCAGCCGACGGCAGTGGTGATCGCATTTTCCGATCAGTCCGTCGCGGAGCGTATCCAAAAGGATTTTTCATCCGAGTCACTGCGCCTTTACACCACGACCGATGTGATCGGCGTCGAACTGGGCGGTGCGCTCAAGAATGTCATCGCCATTGCAGCGGGCGTCGCCGCAGGGATGGGACTGGGGTACAACTCGGCCGCGGGGCTCATCACACGCGGGATTGCCGAGATCACGCGGCTTGCGGTGGCATGCGGTGGTCGACGCGAAACGCTCGCGGGCCTGTCAGGCGTTGGCGATCTGGTGCTCACCTGCACGGGATCCCTCTCGCGAAATCGCACGGTGGGCCAGGCTCTGGGCCAGGGCCGCAAGCTACCAGAGATTCTGGAAAGCCTGGGCGGCAAGGTGGCGGAAGGCGTGCGAACGACGCGCGCTGCGCTAGGCCTTGCGCGTCTGCATGGCATTGAGATGCCTATCACAGAACAAATGGAGCTCATTCTGGACGCAGGCAAAGATCCGCGCGAGGCGATTCGCGATTTGATGCTGCGGCCCGGCAAGGGCGAACAGTAAGTATCCCCGATAGATTTCCGGAACCGGATCTCCCCAGCGCTGCACTTGTCCCGTCTCCGCCGTCACGATCAGGATTTGACCGAGCGGGTGAGTATGCCACGCGGTGCGCACGCCGGGCTCGAACGTAATGAGAGAGCCGGACGCGCGCGCGGAAGCTGTCGCCTAGAACAGCGGATCGACGCGCACGCTGCCGGTAAAGTGCTCAGACGGCGCCTGCCGCGACGGTTGCGAGCCACTCCGCATGATTCGTAGGCGCCTTGATCATTAGCGGTGTGGCTCTGCAACCTGGACGGATGTAAGCGGAGCGAAACCTCAAGCGTTGCGAGAGTCCTCATGGTGTCCCTTCCTGCTCCCACGCCAAAAGAGCACTCAACGTCCCGTCATCTTCAGTGCAGCTTCTGGAAGGCGTGCTCCTTCGAGCTTCATTCTGGAAGAACCTTCGTCGATCTCCTTGAGGTCGTCCTGGGTCAGCACGACGTTCACCGCGCCGAGATTTTCCTCAAGTCGATGAAGCTTGGTAGTTCCTGGGATCGGCACGATCCATGGCTTCTGCGCCAGCAGCCACGCGAGCGCAACTTGCGCCGGCGTCGCACCTTTGCGCTCCGCGACGGCCTTGACCAGGTCGACAAGAGCCATATTCGCCTTGCGCGCCTCGGGCGAGAAGCGCGGCACGATGTTCCTGAAATCGGTTGGATCGAATTTCGTGTTCTCGTCAATCTTGCCCGTGAGGAACCCGGCACCGAGCGGGCTGAACGGCACGAATCCGATTCCAAGCTCCTCCAACGCTGGAAGAAGCTCAGCTTCAGGACCGCGGTAGTAGAGCGAATATTCGCTCTGCACTGCAGTGACAGGCTGCACTGCATGTGCGCGGCGGATGGTTTGAACAGCTGCCTCCGACATGCCAAAGTGCTTGACCTTTCCCTCTGCGATCAACCCCTTCACCGCTCCCGCCACGTCTTCAATCGGCACGTCTGGATCCACGCGATGCTGATAGAAAAGATCGATGGCTTCGATCCGCAAGCGCTTCAGGCAGGCATCCGCCACAGCCTTGATATGCTCGGGCCTGCTGTTGGTTCCAGAACCGCGCTTGCCGGTTTCAAGGTCGATGTCGAAGCCAAACTTGGTGGCAATCGTCACCTTGTCACGGATCGGCTGCAACGCTTCGCCCACCAGCTCTTCGTTTGCAAAGGGTCCATAGGCTTCGGCGGTGTCGAAGTGCGTCACGCCACGGTCATGGGCCGCACGAATCATCTTGATCATCTCGCCCTTGTCGGCTGGCGGGCCGTAACCCGAACTCATACTCATGCAGCCGAGGCCAATTGCAGAGACCTCGAGTTTTTGTCCGAGAATACGCTGTTGCATTGCTTCTCCTTTGTTGTGTCTTACGCGAATGCAAATCCGCGGTGTTTGAGCGGCAAGGTGCGAATGCGCTTGCCGGTTGCGGCGAAGACCGCATTGATGGCAGCGGGAATGACTGGTGGCAGCATGGCTCGCCAAGGTATCAAGACCGAGTATAACGAGGCCATCGCTCCAGTTCAGGGCGTCAGCTATGCCGGACGGATGGCACTTCTCCCCGGCCAGTCGCCAGCCGAGGAACTCGTCACGCTCATCCATGAGGCGCGCCATGAGCTCCCGCACCGCGGCAATCGCCGGGCCGCCACAACCAGAACGATCCGTGAACTGGAGGCCGAGGCCGTGGCTTTCATGGTCGGCCAGGCAGTCGGCTTGCAGGTCGGCGTCACGTCTGCCCATTACATCACGCTCTCCGATGGGAATGCTGAGATGTTGACCGATAGCCTGGAGGCGATCCAGCACGTTTCAGCTACCATTATGGCCGCGATCCTGCCGGAAGCGGAGCGGGGGGAGCGGCAAGCGCTTGCGGCGACCTGTTAGATCGCCGCAAGATCTCCATTTGCCGGGAAATCGAGGTTACCGTCGCTCCTGAAGCGTTCATCTTGACGTACGATGACGGTGCGCTAAGTTGCTCATTCCTCGTCGACGAATGGAGACTTCGATGATCGCCCGATTCCAAATTTTCTTACCATTTGATCTGTTCATCACTGATGACGAACAGATCGGAGTGTGAGGGAAAATCTCCGAGCCGGGATTGCCACACGCTGGCCTCGTGATTCCTACCGCATGGAGATACGCGGATCGTCCGAACCGACGGGCACTGTACACGAGTTGACTTCCGAATGGCTGTTCAAAACCAAAGACCCCATCTTCAGCGATAGTTGCTTATATGACAGCCACCGCGTTGCGCGAGTCAATGTCATCGCGTTTGAATTCAGTGCGGATGACTTTGATGGAAGTGGATCATGAAGCGAGGTAACTGGCTCAAGGACCCTTCTGTCGAGGAGCAATACGACACCCTGCTGTCCATCAGTGCCAAGAAATCTCTCAAATCCGATCAAGAGATCTGGATCACTTGCAAGGAACTGAAGGAGGCAAGAAACAGCCTTGTCCACGAAGGATTCGCTAAATTGCGAAACGGCACGCCGATTGATGCGTCAAAGGCGAAAACTCTGATCGACGGCGCGGCGAAGATAATCGAATGGGTGGAAGCGCCGCTGCCAGAGGTGCATCGGCGCCACAACAACCGCCACACGCTCATCACCGAGCTTGCCGAGAGCGGCGCGGGCGACCAGACGATCATGGACATCGCCGGCCACGTTTCGAAGCAGATGCTGAAGCATTACAGCCACATTCGGATGGAAGCCAAGCGAAGCGCGCTCGAAGCAATTGTCCGTAAGTCGAGCGCTCAGAATGAGTCACAGCAGGGGTACCCACAAAAGTCCCCACAGTCGCCGCAGAACGGCGGCAAGACGCTCAACAACGGTCACGCACCGGAGCCGATGGAGCTCGCAATTGCACCGAAAAACGGCGCGCGCGATTGCTCAAAATCGCTTGGTTTTACGCAGGATTTTGAGGGGGAGTACCCACAAAAGTCCCCACAGTCGGGCATTTTTGAGGGTCATCGAGGAGTTGGTAGGGGACGTAAGTCGTTGAAAAGAATTGGCTCCTCAGGTAGAGGCCGTACTAATGAATCACAGCGAATCATGTGGTCAATCATTCCTCCTATATCTATCTATTTAACATAGACTTATCGACACACATTGTCTCCAATCGTCTCGTAGAAGCGCCATATCTCTGCTGGTAATTTTGCTGGTAATAGTGCTACGATTCCTTTTTCATTACCAGCAAAGGGAGGGCAAACGCCAGTGAATCTCACAGATACGGAAGTGCGCAAAGCAAAACCCGCAGCCAAGATGTACCGGATGAGCGATGGGCATGGGCTGTACATTCAAATCCAACCGAACGGCACGAAACTCTGGCATTACGGATACCGATTCGAGCGCAGGCAGCGCCTGCTTTCCATCGGCACCTATCCCGATGTGACGCTGGCAGAGGCACGGGAAGCCCTCAAGGAAGCCCGCAGCAAGCTGGCAGCAGGTGTCAATCCCGCAGCGGAGAAGCAGCAGAAGAAGCGCACAGAGGTGGGCACGACGTTCGGTGATGTGTGCAAGCTATGGCTGGCCCATTGGAAAGCTGACAAGGCACCGCGCTATGTGAAGCAGATGGAATCTCGCCTCAAAAAAGATATTCTCCCTGCCATCGGCGGCAGACCTATTCGAGAGATCGAAGCCCCGGACGTGGTCGCAGTAGCGAAAGCGAAAGACGCCAAAGGAGCGCACGAACTGGCCCGCCGTTCTATGGTGACAATTGGGCAGGTATTCCGTTACGCGATTGCGCATGGGATGGCGACACGGAACCCTGCAAAGGACATTAGCTCGTCTGACGTGTTGAAGCCCGTCAAGAAGCAGAACCACGCCCGCGTGGACGCCAAAGGCGTACCGGCCCTCATGGCCGCAGTTGAAAGCTACAGTGGATTCCAGACCCGTCAAGCAATCAAGCTGATGGCGTACACGTTCGTCAGAACTGGCGAACTGGTAGGGGCCAGATGGGAAGAGTTCTCGCTAGACGGCGATTCCCCGCGCTGGGACATTCCAGCCGAGAGAATGAAGATGGATTCTCCGCACATTGTTCCTCTGTCAAATCAAGCAGTAGATATTCTCAAAACCGTGCGGGAACTGACCGGCAAAGGCGCTTACGTCTTCAATGGGATCGGCAAGGCAAAGCACATGAGCACCGGAACGATTCTTCATGCACTGGCGCGTATGGGATTCAGAGGCAAGGGCAAAGAAACTCTAATGACCGGGCACGGATTTCGCGGTCTAGCGTCCACTATATTGCATGAGGCAGGGTGGGAAGAGAAGTACATCGAAGCACAATTGGCGCACCAGAAGCGTAACAAGGTGGCCGCAGCATACAACCATGCAGCCTACCTTCCTCAGCGCATTCAGATGATGCAGGCATGGGCTGATATTTTCGATTCCCTTGCCAAGCCGCAAGCACAGACCATAGCCGCAGACTGAGCCTGTATAGTTTGTAGCAACAAGGCAGCGTTCTATTGGCGCTGCCTTTCTTGTTTCTGCAACGCACGACCGGGGGAACTGTTGGGAATCACTGAAAGACTGCACGCGGCGTATGGGTCGAGCGACTGGTCAACTCTGTTAGAACTGACGCAAGCACTTGCCCTGAAAATCACCCACGGCGACCAAGAGGCCGCAGAGGCGGGTTGCGACGCGATTACTGACGTTCTGATTCAGGGACGCATCACCGTTGTGAATTATCCAGCGTGGGCGCGGCAAGTCATCCGCGCTAGGGCAAAGCGGGTCTGGGATTCCAGAAAGAACGCAGGCTTGAGCACGGACAACCCCGACTTTCACGAAACTGAGTTCGACTGTCTGCCCATCCTGGACACGGGTCAGCGTACCGGGTACGTCAAGTACAATGACCGACTGGCGGCTCGCATCGTCCAAATGAGGGCGAAAGGTAAGACGCATAAGCAGATCGCAAAGACCCTCGGCATCACAGAGAATGCATCAATGCTGCGTCTTTCAAGGACAAAAAAGCGTTTCAAATCAGCAACATAATCGCGTTTTATGACAGGTTTTTGCACTAAGGTATTAAAGTAAATGCTTGGCAAATGCCCGCAGCGATGCGGGTTTTTATTTTGCCCGGATATACCGTTAGGAAGACTATGAGATACATCCGACTTAAAGAGGTTTGCCATAAATTGAGCCTGTCAAAGGCCACCATCTGGCGCATGGTTGCGACCCACGACGATTTTCCCAAGCCCCGCAAGCTGTCCCCCAAATGCACCGTTTGGCTTGAGAGCGAAGTGGACGCTTACATCGTGGATACATGGGCGCGGCTTGCACAGGCGGCGTAAGGCTGCCTTTTCTAACGAGGCTTCAATCAACACGTGTTCCAAGCGACTTGATTCGATTCCTCAAAAACCACGCATATTTGAGTAATTTCGCATTGCTGTGACAGCCGACTGCCGAAAGCGTGTCATGCCTTCTCCAATGCACCAACATAGTCCAAACATACAACGCTGTTTCAAACAACTTTAGAGAGGCAATTACAGAATGAGGAAAGCAATCCTGCGCTTGGATGGTGAGCGGTACGGCACAATTCAGGTTACAGGTAAGGGAGATAGATCACGCTATTGGAGATGCCACTGTGAATGCGGGCGAGTATTTGAGGCTCCCGGCTCACGCCTGAAAGCAGGCAGGGTTAAATGCCGGTGCCAGCAGACAACTGCACACGGTCACGCAAGACGCGGGAATTTATCGCCAGAGTACAAAAGCTGGAGGGCTGCCAAAGCCCGATGCAAATACGACCAAGACTATAAAGACGTGAATTTCGATCCGCGCTGGGAGTCGTTCAAACAATTCCTAGCGGATATGAGAACACGGCCAGTAGGCCATACACTCGACAGAATCAATCCCTTTGGAGGCTATACGCCAGAGAACTGCCGCTGGGCACCACTCGACGTACAAGCCGCCAACAAGAGAACCGCAAAGGTGATTCACTATAGCTGCTCATGCGACCCAGAGACAGGCGCACCGCGTCACGGGGCAGTAGGCACGCTGGCAGAGTGGGCATGGTATCTGCGACGAATGACTGGCGATGACAAGTGGACTGCCCAGAAACTCAGAGACGTTCTGGAAGTAGTTTCACTGGAAGCGGTTCTAAAAGACGCCAGTCCATTGGGGATTCCTCCAGAAGAGTATGCGCTGAGAGCTGGTCCTGAGTTTCGAGGAATGTGGAACCGCTACCTGAGTGACGTGTATCTCAGGGCAGTTTGAGAAGTAGCAACTAACTGCACACTTTGCAGAAAACGGCTCCGCTCAGGCGGAGCTATTTCATTTTAAGGATCGATTGATATGAATACGGAGAATAGAAATGCAACACGCGCGCACAGCCTTAAGCACGGCCATGCCAAGCGCGGCCTGCAAAGCCCAGAGTACAACACCTGGAGAAACATCAAGAAGCGTTGCTTCAACCCTAATAACCCGAAATTCCCAGACTACGGTGGCAGGGGCATCACGATCTGCTCAGAGTGGAGGGACAGCTTTGCCGCGTTCCTGCGGGACATGAAGCTGCGCCCGCAGGGGTACAGTATTCACCGCATCGACAACGACGGCAATTATGAACCGGGGAATTGCCGCTGGGCTTCCAGAAACGAACAGGACAGAAACAAACGCAATAGCCATTACCTTGAATTCGATGGACAAAGAAAAGTTTTGGCAGATTGGGCCAAAGAGCTGGGCATGGACAAGGGCGCGCTGCTGGGCAAGCTGAAGAAAGGCCACACGCTGGAAGAGCTATTCACGCTTCAGACGCCGATGGCTGCGTGAGGAAAACAAAATGACCCCAAATCAATTCAAGCGCTTCAACGAATATCTGGCCCGACTGATCTACGCGCCTGACACAACAGAGGCAATGAGAAAGGCAGCCAAAGACGCACGGAAGGAACTACACCGTCTCTACGGCGCAAACAGCAACCCTCCGCGTTGCTGGAGACGCCCAGGGCGCACACGAAACCCGGCACATACCAGCGCAGCGTGACGGGCCAAGAGGGTCTATAGTATGGGCTATAGACCCTTTTCAGGAGGCTATCTGCTGGCAGCAGGAGGCTTATCTTCCCTGCCTGCAAAAAAATCACTCAAATGGCGAATGCTCCAGAAACTATGTCTGACATTTGCCTATTCGTAATCGCTGGCCAACTGACCAACGTACAAGCTCGCGGCATCCGTGGCACTTGCGATTGCCTTGCGCACATCTTGGCGCATCAAGTCCAAGACACGCAGTTTTCCCTTCTTTACCTCCGCAACTGATTCGATCCGCCGATAGGCATCCGCGTGCGCTTCTGCATATACCGCCAGACCCTGCAACTTCGGAAGCGCGTCCGCTAGGAAAGTGCCGTGAGCGTCAACGAGGTCAGCAACGACACTCCCATCATCCTCAGTGGCGAAGAATATGAAGTCTGGGCGAACGATCTCGTAACTGTCGCCGTCTAGGTAGGCAACGCCGAGCGAGGATTGCCCCGGTTGCTGCGGATTGCGATACCAGAAGCTAAAGCCTTTGCGCTTGGATTCTGTTTCAACAACCGTCGTCTCCCAGTCGTTCAGCTTCGCCGGGTAGTTGCCATTCTCATCGCAAAGAAGGTGGCTCTTGTATGTCGGCAGGTCCGATTCGTCGCCCTTCTCGCGCACCTTTGTAAGCTCGAATTTGGATTCTGGCTTCACCATAGCCACATCCTGTGGCTCGATGCTCATCTCTTTGATCTGCCGGTAGGCTTCCTTCCGGTCATCACTGAGCTTCTTGATGTCGCCTTCGTATTTGGCAAGCCAAGCCTTTGCCAATTTATCGGCTTCGGCATCAACATAGGCTTGCATCTCAGTCATCAAACCCAGCGCGGCAATGGATACCCGTGCCTCAACGAGGGCTTCCTCGAACTCATCGCCTTCATCGGGGTTTGAAACTTTGTAGGCCAGGTGGTCGGTGTAGGTAGGTGAAATATCCGGGCTGACGATTCGTGCGGCGCGGCGGTAGGCATCGTCGATCACCGCCATGTCCGCATCCTCCCAGAACTCGTCAAAGCTCTTGTTCTTGCCTTTCATGTCGGCAACCACAGTCTTGCCGTCAACGGTCAGCACCGCTTTGCGTTTGGCCTCTATCTTCGCCTTCTCACTCTCTTGGAACTTGTCCAAAGCATCGTGCATCGCTGCATGGGCCAGCTTGCCAGCATTCGGCAGGATGCCATCGGAAGCCAACTCATGTGCCAGCGCCGTCAAGCGTTTTGCAGGCTTCGCGCCACGTTGCGGACGCGTTTGAGACGGCAATGCTTCGAATGCCTCCCAAATGGCGTCTGACGCTGCCGGGTTTGGCTTCATCTCCACAGGATTGACGAGGATGCGGCCACCGGAAGGCGGCATCGTGTCATCCCCCTTCATCAGTGCCTGCACAACGTCTTCAACCGTCTTCTTGTGGAACTTTGGCAACAGGCATTCCACTGAGTTGAGACGTTCGTTGCCAGGAATACGGCGAGCCAGCGGCGAACGCACCATCCGGCCCAGCATCTGGGTAATGTGAGTGCGGTCAGTGGCTGTGCGGAAGGAAATCATGATCTCGGCTCGCGGGCAGTCCCATCCCGTACTGATTGCATCCTTGGCGATAAGCACACGTACCCAAGTCGAATCTTGCACATGCTCTGGCGAGATGTACGGAACGTTGCGGTTGCCGAACCTCTGGGTACTGTGCTCACCGAACACATGCGCGACACAGCCGCTGGGCAGGTCCGGCCATTGCTGATAGATGGTGTCCAGCGCACGGCCAATTTCGTCCGGGTCTGGTGTGTTTGGAACCTGCAACACCATCAGTGGAATAACCGTATGCGAGTCCCCTTGCACCTTGGCATACTCTTCCCAAGCCTCGGTTGAGGCTCTGAGCTTGTCCGTTGCGCGGCGCACAAGCACGGTATCAAAATCACCTACGTCATCCGGGATGTCAATGAGGATGGTGTCTTTGATGAGACCGGATTCCTGGACCTTGGCGGAATCTACCAGCACATTCGGCAAAGATGTACGCTTCTCCGCGACTTTCATCGCTTCGTTAAAGCGTTCCACAGTGGCTGAAATGCCCCATACTACTGGAATACCGGGCACTCCATTGTTGCCATTGATGAGCCTCTGCACAATGGTTGACTTCTCCTTACGTGCTGCTGCGGTGGGGTTTCCTAGGCCGCGATGCGCTTCATCCAGCACCAAATATAGGGTTAAATCCGGGTCTTCAATCGTGTTCTGGATGGTGTCCCAGATCGTATAGGAGCGCCCATCAGGACGCACATCCAGCAACCGTGGCTGACCTGTGGCTGCGTCTGCTTCCGCCGGGTCAAATCCACGCACCAGCAGGCTATTCTTGCCGAGTTTCTGGGTATTGAGGAAGTAGACCTTCTTCGCTTCAAACCTCTCGCGGACAAAGGTGTTCTCTACCGGAACGAGATCGGTATGATTCAGCCGGTCGCTGGCCTCCATAAGGCGGAAACGTGTCTGCTCATTCAACGATGGATCGTCGCTGAACCAGATCACGACTGCGCCGGGGTCCGCATCGAAATCAAATTCGTCGTCTCCGTGAAACAACGCCTCGAACACGGCAGCGGCCATCACCGTCTTGCCCGCTCCAGTGACAGCGGTGAGCGAGAAGGCGCTCTTGTCGGCATCGTTGTGCCAGTACTTACGCGCCTTTCTAAGATTCGACAGGGCGCCGCGCACTGCATCGTTTTGATAGTCCTTGAGCGTGAACTTCATTCATCATTCCCCATTCACAAAGCTGAAATTGGTTAAGTAGGACTCGTACAGGCGTACAGGCTCGACACCATCCGGCAATCGTCGTGCTATGGCCTGGAATCGGCGGTCATCGTCGGTAACGATATAGGCAATACGCAGATTCTTAGCCTTGCTCACCGTCCTGATAAACGGCGTAGCGGCATCCACATCCACCAGCAGGCCATAGGCATCTACCACGGCCCATCCTTCAGCGGGCAGTTTGTCGATGCGCTTGCCGATGCTTCCAGCACGCAACCAAAGAAGTGGAGCAATGCGGGCAAAGGCCAGGTTATGGTTAACCGCAAGCGGGCTTTCGTAGGTCAGAGTAAAGAACTCCGCATTTTCGGCAAAACCTTCGGCCATCGGGAATTCGTCGGTGAACTTGTAATCGCCCTTGATTGGTCCTCCATCCGGGGTCTTGCCTGAAATTGCGGCCTGCACACGCGGCTTGGTGATGTAGTCGCAGATACCCCACTTCTCCCAGTCAGCGTCGCCAGGACGTAGTCCCTGCTCGCGCAAAGCCTTCTGCTCATCCGCCGCGACTTCATTGTTCGTGACGGAGATGCACTGACGACTGCCGCCATCTTGCTCATTCAGGCGCATAACTGCGTGAGCAGTTGTGCCTGACCCGGCGAAGAAATCGAGTATGACGGCTTGAGGCTTTTCTTTGACGAAGAAGCGCAGAATGTCTTCCACCGCATAGAGCGATTTTGGAAATGGGAACTTCCTTCCGGGTAGGAGTTCGGCCAACAGGCGCGATCCATACTGGGTCGCATCGTGCCCTGCAATTCGCCATTGGGTTCCCGGTATTGCCAGTACAAATGAAGCATCGTTTTCTTTCACGAGGATCGACCCATCCGGGGCATGACCACTCTGCTCGAACTCACCTCTTTGTATTTGGGGCTGTACCAGATAATCATGCCATGAATCGTGTAACCCATTGTTTTAGTTGTGTTTGTTGCAGTTTAGGGTTTGGAGTATTGAAGCGCCATTCGCATTCTCTGAGGAAGAGGGGAAAGCTGTGCT
>JAKAJO010000065.1 GCA_021813745.1 Acidobacteriota bacterium
CAGAATGCCAAAGTCGCCAAAGCAGGAAGCGTCTACTTCATTGATGTGGCCTCCGATGATCCGGACCTTTTAACGCTCAGGGCGGCCTCTCTTCTGGCAACCGCTGACGTGGTTGTGTATGATCAGGCGATTCCATCATCTATTCTCGAAATGAGAGATCCCACCGCAGCGGTCGTGAGTGTCACGCCTTCGGGCCCATCGGCTCAGCGATCTGGGCATGAGACGTGCGCCTGCTTGATTAAGAGTGCAAAATCTGGCTTCAGGGTCGCGCGTCTGCGCGCAATCAACTCGAATTCTTGCAGCACCGGCGACGAGGAAATCGCAGAGATCCACACTGCGATGGTGCCATTTGAAGTTGTGCCAGGAATATCCCGGGGTTGCGGGAGGCTTCCTAGTTGGCAACAAGCCGCCGCAGAATCTCTTGCTACTCATTAGCACTGCCCGTGCGTGATGCAGGGAGCAAATACGAGTTCTTTCTTCTTCCGGGATCCCGTCAGCCAAAGTGTTGCCGGAGGCTATGTAAGTAGGCAACACGGAGCCATCGACTTGCTGCGGTCAGTCCTGACTATGTACAAGATTTGAGTGCTTCGGTGCTTGGAATTGTAAGCACGGGGCCTTCCAACTCCACCAGATGTTTTTGTCTAAAGCTAGCCAGCGTTCGCGTGACAGTTTCTCGCGTGACACCTAATAGCTCTGCAAGTTCAGCATGCGTCGATCGTAATCGGATCTGCGTCCCATTCTCAGTCTGTCGACCGCTCTTGCCCCACTCAAGTAACTGACGGGCCAGCCGTTCGGACGCAGACGATGAGGGGCCAAGAGTGCGAAGCCGCCTGCTGACAAGCGTCAATTCGTAGTTAAGATATGACACCAGCAGGGGGTAAACTTCGGCATGGATTGAAAGAAAATCCAGAAACTCGGTACGGTTCACCCAGGCGATCTTTCCTGGATCGACGACCTCAGCCTTCCACTCGGCAGGTTGGCCGGAGAGTGCGGAGCCCAATCCAATGATTCTTCCCGGTTGGGCAATTTGCACTGTCAAACTCCGGCGGTTCACCGGAGTCATCGAAACCCTCACTTTTGCGCTCTGGATGATGAAGACTGCAGGAACTGTTTCTCTTTCAGCGAACAGAACCTCTCCTGTTTTGAAATGGGAAAAGATCGTAATGGCTTGAAGATCTGCCAGCGTCGAGAACGACAGTTGGCCGAGCAGGCTCTCGTTGTCGTAGCCATGGTTTGTGTGAATGAGGGCCTCTTCGTACGTGTCTCGGATCCGTTCTGCTCTTCGGTTGCGCCTCTCCCGCAGAAACGAATTCTCGCTTTGGTTATGGACCGAAAATGAGCAACGATCACGATCCTGATCTGTATGGTTAAGAGCGATTAGGTCAGACGCAACCTCAATCCGTTCGGAATGACATGTAATTGGCATGCGAAAGAAGATCTCCATCTCAAGGATCTCAACCGTTCAACTGTCATCGGCAACATAGCCGAAGCACATGCGCGCCAATGAACGGAGCGTCATGCTCCTTGAGAAGCAGCTTTAGGTCTCGTCCGGCCCCCACCCAATTATGGGAGAAATGGCCGTGACAGTCCCGTGGCGATGCTTCCAGGAGCCCACCAGATAATCCAGATTCATCCTGGCAAGCACCTCAGGAGAGATCTGTTTGGGGCATACAGCTACGCACTCACCGATGTTCGTACAGCCTCCGAAACCTTCGGCGTTCATCTGCGCCACCATCCGCACCGCGCGCTCGTCCCGCTCGGGTTGTCCCTGGGGAAGGAGACCAAGATGCGCTATCTTCGCTCCCGTGAACAGCGCCGCTGATCCGTTCGGGCATGCTGCCACGCAGGCGCCGCAGCCGATGCAGGCCGCCGCATCCATTGCCCGGTCAGCTATATCCTTTCCTATGGGAAGAGCATTTCCGTCTGGTGTATTTCCGGTCGATACCGACACGTATCCGCCGGCTTGAACGATGCGGTCCAGCGAACGGCGATCCACGATCAAATCCTTCACAAGCGGGAAGGACTTGGAACGCCACGGTTCGAGCACCAATTCGTCGCCGTCCTTGAAATGTCGCATCGTCAGCTGACACACCGTAGTTGCGGGCAGCGGACCATGCGCTATGCCACTGATCATGAATCCGCACGAACCACAGATGCCTTCGCGGCAATCATGCTCAAACGCAACCGGCTCTTCGCCGCGCTCGCTGAGATTTTCGTTCAGCACATCGAGGCATTCCAGCATCGACATCTCTGGGTTCACATCGTCCAGTCGATAGCTGACAAACCTACCCTTTGCCGCTCGGTCCCGTTGCCGCCAGATTGTCAACGTCAGTTTCATTACTTGTAGCTCCTCTGGCTAGGATGTGCGTATGCAAACGCCAGTGGCTCACGGTTCAGTTCGGGCCGGCTATCTGCTCCCGTATAGCTCCACGCCGCGACGTAGCTATAGTTCTCGTCGTTACGCTGTGCCTCGCCGTCTGTTGTTTGATATTCCTCTCGGAAATGGCCGCCACATGATTCGTTTCTCTCCAGAGCGTCGATACAAATCAATTCACCCAGCTCAAGAAAATCGGCCACGCGTCCTGCTCTTTCCAGGCTTTGGTTCAGATCGTCGCCAGATCCAGGGATGGTCACGTTCTGCCAGAACTCCTCGCGCAGAGCGCAGATCTGTCCAATCGCATTGTTCAGCCCCGTGGCATTGCGCGACATGCCGCAGTCGTTCCACATAATCTTGCCTAGCTCGCGATGGAACGAGTCCACTGTCCGCTTGCCCTTGATCTCCAGGAGCCTTTTGAGCCGTTGCCCCGCGCCCTTCAGAGCAGCCTGCGCCTCGGGATGCGACTCATCGAGCTTCATTGGTTTCTCTGTCGTCAGATAGTTGCCAACAGTATAGGGAATGATGAAGTAGCCGTCGGAAAGCCCTTGCATCAACGCGCTCGCGCCGAGGCGATTCGCTCCATGGTCCGAGAAATTCGCCTCACCCAGCACAAACAGTCCGGGAATCGTACTTTGCAGGTGGTAATCCACCCAGAGGCCGCCCATCGTGTAGTGAATCGCCGGATAAATACGCATGGGGACTTTGTAAGGGTCCTCATCCGTGATGCGCTGATACATGTCGAGGAGATTGCCGTAGCGCTCGCGGATCGTTCCCACTCCCAAGCGGGTAATCGCCTCGGCGAGGTCCAGATAGACGCCTAGTCCGGTTGTGCCCACGCCCCGGCCTTCGTCACAGACCGCCTTCGCGTTGCGTGACGCGACATCGCGTGGCACCAGGTTGCCGAAGCTCGGATACCGCCGTTCCAGGTAGTAGTCGCGTTCCTCCTCAGGAATCTGATCTGGCGATCGCCCGTCGCCTTTCCGCTTCGGTACCCAAATGCGCCCATCATTGCGCAGCGACTCGCTCATCAGAGTCAGCTTTGACTGATAATCGCCGGAAACCGGAATACATGTCGGATGAATTTGTGTGAAGCAAGGATTAGCAAAGAGCGCTCCCCGCTTGTGTGCTCGCCAGATCGCGGTTGCGTTAGAACCTTTGGCATTGGTCGATAGATAGTAGACGTTGCCGTAGCCGCCGCTGGCCAGAATCACCGCATCGGCAATGTGTATTGTCAATCTGCCTGTTACCAGATTGCGAGCCACGATGCCGCGCGCCCGACCGTCAATCACGATGAGGTCCAGCATCTCCGTACGCGGAAACATCTTTACCTGGCCCGCGTCCACCTGCCGTTCGAGCGCCTGATAGGCGCCGAGAAGCAGCTGTTGTCCTGTTTGGCCACGCGCATAAAACGTGCGTGAGACCTGTGCGCCTCCAAATGAGCGGTTTTCGAGTGAGCCGCCGTATTCTCGCGCGAATGGAACTCCCTGCGCTACGCATTGGTCGATGATGCGCACGCTGTTCTGTGCCAGTCGGTAGACATTGGCCTCGCGCGAGCGGAAGTCTCCTCCCTTTACCGTGTCGTAGAAGAGACGGTAAATGCTGTCGCCATCGTTCTGATAGTTCTTTGCCGCGTTGATGCCGCCCTGGGCTGCGATCGAATGCGCTCGCCGCGGCGAATCCTGAAAGCAGAAGCAAAAAACGTTGTAACCAAGTTCACCGAGTGTGGCCGCGGCCGAAGCGCCGGCGAGACCCGATCCAACTACAATGAGCGTATGCCGCCGCTTATTGGCAGGGTTGACGAGTTTCATTTCGAACCGAGCCGTATCCCAGGCCTGATCAATCGGGCCGGCAGGAATCTTTGCATCCAGCCTCATCGCACCCACCCCAGCAGAACACTGATTGGAATCGAGATATAACCAACGACAATCAGACCCGCGATCCACAGCGCCCCCAATTTCAGCACAGGCGTATGCCGCGGGTGATTTATCCCAAGCGACTGGAAGGCGCTCCATATACCGTGCCGCAAATGAAACCCGAGCAGGGTTATAGAGACGATGTACCAAGCGGAAACCCACCAAACGCGAAAGCCCGCAACCACATTGTGGTAGACATCCCCTTCGGTGAAGCGCGACCCCGGATGGATATAGCCGGCAGTGAACTCGAGCAGATGGAAAATCACAAATGCCATTACGATCGGCCCACTCCAATACATGGTGCGAGCAGCATACGTGGAGTTGATTGACCTCTTCCTGCGGTAGCCCACCGAACGCGCCTGCCAATTGCGCACCGCAAGCTGGGCGGCGGTTGCGATGTGCAGCAGAACACAAACCACCAGTACTGCGCGCACGATCCAGAGCAGTTCGCCCAGGTTGTGTAAGAGGCGACCGTAAGCGTTCAGTCTTGACGCACCGTCAAAAATCTGCAGATTACCCAACAGATGGCCGACGACGAACAGGAATAAGATCGCCCCAGTCACTGCCATCACGGCCTTCTTGCCATTCGTAGACTGCCAGAAGCCTGGAGCCCGATTCGTGCGCGGTCGCGCCACTGCAGTACTCATCGTGGGCGCCCCATCCCGGTTTGTCTGATCACGTCGGACATTCCTTCTCGCTAATATTTCCCTCGTAAGGCCTGGCCGGACTGCGCCCGAGCTGACGGGCGAAGTGCTCATGATCCTCAGCAGCCGAAGATTACTGACTTGCCCGGAATGCTGACTTCCATGACGGCCTGGCTCAGCCGCTGAAGCGGCCAAGCCAGGCCGCTGCCAGAAGACGCATCGCTACATCCCGATTACAGAGCAGAGCTTCTTTACCGCCGCAGCGCTGTTCTTCAGCGCCGCGTCTTCTTCAGCCGTCAGTCGAATCTCCATGATCTGTTCGATGCCACGGCTGCCCAGCTTGCACGGTACGCTGACGTAATAGCCGCTGATGCCGTACTCGCCATCCAGAAAGGCCGCGCAGGAGAGGATCTTCTTCTTGTCTTTTAAAATCGCCTCGGTCATTTCCGTAATTGCCGCCGCAGGCGCATAGTAAGCGCTGCCCGACTTCAGATATTTCACGATCTCTGCGCCACCGTCTCGCGTCCGCTGCACAATAGCGTCGATGCGCTCCTGGGAAATCAATTCCGTGATCGGAATCCCTGCCACGGAGGAATATCTGACCAGCGGGACCATAGTGTCGCCGTGCCCGCCCATTACAAATGCGGTTACGTTCTCGACACTGACGTGCAGTTCTTCTGCGATGAAGCTACGGAAGCGCGCGGAATCGAGCACGCCTGCCATGCCGATGACACGCTCACGGTTAAAGCCCGCCTTACGGAATGCCGTCTGGGCCATTGCGTCCAGAGGATTCGATACGATGATCAGCGTGCACTCCGGCGATTGCGCAACGACCTTCTCGACGACCTCGGACATGATTTTGAAGTTGATCTGCAGCAGATCGTCACGGCTCATTCCTGGCTTGCGTGCGAGTCCCGCCGTAATCACAACCAGGTCGGAATCCGCCGTGTCCGCGTAGTCGTTCGTGCCGATGATGTGACAATCCGTCTTTGCAATCGGCATTGCTTCCAGCAGATCTAGTCCCTTGCCCTGGGGCACGCCTTCCACGACATCGATCAACACGACATCGGCCAACTCCTTTGACGCAATCCAGTGCGCTGCCGTCGCGCCCACATTTCCCGCTCCCACAACCGTTACCTTTTTCCGCATATTTCTCCTCATTCCTTCGTTCTCGCCCTGAGCAAACCTCGCGCTACTGTGTAGCAGTGGGTCTCGCAGTTCCTTTACTCCTTGGCGCGTCTGCAATCATCCGCGTCGTGAATTCGCTCGTTTTCACTTTTGTCGTACCTTGCATCCGGTGATCTAAATAGCAGGTGATGAACATCGATCTCGCTCTACACTTCCTCCATTGCATGAACCGGTGTGCGCTTCTCAAGCGGCAGATACTCGCGCATCCGCTGTCCGGTATAGATTTGCCGGGGACGGGCAATCTTTTGCTCTGGATCGAGGAGCATCTCCTGCCATTGAGCCAACCAGCCGACCGTCCGCGGAATCGCAAACAGCACCGTGAACATCTCGGGCCTGAAGCCCATGGCCTGATAGATGATGCCGGAGTAGAAATCCACATTCGGATACAGCCGGCGGCTGACAAAGTACTCGTCGTCGAGAGCGATTCGCTCAAGTTCCATGGCAATATCAAGTCTCGAGTTGCGCCCCGTCACTTCGAATACCTGTTCGGCGATCCACTTGATGATCTTGGCGCGAGGATCGTAATTCTTATAGATGCGATGCCCGAAGCCCATCAGTCTTCCGTGCCCATCCTTGACCCTCCGGATGTAGTCGTAGACGTTCTCTTTCGTCCCAATCTCGTCCAGCATCCGAATGACTTCCTCATTGGCCCCGCCGTGCAATGGACCCGACAGTGCTGCCGCAGCAGCGGCGATTGACAAATATGGGTCAGCCAGCGAACTACCCACTGAGCGCATCGCATTGGCGCTGCAATTTTGTTCGTGGTCGGCATGGAGAATGAATAGGACATCAAGTGCCCTCGCCAGCATAGGGTGGGCGACATATTTGGGTTCGACCATCTTCCACAACATATTCATGAAGTTTTCTGTGTAGCTGAGATCGTTGTCCGGGTACACGTAGGGGAAGCCCACACTATGGCGGTAAGACATGGCCGCAATCGTCGGCATCTTCCCGATCAGTCGCTTGATTTGCAACAGGCGGTTATCCGCACTTTGAACATCTCTGGCGTCCGGATACACTGCGGACAGGGCGGCTACGGTACTCACCAGCATCGACATGGGATGAGCGTTGTATCGGATACCTTCTGTGAACTTCTTGGTGCTTTCGTGCAGCATCGAATGGTGTGTAATCTCATACACCCAGCCTTTGAGTTCATCACCATTTGGCAAATTTCCGAAAAGCAGCAGGTATGCGACTTCGAGGAAGTTACAGTTTTCAGCCAGCACTTCAATAGGGTAGCCACGATATTCGAGAATGCCTTTGTCGCCGTCGATAAAACTGATGCTGCTGCGACACGAAGCTGTGTTCATGAAGGCAGGATCGTATGTCATTAGGCCAAAATCGTCAGGGCCGGTCTTCAACTGACGAAGGTCCATAGCCCGAATTGTCCCGTTTTCAATGGGCAGGGTATAGGTCCGGCCGGTCCGGCTATCGCTAATGGCAATGATGTCTCCCATGAGTTCTCCCTTCTAACCTGTTGTCAGCTACTGTTCGGCACAGCAGAGCGTGCGACGTTCGGACTTGTTCGCAACCCGCCAGGAAACGAAAAGCTCGGTTTGTGGGCCGCCGGCACCTGTCAACTGCATGTAGCTGTGGTCTTCCATCGGGTCTACTGTGAGTGCAAGGGGTGTTTTCAAATTCCATGACGCTAGCAGCATTGCTATCTGTCGCGGGAGATGATGACCGACCATCTGTATCGGGATGAACGCCTTCCACATACCGAGAATTGCTATGCCAGACCTGTAATCCGACAGGAAAACACAGAACGTATCTCTGCACAACATCGTTTAGCACCTAATTGAGCAACTATTCTGCTTGTTAAGTAATCCAGTCAAATCAGAAGTTTTTATACGGTATAACTCTGCTTTCGAGTAATCTCTCGATGATTGTGGACAGGATGCCAGGGTCCTTGTGTCTCAGTGGGGCAGAGAGCTTATACGGTATAAAAACTTCTGATTAGACGAGCGACGTGGACGAGCGAAATACTTGCGCGGTTGGTGTAGAGACATGAATACAGATCTATTTCGTATGTTCCGCGCATCTGCAGTGTGTTTGTGCGTAAGTATGCTCGTTGCGATCACAGCAATGGCACAGATAGCGTCCCGCGCGAGGGATATTGTGATTGAGCGTCCTGCCGATCTTCCGCAACTTGTTCAGCAGAGTGGTACCGCATTCTATCTGAATACTGACAGTGGAAATGGACGTGCCTATCTCTATGTCGAGCAGTTCGGCGGACAGCACATCGCCGTTCTTGACGTAACGGATCTCTCACGCGTCAAGTTGGTGCAGGTAGTGAATGTGTCCCTACGGGCGCCATTTGAGTTCGGGGAAAACCTGGGCGATTCGTTCGTCATGCTTCGATCGCGAGACAATATGAAAATCGCAGTCTTGAACATTCGTTCGGCGAAAGCACCGGTTGTAACGGGGAGCGAGTGTTTCCAAGGTTTGGGACGTGTCACGCCGATTGGACAATCCGCATTTCTGACGAATGTTCGTCGCTCCTTGCCATCTGCAGCCCTTTCTCATGACTACCAGGTTGTTGATCTATCGGATTCCTCATATCCGACGGTCCTGTACACTGCGAAATCTGTTACCGCTTCAATCACCCGTGAGGAAACGGGAACGATCTTTCTGCTCGGCTCGGGTGGCTTGACAATCGTTCGTCACCCGAAGATCGAACAAGAGTATGAGGCATCGCAAAGATTTACCAATTGACCTGAGACCTCCGAGTGTCTGGCGTTTGGCCGAATGATCGGCGAAGGACGGTCGCGCTCAGTAAAGCGATCTTTTGCTATTTACTGGCTGCAACTGAGAGTGCGATGGCGCAGAAAAGGAGCTAAATGTGCAATCGGCAGAAGAGAACGTAGTGATTTATGCAAACCCGGAGCGCTGTTTATCGTGCCATAGTTGCGAGGTGGCTTGCGCTGTTGCACATGCTGATAAGGAAGATCTGATCACCGCGGTTTCAGACGGCCTGCAACTCTATCCGAGAAATCATGTGGTGATGGCAGATGGCGTGACCATGCCGATACAGTGTCGCCAGTGCGAAGACGCGCCATGTACTTTTGCTTGCCCCACAGGCGCGTGCACACGCGCTGATGGCCGAGTGCGAATCGTGGAAAGAGACTGCATCGGATGTGGACAGTGTGTGATCATGTGCCCATTTGGCGCCATCGCGGTACATGGGGTTGCTAAGAAGTGCGATCTCTGTGTGGATTGGCGTGCCCGAAATGGAAAGGCCGAATCAGCCTGCGCGGAAGCGTGCCCCACGAATGCAATACGTTTCGTCAATCTCAAAGCGTATCGTCAAGCCCAACTTGAGGCACGTGCCCGTGAACTGGCTCAATCACATCGCCACATGCGTATCCCGCTGTAAGTCGGAGAGGAAAATCTTATGAACACTTTGACTTCGTCAGATCCCGGCGTTTTGGAACTTCTGCCGATTGCTAAATCGTCAGGGATCGAAACTGTATTTGACCGGGCCAAGGCTCAACAGCCCCAATGCGGCTTTGGAACTCTGGGGCTTTGCTGCCGCACCTGCTGGAAGGGGCCCTGCCGCATCGACCCGTTCGGAGAGGGGCCGCAATATGGCGTTTGCGGGGCCGACGCGGACACTATTGTTGCCCGTCAATTGGCTCGTATGATGGCCGGCGGAGCAGCGGCCCATTCTGAGCACGGCCGGCACATTGCGCTCGCCTTACTGGGAATCTCCAAGGGAGAACTCCCCGACTATCAAATCCGCGATGAGGCTAAGCTTGTGGCCATTGCCAGCAGGCTGGGGATTTCGACCGAAAATCGGTCGATGCTGGACATCGTTCGGGACGTGGCGACCGTGTCATTGGAAGATTTCCAGTGTCAGGATCACGACAAAACGTGTAACTGGCTAAAGGCAACACTTTCCGAGAAGCGTGTCAGACGGCTTAAACCTCTGGGGGTCGTTCCGCATAACATTGACGCTACCATCGCTCAGACCATGGCTCGTACACATGTTGGCTGCGATGCCGATGCGAGCAACATCATGCTTGGTGGGATCCGGGCTGCTCTGGCCGATTTTGACGGAATGGCGCTCGCTACAGAGTTGTCCGATGCGTTGTTCGGCACACCGACGCCGGCTGTCACTGCAGCAAATCTGGGCGTGATCAAGCCGAATGCCGTCAACGTTGCGGTGACTGGCCACAACCCTTTGCTAAGCGAGGTCGTGTGCGACGTCGCGAAACAGCTGAATGCTGAAGCGGTCCAAGCTGGGGCCAGGGATGGCATCAACATTATAGGTATCTGCTGTACCGGGAACGAACTTATGGTTCGCCATGGAATCCCGCTGGCCGCGAACTATCTTTCGCAGGAAATGGCGATCATGACGGGTGCCCTCGACGTTATGGTTGTGGACGTTCAATGCATTATGCCTTCACTCCCGCGGATTGCCGCCTGCTTCCACACACAGGTGGTTACCACGATGGATGAGAATAAGATGACGGGCGCCACTCATGTGAGCTTTCACGAAAAGCATGCCGCTGAGGCAGCCCGTGAAATCATCCGCATTGCCATCAAGGCCTATGGTCATCGTGATCCAAGGGCTATTCACATCCCGGATAGAAAGACCACGGCCATAGTGGGTTTTGGCGCGGAGTCAGTGCTCGATGCGCTTGCCAAGGTCGACGCAGCGGATCCACTCAGGCCTCTGGTCGACAACATCCGCAGCGGCAATATCCAGGGTATTGCGCTCTTCTGCGGCTGTAACAACACGCGTACGCAACAGGATGAAAGCTTCGTGCGGATTGCGAAGAAGCTCGCTGGTGACAATGTCCTGTTGCTAGCTACAGGTTGCGGCGCCGGTGCCTTCGCCAAACATGGACTCATGACGCAGCAGGCAACGGAACAATATGCCGGTGAGGGCTTGAAATCTGTCTTGACGGCGATTGGAACGGCTGCAGGTCTTGGGGGCCCTCTGCCGCTGGTGCTACACATGGGGTCTTGCGTTGACAATAGCCGCGCGGTGACGGTTGCGACGGCTTTGGCGAAAAAGCTGGACGTGGACCTGAACGAGTTGCCGCTGGTTGCATCAGCTCCCGAGGCGATGTCAGAAAAGGCGGTTGCTATCGGGACGTGGAGTGTAGCGCTCGGAATCCCGACGCATCTGGGTACTGTTCCGCAAGCTATGGGTTCTCCGAATGTCATCAGACTGCTGACCCAGGACGCGAAGGACATCTTTGGGGGGTATTTCCTCGTGGAGTCTAACCCGGATGCTGCCGCCGAGAAACTGTTCGCGGTGATTCGGGAGAAGCGCAGCCTCCTTGGAATTTAGCGATCGCTATTCGTGAAGGATTGACAGATGAAAATCGCGATTGCTGGCAAGGGAGGCGTCGGGAAGACAACATTGGCGGGGCTGCTGGCCCGTTCGTATGCCGACGACGGATACCGAGTTCTGGCGGTCGACGCGGACCCCGACGCCAATCTAGCCTCGTCGATCGGTATCAGCTCTGAACAGCTTGAGGGTATCGAGCCAATCTCAACGATGAAAAAATTGGCTAAGGAGCGGACCGGGGCCAGTGAAGGATACGGATCGCTCTTCATCCTTAACCCAAAGGTTGATGATCTGCCGGAGAGGTTCTGCGTTCACCATAAGGGCGTGTCGTTGCTGCTCATGGGGACCGTCGATCAGGGTGGCTCGGGGTGTGTCTGTCCAGAAAACACTCTTGTCCGCAACCTAATGAAACATCTATTGGTAGGCAATGATGAAGTAGTGATCCTTGATATGGAGGCAGGCATAGAGCATCTCGGCCGTGCCACCGCAGAATCGGTAGATGTATTGATTGTGGTTGTCGAGGCAGGAAAGCGCAGCCTTCAAACCGCCGCGCAAATTGAAAAGCTCGCGTCCGACATCGGAATCCGGAATATCGCCTACGTTGCCAGCAAGGTGGACGGTGACGCTGATCGGGAATTCATCATGTCCTCCGTTCCAATATCCAGATTCCTTGGCATGTTGTCCATGCATGAGCAGATTCGCGGAGCGGATCGCCAGGGGTCCTCGCCTTACGATGCTGGCGGAGACATTCTGGTTGAAGTCCAGTCGATCAGAAGAAGCCTGAATGACCTTCTCGGCCGGAAGGCCAGTCAGCATTGAGCGGATCGTTGTGTGCGAAACCTCCGCCCAAAAGAGGAACAAGTCCTGTCGGCAGATTCACGTTGGAGAAGCCTCAACTGTGAATGCGAAAAGGTGCTTTTGACTGAAGCTCGTTCTTCGAAAAATGAAATGCCATTATCCGCGGCTCGCTCGTACGGTTGGCTGTTTCGAGACGCCAGCGGTCGTAAGGCAAAAGCAGAGTCAATTCTGATTAGAGATGTGGGGAATATCATATGAGTCTGTATTGTGCGACGGGGAGCGTCGACACCGACCTATCAGGGCAGCAGATGAAAGAGCTACTCTGGAACGCTCTTGGCAAAATGGGCGAGCGCAGGCACGTATTGGCAGTGCCACCGGATCAGAGCAGGGAACATTCGAGGGCGGGCGAGCTAACCCGCTACGCATGGGAGTACTATGGCGATCGCCTACAGGCAGTGTTACCGGCTCTTGGCACCCACACGCCAATGCGTTCCGATCAAATTGTGCGCATGTTCGAAGGCATTCCCAGCAATCTGTTTCGCGTGCACAACTGGCGGACCGACGTCGAGACGCTTGGTGAAGTCCCGGCAGACTTCATTCGTGAGCAATCTGAAGGCAAACTCGACTATGCCTGGCCCGCGCAGGTCAATAAACTCGTATCGAGAGGCGGTTTCGACCTGATCCTCTCCATCGGCCAGGTGGTCCCACACGAAGTAGTCGGTATGGCCAATTACACCAAGAACATCCTGGCAGGCACAGGAGGCCGCGAGGGGATCAATCGCAGCCATTATCTTGGTGCTGTTTACGGCATGGAACGAATTATGGGCAGGGCGCTCAACCCCGTGCGCAATGTGTTCAATTATGCCTCGGAGCATTTCCTGAATCATCTTCCCCTTGTTTATGTGCACACGGTTGTGGGGCGTCGAGAGAACGGTAGCCTCGCGGTTCGCGGTCTCTTCATCGGGGATGATCGAGAATGCTTTATGCACGCCGCCGAGCTCAGCCTCAAAGTAAACTTCGAAATTCTTGAAGAGCCGATTCAGAAAGCTATTGTCTTTCTCGACCCCAGTGAGTATCACTCCACGTGGATCGGCAACAAAGCTGTTTATCGCACACGCATGGCTTTGGCCGACGATGCTGAACTAATTATTTTGGCTCCGGGCGCGCGAGTGTTTGGCGAAGATGAAGGCATTGACAAGCTCATTCGCAAGTACGGCTATCGTGGCACGCCTGCGACGCTCGAAGCGGTACGGGCCAACCCCGAACTAAAAAACGATTTAAGTGCGGCGGCCCATCTAATTCATGGCTCATCCGAAGGGCGGTTCAAGATTACTTGGTGCCCTGGACATATGACCAAGGAAGAGATTGACGGGGTTGGTTTCCACTACAGCGATCCGCGAGTGATGCTTAAGCGCTACGATCCCAGCAAACTCGCGTCTGGCTGGAATGAGATCGATGGCGAGAAAGTCTTCTTCGTCGCAAATCCGAGCCTTGGCCTATGGGCTCATCGGGCCAGACTCTGAATCTGCAGGGATAGCGCCTCTGGAATTTACGAGGCTGTCACTGAGTTTGTATAGATGAGAGAATTCAGCCCACTTTTGAATTGGGAACTGCATGATCGCTCAGATACTTAGCCTTGAAGGCAAAACCGCGGTTGTTACTGGAGGTACCTCCGGCGTTGGACTTGCTCTGAGTCTTGGGCTCGCCGCCGCTGGCGCAGATGTAATCGCTACAGCACGCCACCAGGAGCAAGTCGACGACACTGCGGCAAAAATCGAAGCGATCGGACGTAGGACTCTGCGAGTCGTTTCAGATGTGTGCGAACGTGCATCTCTGGAAGCGCTTGCCACGAATGTAACTGAAATGTTTGGGAAGATCGATATCCTCATCAATTGCGCCGGCATCATCAAGCGCACTCCGACCTTGACTCTGCTTGAGGAGGAGTGGGCGAAAATACTGGATACCAACCTGACGGGGACGCTGCGCGCCTGCCAGATATTCGGCAGGTATATGTTAGATCGTGGCTATGGACGAATTATCAATATCGCTTCACTAAACAGTTTCGTCGCTTTCCATGAAGTGGCGGCCTATGCCGCCAGCAAATCAGGCGTCTCCTCGCTCACGCGGTCACTTGCCATCGAATGGTCGAAGAAGGGCGTTACGGTAAATGCGATTGCTCCGGGAGTATTTCTCACAGCGCTCAATGAGAAACTGCTCCACGACACGCCTCGCGATCGGGAACTTCTAATACGCACTCCAATGGGACGGTTCGGCAAGACCGAAGAACTGGTCGGAGCCGCCGTGTTCCTCGCCTCGGATAGCGCTTCCTTTGTGACCGGACAGGTTCTCGCGGTCGATGGAGGCTTCCTCGCCAGCGGGGTCAATCAGTAGGGCTAGGCAGACCGCAGATTCAATGAATTACGAGTTGACGTACCCTGCGAGTGTAGACCGTGGCAACAGCGATATATTCTGCCTTCTTTGTGTATCCCCTCGGGAGCATGCCGGCTAGAACATTTCTGCTAAGAACTTATCGTTGCGCACAGCTCGATTGACATGAGTTGCCATGCGAAGATGAAGGTGCCGCATGACGGCAGTGGCGGTCACGTCATTCCCATCAATCGGAATACGAAGTGTTTGTCGGATGCGACCTGGGCCTCGGTGGTCACCGCAAAACCGGCCATACGCGGTCAGTTCAAAACCGGCCATAGAGATTGGCCGCAGACGTGATTGTTTTACCCTGCTGCAGCGAGTCTAAGCAAGGCGTGGAGTTGCGCGGTGGCGCCGGCGGCGTGGTAAGTTTGTAATCGCTCCGCCGGGGTCGCGCTTTGCGGGGCGATCCAGAGCCGACGACACGGGGCTGGCTCCGCAGGAATCGGTGCTCGTAACCCTCTGCTGTTCGGTCATGCGGCCGGGCGGCGGAGGGTTTCGTGTCTTCGCCAGCATTCCTATGGTGAGGCTCCGGACGAGGCTTCTGGATCCGAGTTTGCGACGACGCCGGGCGTTCTTTGCCCGGCCTCCACATCGCTTTTGTTTTTGTCTTTGCTTTTGCCGTTGTCATTGCGTCTGTCCCGCGGCGCCGATTTTGGTGCGCCAGCTGCGCGGGCCGCACTTGAGCACATGGCCGTGGTGCAGCAGGCGATCGAGCATGGCGGTGACGGCGGCGCTATCGCCAAGCAGCTTGCCCCAGTCTTCGACCGGCCGGTTCGACGTGATCAGCGTGCTGGCCCGCTCGTAGCGGCGCATGATGATTTCGAGCAGTTCCTCGGCAGCCGTTACCGGCAGCTTGCGCATGCCCAGGTCGTCGATGATCAGCAGTGGCACGGTCGACAGCAGTTCGACGTACTCCTTACGCTTACCGTCGAGCGTGGCGTCGGCCAGTTCTTCCAGCAGAACATGCGCTTCACGATAGAGCACGCGATAGCCCTGCTGGATGACGGCGTGGCCGATAGCCTGGGCGATGTGACTTTTGCCGCTCCCAGGTGGACCTAAAAACAACGAGTCCTCGCGTTTTCCCACCCAGGCCGCGGTGGCCAGGTCGAAGACCAGGGCACGGTTCATCTTGGGATTAAATTGAAAATCGAAATTGTCCAGGCGCTTGTCGTTGTCGCGGAACTGCGCCTGCTTCTGGCGGCGGTCGAGCAGCCGCTTGCTGCGGCAGGCCAGTTCATCGGAGACCAGCGTGGAGATCAGGTCGATGGGCGCCAGGCTTTCGGTCTGCGCCTGCTGGAGCCGCGTTTCCAGCACGGCCACCATGCCACCCAGCCGTAGCTGATGCAGGGCGCGATTGAGTTCGATCAGGTTCATGCGGTTTTATCCTCGAAGTCGATGCGTTGTTGGATCAGGTCGCGATACTCGACCAGCTCACGAATGAGCGGATCGATCTGGTGAAGCGTCATCTGCGCCGCCGGATGGCGCTCCAGATAACGGCGCACGAAGCGATACTCGGGCACGCGCAACTCCAGTGCCGCCGCGCAGGCATCATCGCAAGCCGCGGCGCCGTACTTCTTCGCCAGGTTCAGCACACCCTGGATGCGGCGCACGCTGGCTTCCGCGCGAAGTTCGTGCATCGTGTCGCAGAGTGCGCCGACGTTCTGGCCGGCCTTGTGAGCGCG
Organism: Acidobacteriota bacterium; assembly: GCA_021813745.1. Taxonomy (GTDB): domain Bacteria; phylum Acidobacteriota; class Terriglobia; order Terriglobales; family Acidobacteriaceae; genus Telmatobacter. The sequence goes on from JAKAJO010000065.1 coordinate 16,335, forward strand.
GGCCAGCAGCGCCAGTGTTCCCACGGGCGTGCGCCGCGGACGATCCTCGTCGCGGATGCGATGCCCGCCGCGCTTCTGGCTCAGATGCTCGCGCAGCAGTTCGCCCGTACGCGGATCGAGTAGGCGCACGTACATCGCATCCCACTGCACATGGACCTCGCGTCCGATCCAGCCCGGTGGCGCTCCATAGTAAGCGGCCTCGACCTCAACGCAGCCATCGAGATGCACGGTTCGCTTGCCGTACTGGTAATAGCGAAACGGCTCCAGCGGCAACGGCCGCAAGTGCGACTTCTCTTCGGCGAACATGGCCGCCACCTGGCGCTTGGTGCGGCCGTGGATGCGCTTGTCGGCCCAGCGCTCTTCCCAGTGGTCGAGATATGCCTGCGCCTCTTCCATGCTCTCGAAACGCTTGCCCTTGAGTGGCGTTTTCTGCGCGTGGGCGACGCCCGACTCCACCTTTCCTTTTCGATCCGGATCACGCACACGGCACGGCAGCGCGGTCACGCCGTAGTGCGCCAGTACGTCGCGATAGAGAGGATTCAGTTTTGGATCGTAGATGTCGGCAGCGAGCACGCCCTCGCGAAGATTATCCAGAACCACGATCGACGGGCAGCCACCAAGGCGGCGGAACGCCTTCTCGTGCAGCTCGGCCCAGATGCGGGCGCTCGACCGGAAGACGAGCAGCCGCACCGATTTGCGGCTGTAACCCAGCGTCATCACGAACAGCCGCGTGCGCCGGTACTTGCCCGTCTCCGGGTCACGCACCATCGGCCCCGTGCCGTAATCAACTTGGCACTCTTCGCCGATCCGAGTTTCGATAATGACCCTCGCCTCGGGCGACGAGACGCCGCGCAGGCTGCGCACGAACCGCTTGACGCTCTCGTAGCCGCTGGCGAACCCATGGCTGTCGACCAAGTCCTGCCAGATCCCCATCGCGTTCCGCCCGCGGCTGAGCTCGGCTTCGATCAACTCCCGATAGTCTGCGCAGGCGCTTGCCGATGCCTTCGCCGCAGTCGAAAACGGCGCCGACGCTGGCAAAAAGCCGGTGGTCACCGGAGTGGCCGGTTTTGGTCCGTTGGCCGGTTTTGCATCATCCGAGCCGGTGGTCACCTCTTTGGCCGGTTTTGAAATCCGCTTGTGTCCCCACCTGCCCGGCTCACGTAGTGCCACTCCGGCCTGCCGCAGATAGCCGCTTGCCGTCTCCCGGCGAATGCCTGTCTCTGCCTCAATCCGCCGCAGCGACCAGCCCAGCCGCCCCAACGCAATTACCTGTTCCCGACGATCCCTGCTCAAGACGTTCCCCATGAAAACAGAGGCTATCCACCTCTGCCCGAGTCTCTGTCTTGGGCCTGTTCCTATGGCCGGTTTTCAGGTGACCATCTATGGCCGGTTTTGGGTGACCGCCGAGGACCTGGGTAACCTCACGAAGTGCGATTATATGATATTAAAACTATGAATTAGACGTAGAAACAGAACGGAAGAATACTCGGATTGTGAGGTTCTTAAAGACATGAACACCAATCCAGTTCGTATCCTCCGGGCAGTTGCAGCTTGCATGTTCGGTAGCGCGCTTCTCGCAAGCACTGCAGGGGCGCAAATCGTTTCTCATTCGCGCGACGTGGTCATCGAGCAGCCGATTAACCTGCCGGAACAGGCGCAGGTGGCTGGAGATGCTTTTTATCTCAACACCGAGAGTGGCAACGGAAGCGCCTATCTTTATGTCGAACAGCAAAACGGTCAGCGCCTCGTGGTCTTTGATGTTACGGACCTGGCGCGCGTTAAGATGGTGCGAACTGAAGAGTTAGCAATGCCGGGCCCATTTGAATTTGGCGAAGATGTCGATGGCTCGTTCATTGTTCTCCGGTCCCTGGACAACCAGGAAATGGCGGTGCTCAATATTCATAAAGCAAAAGCGCCTGTGCTGCAGACCGTCGATACCTTTCAGCATGCCGGCCGCGTCACTTCCATCGGAAGATCCACCTTCCTTCTGACCGATGCACGATACACGCTGAGGCATGAACCAGTGGCGCAGGACTACACGGTTGTCGACGTGAATAAGAAAACGAATCCGTCGGTTCTGTACACTGCAAAGCTTGTCAAGGCTTCTATTGCACGTGAAGAGACGGGAACCCTGTTCCTCCTTGGTTCCGAAGGACTCACAATCATTCGGCATCCCGAAGTCGAGCAAGAGTATGAATTCCAGCAGAGAGCGCAGAATTAACCAGCGTGCCGGGCAATAAAAGAAGAGGGAGGTACCTACTCAGTGCTGATGCATTCCTGAGTAGGTGTCTCCCTTCAGTGTTTTAACGAACCTCGCCAAGCTGTGCTGTTCTTCCACTCCAGGCAGGCTTGTTGGCAGTCAATCAAACCATCGGGCGAAGCAGGGACGGGTTCGACTTGCAGAGGCGCCACATGCTGGTCCTCTATGTATGTGATTGAGTTTCGTGTTCACGGAGGCTCTCGAAATACTCGACTAGTGAAGGCGCTTTGGGAGTCCATCCAAGACGGTGTGCATTGGCAGCTTCAACGAGGCTGTTCGAGGCGACTCCATAACGGCCAGAATCGCCAAACTGCGCGATGAGTTCTTCCATTGGAACACTGACGGTTTTGCCGTCAAACCCTTGGGTCCGTGCGATCATTTCCGCGATTTCCTTGAAGGACGCATCGCCATTTTCCGCATAGAAGAGTGACGCTGCGGGAGCCCTCTCAATGGCAAGCAGGTAGAGATCGACAAGGTCATCAAGATGTACGTTCGAGTAGCGATTGAGCCCCTTGCCGAAATACGCTGCCGCTCCGAGTTGCTTTGACAGCCGGATGATCGCGGGGATCTGCTCGCTTTCCTTGTGCAGACCTCGACCACGGCCATAAATCATGGACGGCACAATGACAATTGTGCGAATGCCCAGGTTGATGCCGGCTTCACGGATAGTACGATTCATCTTGATCCGGTTCATGCGGAAAGGAATCGGCTCAAAGTACGAATCTTCGGTAAGGCGCCTGGCTGCAGCAAATTCGCCATCCGCACCATCATTCACAAGTCCCGAACCGCTGGTGTGAATAAAGAACTTTCCTGTCCTGGCGAGAGCGGCGATGAATACGTCAGGAATGCCTTCCGAGTCAGCGCTTGCTGTGTGAATCACGCCGTCTGCATCCTGCGCGGCCTTGGTGAGAATGTCGTGATCGTCTATTGAGCCAAGGATCGGCTCGACTCCATATTCTTTCAGGAGTGCTGCTTTTTCTTCATTGCGAACGAGCCCCGTTACAATGTGTCCTTCCCGTACCAAACGCTCTGCAACGGAACCGCCGATGTAGCCTGTTGCTCCGGTTACGAATACCTTCATTTCAACTTCCTCCATTGCGCCCATTGAGGGCACGAGTTCGTATCTGGCCATCAAGTGGAATGGAATGCGTGTCTATGTACGCATGCTTGAGTTGTCTGCTATCCCATGCTCTTGCTCAGACCGCACGAGTCAATTCGTACCCGCGTGGTGTTCGAGCAGTGCCGCCATAGTTTTATTTGCTACTGCAGCATAGGCAGAGAGAGCCGTTTCCCCGGTCAAAGAAAGATCAGGATCGAGGCCATCACCCAACCGTTGGAGTTGGATGTTGTTCCATGGCAGGATGTGGAAGGGGTTCAGCGTGGCTTCGGGCGAAGGAAGGCGATCGATCTCGCCCGTAAGCAGATGCAGTGCGGCTTCGGGCGCTGCGATCAACGGGCGGCCTAGTCCTATCAGGTCGAGTTCGCCCGCCTCAAGAGCTTCCATCATGCCTGCTACGCCACGGAAGTTGCCGGTTACCATCACAGGCATTTTGGCAACCTTCCGCACTGCACCGGCAAAGGACACGAAATATGCCTCACGGGCGCGGCGCTTTGCGCTGACGCCGTCTTCTCCTTCGTCCTTAACAGCGACTCCAACCACCTTGGGCTGTTCCAGTGATCCGCCCGACAGTTCCAGCAAATCGAGGCTTGAGCCATTGAGCATCTGCACCAGTTCCACACACTCGGCATTGGTGAAACCGCCCCGCTGGAAGTCGGATGCGTTGAGCTTGATGCCAATTGGGAACGGCGGCCCAACTTCACGACGGACAGCGGCGATTACCTTGAACAGGAAGCGCGACCGGTTTTCCAGGGAGCCGCCCCAGGCATCGGTTCGACGGTTGGAGAGTGGGCTTAGGAACTGCGAAATGAGGTAGCCGTGTGCAGCGTGCAACTCCACACCGGTAAAACCAGCGTCTTTTACCTCTTGGGCTGCGAATGCAAATTGCTCGATCGCATGATAAATCTGCTCTTCTGTCATTGTCCTGGGCTTGGCGAAGCTGAAGCCAGCATTCCGGATCACGTCGATTTCGACGTCAGAACACGATAGTGGTGCCGGATTAATGTGGTCGCTAACCTGCCGCCCCGTGTGACTGGTCTGTGCCCAGAAATGCGCGCCTTTTGAAGTTCCGGCCTGGGCGAGCGCAGCAAGTTGGCGACGGCCAGTGGTGTCGTCGATCACGATATTTCCGGGATTTTCAAGGTGCCAGCGATCTACCTGGATATTGCCGGTGAGAAGGAGGCCTGCTCCTGATCCTGCCCAACGACGGTAGAGGGTCTCCAGTCGAGGAGTGGAATGATTGTCCGGATCGGCTAAGCATTCACTCATAGCCGACTTGACCAGCCGGTTAGAAAGCGTTGCCCCACAGGGCAGTTCGAGTGTTTGAGCGAGAAGAGATGTCATGTTAACTCCGTATACGACAGCGATCACTGTCACTTGTACAATAGTGATCGCTGTTGTATGATTTGTCAAGAGTCGGAGATTGACAGAATGGTGAGAACCTGGTCGGAAGACAATCCGAAAGCGAGACTGATGGAGCGCAAGCAGGCCATCATCGTCAAGGCTGCTTTGAAGGCGTTCCTGAACTCCGGCTATGCCGAGGCGTCGGTCAACCAGATCGCAGCGGATGCCGGCGTATCCATCAAGACCTTGTACCGGCATTTCGAGAGCAAAGACGATCTGTTTAGCGCAGTGATGCAGGCCGCGTGCGGCAAGCCTTTGCGTGCGGAGCCAGATGAGGGCGAAACGCCGCCGGTCTGGTATAAAGTAGCGCCCCTCAACGGCCTGCGACTCGCCGGGGAGGAATATCTGCGCCACGTTTTGTCCGAGGAGCAACTCGCGCTTTATCGGGTCGTCACGCGCGATGCACTTCGCTTTCCAGAACTCGGGCGCCGCTACCTGGAACTGACAGCCGGTGGACGAGATGCGAAGTTTGCCGGGTACCTTGACCTATGGGTAGCGCATGAAGGTTGGGCGGTGCCTGACCGGCATTCTGCGGCGCAGGTATTTGCTGGTCTGCTGAAGGCTCGGTTATTCGATGAGGCACTGCTCGGTGTGCATCAACCGTCTGAAGATGAGATCGCCGTCCAGGCGCGGAGTGCAGCGCAAACTATGCTTCTGCTTCTGGAATCCGGAAACTCCGGGATCATGGCCAATCCATCACGGACAGCCGGAACTAGGAAAGGGAGCAGGATATGAGTGAGCAGGTACGGATTAATTCGAAAGGGCTATGGTTGCGGGAGCCTATAACATCTCAAATTTACTCATAATTGTATTTGAGCAACTGCTCATGGCATAGTTTAGTGCCTCAGTAAAAGAAACTCCAAGAACTTCAAATATACCCATCCCCGCTTTATTTGGTTTGTGCACTGGAGATGGAGGCTCCTACTTCGTGCATGATGGAGCGGAGCCATGCGTGGGCTGCATCTGTATTCACGCGAGGATGCCAAATCATTACATAACGGAAGCCACCGACCTCAGGTGGAGCTTTAAGCATCTTGATTGCTGGCGTCTGCGCCATACCTTCTACGAACTTCCGAGGAACAGTGGCGATGAACTTTGTTCCTTCGGCACATCGTACGGCAGCCTCATGGTAGGGAACCCGAATCGCAACTTTTCGCTTATAGCCTTGTGCCGCAAGATACTTATCCGGAGCCACCTGGATGCCTCCCTGAATACCGACAACAATGTGTTCGGCTTTGATGTACTGCCCAATTGTGAGTGACTTTTTGTATGAGCTTTTTGCATCTACGACACAGACAAATTCTTCGTCGTAGATCGCCTGACTCTGTAGGGGCGATGGAACATCGACTATGCTTGCGCTGAACACCAGATCAGCGCTTCCGTGAGTCAACTCATCGAAGAGACCTTTATGCCACTGGACGAAGTCAAAGCTGACCTTTGGTGCAACAGGAAGAATATCCCTGGAGATAATGGGAGCAATGATCGATGCAGCGCTGTCTGTTGTGGCGATGCGAAAGCTGGCCTGTTCGACGGCGGGATCAAAGTTAGAGCCGCTCAGGAGGCGATCAAGCTTGGGGAGCATCACTTCTAGTTCCTGCAAGAGACGCTGCCCCTGCGGCGTGAGTTCGTAGCCCACTGCCGTCCTCACAAAAAGATCGTCGTGGAACATATCTCGCAGCCGCCGCAGGGCGCGACTCACTGCTGGCTGGCTGAGTAGAAGGCGTTCTGCTGCGCGGGAGACATTCCTCTCTTCCGCAAACACCGCGAACACTACCAAGAGGTTGAGGTCCGCTTGCCGTAATTGCGTCAGGCGCATATGTCATATTAACACTATGCATTGGATTTATAGATAAAGTCGACGCATTCTACTTATGGAAGGTTTCGAACTGAAGTGAGGGGACGAGAAAAAGGAGAAGTTTATGGCTAAAGTTGCGATCGTCACTGGTGCATCTCGCGGTATTGGCCGCAGTATCGCCAAACGTCTGGCAGTGGATGGTTTTACTGTCGTCGTCAACTACGCAGGAAACAGCGCGGCAGCACAGGATGCAGTTGGCGAGATTCGCAAGGCTAATGGAGAGGCCCTAGCGATTCAGGCAGACGTTGCCAATCCTGAACAGGTGAAACAACTCTTCGAGAAGACCGTCGAAGTCTATGGCCGCGTCGATGTGGTCGTCAACAGTGCGGGCATCATGCCGCTGTCACCCATCGCACAAGGTGACCTTGAGACCTTCGATAAGGTCATCAACACCAACTTGCGCGGCACATTCCTGATCTTCGCGCAGGCCGCGCAGCACATTGCGGAAGGCGGTCGTATTATAGCCCTTTCCAGCAGCGTTCTGGCGAAGTCCTTCCCGACCTACGGCCCGTACATCGCTTCGAAAGCCGGCGTGGAAGGTCTTGTCCCTGTGTTTGCCAATGAGTTGCGTGGCCGTAACATCACTGTGAACGCCGTTGCGCCGGGGCCGACGGGAACAGATCTGTTCCTCACTGGCAAGTCACCAGAACAGATTGCGCAACTCAGCAAGCTTGCTCCGCTGGAGCGCCTTGGACAACCTGAAGACATCGCCAATGTCGTTTCGTTCCTCGCCGGGCCTGATGGAAGCTGGGTGAATGCCCAGATCCTACGCGCAAATGGCGGCTTCGCATAAGAAGAACTCTTTCTCCGGACTCAGGAAGGGCGCTGCAATGCGCCCTTTCCTTTCCGCATCTGAAACACGATGGAAAAGAGAGGTCTCATGAAACAGATCATTGTAATTACGGGCGCATCGAGTGGTTTTGGCGCTCTAGCTGCGCGAGAGTTGGCAAAGGCCAGACACACAGTTTATGCGAGTATGCGCGATACCGCGGGACACAACGCTCCGCAGGTTGAATCTGTTAAGAAGTTTGCGAGAGAAAATGACGTCGATCTGCGAGCGATAGAACTCGATGTCACATCGCAGGATTCCGTCGACGCGGCCATCCAGCAAATCATCAAGGAAAACGACCACCTGGACGTGATCATTCATAATGCGGGCCACATGGTCTTTGGACCAGCAGAAGCATTTACGACCGAGCAGCTTGCGACGGTCTACGACATTAACGTGTTGAGCACACAACGTGTCAACCGCGCCGCACTGCCGGTGCTGCGCAAGCAGGGGTGGGGTCTGGTTTTGTGGGTAGGTAGCACAAGCACTCGTGGCGGCACGCCTCCTTATCTCGCTCCGTATTTTGCAGCAAAAGCGGGTATGGATGCACTTGCTATCAGTTATGCAGGTGAGCTTGCGCGGTGGAACATCGAGACCTCGATCATTGTCCCTGGTGCCTTCACTTCTGGAACGAATCATTTCGCACACGCAGGCTCTCCGGGAGATAAGGACCGGCTTGACGAATATGAGGCTGGTCCGACGAAAACACTGGGGGCGGATGTCATGAAAGGTTTTGAAGCAACGGCAGTTCCAGATGCTGATGCTCTCGATGTAGCCAAGGCGATCGTCAAGGTGGTAAACATGCCATTTGGGACGCGGCCGCTTCGGGTGCACATTGATCCAGCAGACGATGGCGCCGAGGTTGTAAACGGAGTTGCAGATCGTGTTCGAAAGGAACTTCTCCACAATATGGGGCTTTCCGACCTGTTGAAGCCTTCGAAGGCAAGGTAAGCAAATTGTTCCGGAGCGAACCAGCACCTGCTCCAGGGCACGATTGCCATGCCTAAATAGTGCTGAAGCATTTGCTGTCTCCGGCACATACCAGTCAATCTGAGTACGGAAAATGCTGTGCACGATTCCCTGGCAATACTCAAGAACCGCACAGTCAGGCTAGCAATCGACTCCCTGCAGAAAGGTGACGGGGAAACGCGGTCCACACTTCTTGCACCGAATGCCCTCATGCTGGATGATAGACATCCACGAGGCCTTCAACCCTTTACGAAGGGTGTTCTTGGACATGAGCACTCTACTAGGACCGCAACATGGCAAAGCCCAGACAGCGCCCTTACCTGTTGACCTTGGCCATTTCCTGCTCGGGGTACCTTGTTCCTTCGATGGAATGTTGCGCAAGGCTTTCCAACGCGCGCAAGTCGTCCACACCCAATGTGATCGTGGCTGCTTGGAGATTCTCTTCAAGACGTGAGCGCTTCCGCGTACCGGGGATGGGAACAATCCACGGCTTCCGAGCTAGCAGCCAGGCCAGTGCTAATTGGCCTGGCGTCGCTCCTTTGGCCGTTGCAATTTGCTGAATCGCATTCACCAGAGCGAGATTCTTTTGAATGGCCTCCGCCTGAAAGCGTGGAAGGCAGTTGCGGAAATCATCCACCCCGAACTTGCTCTCGGTAGTGATGCTGCCGGTAAGGAAGCCGCGGCCGAGTGGACTGTAAGCAACAAATCCGATGCCCAACTCTTCCAAAGCTGGAAGAATCTGTTCTTCTGGCTCGCGTGTCCATAAAGAATACTCGGTCTGAATCGCTACAACCGGATGAACGGAATGTGCCTTGCGAATGGTCTCGGCACTCGCCTCGGATAATCCAAAGAACCGAACCTTACCCGCTTGCACAAGATCTGCCACGGCACCTGCCACATCTTCGATGGGAATATTTGGATCGACGCGGTGCTGACTGAACAGGTCAATATGATCCGTTCTCAACCTCTTGAGAGACGCATCGGCTACTTCCTTGATGTGCTCCGGGCGACTGTTTAATCCAAGAGGTATCTGGTTCCCAGCTTCCAGATCGAATCCAAACTTGGTCGAGATGACCACGAGATCCCGAATCGGTTCCAGGGCTTCGCCAACCAGTTCTTCATTCGCAAAGGGGCCATAGAGCTCTGCCGTGTCGAACAAAGTGACACCAAGGTCGACGGCCCCCCGAAGGAGAGCAATCATTTCATTCTTGTCTCCGGGTGCTCCATAGATAGAGGTCATGCCCATGCAGCCTAAGCCGATGGCGGAAACTTCAAGCCCACTTTTTCCAAGTATGCGCGTCTGCATTCATAAACTCCTGATTCGTTGTTCGTACTGCTCGCAGTGCGGAGCAAAGTTGCTGTTTAGGGATTCGAGGGCCTGCGGTCTACCCAGTCGATAATGAGCTTGCGCTCCGCGAACAACCAGTGGCCATTCTGACGGGCATACGTGTCGTAGTAGCGAATCCCCATTACCGTGAGCGTGCGCTGTCCGTGCTCGACCGAAAAGTGATGAGCAAGGCAGTACACTTCGCCAGCCGCCTTATCTCCGTCGATCGTGAGAGTGTTCTGGCCGTTGAAGTGCATGGTCATGTCGTAGTTCTTCAGGACGCCGAGAGCTGAAGCCAGTTCGGCGCGTCCATGAGTCACCTGCACCGGCTTGTTCTTTTCCGGCTCTCCCTGATACACCTCAACCAGGGCATCCTGCGTAAACAGAGCAGCCTGGTCTTCGGGCCTGCGCCGGTCGGCATGATGCGCGTAGGCATCGATCAGTTCGCGGATTTCCACGCGATCTGCAGCTTCATCTTTAAGGCTTGTCGATTGGCTCATGGCATTTCTCCTGTAGAAGCAGACCGCCAAAACTTCCAGAATACGAGCCCGCTCTTCCAAGCCCGCTGCAACCCGGTCTTTGGTCTCCGATCTGTCATGCGATCTCTCCTCATTCATGACCCTACGCTCGCTGGATGGGATTATGAATAATTGAAAGTCCCATTTATTTGCGCAATAGTACAGGTATGGCCATCGATCCACTCTCCGACATGCTCTCGCTCCTGAGCGTGCAGTTCGTAACCTCTGGCGGCTTTGTCGCTGGGGGAAGATGGGCGCTGCATTTTCGGAGGCCGGACTCGATCAAGTTCAGCGCTGTGATTCGCGGAAGATGCTGGCTGCGCATGGACGGCTTGGATGCCCCGGTTCAACTCGAAGCTGGGGACGTTATTTTGATGAATGGGCTGCAACCCCTTGTCTTGGCGAGCGATATGAAGAAAAGGCCAATCGATTCTACGATGGCTTTTATCAAAGCCGTAAACGGCATCGCGACGATAGGCAATGGCAAAGATTTCTTCATGCTGGGCGGGCACGTTGCGCTGGACAGCCCCTTGGGAGACTTTCTTTTGGAGGGTTTGCCTCTCTTGATCCACATCCGCAGCTCCTCGAACGAAGCAGAGACGCTGCGGTGGTTGATGCAGCGGCTTGTTGAGGAATACACCGCAAGCCGCCCAGGTAGCGCATCGGCGCAGTCACAGATTGCGCAACTGATGTTCATCCACAGTATTCGTGCGTATCTCGCGAGTTCATCTTCGCTTCCAACGGGATGGTTACAGGCCTTCCACGATGAACGCCTAGCCCCCGCGATTGAGGCTATGCACAACGATCCTGCAAGACAATGGAGCCTCAAAGAACTCGCGAACCGTGCCGGCATGTCCCGGACAAACTTCGCCCTACACTTCCGGTCTGCGGTTGGCACTTCTCCGTTGGTTTACTTGCTCCGCTGGAGGATGCGCTTGGCGCAAAAGGCGTTGTGGGAAGGGAATGTCGGCCTTTCCACGCTCTCGGAATCACTGGGCTATACCTCCGAGAGCGCCTTCAGCAATGCCTTCAAGCGTGAGGTGGGAATGGCTCCGAAACGTTATCAATCAATGTTGAAGGCCAGGAACGATCAGTATTGACTTGCATCCGGGGGGCCCCAGAGCTCAAAGACAATCTGAGAATCTGGCACTGCATCGTCTGTACGCCATCTGCTGTCCAGTGCAAGTCGAGCAGGCCGCCGATGCCGACAAGATCGGAATCATGGCCGCTAATATAGGCAGGACGAATGTTGGCGGGTCCCAGTGCGCCATGTTTTGCAGCATTGGCGGCCGCCTAGTCCAAGATCTCTAAGATGTGCGCGAGCAAGTTGGATCGTACCTTGCGGGCGAACGATAGTGTGCGCTTTTCAAAGTTGAATGCAGAGATGCGGATGGGCATGAGCCTCCGCAGAGTCTCTTTGTCGACATGGCCCACCCGACCTCTCACAGCGGTTTGGGTATCTTCTCGGGCAGCGCTGTGACAGAACGTCACATGCGGATGTGATAGCTGTCACGGTCACGATCGATTCAACGAGGCAATATCGATTCAACGACGATAATAATTATCGTTCGAGAATCGATGACCTCAACAGTTCAATTCGAGCACTTCGATGCACTCTGTAAAGAAGCAGGCATCACGCCGACTCATCAACGCCTGGTGATCTGGCAGACGCTCACGGAGATGCACGATCATCCGAGCCCCGAGGACGTATACAGGCGCGTCAAGTCGGAGCTTCCAACCGTTTCGCTTGCTACGGTTTACAAGAACATTCATCTGTTTGTCGATACTGGTTTGTTCCGCGAAGTGAGCATGTTCCACGGCACGTTGCGCATCGAAACCAACTCCGAGCCACACCACCATCTGGTTTGCCGGAAATGCAAAGCGATTCTCGATCTCGATGCGGATGATTTAAGTGGCTTCCCCCTCCCCCAGCATTTACCCGAGGGTTTCGTTGCCGAGCAGTTGTCGATCGACGTGCTCGGATTATGTGCGACTTGCCGGCAGGGCAAGCCTTAGTTGTCCTCATTCAAAAAGGAGTCATACATTGCTGACAATTGGTGAGAAATTTCCCTCCTTCTCTGTAACTGCAACTGTGGATCTCGCTCACGGGAAAGAATTCAAAGACATCACCGACGAGAGCTATCCCGGTAAATGGAAACTGTACTTTTTCTGGCCTAAGGACTTCACATTTGTCTGTCCGACGGAGATTGCCGGTTTTGCAGCTTTGAATACGGAATTCGATCAGCGCGACTGCCAAATTCTTGGCTGCAGTATCGACTCCGAGTATGTCCACCTTGCCTGGCGCAGCCAGCATCCGGATCTGAGAGAACTGCCTTTCCCGATGCTGTCCGACCTGAAGCGCAATTTGTGCGAACAACTGGGCATTCTTGATCTGAATGGCGGCGTAGCACAACGGGCCACGTTCCTTGTCGATCCGGAAGACGTAATCCGTTTCGTCTACGTCACCGATGGTTCGGTTGGTCGCAGTCCGCAGGAAGTGCTGCGCGTGCTTGATGCACTGCAGACCGACGAGCTATGCCCTTGCAACTGGAAAAAGGGCGAGGTGACGCTCCAGGTCTAACCGCTTATCAGCTCGGGGCTAGTAGTGCGGACGCGCTTCAGTGTGCGTGCCCGCACTCGAACTCACGGATAGATCTCAGTCTGTCGAGTACGGGGTGTCTTCTCTTTTACCCTGTGAAGCACACTCTCTGTCGCCGATGGATGTCTGCAAGTTGGGTGTGCCGAATTTCCTCTTCCACGTCTAGGCGTTTGCGCGCAGGGGAGAAATGTAATGCAGGTTTGCAGAACAGCTTGCTCTTTGGGCGAGACCGGAGAGCCTCGCTCAGGGCCGCAGTCTATGGCAAAGTGGTGTCTACTTGCGATCCTTTTAGCAGGATCGTCCATTGTCCTGTCCGGATGTGGACATGCTTCGCTCGATCCGCGCCCGGACGCGGATATCGCGCCGCAACACCTGTTTATGTTCAAGGCAATGCACGCTGCCGCGCCAGTGTCCGGTCAGGAGCAGTTGCGGATTGATCTCGGGCGGCGCCTTTACTACGATGTGCATCTTTCCGAAAACGGCTCCGTTTCCTGTAATAGTTGTCACCAGTTGGATCAATACGGCGTCGACCCCGGCAAAGCCGTTTCCATCGGACACGACAAACGTCCTGGCGGACGAAATTCGCCGACGGTTTACAACGCCGGTTTGCAGTTTGTGCAGTTCTGGGATGGCAGAGCGGCCACTCTGGCGGAGCAGGCAGCGGGTCCCATGCTGAACCCCGTTGAAATGGGCATGTCCGGCCAGGCGGCTGTGCTGACCTACATCCACTCGCGCCCCGAATACCTGCGCCAATTTCACGAGGCATATCCAGGATCGGCTGATCCTGCTACGTTCGACCATGTCACCGATGCGATTGCGGCATTCGAGGCGGGTCTGCAGACTCCGGGGCGCTGGGACAAATATCTTGAGGGAGATGCAGGGGGCCTCACGGAAGCTGAAAAACAGGGACTGCGCGTCTTCCTGCGTACTGGCTGCGCGGCATGCCATGCGGGCGTGGATATGGGAGGCAACTCGTATGAGCAGTTAGGGGCTGCACACAATTGGCCTGACAAGTCAGACCAGGGACGCGGCGGCGTAACCCACCGTCCAAACGATGCCATGTATTTCAAGGTTCCAACGCTTCGGAACGTAGAAAAAACCGGGCCGTGGTTCCATAACGGACAGGTGAAGACGCTCGACGACGCGGTACGGCAGATGGCGCGGTACGAGGCCGGACAGCGTCTCAGTGATGCCGATGTGCAATCGATCGTCACTTTCCTGCATGCTCTCACCGGGACAATTCCGCAGCAGTATATTCAGATGCCTCCAGCGAGTAGCACTGCGGCAAATCATTCGGGCCCCTCGAGAGGAATCCGCCCTATCCATACTTCCCCTGCTCAGGAGGGCCAATAGCCATGCGCCGAGTTCTCTGGTTTTCTGGAATCACTGTCGTTCTTATCTTCTTGCTTGCCCAATTGCACCGGCCGGATTACGACCGAACGCCGGTCCAGGCCGCAGCTACGTTCGACGCGCGGATGCATCCTGATGTGCATATACGGAACATGCTTCACAAGTCTTGCTATAACTGCCACTCCGCCGAGGGTGAGAACCCGTGGTACGCGCATGTTTGGCCGACGTCGCAATTCTTGGAGGATGATGTGCGGAGAGGCCGCGCGCGGCTCGACTTCTCGAATTGGAGCGACCTCAGCCCGGAGATGTCCGCAATCCGTTTGCGCGACGCCTGCCGCATGATGCAGGAGTCCAGGATGCCGCTCTGGTACTACCGCCCGATGCATCCGGGATCTACACCAAAGCAAGAGGATGTCGCTACTTTTTGTGCATGGGCACAATCTCAATCCTTCAATCCAAATGCGCCTCAGCTACAGGCTCTTCGCTAGTGCTCGAGCGGGGATGGCTCATTGCGCTTAGCTCGCTGAAGGAGACCGTCTCAGCGAAAGCCGGTGATCAACCAAGGGTGATACCAGTGATACCTATTCTATCTGGGATAGAATAAGTGCCACAGCACTGATTCCATTGACGTCAGGGAATTGCATGGAAGCCACCGGTAATCCGCGGGGGGATCTGCGGCGGCATTACTTTCTGTAGTCAATGAGCGGCTCGGCGAGGGCAATGCACTATCGACGGGGGATGACGGAAGAAGTAAAAAAGCGAGGAGCAGGCGCTACTCCAATTCCGTCGAACTTGGCGATAGCATTGGACCACGGCTCAACGTACGCGGAAACACAAAAAATCGCTGCCGAGATTCTGAGGAACTATAGGGTATTCAGAAACAGAGGGCAAACGGCCAGAGAGCATGCCTCGGGGGCTAAACTGCTGGACCACAAAGTTCTCTATGCCAAGGTAGAGCAACTGATCCCTGAGCTCAAGCAGGTCGGTTGGACTGAGCAAGAAAGGATGCACAGTGGTCCGGATTTCGTGAGGAATGCCACTGACGAGCAGACTCCTCAGGCTCTCCAGAGCGTTGTCGCCGCTTCCTTCGATTCCTGTAATGCGCGGATAAATCGCAAAAGGTGCTTTAACGTCGAAACCAACCCAGTCGAGCAGGGGCAATAAACTTGCGAGACGCTCGGGCACTATACCAGCTGTGTGTAGGCCGATACGGAAACCAAGTTTACGAACCTCAGTGACTGCATCGAGCAATGCGGACTGCAATGTCGGCTCGCCGCCAGAAAAAACAACTCCATCCAATAAGCTGCGGCGACTCTGCAGAAATTCGACAATCGAGCGCCAGGAGATGAGGTCTTCGGCCTGCAGCGAACGCAGCCCAGGGTTGTGGCAATAAGGGCAATCCCAGGCGCAGCCCTGGCAAAAGATGGTGGCGACGAGTTGGCCCGGCCAGTCACAAGTGGAAAGGCGCGCGAGCCCGCCAATCCGCAATTCAGTTGCTTTTCGGTTCAAGGAAGCACTTCCGTTCGTGATATTCGCCCTGCTTGCCGCGGTTGAACGAAGAGACGGGGCGGAAGTAGCCCATGACGCGGGTCCAGACCTCGCAGGGCTGGCGCTCTTCGTCGCGGAGTTGAGGAATTTCCTGTTCGTTCATCATGGTTGCCATGGAAGCTCCTTTTTCGGGTTGTGGCGGTTAAGCGTGGGCGGCTTGTTGTTTGCTGGCGATCAGATCAGCGTCGCACTTGGGGCAAAAAACATGCTCACCGGAGAGATAGCCGTGTTTGGGGCAGATTGAAAACGTCGGTGTGATGGTGATGTAGGGCAGACGGAAATTCTCAAGCGCGCGGCGAACGAGTTTTTTGCATGCACCGGTAGTGGAGATGCGCTCACCCATGTACAAATGAAGTACCGTTCCTCCGGTGTACTTCTGCTGCAGCGCCTGCTGCAGCTCAAGCGCCTCAAATGGATCGTCGGTATAGCCGACGGGAAGTTGGCTGGAATTGGTGTAGTAAGGTTCGTCCGGCGTGCCGGCCTGCAAAATGTCAGGGAAGCGCTTGCGATCTTCTCGGGCAAAACGATAGGTGGTGCCTTCGGCGGGCGTTGCCTCCAGGTTGTACATGTGGCCGGTTTCTTCCTGGAACTTCACGATGTGTGCGCGCACATGATCGAGAAAGCGAAGAGCAAGAGCGCGGCCTGCGCCGGTAGTGATGTCGTCGTGGTCCGAGGAGAAGTTTCGGATCATTTCGTTGAGGCCGTTCACTCCGATGGTCGAAAAGAAATTGCGCAGTGTGCCGAGATAGCGCTTGGTGTATGGAAACAACCCGTTGTCCATGTGGCGCTGAATTTCCTTGCGCTTGATTTCAAGACTGGTGCGCGCGATTTCGAGCAGTTCGTCCAAATGCTGAAACAGAGCAGCTTCGTCGTCGTGATGCAGGTAGCCGAGACGCGCGCAGTTAAGCGTGACCACACCAACGGAACCGGTCTGCTCGGCAGAGCCAAACAGCCCATTGCCGCGCTTGAGCAACTCCGTCAGGTCAAGCTGCAGCCGGCAGCACATGGAACGCACCATGTTCGGCTTCAGCTCGGAGTTCACAAAGTTCTGAAAGTAGGGCAGACCGTACTTGGCAGTCATTTCGAAGAGAAGATCGGTGTTGGCGCTTTGCCACGGAAAGTCTGGAGTGATGTTGTAGGTCGGAATCGGAAAAGTGAAGACGCGTCCCTTTGCGTCGCCTGCGGTCATCACTTCGATGTAGGCACGGTTGATCATGTCCATCTCCGGCTGAAGGTCGCCGTAGGTGAAGGGCATTTCTTCGCCCGCGATCACAGGTACCTGCTCGCGCAAGTCTTCCGGGCAGGTCCAATCAAAGGTGAGATTCGTGAATGGCGTCTGTGTGCCCCAGCGTGATGGAACGTTGAGGTTGTAGATCAGCTCCTGGATGCCTTGGCGGACTTCTTCATAGCTGAGGTTATCCTTGCGGATAAATGGAGCCATGTAGGTGTCGAAGGAGCTGAAGGCCTGCGCTCCGGCCCACTCGTTCTGCAATGTCCCCAGGAAGTTCACGATCTGGCCGACGGCGCTGGAAAGGTGCTTCGGTGGGCCAGCTTCGACCTTGCCTGGAACGCCATTGAGACCCTCCATCAAGAGAGTACGAAGCGACCAGCCGGCGCAATAGCCTGCCAGCATGTCCAGGTCATGGATATGAATATCACCCTCGCGATGGGCACGGCCGATTTCGGGTGTGTAGACGTGCGAAAGCCAATAGTTCGCAACCACCTTGCCGCTCACATTCAAAATCAACCCGCCGAGCGAATACCCTTGGTTGGCATTAGCATTTACGCGCCAGTCGGCACGGTCGAGGTATTCATTCATGGAGGAAGCTACATCGACGAGTGTGCGCTGGTCGCGGCGAAGGCGGGAACGCTGTTCGCGATAGACGATGTAGGCGCGAGCGGTAGTGAAATGATTTGCCGAGATCAGTACCTGTTCGACGACATCTTGAATCTGCTCGATATGCGGCGCACGGTCGTGAAAGCGGTGCGCGATCACCTTGAGGGCCTGGATGGTGAGGAGCTGAGCTTCTTCAGCATCGAAGGCTCCCGAAGCCTTTCCGGCGCGTTCAATCGCCGAATGGATCTTTTCTGAGGCGAATGGCGCTTTGTCGCCGCTGCGCTTGATGACGGATGAAGGTAGTTGAATGGTTTTGCCTAACATCGAACGTTCTCTTTCCGGGGAAGCGGTAAAAAGTGCTTAAACAACGAACTAATCCCAGCTCAGCGAGCCGCCGTTCTGGTACTCGATAACGCGTGTCTCAAAGAAGTTCTTCTCCTTCTTGAGATCCATCGCTTCGGACATCCACGGAAATGGGTTCTCGGCAGCCGCGAAGACTGGCTCCAGTCCGAGTTGAGCGCATCGGCGATTCGCAATGAAGTGCATGTACTGCTCGCACAGGCCGGCGCTCAGACCAAGAAAACCGTTCGGCATCGTATCGCGGCCGTAGGCGGCTTCAAGCTCCGCCGCCGATTGCAGCATTCCGCGAACCTCCTGCTGGAACTCTTCGCTCCAGAGATGGGGACTCTCGATCTTGATCTGATTGATCACATCGATGCCGAAGTTCAGATGGATCGACTCGTCGCGCAGGATGTATTGATACTGTTCGGCAATACCCACCATCTTGTTGCGCCGTCCGAGCGATAGAATTTGCGCAAAGCCGGTGTAGAACCACATCCCTTCGAAGACCACGTAGAATGCGACCAAATCGCGCAGGAATGCTTGGTCAGCCGCGCGGGTTCCGGTGGCAAATGAAGGATCGCTGAGATTCTGCGTGTATTCGAGCGCCCACGCAGCTTTCTCAGTGATTGAAGGAACCTCGCGATACATGTTGAAGAGCTCGCCTTCGTCAAGGCCAAGGCTTTCAACGATGTATTGGAAAGTGTGGGTGTGCACGGCCTCTTCAAATGCCTGGCGCAGCAGATACTGGCGACATTCCGGGTTAGTCAGATGCCGGTAGATTGCCAGCACGATGTTGTTGGCGACCAGCGACTCCGAAGCTGCAAAGAAACCGAGATTGCGCTTGATGGCGCGGCGCTCGTCAGGGGTTAGTCCTTCCGCACTTTTCCAAAGCGCGATGTCGGCCTGCATGGAAATCTCTGTCGGCATCCAGTGGTTGTTGCAGCCGGAGAGATACTTTTCCCACGCCCACCGGTATTTCAGAGGCAGGAGCTGATTTACATCGGCGCGGCAGTTGATCATCGCCTTATCGTCAACGCGGACGCGCGCCGCGCCACGCGCGATCTTGCCAAGGCCGGTGCTGTCCGAGTCCTCTTTTGCCTTTGGCGGCGTCAGCGCGAATTCCGCCGGCTTTTCTTCAATAGCTTCGGTCCAATCCAGCATCGCTTCTCCTTTTGTGTTTTGTGCGATGCCGCTACTGGCACGCTTCGCAGGTGGGGTCGTCGATTGCGCAAGTCTTGCCGGTCGGAGGCTCCAGTTGAACAGCATTCAACTTGCCGTCGGTGCCCTTGAGCGTGGACTTCTCGACGTGCGTGGCGCTGCGCGAGCGCAGGTAGTACGTCGTCTTAAGGCCAGAGCGCCACGCCTCGCGATAGAGAGCGTCGAGCCGCTTGCCGCTGGGCTGCGAGATGTAGAGATTCAGCGACTGCGCCTGATCAATCCATTTCTGGCGCCGTGCGGCGGCTTGAATCAGCCAGGTCGGTTCGATCTCAAACGAAGTTGCATACAGTTGCTTCAAATCCTCGGGAATGCGGTCGATGGCACCTACTGATCCGTCGAAATACTTCAGGTCGCTGACCATCACATCGTCCCACAGCCCGCGCTGCTTCAGGTCGCGAACAAGGGCGGCATTCACGACAGTGAAGTCGCCGGACATGTTCGACTTCACGAAGAGATTCTGATAGGTAGGCTCGATCGACTGCGTGACTCCGCAAATATTCGAGATGGTCGCCGTGGGGGCGATTGCCATGGTGTTCGAGTTGCGCATTCCGATGGTCTTCACGCGTTCGCGCAGTGCAGACCAATCGAGTTTCGCTGAGCGATCGAGTTGCAAAGTGTGCGTGCGGTTGCTCTGCAACAGTTCCACGGAATCGATGGGCAGAATGCCACGGCTCCAGAGCGAACCTTCGAACGTCGCGTAGCGGCCGCGCTCCGCCGCCAGATCCACGGAGGCGGAGATGGCGTAGTAGCTAATCTGCTCCATGCTCTCGTCGGCAAATCGAACCGCCTCCTCTGAGGCATTCGGGATGCGCAGAGTGTAGAGCGCGTCCTGGAAGCCCATGATGCCAAGGCCCACGGGGCGATGGCGGAGATTCGAGAAGCGCGCCTCGGGAACCGTGTAGAAATTGATGTCGATCACGTTGTCGAGCATCCGCATCGCCGTCTTTACCGTTTTCTGTAATCGGTTCTGGTCGATGCCATCCGCCGTGACGTGATTGGCAAGATTGATCGACCCGAGATTACATACAGCAATTTCGCGCCGGCTGGTGTTCAGCGTGATCTCGGTGCAAAGATTCGAGGAGTGGACTACGCCGGCATGCTGCTGCGGCGAACGCAGGTTGCATGGATCCTTGAAGGTGATCCACGGATGGCCGGTCTCGAAGATCATGGTGAGCATCTTGCGCCACAGGTCCACCGCACGCACGATTCTGAAGACCTTGAGCTCGCCGCGCTGCGCCCTGGCCTCGTACTCCGCATACTTCTCCGCAAACGCCGTGCCGTAGAGGTCGTGCAGTTCCGGCACTTCGTCGGGAGAAAACAGCGTCCATGCACCGTCGTCTTCGACACGTTCCATGAAGAGGTCCGGAACCCAGTTGGCGGTGTTCATGTCGTGTGTGCGACGACGGTCGTCGCCGGTGTTCTTGCGCAGGTCGAGGAACTCCTCGATATCGATGTGCCAGGTTTCGAGGTACCCGCAGACGGCGCCCTTGCGCTTGCCGCCCTGGTTCACGGCAATGGCGGTATCGTTGGCCACCTTGAGAAAAGGAACCACACCCTGCGACTGCCCGTTGGTGCCGCGAATATGCGCGCCCAGCCCGCGCACCATGCTCCAGTCGTTGCCGAGGCCGCCTGAGTATTTGGCGAGCAGGGCATTGTCTTTGATGGCCTTGAAGATGCCGTCAAGATCATCGGAGATTGTGGTCAGGAAGCACGACGAGAGCTGCGGGCGAAGCGTTCCCGCATTGAATAAGGTCGGCGTGGAGCACATGAAGTCAAATGACGAAAGCACCTCGTAGAACTCAATCGCCTTTTCGTCGCGATCGATTTCGCGCACGGCCAGCCCCATAGCAACGCGCATGAAGAATGCCTGCGGAAGTTCATAGCGCACGCCGTTGCTGTGCAGGAAATAGCGATCGTACAGGGTCTGCAACCCAAGGAACTGGAAGTTGCGGTCGCGCTCAGGCTTCAATGCGCCGGCCAGGCGGGTCAGATCGAAGTTGCTGAGCTCCTTATCCAACATCTGCAACTCGATGCCCCGGTGTATGAACTCCGGCAAGTACTCTGCGTAGTCCACCGCATGGTGCTGCAACCCACCCTTTGCTTTCGGGAAGAGAAATGTCAGCGCCTCGTCGCGGAGGATGTTCAAGAGTAAACGCGCGCTGACGTAGGCGTAGTTCGGCTCCTGCTCAACGAGCGTCCGCGCCGCCAAGGTTTGCGCCAGCCCGAGTTCATGAAGCTGGATCCCGTCATACAGATTGCGCTGAACTTCAGCGAGTACGCTGTCGGCGGCGACGCCTTCGAGACCGAAGCAGGCATCGGAGATGTCCCTTGCCAGTTGAACTTCGTCCAGTGGTTCGCTTTGGCCATCTTTGGTGCGTACATAGAGCCGCGGATGTGCTGATTCAGCGGCCAACTCCTCGCGCTTGCGCCGTTCCTGCGCGTGCTCTTCGCGATAGAGCACGTAGGCGCGCGCAACCTTATGCTCACCGCTGCGCATCAGCGCCAGTTCTACCTGGTCCTGGATGTCCTCGATATGAATGGGCCTGCCCGGTTCGGCACGCCTGGACAACGTATCTACCACCTGCTGCGTCATGGCCTCCACGGCATCGCGCACGCGGCGTGATGCCGTCGCCTCCGATCCCTCCACTGCGACAAACGCCTTGGTGATGGCAAGCGCGATCTTGCCAGCGTCGAACGGCGAGAAGGCGCCGTTCCGACGGATCACCTGGAGTCCTGCACTCCTATGTAGGCTTTCGCTGTTGGGAAGGTTGGGCGGGGGAGGAGCTGTTGGCGTGGGAATATCGTGAGTCAGCGCGGCCATGGGGAATCTCCTTGGCCTCTGAAGAAGATATGCGAGAAAACAGCGGATGGGCTCCGGTAAGGAGACAGCCCCTGCCACCTCGCCTCCCCTCGGAGGCGTCAGCGAATGTTTCCTGGCAGGTCTTCGGACTTACAGGCTCGACCTACTCGCCGGACTTCCCAGACCCTTGAGGCCCAGTGTCGATTTCGGCTTTCGTACCTGCTCACCGCTGCGGGGCAGTTCCGGACTTCCACCGGATTCCCTTTTCATCCTCTTTTCAGAGGAACCGAGGAACTGAACCACTATATCTAGGGTCAAACAGAAATGCAACCCCACGCCTTGTGAATATCTTGCGGAAGCGGAGGCTCGTGCACAAGGCGGACTGGGTGCACGAATACCTCATCTTCAGGCTTCGCCGCATCGTTGGCGTAGCCATGAGGGAGATGCTGCGTTAAGGACGATTCGAGGTGACTGTGCAAGAATGGCCTTGTGCAGGTCAGGCCTCCGCGAGGGGGCCTGTTAAACGGGAAGCTCGTGTGAATCGAGCGCTGTCCCGCAGCGGTGATGGGAACGAAATGTTGCTAGGCTTTGAGCCAACGCACTGTCTTGATCGAGATGGGAAGCGGCAACGGAGTAGGCAGCCCAAAGTCCGAAGACCGGCCTGCCCCACCACCATGGAAGCGCTGGCCGCTGACCATGGATGCGCCGAGGATGCCGTTCTCGTGGATTGGAACAGGTAGACACCGCAATGCACCGTCATTCCTGAAATATGACGGCCATGCCTGCGCATAGGTGGTTCTTCCCGATCACAGGAGAGAGCCAACATGGCTGCAGGTTCTGTTTCGTCCCCTTTCTTTAAAAAACTGGACACCGCAAATCTGGGCTTCCCGAGAATGGGCAGCCAGCGCGAATTGAAGTTTGCGCTTGAAGGATACTGGACCGGAAAACGTACGGAAAATGAACTGCTGAATGTTGCTTCCGCGTTACGTAAAGAGCATTGGAAGCTGCAACAGGTCGCCGGAATTAGATTCATCCCGTCCAACGATTTCTCGTTCTACGACCAAGTCCTCGACATGCTGGTCCTGCTTGGCGCAACGCCCGAGCGCTTTGGCGGCGGCAAGGTCACCCTGGACCGCTACTTCGCCATGGCTAGAAACAGCCGTGAACAAACTGCGATGGAGATGACCAAATGGTTCGATACCAATTACCACTACCTGGTCCCGGAGTGGAGCGAAGGCATTCCCTTCGCGATTGATACAACGAAGTTGCTGGCAGAAATTCATGAAGCGCGCTCGCTTGGCATCGACACACGCCCGGTGCTCATCGGACCGCTCACGCTTCTGGCTTTGGGCAAAGGTGTGGATGGATTCGACCCCTACTTGCTGGCAGACAAGCTGATCGCGGCCTACAAGGAGGTCCTTACACGGCTCGTGCAGGAACACATCTTCTGGGTGCAGATCGATGAACCGATTCTTGCAACAGACCTCCCCGAGGATGCGGCACAATTCTTCCGTAAAGCCTATCGCCACCTTGGGACCATTCCGATCAAGCTGATGCTGACGACGTACTTCGACGGGCTGGCAGATAACCTGCCGCTCGCCGCCGAAGCCAACACCACTGGATTGCACATCGATGTGGTGCGCGCGCCAGAGCAGCTCGACAACGTGCTTTCCGTTCTTAAGCCGCATCAGATTCTGAGTATCGGCTGCGTCGATGGCCGCAATATCTGGTTAACGAACTTTGCCGAGGCCTCCGCGTTATTGGCGCGCGCGGTCGCATCGCTCGGTGCGGAACGGGTCATTGTCGCCCCGTCATGCTCATTGCTGCATGTGCCGCACAACCTGCAAGCTGAGACAAGACTCAATGCTCGCATCAAAAGCTGGCTTCGTTTCGCGGCAGAAAAACTCGACGAGATCGCTGCACTCGCAGACGGCAATCAGGCTGCATATCAGACCAACGCCGCGGCCATAGCCGACCGTGCCGCGGCGGACTCATCGACAAATCCGCGGGTCAGGGCTGCGCTCGCCGCACTGGGCGAGAATGACTTCAAGCGAACCTCGCCCTACTCTGCCCGCGCTATTCTCCAACGCGAGAAACTCGGCCTGCCGCTGTTCCCGACAACGACTATCGGATCTTTCCCCCAAACCGCTGAGGTGCGTAAGCACAGGGCTGCACATAAAAGTGGCCAGGAAACGGACGAACAGTACGAAATGTTTTTGCGCGAAGCAACTGCTGAGTGTGTGCGGGAGCAGGAGCGCATCGGCCTCGATGTGCTCGTGCACGGCGAATTCGAGCGGAACGATATGGTCGAGTACTTCGCCGAATTTCTGGACGGTTTTGCCTTCACCGCGAACGGATGGGTGCAAAGCTATGGCTCACGCTGCGTGAAGCCGCCAGTCATTTATGGAGACGTGTCGCGCCCGAAGCCGATGACCGTCAAGTGGTCGCAGTATGCGCGCTCGCTGACGACACATCCGATCAAAGGTATGCTGACCGGGCCAATCACGGTCCTCCAATGGTCGTTCGTCCGGAACGACATCCCCCGCCAGCAGACAGCTTGGCAGATTGCGCTTGCCTTGCGGGATGAGGTGAGGGACTTGGAGAGCGCAGGGATCGGGATTATCCAGGTGGATGAACCTGCCCTTCGCGAGGGCTTGCCCTTGCGCCGTGCGGACTGGCCAGCCTATCTGGACTGGGCGGTCAAGGCCTTTCGGCTTGCTACCAGTTCCGTCTCGGACGGCACCCAGATTCACACTCACATGTGCTACTGCGAGTTCGAGGATATTCTTTCGTCGATCGCTGCGTTGGACGCGGATGTCATTTCGATGGAATCCGCCCGCTCACGCATGAAGTTGCTGGAAGCTTTTCATGCACAGAAATATCCCAACGAAATTGGCCCCGGAGTCTACGACATCCATTCTCCTCGGGTGCCCTCGGCAGAGGAGATGCATAAGCTTCTGACATTAGCGCTTGAAGTTCTCAAACCGGAGCAGCTTTGGGTCAATCCCGACTGCGGCCTGAAGACCCGGGCGTGGCCGGAAACAATTTCGGCGCTCGATAACATGTGCAAGGCTGCAAACGAGCTACGCACTCAACAAGGCGCATAGACGCCAAAAGGCCAGGGCGAGGGGCTGATTCCTTCGCCCGACTACTTGCCGAGGTCGGATAACGGAATGAGTCGCTGGTATCGTCGCCCGAAACGGCTCAACCTGAGATGGCTGCTTCGAGACTCCGACTGCGAGTTCGTTTTCGATGCTTCGCAGACTTCAGCCGATGAGCTTCTCGAACTTCAGGTGCGCTTCGCTTCGGTCTACGGTCCTCATCGTCTGCTGCGGGATGCGAACAGTCTCCCGAGTGCAAATCGGATTTTGATGATAGCGGAGGATGAAAACGGCCTAGCGCCTAGTGCCCGGCTTAGTGGCGGCTGGCGTGGTGTTGTGGTGCTTCCCGAAGGCGCTCAGCGACGGCGGGACGCGCTCACCTTGTTTTTTATGGAGCAGTTGCGATACCGGATCAGTCATCCGCATTGGGCTTCACAATACCGGGGAGGGATTCCACAGTTCATCCTCGATCTGACCAAGGCCCCCGCAACGATCACCCCTGCGCAACTCATGGTGCGAGATCATGAAAATGAGAGATGAGAACACATGTACGAAGTGACCGTAGAGGCTACATTTTCTTCAGGCCATTATTTGCGGAACTACCATGGGCGGTGTGAGAACCCGCATGGCCATAACTACAGGGTGCTTGTCACTCTGGCTGGTGAGGAACTGGACCAGACGGGGCTGCTCCTGGACTTCAAGGAACTCAAGCAACTGTTACACCCGATTGCTGAGTATCTCGATCACCAGATGATCAACGAACTCGAACCCTTCACCAGTCTGAATCCGTCTGCCGAGAATCTAGCCCGTTACTTTTTCGATCAGACCAGTGAGAGAATCCGGCAAATCACCAAAGGGAGAATCTACGTCATGAAAAGTACCGTATTCGAGACCGATACTTCTGCCGCCACGTACAGAGGCCAACGTTTCTCAGCGTGAGGCTCCACCCATCGCCACCAGGGCAACGCGTTCATCAGAGCACTGCCGCCTGAACTTGGCGTTTGGCTCTAAACTCGGCGATTGCTTGCCAAGTGAGTATAGCGCTCGCTCGGTACCTTTAGAATCTATACCGAGGAACATGACCATGGCGGAACTGAGCAGAACCGGGATTTCCCTGGAACAGGATCTTTTGACAGGTTTTGACAAGCTGATTGCACGACGGGGCTACCAGAACCGGTCAGAGGCTTTGCGCGATCTGATCCGGGAAGCACTGCTCTCCGAGGTGATTGATTCCAACAAGCCCGTGGTCGGCACGCTGACGCTGGTCTACGACCATCATGTGCCGAACCTCTCGCAGAAGTTGACCGAGATGCAGCACCATGGAGGCACGATGGTGCTGGCAGCAACCCATGTCCACCTCGACCATCATTATTGCCTTGAGGTCATCATCATGAAGGGTAAGAGCAAGGATATCCAGGAGATGGCCAACAAGATGCTCGCGACGCGTGGGGTCGAACTGGGCAAGCTGGTGTTGACTAATTCCGGAGCGGCACTCAAACAGGCGAAGTAGGTTAATCGCCGGCTTCTGCCTCGGCCCGCAGTTCGAGTTCATCGAACCGGCGCCATTTGTAGATGGCGACCGAGAGAATCCAGCTCAGCGCGAAAAGCCCGATGATGAGGTAGCCAAGCGTGCCGAAGTTCTCGTTGAGGTGGCGCACCGCATCCCAGAACGCACCGTTGAGCTCAAAATGGCCTGCCAGAAGCCCAAGTGCCTCGATGCCACCCACCACGAAAGCCACCAAAACAGAGACGCAGGTAATCGTGAGGTTGTAGTAGAGCTTGCGAACCGGCTTCACGAAAGCCCATCCGTAGGCCCCGAGCATGAGGATATTGTCGGTGGTGTCGATGAGACACATGCCGGCGGCAAAAAGTGCCGGGAAGACCATGATGGACCAGATGGGCAGGCCCTTGGAGGCTTCGGCTGCGGAGATGCCCAGCAGTCCGATCTCGGTGGCTGTGTCAAAACCGAGTCCGAAGAGAACCCCCAGCGGGTACATGTGCCAGCTACGGCGGATCATGGCGAACATGGGCCGGAACAAGCGCGCCAGGAAACCGCGGCCGGAGAGCAGCAGGTCGAGGTCTTCTTCGACATACGACGCGCCTTTGCGCACGCGCGTGAAGGCCGCGTAGATAGAACGCAGAACAAGCAGGTTGGCAAAGGCGATGCCGAAGAGGAACAGAGCAGAAACCAGCGTTCCGATGAGGCCGCCGACATTGCGGAAAGCGTCGACGCGGTGCTGCATGAAGACCGCGGCGGCGGCAATGGCTGCCGAACCTGCAACGACGATCGTCGAGTGACCGAGTGAGAACATGAACCCTACGGCAACGGGGCGCTTGCCCTCTTGCATCAGCTTGCGGGTCACGTTGTCGATTGCTGCAATGTGGTCAGCATCCACAGCATGGCGAAGTCCGAAACTGTAGGCGAGGAAGGCCGTTCCCAGAAGCAGGGGATAGTGACGGAACGCCACAAAGGCCCAGAGCCAGGCGACGACATTGAAGGCGAGCAGCACACCATAGATGCCGGCCACCTTGCGTTTCACGTTCATGGCGGCATCGTTGAACAGACTGCGCATGGCAGCTCCTGTGTGATCATTGTCATAATACCTTTTTCGGATTCGTGCTATCAAGGATACGCAACTGGGTTCGTGGAAGGAGTGTCGGCCATGCTTCGGACGCCATTTCGTCGATGGCCAAAAATTCCGGCTTGGAAGCAGGCCGATCCCGCACAGATGGTCCCGGCAGTGCCCCTGAGCGTTGGCGAGGGTATTTCACTACAAGAGGCTGTGGACCTGTTGCACAAATTGCGCGAGGAATCCGCCCAGGTGCAAGCGATCTACTCCGGCTCCGATGGGGTAAGCTCGGTCCTTCGCGGAATCGTGCAGCCTCCTATCGAGGATGGATTGTGGTCGGTTGTCTCGCAGTACGAGATAACCGGATCTGCTTTGTCGTTCGACCTGAATTCCGCGACGACAAAGCGGTTTGGCGACGAAGCCTCAATGTCCGGTGCAGCTTTGTTTCCTTTTCGCTTCCGCTTTGCCTCTGCACTTTGCTTTGGCTTTAGCGACGGTTCGACACTCCACCTCTTCGAACTCGATCAAACCACTGCGCATCATTGAGCGGGCTCAAAGAGCCGATGCGGGAACAGTTTGCTTAGCTTCCTCATGCGGGGGCGTCCCGGATTACAGGAACCTAGTAGCATGTTTCTTAATTACGTGCTACTCTAAATCTTCCCCGTGAGAGCTGATGATTTCGGCAGGAGTACACGTGGGCATTTTCGACAAAACTCGGACCGCCCTCCTTGGGAATCGATTGAGTGACCGCTCGGGCGTGTTCGACCTCGTCTCCGAGTGTTCTCCAGGGCAATTCCGATGTTCCAGCCGTTTTGTCGACTTCAAAATCCCCCCTGATTTCGCAACTGTTTTTGAATGGCGGAAGACTGCCGTACTTGCATCCTGTTGTCGCCTTCTCTGAAGAGCGCCTCTCCGGAAAAGCAGACCCAAACACTGACATGCACTTGCTGAACCAGGCAAAGGACAATTCATGAAGCTGAGTAACACGAAATATGGAATCGTTATATTGACGTTTTTGATTGGGATTTTATTCGGCTCTTCGAGAGCTGTGGGGCAGAACAGCGACGCGAAGATCGTGGGCACTGTTGTTGATGTGTCTGGCGCGGCGATTGGCGGGGCGGATGTGCATGTTTTGAGTGCGAATGGCACTGTACAAAAAACGGTACATTCAGGCACGAACGGCTCGTTCCTTTTATCTGGGCTCGCGGCAGGCAAGTATCGAGTCGTCGTAATGAGTCCTGGTTTTGAAACCAAGGAAATCGCTATCACTATAGGCGCAGGCGGTGAGCAGGCCTCGTTGCGTATCTCTCTGGCCGTGAGAAGCGTAAGCACCACCATTGAGGTGCAGGACCGCGCGGACAATCTTGTCGGAATTGCCAGTTCCGCCGGCCAGGTCACGGTGGGCGCTGAGGAATTGCAGAATCGTCCGATTCTTCGTTCGGGAGAGGTTTTGGAGACGCTTCCCGGCCTGATCATCACGCAACACGCTGGCGGCGGCAAAGCCAATCAGTACTTTCTGCGCGGCTTCAATCTCGACCACGGCACGGACATCGCAATCTTCCTCGATGGCATGCCACTGAATCTTCCTTCGCACGCGCACGGCGAGGGCTACTCGGACATGAACACCGTCATTCCGGAGTTTGTGCAGCGGGTGGATGCTCGCAAAGGCCCTTACTATGCGGAAATCGGCGACTTTGGCTCAGCGGGAAACGCCGAAGTCGTTTTTTATAAAACGCTGCCGGAGAATTTCGTTCAGGTGGACGGCGGCATGTACCAGTTTGCCCGGTTCGTTTTCGGCATCTCGCACAAGCTTGGCAAAGGCAATCTGATGTATGGCGGAGAAGCCTATCATGATGGCGGCCCATGGGTGCATCCAGACAATTACTTCAAATTTAACGGCCTCGCGACCTATAGCCAGGGCGACGACGCGAACGGTTTCAGCATTACGGCCCACGGTTACGCCGGAACCCGCTGGAATTCGAGCGACCAACTCCCCGACACCGCCATCCCCGCCGTCGGCTTCTTCGGCACTCTGGATTCGACCGACGGTGGCCATTCCCATCGTTACAGCCTGCAGGGCGAATGGCATCGTCAGGGCGTGAATTCGCAAACCAGCATCATGGCCTACGGATTCTTCTACTATTTGAATCTGTTCTCCGATTTCACCTACTACCTGATCGATCCCTATAAGGGCGACCAGTTCGAGCAGCAGGACCGCCGCTGGGTGGCCGGGTTCGACATACGCCACACTATGTCGAGCAAATGGTACGGCCGCAAGGTAGAGACGACCTTTGGCATGCAGTTACGCAACGATTGGATTCACAACGGCCTCTACCGGTCGTCCGGTCGTGTGCGCACGGACAAGACCTACTATACGGTTAACTATTTGGATGAGCCCTCATCCCTTGACCAAATCGCAGTTCTGCCTGCTGCGACGGATTTGAACAAATTTACGGAGACGATTGGGAGTCCCTGGATTTCGAGCGAGATCCAGTGGACAAGCAAATTTCGCTCGATCCTGGGCCTCCGTGGCGACTATGGCAAAGGAATCGACACCAGCTTCTCGAACCCCACCAACCCCAACTATCCGAACGATCCCTTCGCGGCCGATGTGAATCCCAACACCGGCCAGTCGACAGCCAAGTTCCTGCCCAGTCCCAAAGCGAGCTTGATCTTTGGCCCGTGGAACAACACGGAGTTCTATGTGCAGGGCGGATTCAGCTACCACACCAACGACGTGCGCGGCTCAACGCAATTGTATGAACCAGTTTCGCCGGACAGTCCTTACTACAACACTCCGGTTTACGATTCGCCGAGCCCGAACAAGATTGCCTTCCTGGTCCAAACCAAGGGTGGAGAAGTCGGCCTGCGTACGGTCGCAGTGCCTCATCTGCAAAGCACCGTTGAGCTCTGGTATCTCCACAGCAATTCCGAACTACTCCAGTCGGGCGATACCGGAGGCACGAGCCCCTCACAACAGCCGAGCAACCGCTACGGCATCGAAGTTGGAAACTTCTACACGCCATCGGAACATTGGGTTTTCGATGCTGACTTTGCAGATTCCCGCGCCCTCTTCACCGAAAACGACCCGGACGATGCGACGTTTTACACCTACAACTCAACGACAAGCTCCTATCAGCTCTGTGCGAAAAACTCGAATTGCAGCGGAGTCGGACTTGGACCGGACCCTTATCAGCAAAATCAATACGGCAAAGAGGTGCCGGAAGCCGTTCGATGGGTGGTGGCAGCGGGCGCGACTGCACAGAATTACAAAGGCTTCTCGGCAAGTCTGCGCCTGCGCTATTTCGGGCCGCGTCCTCTGACCTCTGACGCGCTCTTCACCTCCCCCTCAACGGCACTGGTCAATCTGCAGGCCAGCTACAGATTCAACAAGAACTGGAGCCTTGTGGGCGACGTATTGAATCTGCTCAACCGCCGGGATCACGACATTGACTACGCCTATGTATCGCAAATAACGCCAGCAGCCGGGCTAGGGCTTCCGGCAACACCGCCAACAACATTAGCAGGGCAAGAGGCGGTTGCGGATGCTATCAATGCCAACACGGCATTCACAAGGGTCATGCACCCCGTCGAACCCATTCAGGCACGGTTTACTCTGCGCTACAGTTTCGGCCGCTGAAGCAAGCATGTTCGTTTATTACCCCGCGGAACCGATTCGGGTGCGGTTGTAGCCGGAAGAACCCATAGCAAGCGCCGCGGTTATCGGTCTTAGGCAGCACGAACCTCTTCGTGGCGCCTGAACATCCACCTCCAACGCAGAAAGGAAACATTGCACCAACAGCATCAAGAAAGGATCGGCAACATGCGGGCAATTGGTAACACGCTTTTCCATTTCCTCACATCTCGATTTTTCTTCCTTCCTCTATCTGTCCTTGTGTTCTCTCAATCGACTGCCAGCAGCCCAGCTCAACAGACAGTCGCTGTGAGAGTGACGGATCAGACTGGCGCCTCAATCCGCAATGCGCAAGTGGCTGTCCTGTCTTCCCGAGGCGAGAAGACCTCGCTCACCACCGATGCAGACGGCCAAGCCACTGTTCCTTGTTCGGAGAGCGAACAGATTCAGGTTCGTGCCCTTGGGTTCGAGGCACGCGTTGCATCTGCGGGCACCTGTACGCAGGAACTCACTATCCGTCTGGCTCCAGCCGCGGTCGAAACGACCATCAATGTTACGGTCACCTCCGACACGGCACCCAACGAGCCGACCGCAACTTCGTCGAGCATCAGCCGTACCACGGCGCGAACGGTTGTCGATGCTGTTGAAGACCTCTCGCCCGCAATCTTTGTCACGCGGCGCGGCGTAATGGGATACGGCATTTCTTCGAACGGCACAGGGCAGGTAAACATCAGGGGCGTGGGCGGCTCGCCGAACACCGACGTGCTGATGGTGATTGACGGCAGGCCCGACTTCCAGGGTGAGATGGGGCATACGCTGCCCGACTTCTACAGTCTGTCGAACACCGGGAGTATCCGCGTGATCGAGGGACCGGCCTCGGTTCTCTATGGCAGCAACGCCATGGGCGGAGCCGTTGAAGTCCAACCACGCGAACCTCATGAAGGTGCGGAGTTCGAGTTGACCTCCTCGCTCGGCTCGTTCATGACCGGGCAGCATCGGTTGTTCGCCGGTATCCAGCACGGCCGCGGAACGTACACCTTTTCGTCCGGCATCAACCACACGGACGGTGACCGCGAGTATTCGGCGTACCGCTCGCAGGATGGATCGCTTGGCATAAGCTACCGGCTGTCCTCTGTCTGGACGGCAAAGCTCGATGGAAACTACGGACATTTTTATGTCGAAGATCCAGGGCCACTCGGATCAGGGACCGGTGACCGGACCTATGCCACGGTTGGCCGAGGCGGGTTCAGCGCCGACCTTGCCAATTCGACACCTGCCCTCACCGGCTATACACGCTTCTATTCCACTTGGGGCCACAACTTCATCGGGCTGAACGACACATTCCGCTCGACGGATCGCATCACCGGAGGCCGCGTCTTTCAAACCTGGTCCTTACCGAAGACGCTCGCTATCGACTTCGGAGCCGATCTAGTCAACTACGGAGGCTTGGCGCGCCAACAGGGTGGAACCAATTACGGTGGCGAGCACCTGATCAACGACGATGCGGGATTCGTGCGAGCGCACTGGGCTCCTACCGTGAAGTCGCTGTTCAATGCAGGAGTGCGCTATCAGGCCAACAGTCAATTCGGCAATATCGCCGTACCCGAGTTCGGCGGACTCTGGCATACGACCGACCGCATTACGCTTTCGGGCGCAATCAGCCGAGGCTTCCGCAATCCGACTATGCGGGAACTCTATCTCTTTCCCGCACCGAATCCAAATCTGCAGCCAGAAGACGAGTGGAACTATCAGGCCACGGCGCAGGTCCGCCTGACAAGCAAGATGGCCGCGTGGACGACGTTCTACTACGCCAACCTGAGCAATCAGATTCTCACTCTGGGAGGCTGGCCGAACATGCAGTTGCTCAATGGCGGCAAAGCCATCAACAAGGGCGTGGAGACGAATATGCGCTGGGCTATTCATCGCCGCTTAAGCGCCACTGGGGGCTACGCCTATCTGCGCTCGACCAACCTTGCTGCACTTGTGCCAGGCAATAAGGCTAACCTTGCGCTTGATGCCGACCTCAAACGAGCCTTCCTGCATGTGGGGATTCAGGCAGTCGCGAGACGTTACTCCGACGAGACCGACACGACGCAACTTGGCGGCTACACCGAAGCCAGCATGAAGCTCAGCGTGCCCATTGCCCGTAACCTCAACTTCTTCGGCACGGTCGACAATCTCTTCGACCATCGCTATCAGGTGCTGACGGGCTATCCGATGCCGGGTATCAATGGAGCGGGCGGATTCGTTCTGCACTTTTAGCTTTCAGGTCGAATGTACTTGAATGTGCGCGTAGTGACGCAAGAACTGCACTTCTATCGCAGGGGACTCAAAGCAACGCAAGGAGCGAGATAACGAAATGAGATTCGCGAAACAGATTGGAATGTCTACCATGACCGCTGGCCTCGTCCTTACGTCGATGGCAGCAGTTGCTGAGCCGCAAGAACCTACACCCTTCACTGTTCCTCTTGACTGTGCGAGTGGAGATTGTGCGCTTTTGAGGGGAGTGCCGCAAACCGCTGGGATGCGCAGCGGCTTTGTGCGACTCAAGCCGGGCAAGACTGTCGGCTGGCACACGACAGGAAAACACGAAGAATCGCTCATCATTCTTCATGGTCAGGGAGAGGCTCTGATCGACGGCCAGCAGAAGAGAGCATTTGCGGCTCCAGCCTTTGTGTATATCCCGTCATCGACCCGGCATAATGTGCTGAATGCAGGTAAAGACGAACTCGAATATGTCTATGTCGTCGCTCCGGTCACGAAGTAGCTGAGCTGAGGACTGTGCCGCAGTGACTGACGCTGCGGCACAGCATGAGGGGCTACCGTGCAAGATGAAGACGGACACAATGTACCGTGCAGCTCAGTGCCTCCATGCCGATACACAGCCCCGTGACGGGCGAGAGCCAGCATTGGAATCGCACTCAGTGCAAGGTTGCTCTTCGTGAACTGCGACAATTTGCCGCACGGCAACGCTCGGTTCCTCATGACATGATTTCAAGGTGTAGCGCGCTCATTGTTGGCCGCCGGTAGCTTCCCTACCACATTGAAAACTTCGTTCTACAGAGCGGAGCAGTCGTACTGCTGCCCGGGCAGTGCGTGTCCTCTTCCAGCTCGGATCGAACCAGGCGGCCTCTCTTTGCGCGAACAGATCAAGAGGGGAACAAATGCGAAGTGAACTGTGGACGGCGGTTGTGGCAGCCTGTATTCTCATGCCCGCACATTGCATTCCAGCGCAACAATCTGTTGGAGCGGCATATTCACCAACCGGTAGCGTAACCGGCATACTGAAGGACCCATCCGGCGCTGTGATTCCAGGTGCGCGCGTCGAATTGCGTTCTGCCGACTCGGCCTTCCGCCAAACCCGCGTCTCCGATTCTCTCGGTCATTTTTCGTTTACGTCAGTTCCCGCCGGCAACTATCAGCTCACAATTTCTGCTGCGGGCTTTGCGAACAAGGTTCTTCGCCCACTTACCGTGGCCGCGGGTTTAGAACTGCCTGCCAACCTCTCGCTGCGGATTGCCACCGCCGCAGAAAGCGTTCGCGTGGAAGGGCAGGACGTCAGCTCCCTCGCGGCATTTGCCCTCGACCCGCACGCCGCAACCGCGCAGCAAAGCCACAATAGCGCCGATGCGCTGGCGGAAGCCCCTGGCGTGAGCCTGCATGGCAACGGAGAACTGGCCACTATCCCTTTCCTGCACGGCTTGGGCGACGAGCGCGCCAAAATCATGGTCGACGGCATGACCATCTCCAACGCCTGCCCCAATCACATGAATCCCACGCTCAGCTACGTGGCCCCGGCGCAGGCCGCGCAAGTCACAGTGCTGGCCGGCATCACGCCCGTCAGCCTCGGCGGCGACAGCCTCGGCGGCACCATATCGGTCGAGTCTCCATTGCCAGCCTTTTCCGATGCCGGTAACAAGCTGCGCGAGACCGGCCTCTTCACCGGCTTCTATCGATCCAACGGCGACAACTGGGGCGGTTCGCTCATCGAGGGCATTGCCACCCGGCACTTCAGCCTCGGTTACGTCGGCTCATTCACCACCACCGATGACTACTCCGACGGCGCGGGCCACAAGGTCACTTCAACCTACGCGCAAAGCACCGACCACCAGCTCACCCTGGCCGCGCAAAGCGGGCGCAATCTCTTTGTCGCTTCGGGCAGCTACCATCACGTTCCGTTCGAGGGCTTCGTGAACGCCTACATGGACCTGACGCACAACAGCGCAGTCTCGCTGAATTTGCGCTACCGGCGCACACTCGCCACAGGCTCGCTCGATGCGCACTTCTACTGGCAAAACACGCTCCACGAGATGAACTTCCTCGGTGACAAACTCGTTGTCGACGGCCCCGACGCTTCGATGCCCATGAACACTCACGGCCGCGACCTCGGCTACTCCGTGCGCTACGAGTCGGCGTTCACGTCGCGCCACACCTTCCGCGCCGGCAACGAGCTGCACCGCTACCGCCTCGACGACTGGTGGCCCCCGGTCCCTGGCACCGAACCCATGATGGGGCCCAACACCTTCGTCAACATCGACAACGGCCGCCGCACACGCCTGGGAACCTATGCCGAGCTCCTCAGCCAGTGGAGCCCTCGGTGGTCTACTCTCTTCGGCCTGCGCAACGACACCGTCTGGTCCGACACTGGCAACGTACAGGGCTATTCCGACATGTACGCTGCCGACGCCGCGACGTTCAACGCACAGAAGCACGCGCGAACCGACGTCAACCTGGATGCAACCGCGCAGACCCGTTACGATGCCAATGCGCATGTTGCCGTCGAATTCGGCTACGCGCGGAAGAACCGTTCGCCGAATCTTTACGAGCGCTATACGTGGTCCACCGGCATGATGGCCGCGAGTATGATCGGCTGGTTCGGCGATGGCAACATGTACTACGGCGACATCGCCCTGAAGCCGGAAACCGGCAATCTCATCAGTGGCTCGCTTCTGGTGCATGGCCAGACGGCCAGGCCCTGGGAGCTGAAGCTGACACCGCACCTGAACTTCATCCATGACTACATCGACGTGGACGACATGTCGATGGGGATGATGATGGGCTTGCCGCTGTTGCGCTTCGCCAACCACGACGCCCGCATCGGCGGCGGTGATCTGTCAGGCTTTGCCATACTTTGGAGCAACGACACCGCCGGCACGGGCAAACTGAGCGCCATCGGGGCATGGCTGTATGGTACCCGCACCGATAGCGACACGCCGCTCTACCAGATGATGCCGCTTAACCTGCGCCTTGCCTTCGACGAAGAGCTGAAGGGACTGAGCGCCGGCATCGGCTCGGAAATCGTGGACAGCAAATCGCGCCTTGATCCGAACCGCCTGGAACTTCGTACGCCTGGCTACGCACTCTTCAACCTTCACGCCGCGTACAAGAGCAAGTACCTGCAGGGCGGTATCCGCGTAGACAACCTCTTCAACCGTTTCTATGAACTGCCGCTCGGCGGCAACAACATCGACATCTACTCCGCCACCGGCAGCATGACCCCGGTCGCCGGTCGCGGCCGCTCCGCATCCATCAACCTCACGGCTACATTTTGATTCATCTCACATCGTTTCCGCTCAGGCTGGCGCTCACGCCTGAGCGGGAACGGGCAGACGATGGAGATGCTCGGTTCTGATCGTCTTCCATCCAGTTGCGAAGGACCTCTCAAAATTCGCCGGTCTCTGCGCGTATCCTCTTCACCAACTCCGCGCCATGTGGAATGGTGATCCCGGGTGCAGCGATCCGACCCACTGTCCCTTGCCGCCGGTTCCAGCCGCGGATGAGCAATACCAGAAACAGACAGGACACAGAGCATAGCAGGATCGGCACAACCGCAAGGAGCGTGCCTGAGAGGCCATCGGGCGAAGCAAGAATCGTCTCACCATACTTCTTACGATAGAAGGCGAGAATCTCTCGATCAGATTTGCCGTTCCCGACCATCTGTTCGACTTCCGCCCTCATATCGGCCGCTTCCTGGCTCATGTGCTCATCTATGGTCTGCGAGTAGCAGCATGGTGCCATGAGCGTATGTTCCAGCTTTTTCACGTGCGCCTGCTGTGTTGGTGTCAGAGCAACGGCAAAGAGCGCGATTGCATGGATGATGGCTGTGTGCACAGAGACCTCCTCTTCGGGAAGCGATTCGCTGAAAATGGCAGCGCGCGCCAGAGAAAGAGCTTGCCATGCTGAACGCGCTACTCATGCCTGGGGGTCCGGCTGATTGACATACAGACCGCCCTTTTCCATGAGAAACGAACAAAGGCAGACACGGTGTGCGGCAAGATGTCGCACCGGGTAACTCGTGGCTGGCTAAAATAGTCTTTGTGGCGCATCACAGCCTGATGCCGATGCCAACTCGAGCGACAAGGGTGTTTCATGCGCATTTCGCTCACCGAACGAGCAGTTGTACCAGAATCCGATCTGCGGCCCCCCAGCGATTCAGCTCCGGCGCTGGCAACACCGTGGCTAATCCTGCTCCGTTACGGTCTAGTCGCTGGCCTGATACTGCTTGTGGCGCTGGTTACCTTTGCTGCGCACATACCGCTGCCGCTCGCATGGATCGCAGTACCGATTACATCGATGCTACTGTCGAACCTGCTGCTGACGCGGCTGATCGCGCGCCTGGGAGACCGGCGTGCTCTCGGTGCAACTCTGGTGCTCGACGTCGTCGCGCTCACGATGTTCCTGGCGTTGACAGGAGGTCCAGCCAATCCGCTCACTCTGCTTTATCTTGTTCAGATCACGCTTTCAGCGGTTGTACTGAGCCGAGCCTGGACGTGGTCGCTGGGCATCCTGTCGGTTCTCGGATTCGGTTTCCTCTTTCCATTTCACATCCCGCTGCTGGCGCTTGAAGGACATCATCCGGCTCAGGGATTTGCAGTGCACATGTACGGGATGTGGATCGCCTTTGTTGCGGCGGCTTTGCTTATTACGTTCTTCATCGGCGAGGTCTCGGAGACGTTGCGCCGCCATGCCCGGGAGTCGTTGGAGTTGCAGCTCAAACTTACGCGCCACGAAAAGCTGGCTGCGGTGGGCACACTCGCTGCCGGTGCGGCGCATGAGATGGGCACACCGCTCTCGACAGTGGCCGTTGTGGCAAAGGATCTCGAACTCTACGCGCAGCGGGTTACGCACGATGCCAACCTTGCTGCGGATGCAGCAACAATTCGCGCCGAAGTCGATCGATGCGCGGCAATCCTTCGCGCCATGAGCGCGCAGGGGCCCGAATTTGCTGGCGAATCTCCCACAAGAGTCAAGGTAAGGTCTCTCTTTGAAGAACTGCGATTGTCTCTTCCGCCGGCGAGCCGGGATCGTGTGCATACGACGGCTACCGAAGAACTGGCAGCCGATCTTCCTGCGGAAACGACACGCCAGGTTTTGGCTGCGCTGGTGAAGAATGCTCTCGATGCGAGCGCGCCAGACCAGCTTGCCGAGTTATCGGCGGAGTCGAGCGCCGGCCGGATAACGTTCACAGTGTGCGACCGGGGCCAGGGAATGAGTGCCGAGGCGCTTGCGCATCTGGGCGAGCCGTTCTACACGACAAAGGCGCCCGGTTACGGTATGGGACTGGGAACCTTTCTTGCCAGGACCTTTGCGGAGAATCTCGGCGGCTCGCTTCAGTTCGAGTCAGCGCCAGGTGAAGGAACCACAGCTATTTTGGAGTTGCCGATTGCCCCAGCACGATGAGATGGAGAAGAGAACCATACTGATCGTCGACGATGACGAACGGCTTCGCACAGCCCTAGTGCGCGCATTCAGACTGCGCGGCTGGGAGGCGCTGGCCGCCGTTAGCAAGGACGAAGCGACTCGACTGGCAGAGGAGTCGAGTCCCGATCTTGTAACCGTCGACTTGCGCATGCCTGACGAGAACGGACTCAATATCGTTCGACAACTGCGCGAGCTCGACAGTACCACATTTATCACGGTTCTCACTGGATATGGCAGCATCGCCACGGCAATGGATGCGATCAAGCTAGGCGCCGATCATTACATGAGCAAGCCAGCAGACGCGGATCAGATCCTTGCAGCCTTCGAGTCCGCCGGCAATGTCCAGTCAGCAGACAAAGACGATATCCCCGTGCCCTCTCTGGCCCGTGTTGAATGGGAACACATCCAGCGTGTTCTCACGGACTTCAATGGGAACATCTCGCAGGCCGCCAAGAAACTGGGCCTGCACAGGCGCTCTCTGCAGCGCAAGCTCTCCAAGTTCCCGCCCAGAACCTGAAACGCTATGACGCGGCCCTGGAACTATCGCAATTAGGCCCAAAAGCTTGTCGAGCCTGTTTGCCATCTTAAGCACGACATGGAATCGAAAACGGGGATTCAGACCTGGAACCCACTTGCTGCTCTCGCATCGATCGATACCAATTGGTCTGCTTCTGTGCTGTTCAGTGCGAAGTGGCTTGAGAGGATGCGGATTCATGCTGGAATGTCTGGAGATTCTTGAACGAAGAGGAAGGGATATACATAAGACTTTTGCCCCTGGAGAGCACGAGAATCGCTACATAAGGCCCACTGGGAAGCCGTGCAATTGGGGCCGAACGGGTGATACCAGTGATACCGATTTCGAGTAGAATCGGTGCTACAGCATAGATTCCATGGACGCCAGGGGACTGTATGGAAAACACGGAACTTGCTGAATTCAAACTGAATACGGCGTAAGCGGTTCAGTTCCAACAAGTTGGTGAATGGTCGGGGCGGAGGGATTCGAACCCCCGACCCTCTGCTCCCAAAGCAGGTCAAACGATTTATTGAAGCCTGTTGAATCCGATAGAAAATAACTGCTATCGATTGAATAGCTTACGGACGAATCTCCGGCTCTTGTTGATCGTTGTTGATTCTGGATGCAATGACCGCTACAAAATCATCGACATCGAAAATATCGAAATAAATCATCCCCGTTTGGGGTAGAATTATTGCATGACGGAAAACTCCTATACCCCGGCTCAGGCCTCGGCGGTCGCCAAACTGCCATTGAAGGCCGTCCAGAAGCTGATCGATGGGCGGCTGATCCGTCCGCGCAGGATGCGGAGCGGACGCGAAACCCAACGGCTCCTCTCGCCGGAGCAACTCGTCTATCTCCGGCTTGAGGCCGAAGGCGTGCGGCTGTTGCCGCTCGCGGCGCGGCGCGAAGTGGCCCGGACCGTGGTTTCCAAACCGGAGGTGCATTCCATCGCCGTCGCGGGTGGTTCTGCGCTCGTGATCGAGGTGGAACATGCACGCCGGGAAGTCGAGCAGGAGCTGAAGCGGCTGCGCAAGGTGCAGGCGATGGTCGTCTCAGACCCGGAGATCATGCGTGGCACCCCGGTCTTCGAAGGCACCCGAATCCCGGTTGAACTGGTGGCGGAAATGGCCGCAGAGGGCGCGACGGTCGAGGAAATCCTCGCCGGATACCCGGCGCTCAGACGTGAGCAGGTGGAACTGGCCCCGCTCTACGTGGCGGCATTCCCCCGCCGTGGCCGTCCGGCGCAGCGCCCTTGGGCGAAGAAGAAGCCGGTCCGCATTACCCGGCAGCGCCGCGCGGTGGCCTGAGCGTGGCAAAATTCCTCGTTGACGAGTGCCTGCATACTTCCCTGGTCGAGCTGGCCCATGCCGCCGGTCATGCGGCGGACCATGTGACCTATCTCGCGCTCGGGGGTGCGAAAGACTGGCAGTTGATGGATACGATCCTGGAGCGCGATTACACTTTTGTGACCAACAACCGCTTGGATTTCCTCGCACTCTACAATCGAACTCCAGTCCATGCGGGCCTCGTGATCATCGTTCCCAACGTGACACCGCTCCGGCAGCGGGAACTCTTTCAGGCGGCGCTGGACCATATAGGCAAGGGCGAAATCCTCAACGCGGTCCTCGAAGTGGAGTATCACGGCGAACGGATCGAGTGCCGTGAGTATCCGCTGCCTACTGAGTAGTTGTGAATCTGAACCTCTACTCTTTAGGTCAGTTCAATGTCTTGCGGTGCTCCCAAGTTTCAATGAGAAACGTTGCCATGCTGCCAGCGAGGTTTACTGCCAATTCTGCATGCCTTGTATCTGGCTTGACGCGCTTGATGCCTTTCCCGTGGGAATCGCTGAGTTTGTTGCGCAGAGAGCCCAGCCCCTCCACGATCGAGGCGCAACCACCAAGAATCCGCTTGAAGATTTCCTCAGAGTGTTGTCCGGGCGACAGATTGAGCTGGCCCGCT
Source organism: Acidobacteriota bacterium (assembly GCA_021813745.1). GTDB lineage: Bacteria > Acidobacteriota > Terriglobia > Terriglobales > Acidobacteriaceae > Telmatobacter. The sequence goes on from JAKAJO010000065.1 coordinate 57,790, forward strand.
ACGGTCTTGTACAGCTTCGGAAGATCAGCGTCATCCTCGTATTGCACAGCGGCTTGATCGAGTATGTGCTTACAGACAGTCTCCAAAAGCGTGCGCGCTGAGGTGATTGCGCCTTCGGGGTCGTCCTTACGACGATCAAGAGCTTTCTGCCAAACGGCATGTATATTCTCAGCGTCAAACGCGCTGAGCACACCAGAAACATGATCGTCAGCCGGGACGCCGCTCTTTCCTTCAAGTTCATCGATCAAGGGGGTGAATGCATCCCAAAGGAACGAGCGCCGTTCCGCCCAATGCGCAAATTTCCGTTTAATGAAGCCCCAAAACTGATCCAGGGTGCGATTGGTTCTAAGAAAATCCGGTGCCAAGCTCTTCAGGCGAGGATTCGTAATGACAAGCCTGCGCAACTCTTCGTAGTTCGCATCACCAAAAGTGCCACCTGTTGAAAACGCAACGAGGCCGTCCTGGAGAATTCTCATTTGTTTTAAGAGTTCCGCGTCTGTCATGAATGCATATTCCCCTACTGAGCGGTGTTACCCATCACGTCTCCTTAGCCTGTTTCGACTTGCTCCTTTGGGCTCTGGTTTATCAATTTTCAGACTGTGAATGCGCTGAAGTAGTGCCTCGGCGGACTCGTAGTCGCGGCCTTCGCGGGCAGCGAGTTCGGCTTCGGTGGAGACCAACTCGCCACGGAAAGCTTTGGCGAGGATTGATTGGGTCAGCCCGTCCACCTGCTTTTTGGCTCCCTGATGCCGTTCTTCTATGCGGTCTGCGAGTGCAAACAACGCCTCGACTCGGCGCACGATTTCTTGTTGTTCGGCAAGTGAACAGACTCTGACTTCTAATTTCCGAAGCTGAGTAGTATTGATTCGTGGACGCGTTGCCCCGTGCACGTCTTCAAAGAGCACATCATACGATTCTCTACTGGCGAGCTGGTAAGTCAAATACCGCCGATCCACTAGCTCCGGCTTTGGACGCAAACAGAAACAATCGGCTTTGGCAATCGCCAGAGTTGTCAGCTCAGGAAGAACGCAAACTCGAATCTCTTCGTCGATAAATGAGGCGAAAATGATGTCCCCCTCTCCGACCGTATGCTTTGTAAGCGATTGATATTTCTTGTGGCTGATATACGTTTCTTTCTCACCTATAAAGCGAAGGTGGCCGATGTTTTCAAGACGGATCACTCGGACGCCTGAGTCTGTGTAATCGGACGTTTTCAAATTAGAGCCGAACGGCCCATCAAAAATCCCGCCAGCGGGGAGGAGTGTTTCTAGTCGAAGATAATTCCAACTTGCGGGTAAATCTCTTTCGGAGGCGTCGTCATCTCGCCAGTCGGCGGTGAGGCGGCCGGAGCAGGCTGCTGCAAGAACGGACTGGCGGAAGCGCTTGAGCAGCACCGGAATCTTCGCCATGCGCACCTTGCATTGCTCAACTTCAGCGAGAAGCTTCTCCAACTTTTCTGTGATTCGCCCTTGCTCATTTCTTGGCGGCAGCGCAAGCGGAATACGCAAAATATCAATTGAGGAAAGATGGCCGACTGTAACCGACGAAGTGTTTTCCTGAATCTTCTTCAGGTACCCGTTAACGGCAAAGAGGAGGAAGCGCTTATCCAAAAACCTTTCGTTCGGAATGATTTTGCAAACTCGTTGATTCAACGCTGCAGGTCCGCCCGACCATTCATAACAGCCAAAAATGCCATCCATGCCAATAAGCAGGTCGCCATTGTCTATAAGCGCTTCGCGCGGTATTTCTCCGTCGAATAACGTCTCCGTTCTGTTGCGTGACAGATCACGGATACGAATAACGGGAAAACCTTTAGTCGTATTGAACAACGAAGATTTGAATGGATATCCATTGATGACTGAGCAAACTTCTCCAAGGGGGACGCGCGTCCATGTACCGTGTTTCGCGATCAGACCAGTCTCGTCCGAAAAGATCTCCTCAAAGGGAACAACGAGGCTCATACTTCAACGCCTTCCTCTTTTTCCACGAGAGCGACGATCTCGCGCAGGCTGTCCACGATGGCTTCGAGTTCCGTGATTGCTTCGGTGGCAAGCTCCTGCGGCTCAGGTAAGTCCTCTGAGTCTTCGAGGGATTCATCTTTCAGCCAGGTAATATCAAGCTTGTAGCCACGTTCCTTGATGGCCGCGAGCGGGAAACTGCGGAAGCGTCCGGTCTCTCCCCCATCCGTTCGCTTGCTCTGTCCGTTCTGGTCCTTACCGTAGGCCTTTTCGAACTCGGCGAAGTGCTCGCGGGTGAGCGGGCGGTCTTTCTTGGTGATGCCGGGCACATTGGAGCGTGCATCGAAGATCCAGACCTTCTCTGTCGGCATTCCTTTCTGGAAGAAGATGACGTTTGCCTTGACGCCCTGGCTATACGGCGTGAAGGTGCCGCGCGGCAGGCGCAGGATGGTGTGCAGGTTGCAGTCCTGCATGAGGATTTCAAAGACTTCGCCCGCCTTGTCTTCAAAGAGGCAGTTGTCCGGCAACACCATTGCGGCGCGGCCACCAGACTTGAGCGTGTTCACGACGTGCTGCACGAAGTTGAGCTGCTTGTTGCTGGTTTCGATGGTGAAGTCTTCGCGCTCGGGCGCCTGGTTGGCCCCCTTGGTGCCAAACGGCGGATTGGTGAGCACGACATCATAGCGCTCGCCACGGTCCGGCTCGTAGAGCGTGTCGCCAAGGAAGATGTGCGGCTGCACGCCGTGCAGGTAAAGGTTCATGAGCGCGAGACGGCGCGGGCGGGCAACAAGGTCCTGCCCGTAATAGGTTTGCGTGCGGATGCGCTTGGCATCGGCGCGGTCAAAGACGCCCTTGCTCTCGGCGACAAGCCATTCGTAAGCGCTCACAAGGAATCCGCCGGTGCCGCAGGCCGGATCGGCGATGGTGAAATCTTTGCGCCCGCGCGGATCGGGCTTCATGACGCGGCAGATGGTCTGGATGAGCACGCGTGGCGTGAAGTATTGACCCGCGCCTTTTTTGCCTTCGCTCGCGGCTTTTTCGAGCAGCCCCTCGAAGGCCGCGCCCTTCACGTCCACGTCGAGCGAGGACCACTCCTCTTCATCAATCATGTCGATGAGGCGGCGGAGATTGACGGGATTGTTGAAACGCGAGGTGGCCTGGGTAAAGATGTCGCCGAGCAGCCCTTCGGCGGAGCGCAGCTTGCGCAGCACGTCGTTGTAATGGTCGGTGAGGTCGGTGCCGGAGAGTTTCTTCAGAGTGTCCCAGTCACATCCTTTGGGTATCTCCACTCCCTTTTCTTCGGCCATCTTCAAAAAGAGCAAATAGGTCAACTGTTCGATATAGTCGCCGTAGTCCACGCCGTCGTGGCGCAGCGTGTGGCAGAATCCCCAGAGTTTTTGAACGATGTCACTCATGCTGCGATGGCCTCATTGATTTTTTGTACGAGCGCGGGAAGGCGACCCTCGAAGACCTTGGCGGCTTTCCCCCATCCGCCGAAATCACTGAGGACCGGCTGGCTGTCAAAATCATCCTGATCGATGGAGAGATTCTCCCGCAGGTGCGTCCGGATACGGTCGAGCCAGACGAGCTGATCGGCGGTGAAGGTGTTGCCATTTTGGATAGCGTGCATGGCCAGGTCCGCGCGCTCTGAGGCGTTGAGGAGCGGGTTTTGCGCATCGGCGGCGTTCTTCACCATGGAGATGATGTCGGCAAGCGCCTTGTGACGGCGCAGTTCAAAGGCTTTCTGGAGATTGGGTACAGTGAACCGCTGCGGCGTCGCGGCCAGCGTGTCGCGCAAGGACTTGAGCGCATCGGGGTTCCACTTTTGCGGATGCTTCAGCAGGATCGCGATGGCGTCTATGTCCGACTGATGGTCTGCGACGTAGGCAGCAAAGGCGGCGAGATAATCATCAGGCTTGTATTCTTTGCCGTCCAGTCCGCGCACGAGCCATTCGGACGAGACCTCATCCTGCGCCGTATGGGCGACGAAAAAGACGCGCGGTTTGCGTTTGTAGTCCTGGAGCAGGCGCTGGAAGTCAGGATTGCGCAGCAGGCCCATCGTGGGAGTGAAGTTCTTCTGGAGAGCCGCAGCGAGAGTTTTTGCGAGTGCGGCGAGATCGCCTTCGGGTACGAAGGCGGCAAAATCCGCGCGGGCGTCGCCGTGCATCTCCTTGTCAATGCGCTGGAGACGCTTGGTAAGGCAGCGGATGTTGTATTCCCGGTCGCGATTGGTCCAGATGTCCTCGACGATCTCCGGGATAGTGCGCGTGACTCCGGCGGACGGATCGGCAGTCATGGCTGTCGATTGGCGGAAGTATTCAAGCAGGGTCCCATCGAAGCAATCAAACACGATGAAATGCGATTTGTCGGGATACTTTTCGCCTTTGCGCGTGCCGCGCCCGAGCATCTGCTCGAAGAGGATGCGGGACTTCACGGGGCGCAAAAAGACAATGAACTCGAGATCGGGAATGTCTACGCCGGTGGTGAGCATATCCACGGAGACCACAATCCCGGGATTGGGGCGGTTACGGAACTCGCGGATGCGCTGGAGCGGGCGGTCAACGGTTGGGCTTCCCGTGATCTTCTGGACAAAGGAGTCTCCCCTGCCGAAGACATCCCGCGCCTGGTCCACGAGCTGATCCGCATGAGAGGTGTGCGGAAGGTCGTTCGCAGCGAAGATGAGCGTCTTCGGGAAGCGGCCGTACGTTTGCTCATGCTCCGTGGCATACGCTTTGATCTCTTCGAGAATCTTGCGATTCGAGTCCGGTGCGGTGATCTCGCGCTCGATGGTAGCAGCATCGAAGGTACGCTCGTCTTCGAGGTTGTCCATCTTGGTTGACCCGGTACCCGGATCGATGAGGCCGACCTCTTCGCCTTCCTTGAGAAAGACGCCGTTCATGCGCACATTGGAGCGGACCTTTACAACATCGTAATCAACGAGAAAGCCCTCGCGCACGGCACGCTCGTATTCATAGCGGTACACGGTGTCGCGGAAAAAGGCCGTGGTGTGCGCGGCGGGGGTGGCGGTGAGGCCGATCTTCACCGCATCAAAGTGGTCGAGTGTCTTGCGCCAAATGGCGACTTCGGAGGAGGTGTATCCGCGATGGCACTCGTCGGCAATTATGAGATCGAAGGCATTGATCGGGATGTTGAGCTTTTCGGCATCCTCGTCAATTGCGTCTTCATCGTGCATCGCGGCTTCGCGACCGAAGAGGTTGATCGTCATGCGCTGAATGGTTGAAACGTAGACGAAAGCGCTGCCTTGCTTCGGCGCTTCGAGATACGACTTCGGGAGTACCTTGGGATCGAACTTTTCTTCCTCTCCGAAGTCTTCCTTCTGAAAACGCTGGCTGTAGACCTCGTACACTTTGTCGAATTTGAGGCCCTGATCCGCATCGAAGGAGCCGAACGCCCTGACCGCCTGCGCCGCGAGCGCCCGACGATCCACGAGGAAAAGCACGCGCCGGGCGACGCCGGATTTCATGAGGCGGTAGACTTCATTCACCATCGTGAAGGTCTTGCCGGTCCCGGTCGCCATGGCGACGAGCATGGCACGCTTGCGGGCAGCGATGGCTTGCTCAATCGCGTCGTTGGCCTCGATTTGATAGGGACGTAGCTTTGCCTGCTTATTCGGAAGCGCCTTCAATCGTGCGAGTGCGGCATTGAAGTCAAAGTGGATGATCTCGGCGACTGCTTCAGGGGTGTGAAAATTTGCGATCTGGCGCGAACGATTGGACGGATCGCGCACGTCATGATGCCAGATGACCTCACCGTTCGTCGAGTAAAGCAGCGGCACGCCGAAGTCTCCGGCCTGCAATGCCGGTTGGGGAAATCCCTTCGAGTATCGTTCCGCTTGAGAGAGTACGTTCTGGGGGCCGAGCGTGAGCTTCTTCGCCTCCACGATCCCGACGATCTGGCCACCCATGCAGAGGGCATAATCCGCCGGACCGTTGGCGGTTGGAAACTCCTCAATCGCGCACTTCTCGTACGATGTGAGCGACTTTTCCGGGACAAAAGGAGCCACGCTCCAACCGGCGGCCTTGAGCTTGCCATCGATAAGAAGTTTGCGCGTGAGCCACTCGGAATTAGAGGGAGTTGCTGGTGGCATGGCCTCGTCGTGATTCATGAAAAGTATAGAAAAATAAGGGGTTTGTGTAAAGAATCATCAGCGATCTCCCGGGCGTCATGCACCACGGTGAAAACAATGGGACTGGTTCAATCGCCGGATCGGTGCCGTTTTTCTCTTCGAGAGCCAAGACGAAGTAGGAGCATGAGTCCAATTGCGATGAGCAAAAGCTGCTGCCACGCAGAGATGCGGGACCATGTATTTACGAGAATGTTCATAAGGACGATGAGCGCGATAACAGTCCCAAGAATTGTCCCGATGCGCTTCAGGGCGTCAGCGGGCTTCAACATGCCAAGTATCAGGCCGACGCCGGTCACCATTATGGCGATGGTGGCAAACATACCGACAATCGCCGTCACGCTGTTAAGGACGCTTCCTGTGATCATGAACCTCGGCTCCATTCCACTCCCTTGATGAACGCATTCATTTGCCGGCAGCACATTCCCGCCCGGCGTCTTCGAGCATCCCCGCGCCGTCGAAGTGGATCTCGGGCGACTGGCCGTTCTCGGTGAAATATGTGGCCCAGAATGCTTGAATCGCGTTCTTGCGTGCAATCGAAAGCGGCGCGAAGTCATTGCTTTCAAGGCGACCGAGGCAAAGGGTCACCCCGTGCAATGCGAATCTGTGTTCGGCGCGAAGGCGCGTGGCGAGTACTCTGGCGCGGGTCGGGCTTACGAGGGAACGGTTGGAGGTGAAGCGGTAGGTGCCGTCGTCCTCGATGAAATCGCTCACGACAACGAGCCGACGAATACTTCCCCGAGGTAGCGTGCTAAGTTCCTGCTGGGCAGCATCAAGGGACCCCAGAATATCGGTCCGGTTAGGCTCGGTCCGGACCGTTGCGACCCAGACAGAAAACTGCTTTTGGGCGTTTTCCCGAAAACGTTGCAGGTCGGCATCATAGGGCTCGCGCGTGGCCGGTGCCAGGAGACGCAAAATATGGCCCCCAGTGTCGTTTTCGGCGTCCCCGGTAATGGGGACGAGGATGAGCGCGTCACCGCGCCCCAGATGCGAAATCTGGCCTTTCACGGCATCGAGGGCAGCCTTCTCGGCGTGCGGCGTGATGCTCAGGCTCGTGTCGATCAACTCCACCGTCGCCGTCGGCATCCTGTGGGAACATCCGGCGACTGTGACGAGCAGGAACAGGGCAGAAATATGTAGATGCTTCATGACGGGTCTCCTTTCGAGAGAAGGCGCGGCTGCGGCGCGTGAATCTCGCGCGGCTTCGGCGCATCGGGAATCACCGCAAACTGCGTGTTTTCAGCTTCGAGGTAGCGCTCGTGGCTTGGGTGGTAGCGGCGACGATTGAAGTATGCGAAGAGGGCCACGCCGGGAATAATTGGGATGGCGAGCTGCGCAGGAAACCATGCGACGGGGACCAGAAATGCAAGCGGTATTGCAAGAAGTGACCCCGCCGCACTCTTAAGAAGGACCGACCAGAGAGTCTCGCGCCGGGCCCCATTGCGCTGCCCGCGCTCATAGAAATAGGCGAAGACCGACTTCCATTCCCGACATTCCTCGGCTTTGCGCTTGTCGAATTCCGCAAGGCGCTCTGCTTCGGCCTGTACCTGCCGGGCAAGGGTGACTTCAGCGGTGCGGAGCGTCTCGAAGCGTTCCCGGACGCGCCGCCACGTCCGAGCTGCCGAGAACTCGCTCCAGCCGTGCAGAAGCGCGACTGCGCCGACCATCGGCGTCGCGAGCGTGATGAAGATGAAGAACACTGAGGCGAGGAACGGGTGCGCACCGAGAAAATCGCCGAGGGGGTTCCCGGCGAGCCCGGCGGCGAAGCGGAGCTCGTGCCCCCGTAAAAGGCCCCAGACGACGAGACTGAACACGCCCATGCCGCCTGAAACCAGGGCGCTGTGCTTTTGGGCGACGTTCTTCGCATTCACGAAATGCCACGCGGAGAGTTCGAAAATCCCCGTGCACACTGCAGCCACGCCAGCCGCAGCAAGGTACTGGAGGGCAGGGTCGGCGATATTCAGAATATCCATCGTGGGCGCGAGAAACAGCGTGTCGAGCACGAGCGCGAAACACGCGAATACCGCCATCACGACAGCATGAAAGAACGGCGGCGGAGTATCCCCGAGTTCTTTGCGGATGCGCTGCCAGAGGGCCTCCGCTTCGGGACGCTCCTTGCGCACCTGTTGGAGTTTTGCCTCAAAGGCGTGAAGGCTGCGGAGAGGCTCCTCTTTCTCTTTGGAAGTCTCCTGATTGAAGCGGGCCTCGATCTCCTCCATCACGGGCGCGGGGTCGATCCCATGCGCCCCCAGATAAAAGGCGAGCGCTTCGAGCTGCCGTGGCTTGGATCGCGTTTCATTCCGGGTGCGTCCTACGGTGGTCATATCCGTCTCCTTCTGTATGAAAACGGGGAGCTATCCTTGATGGATAACTCCCCTGTGGTTATTGGGCTTCGAGGACCTTGCGGGCCTGCTGCAATTTGGCAAGCTCGCGTTCCTCGTGGGCGAGTTCCTCACGCATTTCGGCGACTTTCTCTTCCTGCTTGCCGATCTGTTCGAGGACGATCTCGACCGGAGTCTTCTTGACCCACGGTTTACGCCCGGTTGAAGATTCTGGTACGGGTGTTGGTTTGGGACTCATGACGCCTCCTTGTGCGTATGGGTTGGTTGTGAAAGAGCCGGGCTCCGGCTACGAGAGCAGGAGCAGGAAACTGCGCATGGTTGCGATCTCGCGTTCGATGCCGTCGAGGCCGCCGAGGGCGGCGCGATGGCCTCCCGCGTCGAGGTCATCCGAGACGGTGCTCAGCCGGGCCAGAAGCTTGCCGTTGATCGCGCTTGCGCGGGCGAGCACGAGGCGGCGGAGCGCGTCGTCGAGGTCAGAGGGTTGTGGTTTGCGGTTGGGTTCCGTCATGGTGCAGGTTCTCCGTGGTTGCGGTTGATGGTTGTGGTGAAGAGAGAGGCAAGGGAACTGCGTTCTCAGCCTGGAGCGAGCGTTCCTGGCTTGCGAGCCAGATTTCGAGCTTGTGGATCGCGTCGCGCTTCTCCGGAAGCTCGATCTGGACATAGCGGTCGTTTACGTCGCGCGACCGGCGTGACGTGTGGCCGAGAAGTTCCCGGCGCACTTCCTGGAGCACGCCCGCGAGCATCATTCGCGTATTCGCCGTATGCCGCAGGTCGTGGAACCGGAAGTGCCGGATGCCCGCGCGTCGCAAACTGGATGCCCATGTGGTCTTCACGAGCTTGATCGCGTTGCCGTCGTAGGTGAAGACCGGGCCGCGCTCCCGCCGGAAGGTAAGGAGCAACTGGTAAAGAGCAGTGGTGAGCGGCACATCCCGCGCCTCGCCCTCAGGGGTTTTCGAGTGGGTGACGTGGAGGATGCGGTTGTCGAAATCGACATCTTCCCATCGCTCTCTAAGGATCTCTCCCCTGCGCATCCCGGTATCGAGCGCGCAACGAATGATCCGCTTGAGGTGTTCCGGTGCGGCCGCGATGAGCAGACGCTCTTCGCGGAGACTCATGACGGGACGCTTGGTTCTGCGTTCCCGTTCCATCCGCAGGCGCCCCAAGGGATTCGCGGAGAGGATGCCCTCCTCGACTCCCCAATTGAGCACTCGGCGGAGCACCGAAAGATCGCGGTTCACGGTTGCGGGTTTGAGTGACTTGTTATGTGCATACCGTTCCTGCCGGTACTTCCGTGTGAGGGACTGGTTGATGTCCCGCGCGGGAAGGTCCGAGAAGAACGGCAGAAGGTGCTGGAGACGGTCCACGGAATACGGCGTGCTCATCCCGTCCGCAATGAAGCGGGCGGCGAGCGCACCGAACGTCATTTCAGGGTTTACGTGCGGCAGGCGGTGCCGCGCGTCGTTGAGTCCTTCCCGAAGTTTCCGCTCGATCTGCTCTGCCTTGCGCCGATTCGAGGTTCCGGTGGACTCGCAATGGCGGACGCCATCGATGAAGATGGAAGCCCACCAGACCGAATTGCGCTTGTAGAGCGACACGATGTTATTTCCCTCCTTTCCGTTGGTGTTCGAGAATCCATTGCACGACCTGGTTGCGGTAGAAGATCAATTTGCCGAGCGGCCCCGACCGGAGATACGGCAGGCCCTTCGGTAGGTAGGCGTGGCGGACGGTCCAGTCCGAGCAGCCGAGGAGCCGGGCCACGTCGCGGATCGTGAGCGGTTCGCCGAGGGCGTCATTCGCCTGCGGGTAATGGTGCGGGTACTGCTGCCCGAGGTGGTCGCGCGGAATATCCAATGAATCCGCAGGGTTGCGCACATCGGCAAAACCCAACTCGCGCTTCTCCGGTACATGCAATTCATTCGTCATGGTTGCGACCTCTGAACCTCACGAATTCATGGAGTGCTTCCCTGAACCAGTCGGGGAGTTTCATCCACAGTCCCCAGAGCACCGCCAAGAGAACTCCGAATGCGGCAAGGAGTTGGCGCACCTCCGGGGAACGAATGAGGGCCACGATGAGCGAGAGCGATGCGTAGGCCAGCAGGAGTCCGAGCCCCAGGCGCACGAGGAGGCCGAGAAGCTGGATAGCTGCGGGAATCTTTGGCTGCGGGGTGGAGAGTTCCCGGCTCCCGCATTTCGAGCACACCTCCGCGCCGCGCGGATTCACGTGGTGGCGCGGGCAGAGTTTCACGTCGTAGGTCCGACCGCAGGTACCGCAGTAGAGCGGTTCGCCCGCCGTCATCTTTCCGCATTGGTAGCAGTACTTCATCGTGATGATCCGAAAAGTGATTGGTTGGTGTCCCCCACCGGACGGCCCCATACAGCGGCGAAGAATTGTTCTCCCGCAACGCGATCAAGCGGTGCGAACCAGAAAATCTTCTGGGTCATTCCGGCGAGAAGGTTGCGCAGCGAATGCATTCGGCGTTCCGAATTCGTGAGGACGAGTACCCGGAAACGGGCGTTCCGGAAAAGCCGCGTGTACTCGCCGGATACGGCAAGCTGGAGGTACTGCCGCGCCTTCTCCTTCCAGACCGAGAGCACCTCATGGCCCAGATCCACCTCGACGAACGAAGCGTCGATACCGGTAGGCATCTTGAACTCGACGTATCCGTCCGGGATGAGTTTCAGCGCATTCGTAAGCGGCTCATTGAAGGCGACCCAGTTCACGAATTGCACGTCCGCCACGGGAATCATGCCGAACTTCAGGTTGCAGTACACCGAATTCACCGTGAGCTGGTGCTGGATGGAGAGATCGGCGACGAGGGTTTCGTCCTGCCGCCGCCGGGGACCCCGGCACGGAACGTGGATCAGCTTTGCGCCCTTTTGGGAGAGCGCGTAGATGGCCTTCCGCCCTCCGCCCGAGCCCAGGAAGAACCTCCGCAAGAGCCCCGCGCGGGTGAGTGCGAGAAGCCGCGTGTTCACGCGGGTCGTGCTCGTGAACCGCGCGGCAGTCCTCACCAGTTCGCGGTCTGCGACACGCATCACGGCGAGTTCCCGCAGGAGATCGATATCTCGTTGCTGCAGGATGATCCTCGCAGGGTGTCTCCGGTCAATCCCAGTCATGGAGTGCCTCGTGGGTGGTTTTGGTGAACGTGGCGTGGCGTTCGGCAATGTCGCGCTCGATCTCGGTGCGCTGCCGAGCATAGCGTGCGCGGGAGCGCCTCAGGAGTTCGGCATAATTCGTGACCGGCTCTTCCACGCGAGGCACGCAGCCTTCGACCCAGTGATCCGCGCCGCTCTTCAGAATGAAATGGCGCTGCGGCAGGTTCTTGAGCTGCTCGGCGAGCGGTTTGCCGCCGTCGAACATCTGGGCGACCGTCGTGGCGTCGGCGCTCGAAAGCTGGAAGCAGAGATGGCTCGCGACCGAGAGGATCGCCGACCGCATGGACACCGGGTATTGGTCAATGAACTGCGTGGCGGCGACAATGCCGACGCCGAACTTCCGCGCCTCTGAGAGCACCGTCTCCACGTCGGTCGATTGCGCAACGAGGTTCTGCATCTCATCGAGGTACACCGGGAAGAGCGACCGCCGCGCACGCATGAAGATGGCGTTCTTGACGACCGTGAAGAGCAGACTTGCGAAGGTGAGCGCCTGGCTGCCGAGTTCCCCTTTCGGAAGGTGCGCGATGACGATGCAGTCCCCGTCCATCGCGTCCTTCATGGAAAATGTCGAGCGTGTTTGGCCGACGATATGCCGGAATCGTGGATCGGCGGTGAACGCCGACGTTTTGTTGAGAATCGGCTCCCGCATCGTGGCCTTCATCGGCTCGCTCGCCTGCCCGAAGCGGTTTTCGAAGTATGCCCGCACGTCCGCGTTCGGCGTGCGGGCAAGGCACGTTGACCGGAACGGTGCGTCGCTCAAGAGCGGTCCCAGTTCGAGGAGTGTCAGCCCGTTCGCCGAGAGCACGAAGAGCGCATTGCGCAGCAATTCGTCGGTGCGGGCACCCAAATAGTCGAGGTTGTATCGCTGCTTGAGGATTTCGGAGAATTCGGCGCTGCGAATGAAGTCGCTCCCGATGCTCTCCAGTGGATTGAGTCCGACCGACATCTCCGGGTCCGAGGGCGAAATCACGATCACCCGATCGCTCAGGTGCTCGCGTCGCCGCCATTCCTCGGCGGCAATCGCGCTCAAGAGGAACGGCGTGGCGTCACCGTGGAGGTCGAGGAAGAAGCAGCCCCGTCCAGCTCGGATGTCCTGAAGGCAGGCATATTTCAGACTGGAACTCTTGCCGCTGCCGGTCTTTCCGAAGAGTGCGACATGCATGGTGCGGCGCGTGGGCGAGAGACTGATGCGCCGGTTGGTGATCTGCCCTTCGACCACGCGAAATCCGAGCGTGAGTGCCCCGGCAGTATCATTTGCCGGACGTGTGCGACGGCCTTGGAGCCGGTTCCACAATCCGATGACGAGTTGTTCGAGGATGCGAATCACGGGGTAAGTGTCGAGGGTCGCGGCGCAAAATCGGTAACAAACCGGGAGCGTGCCACACAGAAGCCATCAAGGATCAACAATTTGCCTCGCAGAACTTTCTTTCCGAATCTTGTTGACCGGTTTTCAGGCGGGCTTCACAAAATTGGTGATGAGCACCTCCCGGTATCTGCGTCCCGCCGTTTTCTGGGCGGTGTAGGGCATCTCGATTGCGCGGATATGGAATCCCTTGAAGATCGCACGCACGTCGGGAATGTCATTCAGCGAAAGCACGAATTTCGCCTTCAGTGCGCCGAGCGTCTCCGCCATGCGGCGGAAATCGTCGGGGACAAGGTTGAACTTGTAGAGGCTGATGCCGAAGTACGGCGGGTCAAGATAGAAGAGCGTCTTCGGTCCGTCATACTTCGCAAGTACCTTTTCGTACGGGAGGCATTCAAGCAACACCCGGGCCAGACGATGATGCGTTTCCGTGATGAGATCCGGAATGCGCTCAGGATTGAAACTCGGGGGCTGCACGATGCCCGTGCGCAAGTTCTGGTGCTCCACGCGTCCTGCGTAACTGTTCTTTTGGAGGTAGAGCCGCCGCGCCGCACGCTGGATGTCGGTGAGTGTTTCGGGGTTCGTGGCAAGGAGCAGATCGAACCATCTGCGGCTCACGAGCATGGACCGCATGTAGCGGATGAGTTCCTCGTGGTGCTCCTGGCAGACGCGAAAGATGTTCATGAGATCGCCGTCGAGGTCATTCAAGACCTCAACCTTGGACGGCTCCTTCTGGAAGAACACCTGTGCGCCTCCTGCGAACGGCTCGACATACGTCTCGCACGCCGGGAGCAGAGCGACGATTTTCTTTGCGATGGCGCGTTTGCCGCCGATGTACGCGAGCGGTCCTCGCATGAATGAGAGAGTGTGGGAGATGCGTTCCGCTCCGGCTCGACCTTTATGTGCCGAAGCGCCTGATCATCCTACGCTTGCGGCAAGGAAGCGATAGACAGGGAAAGCTGCATCCTGTGCTGGGTTTCTCAACAATGTACAGGTCACAGAGAAGACGAGTTCCTGCCGAGTGAACGCAAGCAAGAAGGGCCGTTCGTCCTTCCCGAGCACGGGGGAAGATCCCGCAACCCACTTTGGGATTGCATGACCGCCGCCTTCGCTCCTCAGCGGCTGACACCCGTCGAACGGCCCATGATGAACATACCGCAGCGAGCATAGAACGATAGACAGGGATTCTTGTGTTAGGTGATGGGTTTGCGCCGTAGGATGTACCACTGCGCAGGTTTCCTCTCCTATGCCTCGCTCTTGTTTCCGTCCATACTCAGGCGGATGTTGGAGCGGGATGTAAAAGAAAAACCAAAAGAGGTAAACGCGGTTGAGGATCGAAAGGGATGTCCTCTCTGCGAGTATAACGATCCTGAACTTGAACTCGATCTTCGCTTATGGGCGCAGTGGCTACTCGACGTGTACCTCTGGCGGTTGGAGCAAGAGCGCAAAGAAGGCTGCATTCCTCCCGGTTGACTCCGTGCCGCCATCCCCTACGATATGAGGAAAGGTCGATTAAAAAATCAGTAACCGACAAAACATGAAAGCAGTCATATACTGCCGGGTCTCGTCGAAAGAGCAGGTGGACGGCACGAGCCTCGAATCGCAGGAAATTGCCTGCCGCGAGTATGCCGCGCGGAACCGGATCGATGTAGCAAGGGTATTCGTCGAACGCGGGGAATCGGCCAAGTTCGCCGACCGAACGCAGCTTCTGGAGCTTCTCGCGTTCTGCCGGGACAAAGTGAACGCCGTCGATTGCCTCCTGGTCTGGAAGGTGGACCGGCTCGCTCGGAACGTGGGTGACCACTTCAGCATCAAAGCGAGTCTACTGAAACAAAACATCCGCGTGATTTCGGTAACGGAACCGATTGACGCAAAGCCGGAAGGGAAGCTTCTTGAAACGATTCTTGCGGGCTTCGCTCAGTTCGACAACGATGTGCGCGCCGCGCGCACCGTGCAGGGCCTGCGGCGGAAACTCCAGGAGGGCCTGTTTCCGTGGATGGCACCGCTCGGCTACCGCACTGCAACCTTGGGCCAGAAGAAAACAGAGCCCGACCGCCCCGTACAGCCCGCGTTCCATATCTTGCAAGAAGCGTGGAGCGACTTTGCGAGCGGCAAGTACCAGAAGGTAGACATTCTGCGCAAAGTCACACGTTTGGGCTTGCGAACACGGCACGGGAAGCCGCTCTCAAAGCAGTCCCTCGACAACATCCTTGCGGATCCCTTCTACGCTGGCATTCTCCGTGATCCGTGGTCGGGCGAGGAGTACCCCGGGCGTCACCAGCCGATGGTGAGCCGAGCCACCTTCGCCAAGGTCCAGCTCATCCTTGGAAAGAGTGCGGTAGCGGTTCCGCACCGGAACCTCCGCCCCGAGTTCCCACTCCGTACGTTCGCGCGCTGCGCAAACTGCGAATCCCCGCTTACCGGATCATTCTCGCGGGGCCGATCGAATCTCTACCCGTACTACCACTGCTTCAACAAGACGTGCGACCCGCGTGGCAACTATCCCCTGGCATCTGTACATAGTGAATTCCTATGGTTTCTCAACGACGTAAGCCCTGATGCGCCAATCATTGAAAAGCTGAAGCATAGGGTCGCGCACGCGGCTGATACATGGGCCGAAGGGAGCCGGATACTCAAGGAGAAGCGCGCACAGGAGATCAAACGGCTCAAGGATCAGCAGCAGCAATTGATCCACATGAAGATGGACCAGCTTATCACGGACGAGGAATACGTCACACAGCGGTCGCTCCTCACAGCCCGGCTCACGGAGCTTGAGGCCCAGGATATGGAACACGCGGTGAATGTTGACGCGGTACTCGGGAACATCGACCGGATTTGCGCTCCACTCACAGAGCTGGGCGCAGCCTGGGAGAGTCTTGCAGTAGAATTTCAGCGACGGTTCCAACTGCTTGCGCTTCCCAACGGGTATGTCTTCGGAAGAGTTGGAACCGCCCAGAGAGGCCATCTTTTCTCACTTTTCGCAGCTTCCAATACCTCAAAGTCACATGTGGTGCCCCTCACGGGACCATCCTGGAACCAGTTAGCGAGCGAGCTAGAGAACTTTGTTGAAATCTTTGGATCTCTGTAGATGGGTCGTTTGACGACACTTTATCGTCATTTTCGGGCATAACGATGGGAAAGGTCGAAATAATCCCAATACCCATCATTATGGATACCCATCCCCAAGACGATCCTCTTCCCGAGGACGATCCTGAGCTTGAGGCAGAGATCAAAGCCTGGGCACAATTGCTGCTCGATGTCTATCTGTGGAGGCTGGAGCAGGAACGGAAGGAGAGAGATAACAAAGAACCGGTCATATGACCGGTTCTTTTCTTCTGCCCCTACCTTGCCTTACTTGCCAAAAAATCCAATATGCGGCATTGTGAATGGGTAAACAAAGGCCTACAGCAAACCCCTCATAACTATCTCACCAATGGACGAATCCAGGAAATGTCCGAACTGTGGGCAATACAAGGTACAACATCTCAACTTCCTCACCTTGCTTGTCATTGCCGCCGCACTCTCGGGAATACTCCTCATCACGTTACCCCTCGAGATCATTATTCTTCCTATAACCATAGTTGCTTTCTTCATGCCTTCCGCGCGGAAAAAGCATGCATGGTGCACTAATTGCCACTGGACAGACTGGAAAAAATCCATTCCACCCGCCAACTAACCCTATCATTTCATGGCCACGCGCAGCAAGATTCACTGCTGATGGTCGGCTCTATTTAACGACTAATCTCTTATCAATTTTTGCCTTATAGCGATCGACGAGGACATTCCAATGTTCGGGATACTTCCTGTTCCAACCCTGTTCCTTTGCTTGTTCCGTCAACCTGATTGCTTCTTCATATTTACCTTGTTTTTCATAAATAAAGCACAGCTGATCATATCCTTCATGAACGGGCAATTTATCAATGCCAAATTCCTCACGAAAAGCCTTAGCGGCCATTGGAGCAAGCGCGATTTGTTTAAGGCAACATCGAATTGCCTCCTCGAGTGATGTGGGGTTATCCCCATCCTTATAGAATATTTTCATTTTTGTCGCATAGAAAAATGAAGGTCGAGGATTTCTTCCTCTGCCGTTGCATATTCCTCTGCTTTATAAATAATTTTCTTAGCTATGGTTCTATCGGCAGGCTTATCGAACCACGATGCCAGATTAGACAGGAACGGGAATACCGTATCCGTCGTAGCCGTGAGGCGCGTATTTATCAGCGAATGCTTCTCGGCTCCTAGTGGTTGATATGTATCGATGATATAACGCCGCTCGTCCTCCGTGAATGTTCGCCTCCACCAATCCTCCAAAGTAAAGAAGGCTATATAACCGACCTTTTCGCTTAGATTGTGATGAAGTTTGCGAGGAATCATGCTCACTTATATTATATCGCCCCTGTTAATTCAGTCGCATTTAGTACGCCCTAAACCGAGCGCTTCGGGAATTGAACTTAACTAACTTGTATTTTCAGAAGGCGACAAGGACGCCAAGAATTCACAACAAAACCGCCGGAATCTACGGCGGTTTTGTTGTGCGCCCTGGAAGATACCGAAAACCCACCTTCAGGTACCCTGGACTCGTACCAAGGGATGGCAACCTGTGGATAACTTAGAAACGTTATCGCCGAGACGAAGAAAAGTGAAAGGTCGGGGATCTCAATTGATGAGTAAGAAAAATGCCATAAATGCTGACTATTCGGAGGTATTAGGTCGAGACGATCGTATCGTCGGCGATGCAATCGTGTTCACTTATAGCTCTTGTCACGAAGAACCCCTCGCGCAATTGCACCAAAACCCTACCCTAAAATAGGCTATCCGGAGAGGTAAAAAATCCTCAATCCTCCGGCCTGGAGCCACGGTATGACCAAAATCAAGGTCGACGTACCGAGAGGATCATAAAAATATGATTACATTCATTATCGACGGCTGGAGGTATGCGAAGCGCACTCATCGGAACGGCAAGCAAATTTGTCACCCCGCGGGAGCACTACAAATGCCGGGCGTATACGAAAAAGACCGAAAGGTAAAAAACCTCCGGCTTGTTGTTTTTCCCGTTCTCCAAAATGCCCGATCGCCACCAGTCGTAAGGTCGGCTTCTTTGGGGACAGCAAAGATCGAAGTTATCCACAAATTGACGAACCAAGAGAGTTCATTATGGTAAGTGCGTCCCTATGTCGAGGGCAATAAAAATTAATTCAACTATGTTGGCAAAATTTTTGGTTGTCCCCGAAGTCCAGACTCGATGTGATAAGTGACATTGCGGGGCCCTATAAATCGCAACCTTACTTATCAGCCGGTCCGCCACCAATGGGGACATTGCAGATGCGTTGCTGTGGCTACGCAAGTTGGTCGTGGCATCTCGAAAGACGCTCCTTATGTACACAGGAGAGATTTCACCACAATATTCTTTTCGGCGCGAACTCTATGATATGAGTTCTAATGGCCCTTGCCGAGCAAAAATGCGTGGAACGACTTCGGGATCGTTGGATAAAAGTCTACAGGAGAACACTGGAAAGGGTCACTCTCCACAAGAACTCCACCCAGCCTTCTCTAAGGACAGAGTGACCCGAGAGAACGACAAAACAGCCCCTAGAACGGGGCTGTTTTTTTTGCACAGGATCAGCCAGTATGGCAAAACGGCAGAAAATCATATATTCGCGAAGCATCGTCCATATCTTCATCCCCGCCATCCACGACGGACCCGTCACGGAACGCAGCTTTTCCTATCTATGATTCTCCTAATACGGGTGTAGGATGAGCACGAATGAACCCCTGAGAACGCGGGCTTGGTTCGAATCCCGCAATGTTTTTTATGTGCCCCTCGCAAGACCATCTTGGAACCAGTTAGCGGAAGAGCTAGAGAGCTTTGTTGAGATCTTTGGATCTCTGTAGATGGGTCGTCTGACGACACTTTATCGTCATTTTCAGGCATAACGATGGGAAAGTTCGAAATAATCCCAATACCCATCATTATGGATACCCATTCCCAAGACGATCCTCTTCCTGAGGACGATCCCAAGCGTGAGACAGAGATCAAAGCCTGGGCACAGTTACTCCTCGATCACTATCTGTGGAAGCTGGAGAAGGAGCAGAAGAAAAAAGACGAAGAAGAACCGGTCATATGACCGGTTCTTCGTTCTACAAATTCTTCATTGCTTGAAATCTTAAATCTTGAACTTCCAATTCATCTCCATTGTAAATTCCCAGAGGCTTGCAGAACCGATTGAGACATTCGCGCAAATCTTCGAGTCGGAAGCATCAGTAGTGGAGGGCGGGAATATATGAAGGGGTTATTTGCCGACTCACCCTTCGGCGAGTCCTATGCTCACCAGGAGAATGGGGAGGGATGAGTAAGCAAAAGTGCTCCTCGGGGCGCTTTTGCTTTGCGCTTGACTAGGTGCGGGTCCATATCCGTCTTGCTGTTTCGAGGAGAACTTGTTGACTGCAGAATTCACATGCAATATTACGGGGTCTCTCCTGTCGAAGGTCTTGAACGGGCGGTGCCCACGGACTAAGCCGGAAATAATTAAAATTAGGAGCGTCGTCATCTTGGCTCAGACGGCGGACGACATCTATTGCAAGCAAGACTCCTGCCAAGACCGAGACAAATGCAAATGGTGCTAGAACCTGACGGTTCTCGGCGGTTTTTAACCTCTGTTCGCCGCACAAAGCCTTGAACAGTGAATCGTAGGCTTGCCCCGCCAGTTCTTGTTGCGGAATGTTCGGATATTTTTGAGTAATCTGCTGTGCGGCTTCAGGTGTCACGTAGTGTTGCTTCACCAACTCGATATCCACGCCTAGCAGTTCCGCGATGTGACGTTCCCGCGCGAGTTCGTCTGGGGCTTCATGATACACGCACGCGAGACATGCAAGTTCCGTTGGCTGTTTGTGATGGTGGAGAACGCACTCTACGGCACCCGTCGTCGATGCATCAAATACCTCTCCAGGAATCTCATTCTGAAGTGATCGGCGCGCTCTCCGACTATCCACCGCTACGATCAACCGATAAAGCCATCTGCCGTCTTTGCGTTTGCCGAGCTGTTGGATCGTTGCCTCTTCGGGCAGCAATTCACAAAAGGGAAACATGGATTGAGCATTCTTCGCCAAGCGCAGGGCCTTAGGATGGGGTATATCCTCGTCTTGAAACAGAATGCAACGATTCGTATTACCATCACTCACCTTATCTGGATCGACAATCGTAAGAGTGCCCACCGGGCGAAAATGCGAAAGGCCATAAAGAAATCCGTTGCCAATAGCGCCGGCACCAGCGAGATATGTATCGCTGAACAGAGTCTCACGCTCGATCCAACTCTGGTCTTCCCCCAGAATGTCCGCGATACTTATGACCATGCCTTCCGTTGGAGACGGGCCTGGAAGTACGAAGCTGTCTCCCAGCGCCGCCTTCAGCGCCATTCCGGCTGTATAACACGCAGCAATCAGCGGGACTACCGATGCAATCTCGCTCGAACATTCCTTCCGGGCTGCGGAGCCGCCGATTTGAATTTCGCCCTCAGTAACAGTCACCGGTAAGATGTGGGATGTTTTGGGCCACGCCGCACCTATCACTACCTCAATGGAGGCAGTATGCTCTTTAGGATTGATTTCGACGCTCGTTACAGTGCGACTCAGCAATTTCGCGAGTTCATGCGCGAGTGCCCTGCCGGTTCTGTCTGACTCATCCACCGTGATTGAAATCGGCACCTCGAGGAGGTTTGCGGCCTCCTCGTCCGTTATCCCGAGTAACGAGCTGAGGGTTGCAGCATTTTCGCTTTTGCGTGTCATTGCGTTATGGCGATCAGCTCTTTGGATTTGTTAGTGCTGACTCCCATCCAAACGTTTCTTCCGTCCAGACGAAAAAGTGCTGCCAAATCCAAGATGTTCCCAGTGTAAACACCACGACCGAAATTCGGAATTACAAGCGATAGCGCA
Source organism: Acidobacteriota bacterium (assembly GCA_021813745.1). Taxonomy (GTDB): domain Bacteria; phylum Acidobacteriota; class Terriglobia; order Terriglobales; family Acidobacteriaceae; genus Telmatobacter. The sequence continues at coordinate 78,682 of JAKAJO010000065.1, forward strand.
CCCTCGTGCCGGATAATTGCCCACCGGTCATCCGCATCGGAATGAAATGCCTCCTTTGGGTGCGAATGTACCTGCGCAGCCACGAAATATTCGTTGCGCCCCAAATAGCTCAACAGTGCCGACATTGCGCGCGGCGGTATATGAAAGTAGTCATATTCGGCCTCGTGCTCGGGTACATAGACTTCCAGTACCTGCGTCCGGTCCTCAGTCTTTCGGCCCAGCCACAGCGCAATACCCTCTGAGTTCCTGCTTCCCGACTCGCGCAGAATGCTCAAAGTTTGTTCGATCAGAGGCACGCGGATTTCAATCGTCGTTGGCGTCATGGCGTCGATTTTAACCAGCCGTTCCAGATACGGGTAAGGATGCCGCCTAGATCGTAGCCGGACTTAGTTTTGTAGTTGTCCCATGGGTCACTGATATGGCTGCTGTGCGTGTGATATTCGCGCGTCCCAGCCATACACACAAATGGCAAACTAGTGACGTTATGAGGGCCCTGGTGGAAGATTGAAGGAGGTCCACTGGGCACCGGCCTTAGAATTTCACCGTCGAGTTTAAGCAGAGTAACCACCGGTGGGAGTTCATTCCAGTCGTCGCACTGCATGCGTATGCGAATTGGTTGCCGACCTGTCGCTTCAAACCCCACATCAAGCACAGGGAACTCTCGACTGAACAGACGCCAGTTCCGCGCCTGAAGCAGTTCGTCAGTGAAGTCCTTGGTTTGTTCGTCAAAAAGAGCCCGAGAGGCTTCCTTATTCATCGCCTCCGCCACCCTCACTCGGACCATAGTCAACAAGAACCGTGCCGGTGAGGTGGTTGTCTGCGTAACTCTTGGCCGGATCAATTTCTTTGCCGTTCACGCGGGCGACCCATCCGGTGGTATCGGTAATATGCAATTCCTTTACCGCCTTCTTGAGCTCAGTTTCGACCGGTTCATGCAACGCAACCTTGTCGAATCCAGTAGCGGGGTAGCGACCGCTGGTCGTGACCACCGCAACCTCTATGTGATTGTCTTTTGATTCGCTCATGATTATCCCTTTTGGAATAGCGCGACCTTTGGATTCTTGACCTTGTTTCGGTTTATTTTAGGTATTATAATTCTGATATGCCACAGAAGTCAATTGGCGCAGGCAAGCCCTCGAAACGGCAAGCGGAAATTCTTGCCTTCATCGAAGAATTCCAAAAGAATAACCGCTATTCACCCTCTCTTGAGGAGATTGCACGGCATTTTGAAATCTCGATCCCCACTGTCCACCAGCACGTGGCCTATTTGCGCAAGAAGGGGCTTCTCGCCAAAAAGAAGGGCGAGCGTCGAGCCATGCAGGTGCTCAACGACCGTTCACGTGACGTAGTGGAGATCCCCCTCATGGGGTTGATCGCTGCCGGTGGACCGATTGAGGCGATCAGGAACCCGGAACCGATAAAGGTACCCCGGGCCATGCTCCCGCGCGGAGGGAACTACTTCGCGCTCAGGATCGCTGGCGTAAGCATGATTGAGGAAGGAATCTTTGACGGCGATATCGTCATCGTTCGGGAGCAGCAGACTGTCAATCCCGGTGAAACGGCGGTGGCATATCTCCCCGACAAGAATGAAGTCACCCTCAAAAAGATTTATCCCGAAAGCAATCGCGTTCGGCTGGTTCCTGCCAACCGAACCATGAAGCCCTTTTATGAAACGAACGTCGAGGTGCAAGGTCGAGTCGTTGCGGTATTGCGGCACGGATTCTAATCGCAAGTGCAGGACGGATAACCATGACCCCAAAATTTTTAGGCAGAGACGGACAATATCACCCAGCAGGCTCTTTTATGGGCGTTGATGGGAAATACCACCCCAAGGGATACTTTCTTGGCAACGATGGGAAATACCATCCAGCAGGTTCCTTCGTAGGACAAGATGGACGATACCACAGGTCTAGTGAGTTTCTTGGTCGCGACGGGAAGTATCATCCACAAGGCCAATTCATTGGACGTGACGGCGCATATCATCCGAAGGGGCAATTTTTAGGCCGCGATGGACAATACCACGAGTCTGGTTCATTCCTCGGCAGCGATGGCCTATACCATCCCGCCGGTTGTTTCTTGGGGGCGGATGGTCGCTATCATTTCGCGGGGTCGTTTTTGGGAAGCGACGGACGTTATCACTTGGCGGGTTCCTTCATTGGCGCAGATGGTCGCTATCACCCGCGGGGTTCATTTTTGGGGGTCAATGGAAGATATGAGGAGCCCGAGACTCTCGCTCACGAAGAGAAGAGAAATCAGGGAAACGTCACGTCGTAATCTGGTTCGAATCCCGCAATGTTTGTTGTGTACACCGCACCTTCGAGAGTTGGCACCAATTAGCAGAGGAGATGCGCGTGTTGACCATGATCTCTCAGGGAGCGTGATCCTATTGAGGTAAGCTAACTCCCAGCTTGTCGCCCTCCCGTCGGCCTCTCAAGGTGTGACGGACGAGTCATTCGTCTATTCGTCACCGAGAGGCCGGCGGCAGGGCGCAACGGGTTGTTTGTTGCGCCCGCTTATTCTTGAAGGCAGTCATGCCGCCAGCACGCCACCGCAAGCGCGACTGCGTCGAACATCGGCATCGAAAAGTGTTCGGGCTCCCACAATTTTCGCTTGGGCGGTAGGCTGGGCTGCAACTCAGGGAACATCCGGGCGAGTAGCGACGCAATCTCATCCTTAGACCTGACTCCGAAATCTTGAAATGCTTCGCGGACCTTGATCCGCGTAAACAGCCACGTCGAGGCGGATAAGTGTGACGCTTCTCGTCGGATACCTCGATAGAGCAACTCCACGCGATCAGGATTGAGCGCTTTCGCTGTCCGCGATTTTTCGATGGCTACAATGGAAGGCGCAAAACGTTCGAGCAGAGCCGCTACCCGCCTCGTAGCCGCTGCGACCCGGGCATCTTCGTTCTTCTCGTAATAGACCATGCCCCAATGGATCAGATCCACCGAGCCTTCGATGATCGCGAAACCGAGACGCTGCGAACGCAGGGAAATCCCAAGAATCCTTTTGCTAGGCGGCTTCTTCGGCATAATTGCGGTGATCTGGCTCTTGGTTTTCCCGTTCCCACATCCACGTCAGCTTGCGGGCGATTCTTGCCGCCTGTCGGCCCTTGGCGCTTGACTGTTCGAGGTCGCGGCGCATTTCCTGGAGACTCGCCTCGATGGATTCACGCATTTTCTCGTATGCGGCCGGGAAGAGTTCCGCAACCGGAACGTGGAAGATTGCTTGATAACCGAGCGCAATGTAGAGCGGCGGAATCGACCGCAACCGCTCGTGACGCGAGACTGGGCCCTCGTCCGGATATCCAAGGAGATTGCCGAGTTCCTTTTGGCTCAACCCCGCACGTTTCCGGTGAGAACCGAGGTAGCTCGCAAGGTGCGATTCTTTCATCTGTCAAAGAGCATGCTATGTTAGTCGACCTTTTTCGTCAGTCTAACAAGCAGACAAGAATGCAATAGATGGGGAATTGTGCATCTCGTGCCGGATTGAGCGGCCAGGATTCGCCGCGTCGGAATGGCGGAAAACGAGTGCACCCCGTGAATTCAATGTTTCTGAAGAATCTGCTGTGTGTCAACGCTTGAAATCTATCGAACAGAAGGCTATGCAAGGTGCATTCGTTGTGCGTTTATCGATTGACGTCTGTTCACTGAGGATGGATCGCGGGCTACTCGAAAGGCCGCAAGCACTGCCTAATTATCGAAAGTTCATTCACCCGCTTCACGCCAAGGGTTGTCTCTCCAGCGAATCGCGCCGTCATGCCACCCCTCATGAGGCGTCCAGATTCTCAATGGCAGCGGTCGAGCGAGTTCTGGGCAATCGGCTAAGCAATGGTCGAGTCGATGGGTTTGCTCCAGTTCGCGGTGAGCGAATTCATAGTTCCCACTGGGAAACACATACTTAGGTTCGAGAGACGGGGTAAAGTGATACCGGAAATGCGCTCCTAAATCGGCAGATTCAACCTGGACGATGAGGTTGTCTTCCGACTGGTCCATCCGATTGGCATGACCGTAAGGCCTCGCAAGCACATCAATGATCTCTGTTTTAGGGAAGAGGATGTATTTCCTGGGGAATCCTGCTGGCCCATTGCGATACCGGTAACGGGGCCGCCCTCCGGGCGGTGAAGAGCAGGGAGCATCGTCGACGCCAAAGATTGCGGCGAACGGAAGGTCAAACGCGTTATTCTCTCCGCAGATAACCAGACATTCGGTGGTATTGATGGTCCCGGGACAGAGCCATTCGACGAATCCGCCATTGGCGAAGTGGGTCATGGCATTACCCAGGGAATCAATCCTTAACACACATCCAGACCACCCGGCATCATTTGCAAGTGCCGCCCAGACCATCATTCCCTGCGACGTACGGTAGGGAATCACATGCCGGAACGCCCACGCTCGCGGAAATGCTCCCCCATCACGATCGATAAGGTCCGAACTGGCATCGAGCATCCAAGCCACTTCGCCGGTCGGCTTGAGAAAAATGATCGAATCTGGCTTCCGGGCATCGCTGAATTTGGCAGTGACGAGCGCGCCGGGATTGCCGCTGTCATGGAAGTCGACCAGTTGAACCCGCCATTCGTCCCGGTCGAGAATGCCTCGACGCAAAGGAGACGGGAATCGATACGACCAAAGCCGCGCACCCGAAAGATCGAACCCGACGACATGCGTTTCTGACAGTTCGAGATGCGCGAGAGGCCCCGGCGGCGGGGTCCCGCGCGAAGACTCTCTGAGCGATTTCTGCACAATAAAACGGTCTCTGTCGCTGTCTTTTCCGGACCACGCCAAACGATACCCGCGATGACGTTTGCTTGCAATGGAAATACTTCTGCTATGGGCGGCAAGAATCCTGCGGAGCTTCGCAATTGATTGGTGCACACTGCTAGGTTCTACAAAACGGGGCGAGTCGCCCGCCTCCCAGGCCCGTTCAAGGATTTTCGTGATCGAAAGATACGCAGGGCTCGCTTCATAAAGCACGCGGAAGACGCGAAATTCCGTGGCGTCGAGATCAATAAGTGTGCCGTCATAATAGAGGCACTGGAGATCGAAATCGATTTCGAATTTTCCTTGTTCTCCGAACCCACCGCCGGATTCATCCATCACAGTCTCCGCGAGAATTCAGCGACAGTTCAGCGTCGATTCAGTGAGCTATGTCGCACGTGGACTAACCTACTCATGAAACCGAAAACTGCACCCATGGGGCGCAGAACGGTACGAAATGAATTCCCAGGGTGGTGGTCAAAACACCACCCTGGGTACCGCAATGATCCGCGGTAGGTATTCACCTGAAGGGCAGGCGAACACCCAACGCGCCACCATCGCTCAGTCCGAATGGCACTATCGTGCGGTATCCCTTGTATTATGCATGAGATACCGGACATGTCAAAAGCCCTCTCGGATATAGTCCGGCATCCCGAGCGGTGGGGTGTAATGCGGTCGCCTCATCCAATCCAGGAAATCACCTCGCGGTGAATCGCGGAGAATCGTTGCTCTGCGAGGGCCTCGCGATGGATCGGATTCTCATTCTCGACAATGATGCCGCTCACGCCGATGCACTCGTCCGCGCACTCCGCCGCATGGACCGATCCATCGAGACCTGCGCTGATACCAGGCTTGCCATAGCAAAGTGCCTCACCGACGCAACGGATGTGCTGATCGTGGTTCCGGCATCTCCCCGCGATTGGAAAGAGCAACTAAGCGCCACTTGTGCCACCCTCAAATCCCGCGTAGATCATCCTGCCGTGCTTTGCGTTCTCCGATGGATGCCACAAGGACCCATGGACCGTTTGTTCGGAGATGCATTGGGGATCGAGGTGCAGCATGAGCGCTAGCACAAGCTTCGAACATATCGCGCTTGCGGTTGATTATCTCGTCGCGAAACGAAAGCAGGCGAGGTCCACGCAACCTCGATTGGTGATTGTGCACGGTCACCATCAGCCGGGGACCGCCTGCCACTGCGGAGAAACAATTGAGCAGGTCTTCCTGGGAGTAGGCCGACGCTTGATTGCACTCGCACTCTCCCCTACGGGGCTCGTCGTTGTCGATATTCTCGCGCGTAAGCGGTCGATGCTCTTGAGCGCCGCGCAAATTGAACAGATTGCCGCCTCGCATCCTTTCTATATGCATCTCGGCGCAAATACGGCGAGCAAGAATAGACGAGCCATTCGATTGGCACGTCGGTCCATCAAGGTATTCATCTCTCGCTTCCGCAGGCTGCTCGCGAAGGCGTCTGCGCAGGCGGGGGTGGAAACACGCCCGGAGAACATCCTCGTCTCCGAACCTACCGACTTATTGAACATCACCGCATATCGCCTCGCTCTTCCGTGCGAATTCGCGCATGTCAGCGGAAGCTCCATGGGGTGAAGAGACTATGCCCACGATTGCTCTCGAACTCGACGGACCATTACAGCCCACCTTCCCGGCGGCGTTGCGCCGCCCGCAAGGACGTATCGGAAGCGGCGTAGCCCTCGCTACGACCAGGAGCATGGCACAATGGACAGACAATCCGCACCATTGGCAAACCCTTATTCTCCTCTTGCCGCTGTTCCACAACCCGGACGCTAAAGGCTATCGGAAGCCGGTTTCCAAGGCATTGATCCAGAGGACCCTCAGCGAAATGCAGCGTATGTTCACCGGTTACACTCTCACGCGGGCAATGGGGTGGTACTGGGATGAAACCAAAAACACGGGCGTGCCGGATGAACTTGTGCGCTTGAAGGTTGACGGGGTATTCACCGGCAGCGATCTTTGCATGCTCCACGAATGGAAGGAAAAACTGCGACACAGATTCAAGCAAGATTACATCTACATGCGGCTCACCGCATCAGGTATGGCGATTTGAACGCGACTGCGCGAACGATAACAAAAAGCCACTTTCAATAGCGGAGTTGAAAAATTGATGCGGAAACACAAAAACACGAACATACTCTGTCCCCAGAGCGCAGCTACACACTACGTCGGTTGCATGTCGCTGCAACTCTGAGCATCGCTTGACCAGCGAACGCAGTGCTATCGCGAGGATTTGCGCTGCGAGTCCGCTTTCCGATTAGAAAGGGCGGACGCTGCAATCCGCTTGGTCGTGGGGCTGGTTGAGCCGCTCCGCATCACCTGTGAAGCCTTCGTGGCGATGCCGCCATGTGTCCGTACTGAGTTTTTTGCCATGTTGATTGTCCTTTGCTGGCGGCTCACGACTATTCCGCCCCTGGAATCCACTTCTGCCGGTGCCTATTGACGGCATCGGGCGTCGCGCTATAATAAGAACACGACTACGCCACTATTATAGTCAAAACGAAAATGGGACGCAAGAGACAGCTCGATAAGGAACAGGTGCTCGGGGCCATTCACGATTGGCTTGTTGAGCATGGAGTGCCACCTACCATAGAAGAACTGCGTGCAAAACTGAAAGTTGGATCAACCCGTACAATTGTGCGCTATCTTCAGTGGCTCGAAGAGGATGGCGACATTGAGCGCTGGCCGGGAGCGAGGGGGCTTAAGCTGCTGCGGAGCAGCAATAAGGGACTCGAAACCACGTCTGTTCCCCTCGTCGGGGAAGTCCCAGCGGGTCCCCTGATGGTCGCCGAAGAAAATATCGAGGGGTGGTTTCGGCTGCCGAAAGCGTCGTTGAAGCCAAACTCGGCAAAGTTCTTCCTCCTCCGGGTTCGAGGGAATTCGATGAACCAGGCCACGGTGGACGGAAAGCGGATTGAAAACGGCGACATTGTGGTGGTGCGGCAGCAGCCAACCGCCGAAAAGGGCGACATCGTGGTGGCCCTGATCGACGGCGAGGCCACGATCAAACACTTCGAGCCGGGGCACGGCTACTATCTTCTCCGTCCGAAATCCTCAGATCCGCAGCACCAGCCCATCATTGTTGATCACGGGTTCAGCATCGCGGGCGTCGTGTGCGGAATTCTCAAAAAAGGGGAAAAGCTACTTGGCTAATCAATCATCTTAGAGGCGCGCTATGGAACCTGGATACGAGATTGACTTTCTTCCGGTGGGTAATGGACAGAGCGGCGATGCCATCGCTCTTCGATTCGGAAATGTGTTCGGCCCGCGCAACGAGCAAGTGGTTGTTGTTGTTGACGGCGGATTTACTGACGACGGGCAAAAGGTTGTAGACCACGTCCGACGGTATTACGGCACGAATCGAATCGATCTTGTCGTTTCAACCCATCCAGATGCCGATCACGCGGCAGGACTAGAAACCGTTCTTAAAGAGTGTGAGGTGGGATGTCTTTGGATGCATCAACCGTGGAATCACACAGATGACATCGCAAAGATGTTCAAAGACGGCCGCGTAACCGACAACAGCGTTACGGAGGCCCTGCGCAAATCCCTTGATGAAGCAAGAAGCCTCGAACGAATAGCGCTGTCCAAGAAGATTCCTATCGTTGAACCATTTGCCGGAGTTAGCGACGCGAGCGGGTCAGTGTGGGCCATCGGTCCCAGCAAAGCGTTTTATGAGAGTCTCCTCCCATCGTTTCGAGTCTTACCCGAGCCAGTAGCGCCCCAGTCGGGGATTCTTTCAAAAGCCTTCCGTCGAGTCGAAGAGGTCATTAAGTGGATTGCGGAGAGTTGGGACTTCGAAACTTTGGACGATACCGGCGAAACTAGCGCTGAAAACGATTCGAGCACTATTTTGTTGATTGCCGTGGGAAATCATTATTTACTTTTTACGGCTGACGCCGGGATTACCGCCCTCACCAACGCGATTGACCTCCTCAACAATGCGGGGATTGATCTTTCGAAGATCAAATTCGTTCAGGTTCCCCATCACGGCAGTAAGCGGAATGTGGGCCCAAGCATCCTTGATTGCATTCTTGGACCAAAGCTGAAACAGGAGGCTAAGCTGCGCACTGCATTTGTTTCTGTCGCAAATTCCGTAAACGACAAGCACCCATCCAAGAAAGTCGTAAACGCATTCAGGCGACGCGGCGCGCCTGTTTTAGCAACCGGAGGCCAAGGGAAATGTCATTACTTCAATGCTCCGGGATGGCCAGCACGTGAAAACTGGTCCGCAGCGGAACCGTTACCGTTCTACACTCAGGTCGAAGAATAATTATGGACACGAGATGAAACGGACTGATCTCGACATTTCCAACCCGTATGTGCGACGGGCCAGGCTCCAGCCAGCAATGCTTGTGGCGCTTCCGCTCGGCCTAGCGACGTTCGCATTATGGCCGAGCGGTATTGTCGGATGGGGTGCGGCTTGGAGTCTTTTTGTCTTTTGTGGCGGAACGGCCTTGATGGCGCAAATGGGGCGTGATCTCGGAAGGCAGAAGGAGCCAGCACTTTACGAATCGTGGGGCGGCAAGCCGACAACGCAGCTTTTGCGACACCGGGGTGCCAAGAACAAAATACTTCTCAGACGCCGCCATCAAAAGCTCCAATCATTACTTTCAGATATTCGTATCCCCACTGCCACCGAGGAAGAGACAGACCCGCTCGCCGCGGACGATGCTTACGATTCTTGCACGGCCTTCCTTTTGGAGATGACTCGGCAGAAGGAAAAGTTTCCACTTGTCTTTGAAGAACTTTGTAATTATGGTTTCCGGCGAAATCTTTGGGGTATGAAATCTCTTGGCGTCACGACATCTGCGGTTGGCACGAGTGCCGTCGCAGTGGTGATCGGTCTGGGGTATCGAACAGGACTTGTCCCCCCTCCAATCATCCTCGCGTGCGGCATTCTCAATCTCTTACTGCTCCTTGGATGGCTCTTTTGGTTTACTCCCAGTTGGGTCCGGATCGCGGCTTATGCATATGCCGAACGGCTTCTCGCCTCATGTGAGTCACTATGAACGATCTCATTTTACATTTTCTCGACGTGGGTTGTGGGAACATGACGCTTATCCTCTTCCCGAACGGTACGACGTATCTTTATGACTGCAACGTGACAGATGACAACGAGGATGATGTGCTCGCTTATCTTGGAAAGGTGATGGGACGCAGATCGAAAATCCAGGCCTTTATCTGCTCGCACCGCGACGCGGATCACATGCGTGGGTTGAGAACGGTCCACAATGCCTATCCGATTGGCGAGATTCGCGACCCCGACGTGCCGGGCACGACAACGAACAGTCCGGAATACAAAGATTACATGGCACTGAGACGAGAAATTGGTGCAAGGACGATTGAGGCCCGCACAAAGCTCGAAATTGGAGATGCCACAGTACGCTATATGAACGCCGCAGACGAAAGCTTATCTGATGCAAATGACCAGAGTGTGGTGATGAAAATCGAATACGCAGGCAGCGGGGTGCTCTTGGCTGCGGACACAAGCTTCCTGCCGTGGAAAGAGAGTATTTTGCCCTTCTATTCTGATGAGAAGCTTCGTGCAAATATTTTACTGGGGGCACACCACGGCTCCCTAACGTTTTTTGATGATCCGAGCGACGAACGAAACTATTACACTTCCCACCTCCTGAAGATCGCCCCGGAAATGACCTTGATTTCCGTAGGGTCAAATGTTTGGGATTTACCCGATGACAAGGCGGTCGAACTCTACGAAAAGTACAGCAGCGGGTCGGATAAAGGGAACAAAATATACAGAACCGACGAACAGGGCAATATACGACTGGTTTTGAAATCGGCTGGTGGCTGGTCTTTGACTGGGAATCAATAGGCGTCAATCGAATGAAACTACTCGCTACTGTTTCTCGAAAAGAACTGATCAAGTTTTATCTCGATGGCGAGGCGCTCAAGAAGAACACGTCAGTTCCACAAACCTTTGCCTCGCTTGATCTCGATGATCCGAATGCCACCGATCAATGGCTTCAGGAAAATGGCTACAAACGGGGCGTCATAAGCGGATTCGCGCAGTGGGCACTTGTCGAACTCTCCGTTGATGACATTGGAGGCATCGCGGTTGTGAATCATATTTTCAAGTCCGGCAGGGTTCTCAAAAACCTTGCTGGGTCCAAGGAACTTGAAGATTGGATTCCGAACCGGAATCCTCTGCCAGTATGGTATGGGCCGCTTGGGGCGACAGAATGGAGAGACGAATACACGATCATTCTCCGCCCGCCGACACCGGGTGAGCGACGCGAAGGGGCAGCGCTCTACGCCGAGGATGGGAGTGGACGATCTATCTGCTATTACCGCAGCCTTCTGCGGACAGGTGTCCCATCACGGATGCGCGGATACATCGGTTTTGATCCGGACCCCAGCATCGAGTTCTTTCAGAAGTCGCTGGAAGGGGAATTTGCGAGGAATGCAGCGCGGTATTCAACTCTGGAAAACACGATGAGGATGATTAGCGCGACGCTGGTGGAATAGCGCCCGGCTGTCTGTGTGGCTTTCCACGAGAATTGCCACGAGGAATATCAGCGGGAATTACAGCGAGGCGGTGACCGCTACAAAATCATCGACACCGGTGTAGCGGTAAAAAGCAGATGCGTGGCCGGAACCGGCCATATCGCTTGAAATATCTATGGTTTACGATGGTCGGGGCGGAGGGATTCGAACCCCCGACCCTCTGCTCCCAAAGCAGATGCGCTACCAGACTGCGCTACGCCCCGATGACCTGTCTTGATTGTAGCGCGGATTGGCCTTCCGGCAACCGCGGC
>JAKAJO010000131.1 GCA_021813745.1 Acidobacteriota bacterium
AAGAAGGAGCCGGAGTGGTCGCTTTCGAACAATGCATCGCTGGCAGTTTCCGACTTCAACTATTCCGCGCAACGCACCACCCAGCAAGGTCAGGGTTCGTCCTCCACTTCTGCCATTCAGGTGGGATCCTGGAATGCGTATTTCGGCGGTTGGATTCCCGATACCGGCTTCTTTTACTACTCCGAGTTCGACATCGTAACCGCTGGGCAAACCAACCCCAACATGCCGAACGCTCACATCGGATATGTCGGCGGAACAGCCAAGAGCAGTTGGTACGGGATTGTGGGGCGCGAGCATCTTCAGGTATCGGAGGGAACCCGTGCCGCACAAGTCTACAGTCTCCTGCCCAGCGCGCCCCTGATCTTCGAGAATATGAGTCCCACAAATTTCATCCTCGACCAATCCCCTGTGAATGCCGAAGTTGGGTACACGTGGGCGTCGTCGAAATACAAGGACATTTTGGGCGTCAACATGAAAGTGACCAATGGGGATAACGCGGACGGCAGCGAAATTCTTAGCTCATCCAGCAAGAATGGCAAGGATATCTGGGTGGATGCCGACTGGTGGTATGCGCCGGAAAGCGGCGTCAGTTTCGTGGCCTATGAAGGTCGTAAGAACCAGATCCAGAACTCCGGCGCCGCGAATCAATTTACCTTCTATCCGCACATCCGGCGCGAAGGAGCATTCGCGAATTACATGATCGGCCGCGACAAGATCGATCTGCTGGGCGGCTATCTGCACGGCAACGACGACTGGCAGGATCCGGCCACCCAGGCTCCGGGAACATATTTGACCAACGGGGGCTTTGGCGAAGTCGACTACTACGCCTGGCGCGGGCTTGCGCTCGCAGCCCGGTACGACCGGCTCCGGCAAGACGTAACTGGCGGCCTGCACCCAACCAACTTGGAGCAATGGCAGGTTGGAGCCGAGAAGGCGTTCACGCCAATGGGCAATATTGTCGGGCGCATCGCCGCCGGGAACTCTCACGGCATCGATCCTGTTGCGTTCACCGGCAGCGCCACAAGAACCTTTGAGGCGGATATTCAGTTCAATTTCTAATCCGGAACTTGAGGAGAAAAGCATATGAGACAAATTGTTCTATGGCGAGCAGCATTCGCGGCATCTCTGACTGCGCTTCTAGCATTCGGCGCATCGGCTGCCGCACAGTTTGGAAGTCATCCCGATGAGATGAAGATCGACGTCAGCGCCTATCCAGCGGAAGTCCAGAGCGGCTACAGGGTATTTGCGAACAAGTGCTCGGAGTGTCACGGCCTGGATTCCAGTTTGAAGCAATCTCGGTCGACGAAAGGATGGATCGACGAGGTCCATCGGATGCAGGCAATGGCGAGCGCTCACATCAACGACCGTGAGGCTGATGCGATCGCGAAGTTTCTTGCTTATGACGAATCTCACCGAAAAGCTGCTTCGCGTGCAGCAATCAGTGCACACTCGGATAACTCATCTGAGGCAATTGGAAAGCAGATGTTTGAATCGTACGGGTGCTCGTCATGCCACTCTGTCGCAGGCCAGGGAAACACAGCCTCCGCATTGGATGGAATCAGGAACAAAAGAACCGCGGAAGAGCTGAAGAAGCTCATCGTCTCTCCACCATCCGGAAGCGCAATGCCGGCTATGGATGTTCCTGCCAAGGACCTCGACAATCTTGTGGCGTATTTGCTCACTTTGAAGTGAACAGTGACGTGGAGCGACCCGAGAATTCGTTTCAAAGGAGGGTGCAATGCTTCCCAAAGAGCGTATTAAGTATTCGTTTACCCCGGCAGCGTGGTGGAACGACCAGCAAACTCTGCAGTGGATCGCCCGGCCCAAGTTACGCCGGACGATAGGGGAGAAGAGCCGATCCGTGTGGGACCGCGGAAAATGGCCAAGAAGCAGGGCCCTTCGAAACAGAAAGGAAGGGATGTACATCCTCGCCGTTGCTGAAGACGCCTTCAGCGGCGGCGATGAATTTGCAAAGACACTTGCGCAGCTTCTGGGAGTGCCGTATTTGGACTCAGCGGCGTTAATCGAGCGAGCTGCAGCGGCAGGAGAAGATCCGGAGAGACTGGCGGCTGCGCTCGAATCGACGCCCACTTGCTTTAGCAGGTCCAATCGACATCAGCGAAGCCAGCTTCTACAGCTTCAGGCGGCTGAAACGACAGAAATACGCAATGGAAGCATTGTCTGTTACGGCGCCGCAGCGGACCTCCTGGATGTGGACGTTAGGCGAGTGTTTCGCGTTGCTATCCAAGCCTCGCACAGGGTTCGCCGATTGAGAGTGCAGAAACAGTTGAAGGTCCGCGGCGCTGGCGCCGAGAGATACCTCACTGCATGCGACCGAAGCCGCCGCCGCTGGCTTCTGTGCCGCTTTGGCGCAAAGACTGGGTTGCCAATGGGACACGATCTCGTGATCAATCTCGAGCAGATGGGGATCGATGCAGCCTGCGCGGCAGTCCGTGAAATGATTTGTGATCAAAGCCGTTTTACGGCGGCGGACCTGACATCCATCGACAGCTATGCGCTTTCTGCCTGCTTCCAGGCTGCGCTTGCGCGCCATTCGGATACCGCACACCTCGACGTGGACGTAGAGATTCAAAATGGTGTAGCCATTGTGCGCGGAACCGTGCGCTGCATGGAAGAGATCGATTCAATCAAACGCGTGCTGCTGCCGGTGAACATAGAAGTTGATTTCAGTCATATCCAATCGAATCCTGCTCGGGATGACGAGGACACCGTTCCCAGAAACGCAATGAATCCGAAGCCGCGTTGGAGTGGCGCGTTCTGGGATGCCGTGTTCGCTCATCCGGCACGGCTCTCGGCAGAGATCTCCGGGATGATTCTCTTGGTCGTCGCCGTGTGGGCGGTAGGACATTGGATCCATCCCGCCGAGACTCCTCTGTACAGCTTTGCGGGTGTCGTTACGGACTCACAATGCAAATTGTCGCACCCAAACGCGCATCTGACAGCCGAGTGCGTACAGTCCTGCGTAAAATTGCGAGGTGCAAAATACGTGCTTATCGACGGCGGTCGCAGTTTGACGTTGGCCGATCAGCAGAGGGGCGAAGAATTCGCCGGACAGAGGATAGTTGCGACGGGATTTCTCGACGACGCCACCGGGAACCTGCGGATTCAATCGATCCATGCGGCCCCATAGTCGATGCGGGCGCACCCGTACTGTATGACCGGGTCACTAAGGCTTTCCGTTCTTCTGCATTGAAAGCGAGGAATGAAGTCTCCTATATAAAACGCCAAACTCCAGCCGCGTGAGTCAGACACGACGACGAAACAAGGTGCGCGGCGCTGGCTGCCGCAAAAACCAGTACTGGAGCCTACATCGCGCCTAGCCTCATGGAATTCGTAAGGTCTCTAACGGAGGATGCGATTTGGCGTTGTACTTGCTTGTCCATAGGACGTGAAGGCGGTTCGTGGATCACGAATATGCTGCGTGGGAAACGAGCATCGGCACAGTCGCCGAACCAGGCGCTGAACAATTGATCTCGATCGGGTTTGTTTAAAGCTGAGGAGGCTTTCCTTCGTTCATGTCCAGACTGTTTCGTGTTAAACCCATATCGTTGCTCTCAGCCGAGGCGAGCGAAGAGGGCGAGCATACGCTCGAGCGCTCGCTGGGCGCACTGAACCTGATTACGCTGGGAATCGGCGCCGTCATCGGCGCGGGCATCTTTGTGCTGACGGGGCAAGCGGCGGCGCGGTATGCTGGGCCGGCCGTGGCGTTGAGCTTTGTGCTGGCCGGCATCACCTGCGCGTTTGCAGGGCTGTGCTATGCGGAGTTCGCGTCGATCATCCCGGTTGCGGGTTCCGCGTACACCTACGGCTATGCGACGCTGGGCGAACTGGTGGCGTGGATCATCGGCTGGGACTTGGTGCTGGAGTACGCGTTTGCTGCGGCGACCGTGGCCTCTGGGTGGTCGGGGTATTTCAATAGCCTGCTTCAGCAATGGGGAATCTACATCCCACCGAAGTTGACGGCGACGACTGGAACGCCGCTGGTGTTCTACCAGCATCAGTGGGTGCCGGTGATGTCCCTACCACCGGGCGTAAGCGCGACTGGACTGCCACATGCCACCGGCGTGTTCAACCTGATTGCCATGGCGGCGGTGCTGGCAATTACGGCCATCCTGGTGATCGGCATCAAAGAGTCGGCCAACTTCAACTCCGCTATCGTGATCGTGAAACTCGCGATCATAGCAATCTTCCTGGCGGTGGGCAGCTGGTTCCTGTTCAAGCATCCCGGGGTGGGGCGAGCAAACTGGCATCCGTTCATTCCGTCTTCAGATGGGCACGGCAACTTCGGCTGGGGTGGCATTCCCAAGGGCGCTTCGCGGGTCTTCTTTGCATATATCGGATTCGACGCAGTGTCGACGGCGGCGCAAGAGGCGAAGGAGCCGCAGCGCGATATGCCCATTGGCATTCTCGGATCGTTGGCGATCTGCACCGTGCTGTATATCCTTGTCTCGTTGGTGCTGACGGGGCTGGTGAGCTACAAGACGCTGAACGTGGGCGCGCCGGTGGCGCTGGGCATTGACGCGACCGGCGTAAGTTGGGGATCGATACTGG
>JAKAJO010000043.1 GCA_021813745.1 Acidobacteriota bacterium
CGCCGGGCCTTGGGAATTTCATCGCGGGCGCGAATTACTTCCACCTGAATTACACGAACCAGGAGATCGACTTTGAAACGGCGGCCGGGTTGCAGATTTCCGGCGGCGGCGACTCGACTTACCACGGCGTGGACGCATTTTTTGATGCCGATCCCAGCAGCAATCTGCACATCTTCCTGAATTTTGCGGGGGAAGCGTCGAACTTTACGCGCTACATTGTGGGCGGGCCGAGCCTGGCCGAGTGCAACGCGCAGCAGCTTTCATGCGCGTCTTACAACAACCTGCCTGTGTCCTATGTTCCGAACGTGACGCTGAATACGGGCGTCTACTACGGAATCCAGCACAACCACCAGGAACTGGTTGAACCGCGGTTCTGGATCGAGAGCACGGGATCGCAATACCTGTGGTCGAATAACAGCGGCGCTCCGACGACGCAGAAGATGTCGTCGTACACGGTGGCGAATGCCTCGGTAACGGCTCCTTTCAGATTCGAGAAGCAATCGTTCAACCTGAAGCTGGATGTGCTGAACCTTGCGAATACGAAGTACAACGAGTGGGAGTACATCTCCAGCGGCGGCTATTTTGCGCCTCTTTACCCGGGAGACTCGGCACCGAGCGGTTACATCAATGCCTATCCCGGCGCTCCGCGCGCAGTGTTCGGCACAATCACGTATCAGTTCTGACGGCGCTTGAACCGGCCCGGGGCGGTCCATCGAGGCCGCTCCGGGTTGCTCCCCCCTAGAGAACTTTGTGGTTGTCTGTGGAGGTCCGTTGTGGCCGGTTGAGGTTTGAGGCTTTCACAGGTTCAATTTCGATTACAGCCTGCCTGTCCCGCTTGGGATCCGCAAAGGCAGGTCACTGAATGGCCTTTTATTTCGGCAGAGAGGAACCACCCCAGAGTCCCTGATGTTTGCCCACCTGATCCAGTCGTCAAAAGGTTCCTCGTAATCCGAATCGCACCTGAAACGGTTCGACTGGATGGAACACGTCTGTGAATGCCGATGTGGCAGCAGGCGCTATTCGGGATTCATAGGCGTAGTCGATATCGTGATCGCTGCGGTTAAGCAGATTCAAGAATTCGGCCGAGAAGCGCCATTTCTCGTTGATTCGATAGCCGGCCTCTCCATTGACCAGCGCGGTGACATTCGATCGATAAATGGCGTCGGAGGTGAGATTGCGCGGGCCAAAGTAGCGGAGGCGCAAGCTCGACGAAAAACTATGGAGATCGTGCAGTGTTACACCCGATGCGATCACAACCCCAACCGCCTCGGGCACCCACCTGCCGCCCGGGCTGCCAGGAACAGCATCGTTTGGGTCTATCTCGGTGAACAGAGCTTTGGAGTTCGCGAGGTCAAGATCAAAGGCCCAATGTTGCAGCGGCGTGTAGTAGTTTGCCCACTCGAAGCCATGGCGATTGCTCGGTTGCTTTGAAGCAACCGTGCCTCCGGTGTCGCCAGACTGTTGCAGTTCGGAGGCGCTGTACAGATACCAGAGCGAAAGAGTGCTCTGCAGATGGGGGACCGCCAGGGTGCGCACGCCAACTTCCGCGCCTTTGGTTGGAACCAGGGGCGGAATCGGCGTTGCGGGTGTATTTGGATAAGGATTTTCCGCCGAAACAGGTTCGACCGTTTGGGTTGAGCCGCGCCCGTCGTTCGAGTGAAAACTGAAACCTCCCTGCAAGTAGAATTCAGTGTTGGACCACGGGCCGAATATCAGATTTAATTTTGGGCTGGTCAGCAGTTTGCTGGCTGTACCGGAATTAGCCGCTGTTACCAGGCTCGTGACATCGAAATGATCCAGATCGCCACGCAGCGCCGCGACCGAGCGGAATTTCTCAGTCCACCGGATTTTGTTTTCCGCAAATATGCCCATTTGCGTGTCCGTGAACCGATCCGCTTGCGTCGTCGCTGGTAGAGTGGTACCGGTTTCGGAGTCCGTTTTGTCCACCTGCACGCGATTCCGCGACTGGTAAAGGCCGTTTCGGATCCAATCGTTGCGGACTTGCAGGCCAAATGTGTTTTGCACCTTGCGGCCAAACCACTCGCTGAAAATCGTGTGACGGGCATCCAGCCCAGCCACCCATCGCCGGTCTTTCTGTTCGAACTGGTCGCCGCGAGTAGTGTCTGTGAGGAAGTAGGTGAAGTCAGAGAAGAGATCGAGATCGTAATAGAAGCCGTAGGCCATGACTTGCGTCGCAGAGTTCTCATGTTGGCGGTGCGATTCACCCTGCAGGCTATAACGCTGTGAATGGCCACCATCTGTCGGGTTCAGTGTGCCGAAGAAACCAACAAGAGGCACTGCGTTCTCGGCGATTTGATCGCTCGAGTGCCAATTCCCATGGTAGGCGCGGGCCATGACGCTGAAGCCATCCGTGTCTCTGCCCTGGCTGTAGGTAAGAAGGCCATTGAATTTGTAGAAGTTGTCCGGATGCGTCCATGGGCCGTTATCGTGATAAATCTCCCCACCGTACAGCAAGTCGCCCGAACCGAGCTTCTGCGATACGCCGAACACAGCTCTTCCATAGCCAAACACGCCGCCTTCCAATGTGAAGAAGTTCTGAGGCAGCGTCTTGAAGAACTCCAGATGAACCGACCCGGCTGAGCCATAGTTGCCGACGTCAGAGTAATAAGGACCCTTCTCGTAATTCACGCGTCTCACAAACTCTGGAATGACGGTGTTCATATCCGAGTACCCTTCGCCATGCGCGTGCGACGGCAAGTTGAGCGGCATACCGTCAAGAAAAATGGCAAAGTCCGTGCCGTGGTCAAGGTTGAAGCCACGAAGGAAATATTGGTTGGCCTTTCCGCCACCGGCGTGCTGAGTGATGATGACACCGGGAACCGTCTCCAGAACTTCTCCCGACCGGAGGAGTGGGCGCTCCTGAATCTCCGTTGCGCCCACCGTTCCCTGTGTTCCGGAATCGGCAATTCCGATCAGATCGTCTGCGCGGCCCTGTACGTTGATGGTGGTGCTCACGGCGCTCACGGTCAGAGAAACGCGCAGGGGAGGCTGTGCCTCGGTGGCCGCGATGGAGACAGGCATCTCCCTGGTTTCAAAGCCGGAATCTGATATCACGAGACGATAACTTCCCGCCGAGAGTCCAGAGATGATGAAGAAGCCGTTTCTGTCGGACTGCGTCGTTCTCTGCACAGCCCCATCTGAACTCCGAACCTGCACGGTTGCCCCGGCAATCATCGCGCCAGAACCGTCAACGACGCTTCCTGATAGCTCATGAGGTTTATCAATCACCTGACTCGACAAGATGGATGCTCTGGCCAGAAAAGCGAGTGCTACGAACCAGACAATCGTGTTACGCGGTACCACAATATTTCCTCGCTTCAGGTAGACCAAACCGCATCAGTGCCTGTGAGTGTGAGATTTGCCGTTAGCGTGATGATGCGCGGATTCGGGCTGCGCAACAGTTGTGACGAGCCGCCCGTGCTGCACACCCTTCAATCCGATCAGGCGGCCTGCGAACTCCTCCACCCGTTGGGATTTCCCGTGGACGATCAGTACTTCCAGGCAGGAATCATGGTCGAGATGCGCGTGGCTGGTCGAGACCACCAGATCGTGGTTTGCGTGCTGTAACTCAGTCAGCTTCTCGGTAACGCCGTGGGCGTGATGGTCGTAGATCAGCGTGACCGTACCCACCACCGTCGCGTTAGGAACTGCCGTCCGCTCGGCAACAAGGCGATCGCGAATCAGATCGCGAAAGGCCTCGGACCGGTTGGTATAGCCAAGCCGGGAGATGAAATCGTCGAAGCGTTCGAGGAGATCAGAATCGAGTGCGACTCCGATCCTGCTGAGGACGCCCATGGAAACTCCTTGGAAAGGACTCTTTATCGGAAACTGAGAAATAGCACGATCACAGAATTCGTGGCACGTCATTCCATTATTCCTGCGAAAACCAGAGAGTCTTTATGATGGGCGTCACAAATGGGAATCCTACTGCGGTGTGCTTTATAGATTCGTGCTTGTAGTCGATTATGTAGCGGTCGAAGCCTTCACGGACTTCAGAGATCAACGAAGTTCCAATCGATACCGAGAAACCATTCAATCGAAATCACTTGCAATCACTGATCTTCCATGGAATCCAACAAGCCGTTTCATCCGGGTTCATCCGCAGGGCGTGTTTTTCTTGAAGGCTTGAGAGCGGCTCTTGCATCTCTGCTGAGTTCGAGCAGAAGTGAGAGAGCCGCTTTGCTGCGTGATCGCAGAGCGAACGGCGGTTCAGGAAAAGGAAAGCGTGGAATGGAGCGGGGACGGGGGAGGGCTGATTGGGAAGCGCGCTAGATGCCTACGCCGAACTCGCTGGCCTGCCGCTCGCCGGCGTTGGCGTAGAAGTCATAGGGAGTGCGCTGGTTGAACTTGTGGCGGCTGAAGAGTTCGCGGCCAATGTAGATGCCGAGCGCGGCGACGGCCATTCCCACGGAGAACCAGCCGATCACGCGCAGAGCGCTGCTCTCGTCCTGCTCTTCAGAGGTCGTGATGGATTCAGGCTCAGTGCACATTGGCTTCGTCGTCTCCTGCTTCAAGGATAACCCAACTTTATTCAGACGGTT
>JAKAJO010000087.1 GCA_021813745.1 Acidobacteriota bacterium
AGGGAGAAGCTCATCGAAGAAATGATCATCGTCAGCATCGTCTGCCTGATCTTCCTTTTCCATGTGCGCAGCGCGCTGGTTGCGATCCTGACGCTTCCCGTCGCCATTCTCATGATGTTTATTGCGATGTATTACATCCATCTCAATTCGAACATCATGTCGCTGAGCGGCATCGCCATCGCCATCGGAGCCATGGTGGACGGCGCCATCGTGATGATCGAGAACGCTCACAAGCACCTCGAAAAATGGGAAGCGGGAGGGAAAAAGGAAGACCGCAACGAAGTCATCCTTGCCGCCGCCAAGGAGGTGGGCAAACCGCTGTTCTTCTCCCTGCTCATTATTGCCGTATCGTTCATTCCGGTCTTTTCGCTCCAGGCGCAGGAAGGGCGGTTGTTCAAGCCGCTCGCCTACACCAAGACGTTTTCGATGCTCTTTGCCTCTCTGCTTTCCGTCACGCTGGTGCCGGTGCTGATGACGCTCTTCATTCGCGGCAAGATCGCGCCCGAGCATAAGAACCCGGTGAACCGCTTCTTGATCTGGGTGTACAAGCCGTTCGTGCATCTGGCGCTGAAGTTCCCCAAAACCGTGATCCTGCTGGCTCTGGCCGCCCTGGCTGTTACCGTTCTTCCCGTTCGCCGTCTCGGATCGGAGTTCATGCCGCCCTTGTACGAAGGCAGCCTGCTCTACATGCCCAGCGGGCTTCCCGGGCAGTCGATTACCGAAACCGCCCAGGTCACTCAACTTGAGGACAAGATCATCAAGCAGTTTCCCGAGGTGCTTTCCGTCTTCGGCAAAGGAGGGCGGGCACGCACTTCCACCGATCCTGCGCCGCTCGAAATGGGCGAAGCCACGATTGTTCTGAAGCCGGAAGATCAGTGGC
This sequence comes from Acidobacteriota bacterium, assembly GCA_021813745.1. Lineage (GTDB taxonomy): Bacteria > Acidobacteriota > Terriglobia > Terriglobales > Acidobacteriaceae > Telmatobacter. The sequence goes on from JAKAJO010000087.1 coordinate 881, forward strand.
CGAAGGGCATGACCCCCGAAAAATTGATCAGCCAGATGGATGCGGCGATTCACATCCCAGGCGTTTCAAACTCCTGGACGATGCCCATCAAGGGACGGACCGACATGCTTTCGACCGGCATCCGCACCCCCATCGGAATCAAGGTCTTCGGGCCCGATCTGGCCGTGATCCAGAACATCGGAGAACAGATCGAGGATGCGCTGCGCAATCTTCCCGGCAGCCGCAATGTCTACGCGGAGCGTGCAGCCAGCGGATACTATCTTGACTTCAAGATCAACCGTGACGCGATTGCCCGCTATGGACTTTCGGTGGCTGACGTCGAAGACGTCATCGAAACTGCCATCGGCGGTACGAGCATCAGCACCACCATCGAAGGCCGCGAGCGCTATCCCGTGGATGTGCGTTATCTCCGCGATTTCCGAACCGATCCTCAAGCGCTCGATAGAGTGCTGGTTGCAACTCCGGGCGGAGCGCAGGTGCCTCTTACCCAGCTCGCGGATGTCCGGATTACCATGGGGCCGCCCGTCATCAAGACGGAAGGCGCGGTTCCCGTGGGCTATGTCTATGTGGATGTGGCGGGAGTCGACATCGGCACCTATGTCCACAGCGCGATGCAGGTTGTGAACCAGAAGGTCAAGCTGCCGCCAGGGTACTACCTCAACTGGAGCGGCCAATGGGAGTACATGGAGCATGCAAAGCAGACGCTGAAGTACGTGATTCCGCTGACGCTGCTGATCATCTTGGTGCTGCTTTACACCAATTTTCACTCCTTCGCCAAGACCATGATTGTCATGCTCTCCCTGCCGTTTGCGCTGATCGGAGGGTTCTGGCTGTTGTACCTGCTCAGTTACAACACGAGCGTCGCCGTGTGGGTCGGGTTCATCGCTCTCGCCGGTGTCGCTGCTGAAACCGGCGTGGTCATGATCGTATACCTCGACGAGGTCTATGACCGCCGTCAGGCTGAGAGAACGATGACCACGCGGCGCGATCTGTACGACGCCATCATCGAGGGCGCAGTGATGCGCGTACGCCCCAAGATGATGACCGTTACGGCGATCATCGCCGGCCTGCTTCCCATCATGTGGAGCCACGGCACCGGAGCCGATGTCATGAAGCGCATTGCCGCTCCTATGGTGGGCGGCATGGTGACGTCGACCATTCTGACACTGATTGTCATCCCGGTGATTTACGAGATGTGGCGCGGATGGCAGATGCGGCATGGTTCGGGAGATGCGCCGGCGCCCGCGACGGAACCGAGTCCAGCACCCGCTCCAGTGGGGACTGGTCAATGAGCCAACAGATTCCATTGCTGCTAGCCGGATGGCCGCGCCAGGGGCAGCGTGGCTGGATTGGAATCTTGACAGTGCTGGTGTTCGCCCTTCCTTCAACCACCTTGGGGCAGGAGAACACCAGCCGTGCCTCGTTCGCCGGCGGTAATGATCCCTTTGCCGTCTACGAGGCAGACCTGAGCGGCGCGGCTACCAGAACGCTGGACCGCGCCGTTCGGCCCCAATCAGGAGTCTCCATGAGGCAGACTCTAGAGAAACCGGGAACAGCAGCGGAGTTGACAGCTTTGCCGTCGCATTACACACGGATCGGCTTCGAGCGAGTCGCGCTCTTACGGCCGATGCTGGATCCGATCTTGCGCCAAGTCGGTGTACCGACGGAACTCGCAGCCATCGTCGTAGTCGAGAGCGGAGGGGATTCTACCGCTCTGTCTCCGAAGGGCGCCCGTGGTTTATGGCAGCTCATGCCGGACACTGCGCGGCGCTACGGACTGACCGTAAATGCGGATACCGATGAGCGACTGGATGTTCTGAAGTCGACAAGGGCCGCCGCAGAGTACCTGCGTGACCTCTATTCCGAGTTTCACGACTGGCAATTGGCTTTGGCTGCGTATAACGCCGGGGAGCAGGCGGTCCAACAGGCTTTGGCACGAACGGGCGGAGCCGGGTTTTTGGTTGCAGCGCCCGTGCTGCCAGCCGAAACGCGGAACTATGTCCCGGCGGTGCTGGCTGTATTGGCACAGCTTGACGGGCACATGCAGAAGCGATTGATGGGCAATGCCCGCTTGTTGCCGGCTGTGTACGCGACGATGGGCAGGTAAATCGCAGAATATGACGAGGCGTGTCAATTTTCGGAAGCAGCTAGACTCCCACAACCACGAGAGCGTGAATAGGGCGATGACTTTTGCCGGAAACGGAGGCTGATAGATGGGCCATCAATACATCAAGCTAAAGCCCTCAAAGGCGCCTCGCCGCTACGGCTGGCATGAGACCTGGCCTGTATGGGCAATAGCCGGGTTCTTTGTCCTCGTCATTGCAGTTTGTCTGATCCAGGAATATCGCGTTTACGGACCGCAGAAAAGCGACGTGCCCGTCAGCACCCTTAGGCCAGGCCAGGATCTTCACGTGGACGCAGGCACTTTGAAGCCGATGCAGTTGCATTTGTTTGAAGCCAACGTTTCGGGGAGAAAAGTTCGCTTCATTATCGAACGGACCCAGGACAACGTCGTCCACGTCTCTCTTGCGAGTTGCAGAGTCTGTTATCGATCGAGAGACCGCCATTATGCGCAGAAAGGGCAGATGATCTGCGGAGAGTGCAACGGCCCCATGCCATTTGAGACAAAGAGTCAGAAGACTCCAACGAATTCCTGCACGCTTGCTGAGATACCGCATAAGGAGATTGGGCACGATCTCTTTGTCTCGACACGCGATGTGATCAAACAAATCGAGGGTCTTCAGCAGTGACAAGGGAATGGCTCACTTGAAATGCTAAGTCACTTTCCGCAACGATTGTGGAGATGCCGCTGGCCCGAAATGCAGAGAACTGTGAGTTGCGGCAACGCGCTAACAGATACGGCTCTTGACAATCCTACCGAACCGAAAGGCGACATAGATCTTTCTGGTCAACCGAGGTAGAAATGAAATCTTCATCTCGCAATACTTCTCGCAACTCATCCGGCAATCCGAAACGCCCAGCCTGGACGTTTGCCATCGCCATATTGTTGTTGGGCGCCCTCCTTGGATACCTATTCCGGGGTACCCCTTCACCGACAGCGTCAGCCGGCTCGTTGAATAACAATCAGACAACGGGATCAGCTTCATCCTCCGGATCTAGCTTATCCCTCGATGCCACTGTCCAGCCCTTGTTGGACCGCCTCAAGGACACTCCAAACGATCCCGAGTTGCTGGCCAATATTGGCAACACGTACTACGACAATCACGGCTATGGCAAGGCGGTCGAGTATTACGAACGATCCCTGAAGATTCAACCTGAGAACGTAAACGTCAGAACCGACATGGGAACGGCGATATGGTACTCGGGCAACGCGGATGGAGCGATTCGCGAATATCAAACCTCGCTTCAATACAAGCCGAACCATGCGCAGACACTTTTCAACATGGGCATTGTAGAGTGGCAAGGCAAGCACGACGACAGCGCCGCCCTTCAATGGTGGCAGAAGCTCCTCGCGGAAAATCCAGCCTACCCGGATCGGCAAAAGGTGGAGCAGCTCATGCAGCAGGTCCAAACCGAGATAGCCCAATCGGCTGGAACACCAATCGACCGGTAAAGGAACGCATGAAAGTCTGGTAGGAAATCGCGACCGATCTTGGCAACTTACCCGTTCCCACCGTTTATCCAGTGATTTTGGTTCATGCGTATCACTCAGAGATTTTTGCCAATTACACGGAGAGATCATGAAAAGAACATCGATCCTTGCCATCGCTCTTCTCTCCGCCTTCGCGATTCCTGCAATCCAGCGGGCGCGCGCGGCGGACCAACCTTTGGATGGAGTCATCAGCGACTCCATGTGCGGCAGAAAACACATGGCATCGGCGAAAACCGATGCTGAGTGCACCCGCATGTGCGTCAAACAGGGAGCCAGCTACGCTCTGGTGACGAAGGACAAGGTCTATACCCTTACGGGAAAGACTTCGGCTCTTGCGCCCTTCGCAGGCAAACAGGTACACGTCGAGGGAAGTGTGAAGGGCAATACGATCATGGTCACTTCGGTGCATGAGGCAATGGCCAATATGCCGGCTGGGATGCCGATGTAAGGGGGCTTGACACTGTCCGCCGTCGGCGCGCGGCGGACAGTAGAGCCGCATGTTGAGGCGGAAGGTTAGCCCCTCTTGCCAACCTCGTAACCGATGCTGAAGGCGGTGCCTATGGTGGTCAAAGTGCAAAGCAAGGGCCACGGTCTTAGCGGACTCTACATCGGCCCTGCGAATGTGCGGCGCCATTTCCCCAGACGCACCGCAGTTATCGAGCTGCAGTTGGATGATCTCCGGATCCGGTGTAAATTAACGCCAGACTTCTGGCTGGGCAAGCCGGAGATCTGCGATTCGCGGCTTTGCGCCTGGCTCGAAACGAAGCACATGAACAGGACTCGCGATCGAGCTCCGGTCCGGTTAGCGATGATTCCTGAGGGCGAGCACGCATTCCGCCTGGAATCAGCGCCGGTGCGGGTGCGCGCCCGTGCTCCATTCTGATGCCGGCCTACATCCTAATCCCGTTCGCTTCAGGAGTAGGGGCGATGGTAGCCCTCGAGCAGTCTCGCGTACGCTGTACCGCACGGTTCTTATGTGAGGAGGAGTGTGATAGATGAAAAATACCCTGATGTATCGCCCTTTGGCGGCTCTGGCTGTTTTAGTTGTGACTGCGGCCAGCTATGCGCAATGGTCCAACCCCGCGGATGATGTTCCCGCCTACCATCCTAACCCTCCGCTCAAGGTCAGCGCGTTGCCACCCATCAAATCAGGCAAGGAACTGACTGGCCCAAACTTCCGCTATCCTTGGCAGGTTCACGTCTATCAGAAGGCGGCCAAAGTTGGGAACGTGCTTTATCAGCTTCCATGCAACTGCCGTTGCGACCGCTCCGTGGGGCACACCAGCTTGCGCAGCTGCTTCGAGACGTTACACGGAACGGCATGCGACATCTGTGCCAAAGAGGGCTTTTTCGCCTACCAGCAGACCAAGCTGGGTAGAACGCCTGTGCAGATTCGTGCCGCCATTGCGCGCCACGAGTACGAGAGCATCGATCTGGAAAAGCAGTGACCGAGCTCTGGTCAGTATTGATTTGAACAGCGAGAAAGGTCCGGAGTGCGTTCGCACCAAAAGCGCCCTTCAAAGATCGGAGCGGGCGGTGGAACCGGGCTGATCCGGGATCTCGCCTGAACGCCGAAGGAGCCTCCCATGAGAGAAACCATCCTTTCGCCAATGCAAGATTGCAGATCCTCACGGGTTGGCGAATTCGTTCAATCTTTGCCAGAAGGGGCACGGAGGGAATTTGAATCGATCGTGTCGCTTTCCTCCCTGACCGCTCATACGCGGCTGTTCGCAGAGCACCAACAGCCATCGAACCTTCACATTCTCTGCGATGGTCAAGTCAAGCTCTTCATTCGTTCGAGCGAAGGCAGACGCCTGATTCTTCGCATCGCAGAACCGGGAGAGATCCTCGGGCTGTCTTCGGCATTTACCGGCAGTCCGTATCAGATGACGGCCGAGACACTCCATACATGTACCATTGCAACGGTCCGGTGTCCAGAATTCCTGGAGTTCCTCAACCGGCATCCTGCAGCCTACCACAAAGTCGCGTGCGAGTTGAGCTTGCGTCAAGACCAGGCCAGCGCGCGGCTGCGGACGATTGGTCTTACTCGTGCGACTTCAGCGAAGCTTGCCCGCATGTTGTTGGAGTGGTCCGCCAACGGGCTGGCGGAAGAGGCTGGCGCTCGGATTCATCTCACCCTAACCCACGGAGAGATTGCCGAATGTATCGCAACGTCGCGGGAGACGGTCACCCGTATTCTGAATGACTTCCGGCGACACGGGATTGTGCAGGTGCATGGCGAGACACTCACCGTTATTGACCGGGCGGCGCTTGAAGCCTGCTCAGATATATGGTGAGTCAGGCCGGTTAAGAACTCCGACGATCATCTTTGAGGCTTGTGCCAGCCTGGAGTCTCGCGAGCCAAAGGAATGCAGGATTCTTGCGACAGATTCGTGTGTCGCCGAAACGAGGTTCTTGAAGGCTCAGGTTTACGGATTGACCGATTGACCTGACGGAAGCGCGTCTGAAATGCGGCAGGAGGTGCCGCATTTGCGGCAGCCCAAAAGGACTTCGGGACAAGCAAATCCTGCTCCTATCTTCATTAGCCGTACTTTTTCAGCCTGTTGCTCGCAACCGCCAAATGGCTGATCGCGTGCATATGAAGGGCATAAGGAGATAAGCCGGATGCGTGTGTTTAAAGATGCGGGGCATCTGTTTCGTTTCGCCGGGCTTTTCTTAGTTGCCTTTCTTCTGTTCCTGCTGGTCCGCGGACGTGTGGTTCCGAAGAGCTTTGGGGAATATGGGCATTATCGCGGAAATGCGATTCGTGATATCGCAGCACTGCCTGTGAGGTTCGCCGGTCATCAAGCCTGCGCGACCTGTCACGCCGACGTCGAGGAGGTAAAGCAGAAGGGCAAGCACGCGGGCGTGAACTGCGAGGCATGCCACGGACCGTTAGCCAAACATACCGACGATCCCGGTACCCTAACTCCACCCAAGCTGGATACGGCCGCATTATGCGTGCGATGCCACGCGGCCAGCGCGGCGAGGCCCAGGAATTTTCCCCAGATTGCTGAAGATCACTTCGGCGGAGTGGCCTGCGAAACATGCCACCAGCCGCATAGTCCGGCAGTCGATGCAGGGGGCGCGCAATGACCATCTCGCGGCGTCATTTGTTGATCATGTTGCCTGCGGCTGCTGTTGCGTGGAAATACGTGCTGGCCGGCACTCCGGAGTCCGCTCCGAATTACCGCAAGTCCGAGCACTGGTGGAGCATGTTGATCGATATCCCCGAGTGCATCGGTTGCGGCAACTGCGTGCGCGCCTGCCAGGCCGAAAACGATGTGCCGGATGGATTCTTTCGGACTTGGGTGGAGATGTATCACGTCTCCGACGAGAACATGGTCAACCCCGTGGTGATCTCGCCCGACGGCGGAAAGGAAGGATTTCCGGCGGTGGCGAAGGAGGACGAAGGCAAGTACTTCTTTGTCCCGAAGCTTTGTAACCACTGCGCCGACTCGCCTTGCACACAGGTGTGTCCTGTTGGTGCGACCTTCATTACCCCGGATGGCGTGGTGCTCATAGACCAAACGTACTGTCTGGGCTGCGCCTATTGTGTGCAGGCCTGTCCGTATGGATGCCGCTATATCCATCCGGAGAAGAAGGTCGCCGACAAGTGCACGCTCTGCTATCACCGGATCACCAAGGGCCTGACAACCGCGTGTTGCGAATCCTGCCCGACTGGGGCGCGGCAGTTGGCCGACCTCAAGAATCCCAACGATCCCATTCACGAATTCTTGAAGACGCATAGTGTGCAGGTGCTCAAACCGCAGCTGGCCACAGGTGCGAAGGTCTTTTACAACGCATTGGATGGTTCGGTGCGATAGGCGGGATAGGAGAGGAACGAGATGAGTGGCGTTGAAGGCTATATGTATCCAAACGAGATTACGCTCTATTGGAGCATACTGATCGTCCTATATCCGTACATCACGGGACTTGTAGCCGGGGCGTTCATTCTGGCGTCGCTGGAGCGCATCTTCCACGTGGAGGCAGTGAAACCCACGTACAGACTGGCGTTGCTCACGGCGTTATCGTTCCTGCTGGTGGCGCCGCTGCCGCTCCAGTTTCACCTAGGTCACCCGGAGCGCTCGTTCGAGATGTACTTCACCCCGCACGACACCTCCGCCATGGCGATGTTCGGCTATGTATACCTCTGGTATCTCATGGCCGTTCTGGTGTTTGAGATCTGGCTCGATTACCGACGCGATATTGTGCTGCGTTCCCAGAGAAGAAAAGGGATGCTGCGCTGGATCTACAAGATCATGACGTTGGGCTCGAGCAACATCAGCGTTCGCTCGTTGCATATTGACGAGCGGGTCGGATGGGTGGTCACGCTTATCGGGATTCCATCGGCCTTTCTGCTGCACGGTTATGTTGGATTTATATTCGGGTCGGTCAAGGCGAATCCGTGGTGGTCTTCGCCGATGATGCCGGTAGTGTTCATCTTTTCCGCCATGGTTTCAGGCATCGCCTGCGTCATGGTTCTCTATATGGCGGTTACCAGGTTGCGCAGGAAAACTATCGACATGCAATGCGTCGATACCATCGCGAGGTATCTGTTCTACACGTTCATCATCGACTTCAGCCTCGAAATGCTCGACCTCGCACACCGCGTTTACGAAGCCGATGAATCGTTCCGCAGCCTGGACTTCATGGTGCACACCAAGCTCTTCTTCTCGCAGATTGTGCTGCAGATCTACGTGGGCACTCTGGTGCCGCTGCTTCTATTAGCAATCACCCAGGTGACAAAGCTGCCAGAGATCGTTCGCAAGCGTCTGTATGCTATCGCCGGCGGTTTGACGTTGATCGGAATCTTCGCCATGCGCTGGAACGTTGTCATTGGCGGACAGTTGTTTTCGAAGAGTTTTCTTGGATACACCACCTACAAGATGGCGCTGGCCACGCGGGAGGGCTTGCTGATGTCCATCGCGCTGACGCTGCTTCCTCTCGGGATTTTGTGGGTCCTGGTGAAGCTTCTGCCTCCTTGGCCTGAAGAAAACGGGACCAAGGCTGCCGGCATGTCCATTTAGTTCATTTTGGCGCAGCCCATGGTCACGGACGACAGCGGGCAGTGCGTATGGGGTGCACGAGACGTTGAACTCGTTTAAGTGCGTTATGAGAATGTCTGACCGAGACTCTATTTCACAAACCAACGAACCGCTCCACGGTGATTTAGGTGAGTGGTTCGAAGGAGAGTCGTTCGTTTTGCCGTCCGAATGGACTCGAAGCTCTTTCAACAGATGGCAAATGAGCCATCCGATGACGTTCGTCGCTTCTCGGGGTTCCCGAACTGCGTCAAGCAGCCGGGTTGGTGGAGCAATGCGGTTATTGGCTCAATTCATCCGTAGTTTATCTGCGGCATCGCTTATCAAAAAATGGCGGATACGAAACGAAAAAAGATGTGCAAGCGTGCATCCGCTTGAGGCGCCTGCGGAACATCGCTTTCTTGGATGGCGCATATGAACTTCGGACGCTTCGTGCCGTTCGAGAGGGAAAATGAAGAGAAGATTTCCGTTCTTGGCTTTTCTAGCCGTCCAGCTTGCATTTTTTGTGGTCAATACTCGCAGCTCTGCCCAATCGATGAACAGCGGATCGATTAGCGGCACTGTTACCGACCCGTCGGGAGCGGCTATACCCGGAGCCGCAGTCAGCATCCAGAATCCTGTCAGCCAATATGAGCGGGCTACCGTGACGGACGGCGCGGGAAGTTTTCAGTTTGTGAATGTGCCGCAGGACCCCTATCACATGACGGCTTCGGCCGAAGGCTTTGGCGCGGCTGTTCAGGACGTCGAGGTACGCTCCGGCGTGCCGACAGCCGTTTCAGTCAAGCTGCGTGTGGCGGGAACAGCCGAGACGGTAACCGTGACAGCCGAGGATCTGGTAGAGAACGACTCCACGATGCACACCGACGTGGACCGCAAGATGTTCGACCGGATACCGCTTGAAAGCGAGTCTTCTTCCGTCAGCTCACTGGTGACGCTGGCCGCGCCCGGCGTAGCCGCGGACTCGAACGGTCTGTTTCACGGAATGGGCGATCACGGAGAGAATTCCTTTTCCGTTGACGGCCAGCCGATCACCGATCAGCAGAGCAAGGTATTCTCGAACCAGATTCCTGCTTCTTCCATCCAGTCCATGGAGGTCATCGACGGTGCGCCGCCAGCCGAATACGGCGACAAAACCAGCCTGGTCATCCAAGTAACTACTCGTTCCGGCCAGGGCATGACGAAACCGACCGGCTCAATCTACACCTCCTATGGAACCTTCGGCTCGGTAGCAGGTGGCTTCGATTTTGGCTATGGAGGACACAACTGGGGAAATTTCGTGACCACCGACGGACTTCGAACCGGACGCTTTCTCGACCCTCCGGAGTTCAAAGTCTTCCATGCCAAGGGTAACGAGGAGAACGTCTTTGACCGGGTGGACTATCAGCCCCGCCAAGCCGATTCCTTTCACCTCAACCTCAACTACACCCGTTCCTGGTTTCAGACGCCGAACACGTGGGACAACCTCAATCTTGGCGTGACCAGCCCGGTGAATCCGAATGAACTGGTCGGCCCCACCGATCAGCGATCCAAAATCGGGACTTTCAACGTCGCGCCAAGCTATACACGAATTCTCAGTCAAAGTTCGGTATTCAATCTCGGCGCGTTTGTGCGGAAAGACGTATACCGCTACTACCCGAGCGAGGATCCCTTTGCCGATCTCGGCCCGCTCCAGCGCGAGACTATCGGCCAGGACCGTAGCCTTACCAATGCCGGTGTGCGCGCCGATATCTCGCATGTTCAAGGCATGCATAATTTCAAAGCCGGCAGCGTGTATGAACAGACTGTACCGGGCGAAAGCGATGTTCTCGCCATTGTCGATCCCACCATGAACGTGCCTGGATCTGCCTCGTTCAACCCTGTGTTGCTTCCTTATGATCTAACCCGCGGCGGCGGCCTATACGACTTTCGGGGCCACGCAGATGTCAAAGAGCTGGCCCTTTACGTGGAAGACCAGATCACAAAAGGCCAGTGGCTGTTCAACGCCGGGGTACGCGGCGATCTCTACAATGGGCTTTCGGTTGCGCGTCAGGCCGAGCCGCGCGTCGGCGCTTCTTACAGCATGAAGCGAACCAACACCGTGCTGCGAACTTCGTACGCCCGGGTGATGGAAACGCCCTTCAATGAAAACTTGGTGCTCTCAAGCCGCGGCTGCTTGGACGATGTGATCAATCCTCTGCTCGGTTGCCAGGCTGGTAACTCCGGGGCGCTCGCTCCCGGCTTCCGCAATGAATTTCACACGGGCTTCCAGCAGGCCTTTTCGCGGTACGCCGTGGTAAGCGGCGAATACATCTGGAAGTATACTCACAACGGTTTTGACTTCAGCGTGCTCGGTAATACGCCGATCACGTTTCCGATCGAATGGCACAATTCCAAGATTCCCGGATGGGTCCTGCGCGCCGACGTACCTACGATTCACAACTTCAGCGCATTTGTGACGATGTCCTCGGTTGCGGCGCGCTTCTTCCCGCCGCAGGTTGGGGGCGCCGGTGCTACTGTCGGTAAATCCGGCTATCCCTTCCAAATTGATCATGCTGAGAAATTCAACCAGACCACGCACATCCAATATCAGTTGCCGGGGCGCCGCAGTCCCTGGTACAGCATGAACTGGAGATTCGACAGCGGGCTTGTGGCCGGAGCAGTACCTTGCTACAACATCAGCGATCCCAACAGCTCGTGCCTGGCAACATCGACTCCGCTCAATGGCCAGCCAGCGATTGATCTCAGTAGCCTGAAGGCGGATCAGGAATTCGAGGCCGGACTCAAATGCGGCGATATTCGAGCTACACCGACCATCGCTCTGCCGACGCCATGTCTCGCTTCAGAACTTACCTCAATCCTGGTGAAAATTCCTGCTCCGGGAACAGAAGACGACGATCATAATCCGCCGCGTATCCAGCCTCGAAGCATCTTCGACATGGCGCTTGGCCATGACAATCTCTTTGGAGGCGACCGGTATAAGTGGGGCGTGCGCGTAACCGCTATCAACGTGACCAACAAATACGCGCTCTATAACTTCCTCTCCACCTTTAGCGGAACCCATTATGTCACCCCGCGGACTCTCACGGCGCAGATCACATTTTCGTACTGAAGAGAGTTGGCACTAGACTCGGCAGAAATTGCCCGGAGGCAGCAGGCTACGCGCCCCTGGCAGCGGGAATTGTTCACGGGCACGGGAGACAGAGTTCTGTTCGCGGCTGCGGGAACAGGTCTGAATTTCGCCAACTTTCCGTCATCGCGGCATATCGTCGCAATCGACCCCGATGAAAAGATGCTCCGACTTACGCGCCGAAGAGCACGCAAGCGCAACGGCGACCTGACAGTTCAGACTGCCAATCTACACAGCCTTCCTTTTCCGGACGCATCCTGCGACACAGCGACGATGGTTTCCACCTTCTGCAGCGTGCCCGATCCGGTGTGGGCATTAGAAGAACGAAGCACTGTGCCGCGTCCTGATTCCGGGCGGAAAGTTGCTGATGTTTGAGCACGTACGGAGCCGCAATTGGCACTGCTGGGACGCGCCGTCGAAGGGGCGGAATATTCGACTTACTGCGATGGTCTTCTTCTCTTCATCGCGCCGAGGCAAATAGCATCGACAATGAGGAGAGCTTAGAGCTTATGCGCTTCCTCAACGACGGCCAGAGCCGCTGTCCTGCCGTCAACGAACCGCGCAGGACGGTTATTACCTCGTGATTCCGCAACATCCTCCCTGAGCGCGGGAGCCTTGCGCATTGGGAGAGCCTTGCGTCTGGTCACCCGTGTCGACTGCTTCCTCGTGAGGACGGTCCCCTGCACTCTGGTGAATCGAATTGAATGCAATTGTAGCCCCGAGCCGGCGAACCAGCAAAACATAGCCAATACCGCAAGCAACTCCGAGAACCAAAAACCACACAAGATTGTTCATTTCACTCTCTCTTCGCTCTTCGCGCCCCGCCTTCATTTGGGACGACTTTTGTTCGGCTGATTCCTTTTGTCATGCTTCGCAAACGCAAGGCATATTGCATCTAACTCTTTGCAAGATGGCAGGCCGCGACTTGGACTAGTTGTCCAAAGTTTCACGCAGGTTTCTCGCGGCCTTTTGGCGCCGTCTCTTCTCTGACGCCTCAGAAGAGATGCTCGACGTTCTCCCCGGCAATCTCGATTTTCGTGAGCTTCTCGATATTGCCATCGGGCTCAAAAGAGGCCGTAGTGTCCGATACCTTCGTGTTGAGCGGTTCTATCCGGCATGCGACCCGCTGCGGTTTGCCGGCCTCCTCGTTATCCCCGCCGTATGGATTTGCCTCCGTGCGCTGGAAGACCATAAAGTCTTCAGCCCCGATGACACGGTGGCGAACCGCGTAGTCGCCAGGTTGAAACATCACGTTGCCGACCTGCGTTTCGCGGTCGAAGCTGACAGTCGCGGTCTTGCCAACTCGAGTCGAGTCACCGGCCTTTGCCCAAGCGGTGGCAGTGACAAGCATCGCTCCAGTTGCAATCAACGGAAGCAATAGATACCTCGTTTGTTTCATGCTTCCAAATCTCCTCTCACTTCTCGTTTCTGCATGCCGAGTGCCATAATCGCCCAGACCATACATGCCACCCCGCCTTCGATCGCACCGGAAACATTCGCGCGATCGTAAGCCGTGCTTAATCCACATCTTGGATGTGATTTTGCGGCTCTGATCGACAGGATGCGGTAATCGAGTGCGGTGATGATCAGCACATTGCTTGAGCTGCACGTCACGTCGCGCTGTCTGAAAAGGGGCGACAGGTGCCGCAAATGGGCTGGTGAGATCTTAGGGAATGCTGGACTCCGATTCAGCGAACATGACGCGGAGTTACTCAATTCAGCTGGATTTGCCGTCACCGGATAAGAAACTGGCCGGCGTCATGCACTTGCAGAAAGATGGATCATCTGCGCTTATTGATTTGTTAGCGAAGGCTCATGACGGCCGGTGCATTGCCAATGAAAATGGATTTCCAATTGCAGGTTGTCGAGGCAAGAGACATGTTGCAGCTCGACTACATTTCCTGCGCTCTCACCATCGTCCCCACTGTTCAAGTTGGAAGAAAGATGTGGTACGGATGGATCGTGGCAGGCGTGAATAACCTCCTGATTTGTTTCATTGGCGCATTGGCGCACGGACCGATCAGTTCGGATTCATTCCGGCCAACGTCTTCTGCATAGCGCTCTATTCTTACAATCTTTGGGCGTAGCGCAGGTGTCCACAACAGATCGCCGAAGGTCCAGATTGCGCGCCAAGCGGGGGAAACTGATCTGCAGGCAGGGGCGTCCGCAATTCACCAGATGAGTTGACGCAAAGAAGGCTGGTCACCCATGAGTCAATCGTCTCAACGCCCCATCAAAGCCCCCTGAATCCGGATTCAGATCTTTCCGCGGGCGCTTCGAGAACGCCCGTTTCAATAACCCTCTTATATTCTGGAACGAGCAGCCTGCGTTCGAGGTGTTTTTCTTGGCCGCACGGAGTAGGCGCCTACAAAACCAGCCCTATTACTTTGCTTTGGCTTCCTTGGCCATTTGTTCGTGCATATCTGCGAGTTCCTGCATCTTGGTGGCCATGTCCTTGAATGACTGCTCGAAGTACTCGCAGTGATTTACAGTACCAGTGGCGAACTTCGAAGAATTGGTCATGGGATTTTTCTTGTACGCATCAGCCATCTCCTCGTGTTCCTTCGCCTGGGCGAGGTACTCTTGTGCTTTCGCGTGGTAATACTCGGCAATACGCTGATGCTCCGTCGGCGACTTCGCCGTGGCAATCAAAGAGATCAACTGTCGTTTGGTAAGTTTTTCCGGTTGTTGCTGCTGAGCAGCTGAAATCAACCCAGCGACTGAAATCACAAGCACGAGAGCGACAGCAAAAATACCGAAAGTGCGTTTCATCTGGCCTTCTCCTTGAAAGCAGCATTTGGAACTGCAATGAGTTGTTACAGCATGTCTCTGCGTCTGGCGCAGTAATTGTGGCAGTAGCACTTTCTCGGGACACGACTTCGGTTAAACCATGTCCTGCCGAGAGATACTCCCGATTAATGGTTCTGATCTTAGTATTGGCACTGTAAGCATAAAGATCCCGTGAAGATCTCGAAAGTTCTGACTCCCCGTTCAAGATTGGGCATTACGAAACCCAGACAATGCGATCTGAAGACCGGCGGGGTGCCTGCAACGCCAGAACGAACAACTGATTTTTGATAAACACCCATCTGGGAGCTCAAAACTCCATCCGCATCTTTTCAAGCGGCAGCTCAACCTCGATTGTCCGGCCCTTCCGATAGACCGTCAGCCGCAATTCCTGTCCTGGTCTCGAACCCAAGAGCATTCTGGCAAGCTGTGCGGCGGAGATAAACGGCTTGCCGTCGATGGCAACGATGATGTCCCCACCGAGCATATACGGCTTGTCACCAACCGTCAGCGCCACCATTCGTGAACCACCTCTCAGGCCAGCGGCCTCCGCCAAGGAGCCGGGGAGCACTTCCTCGACCAGGAAGCCTCGCTTTACCGGCAAGCCGAAGAGGTTTGCCATGCTCGCTGTCACTTCGCTTCCGGTGAAGCCCAGCATGGGCTTGTAGGGATGGCCCATAGCGATCAGATCAGGAAGGACACTGCGAATCAGATCGATCGGGATCGCAAATCCCATGTTTTGGGCGTTCTTGAGTATGGCGTCGTTGATTCCGACGACCTGACCGGCAGAATCAAGAAGTGGGCCGCCGCTGTTGCCCGGGTTGATTGCGGCATCGGTTTGGATGAAGGAGTCCTCCAATTCCACCGTGCTCTGATCCAAATTCCTTCCAACGGCACTGACCACGCCCACAGTGAGGCTATTGCCCATTCCTGCGGCGTTTCCGATGGCCAGCACTTTCTGGCCGACCTGCAGGTTCTGCGAGGTTCCAAGCGGCACAGGGAAGATTGCGTCTTTGGGCAGATCGACCTGCAGCAATGCAATATCCAGCTGAGGCGCAGTGCCAACCAGGCGCGCCGCCACCTGTTTTGCGCCGAGAGAGACCGTGATTTCGTCCCGGTCCTGGATGATGTGAAACGCCGTGAGCACGCGCCCCTCATGATCGATAACGAATCCTGTTCCCTCGCTCACGCTTGAGGTGTCCACCGTTCGTGCATCAGAGACCGGGCCTGAGGTCCGCGCAGTGATGTACACGACGCCGCGGCTGGCTTGACGGAAGACGGTAATCGTGTTCAGCTCATCCGCTGTAAACTTGACATCTTGTGCCGGTCCCACAACGGCAGTCGCCAATACCGCAATTCCGATTTGCATCCAGCCCAGAATTCGCTTCATGTACTATTCTCCCGTCGTCAGGCGCAACCTGCCATCGAGCGATCTGCACTTGCGTCGCCATGAAGAACCTGGCCACTATGCTCCGATGGATATACAAGTCGGCAACCGACCGGCTCTGCAAGTGCACGGCTCCGGCAACCTAGCTCCCTTAGCGCATCTCGGATACTCTGCATGAAGATCCATGCCCAGCTATCCGATGTCGCCCCCAACGGCGGCCTGACTTTCATTTCGAGACCGAGAGTCACCTCGTGTCTAGGCCCGGAAGTCGAGGCATAGTGTGCACCTATTTCGCAGGCGCCGCCCACTCGGTCGAGAGTCGCCCGTTCAACAGAGCGAAGTGTGTCGGTAACGTCAAACAAGCTTTGTAAGACAAGGATGCAGACCGGACACGAACCTCGGTCGGATATGAGGGAGTGATCATGTCGCCCGCTCAATTCCAGACGAAAGATCATGTGCACGATCCGACCCGAGACAGATGTAGTGATGCCTGGTTTTATTCGGAACGTGATGTGATACTTGGGAACGGTTTCGCCCAATGGAAGCAAATGCTTTTCGCTTGATTTCATGAAGACGTCCTCCAACATCACAGCCAAGGCCCTCCTCGCTGCGGCGCGGTTATTGCGGAATGCCCAGCTCCTTCGCGATCTTTCTGTGCACGGAGCGCCATTTGCCGACGGCTCGCTTGATCGAGTCGATATCCCAGGAGATATTCGGCGAAAATGGTCCCGGCTTTGCAGCCGCGAGATCATGGCTAAGCTGGGAATCGCCGGAATTCATTCTGGCCTCGAGCTGATCCAATTTCTTCAGTTGCCGCTTGAGTTCACTTGCCTGATGATCGGTTAACTCCTTGAGAAACTTTTGGTGAGTTGCCGCCAGGTTGGCAACGGCAGCCTCAAACTGTTCGGAAAGACCCAAGAGGGTGCTCAGATCACGTGCGGAATACGTCCGACGGCTGCGGCTCCACGGGCTCCCAATCCGTGGCATCTGGCCGGCAGCTTGGCGAATCTGTTCCGCCACTCCCAGGCACCTGGTGATCGCCGCGCGTTGACCAGCCGTGGCATTCAAGATCTGATCCCGTACCGGATCATGAGAATGACCGATGTGCGCGCCTCCTCCTCCACGCTGTGCAAACGCGAGCGGCGCAGCCACGAAAAGCAGAAGTAGCGCAATTTTTCGAATCGTAATCTTCACTTTGGCTACCTCCTACCCAGCAATAAGGGCGGCTTCATGCTCCACCTGCGCTGATATCCGGCTGGCTGTACCTTTAAAACCCATACACGATGTCTCAGTGCGAATGAGTTCGGAGACACTGAATCGCCTCCTGATAGTTGACCTTGGTCTCAACCGAAATAGAAAATCTGTGCGTACTGCTCAACTTTGGTCCCCAGATTTGCATCCCATTCGCCCGGGAGACAGCGCCAACGAAACGACATAGACATCCTCCGCGTTACGGCTGCAAACTTACCGCGGAACACTTCCCAGCTTTCATCAAACAGCGGCCGGTTCCAATTCGGCCGCGCGCTAATCTTGTTGGTGGATGTCAGCGGCGTTGAGTGTTTGTGCGTACCTCTTCCTGCGGAGACGGGCGTCCATATTTGTCGCGATACCAGTTCTCGAACCAGGTATTGGCGGACGATGCGGTCTTTGAGGGCTTGGCTGCCACTTCTGGACGCGGAGTCACGCTCGCCCGCTGCGCTTCAATGCGCGCCTCCTCTGTCGGTGATGGACGTCCATATTTGTCGCGATACCAATTCTCAAACCGGGTGTTGGCTAGTGCTGGAGAAGTCTCAGCTTTGGCGTCAGTGTGAACGGCATTAGCCGGTTCCTTCGCCTTCACCGCATCGATTCGCGCTTGCTCTGTCGGAGACGGACGGCCGAACTTTGCGCGATACCAGCCCTCGAACCACGGGTTGGTGGTTTGCGCAATGAGAAGTGAGTTTGCGCTCACCGCGAGCGTGCCAATAAAGAGAATGTTTCGGAAAGAGCGTTTCATAAAAGGCCTCCTTGCCTTCAGGTATCTCACCTGTCTTCAATGCACGGACCATGCCACGCTCTGCGCAACGAAGTCTTGGAGACAAATGGTTGATTTCACATGAAATCCGCATGGACGTGGAGAAGCTGAGGCCCAGTAGGCCGACTGCCGTTGCCCCATATGAGGCAGCGAAGGTCTGAAAGCGGGCAAGTAGAGCTTCGAGCAAAGCAAGGCGGGGAATCCGGCTCAGTGGACGCATGATCGTCTTTCGCGCAAGCGCATGAAGACGCGGAATGTCCGAATACTCAGCGTGGGACGGTGGATTGAATCGGCATAAGGTTCAACCGGTCAGGGCGCCCTGCAATCTTCAGATCGATTGAGGTCAGCTGCCAGCGACCGTTGAACCGCACGGCATCGGTATAAAGGATCCCACTGCCGTGCGGACCGTAAATGGTAAAGGAAAGACTGGCCTCGCCCTGCGAGTGGTGTGTCTCAAGAGTGCCGAAGGCCAGGGGACCACGCCGAAGAGGAAATCCCAGATTCCGGGTCGCGACGGGACTGGTCTTGGCCTGGGCAAAGGCAAGGTTCGCAACGTCGCAAGTGGCAGTCTGGACGAAAGGCAGAACGATTCCGCCCCAACACGCGATGAACACGAGTGCGAGGACTAGCTTGCGATGGCGGCGATATAGACCAAGCTGGCTGTGGTGGAATTTGAGCACATGTGGAAGCAGCCCCATTTTCTAGCCTCGCTGGCGCGCATCGCGCCATTTGTGGTCCTCATTCGAATAGCTAACTCATCGAAGCACCGCTACTCCGTGACGCAGAATACGGAACCACTTTCAAGAGATCTGTAGGGCTCTAAGGCTCAAGGCTACGGGCTTGAACTGGCGCGCTGTGGACTCCTGAAATCAGATCGTCAGTTATGCCTTTCAAACGGTACAACTCGGGTCAACGGCGTGGCAGAGTGTGCGAGCAGTGATTGTCGGGAGCTTCCGCACGGAACCAAATGGGCTCTCTTGGTAAGTTGCGCGCTCAGCCTCTTACTTGGTTATCCACGACAGAACAATCGCGGTTCCGATCAGAAGCCAGAAGGCAACGCAGAAGAAGAGTGCGGACGAGTCCGAAGGCAATTGCTGCTGCTCGCCCTCTTCTCGAGTCGCCAGGATCTCCGTTGCATCGCCCAAATAGTGGCGGCCGGCGCGATCATATCCCCAATCGTTGCCCCAGGCGGGCTTGTCTCCGGCGAGTGTGCCCATCAGATTCCTCCTTTCGCTTCCGGGTCGTTGGCCTAATTGCCCTCACCTCGCCGCACTTCCCAACTGGACTTGGCCCGCCTGGGGCAAGCGCCTCTACCTTCTGTCAGGAAGGGACGCATGGCTGGGGGTAGTCGGCGGAATCACCTTGATACTGAGACCGGCCTCGATTGCCCGTTGCTGTGATCAATGCCTTTGACCGTCATTTGCGCTGTCGCTTGCTCATGTTCCTTGATGGAGTCGGCAAATTCATTAAGCGCGTCGCGATGTGCATCCAGAGTCTCTTCGACCAGGTATGGTTGATCGATACCGTGATCGTCGGCTTTGACGTAGTTGTCAAACGTGGTGGAGAGGTCAAAGAGAATCTCCTTCATACGCTGCCGGTGGCTGGCCATCTCATTCACTTTCGCGTCTGGGCCACACCAATGGGCATAGTCGGTGGAGAAGGCTGCACTGCACCAGTGTTCATAATCCGCAGCCGACTGCTTATGCTGGTTGGCGATCATGTGCAGCGCGTCGAGATCCCGTTTGTAGGCTTTGACTGCGGCCTTATCGCGCACGTAGCCATTTCCGTCCTTGGATTTGACGACGGCAGCGAAGTCCTTCTGCAGCCAAGCGAGAACGATTTCCATCGCCCGCTGATGGCTCATCATCTCCGCGTCGACGCGGTTCTGCTCCTGGCTTCCTGACTCAACGCCGCCCTGTGTCGCCGCTTGTGCCCACCCCATGGAGAGAGGGAGAAGAGCAAGCGCCAAGGCCATGGACATTGCAGTTGAGACGAACGATCTGTGTTTCATTTGCGACTCCTCTTTTTCCGCTGCGCTCGCTGTTGGCGATCTATGGTTGGGCAGCGCTGTTCGAATCCCTCATGATGCGCAACTCGATTGCCAATGGTTGAAGTCATTCATGTTGTTCTTTTACTGGCAGTCAACTTCTATGCCGGTTGCGACAAGGATTCAGTCAGGAGCGCATAGGACGGCCGTTGTCGTTCTATGCGAATCCTCCTTCGAGTGCGTCAATTGTGCTCAAGAACCGCCTCCTCGGCGGCATACTGCTGTTCCGTGCTAAGGTTGCGGATCACAGTGATGCCTTGGGCGCTAAGCAGGAATACTGTGCCGGTGTCCGGGCGTTCAGCGATCCGCGTCACGCCGGTAATCGTTTGAAGTGGACGGCCATTGTCGGTTACCCAATAATCCCGGCGTGCGATGCTCGCAGGTAGCTGCGTGGGATTCGTCATAACAAAAAGGTAGCCAGAATTACCCAATGCTTCTACCGGCTCGGCAACTGTGTGCGCGACGTTTACGATTTGCGGCGACTTTGCTTTTTGCAGATTCAAGAGGGTGCTGCCCGAACCGTCGCGGAACCGGATCTGCTCGAGCGTGTCGCTGATCGGCTGAACGAAGTCGAAAGGCCGGTTCACTCCCGTTTCCACCGAGGCGACGATCTTCACATGGGCCAGATCGTCAACATTGAGGACGACCAGACGTGCTTCCTGTTGTTGCTCGACGTAGAGGTACGGAGTGCCCGCGCCATCGACACGAAGAAGTATGTCTTCACTTGGTTGCTGCGCCAGTTCCGATGTTGTGGCAAGCGGCGCCACAACAAGATCAGTCTTCGCTTGGCGGGTTGCAGCCTGAGCCAACGGCATACCGATCATCAGGCCGGCGCTAAGAATGAGCGTGGTTGCGATATTCATGGTTCCTCCTTCCTGATGCGACAGGAATTTGATTTTCTTACGCAACAAGAAAAGGCAACCGTCTTGCCAAAGTGCCCAAACACTTCTCTCGAATTGCAACTTCTTGTGATGTCTGGATTTGGCAAAGCGACAACATTGGAGAAGGAGGCATTTGGGAGCTGCGGTTTACCCGAATTGCGCCAACGACTGACTGCTTTCGACCGTGGGATCCACTTTCAAAGTCAGCTCATATGTGATCCATGTCACACCACCTTTTGCTGGGGAGTCGTAATGTCAACCATATTCGGGTGGCTTCCAGCCGGGGGTGCCATTGTGGCAATCGGAACGCGTTGTGCACGGAGATGCCAGATAGTCCTTTTGTTCGGCAGCATCGTTGGGATCTCAGCCCTCCACTACCTCACACCCACATCCCACGCGGATATGTGGCTCCATCCGATCTACGCCTGCGCGTACTATGTTCCCCTTCTATTAATCACGCTCTTCTGGGGTTGGCGCACCGGACTGGCCGGCGCGTGTCTCGCGGCTATTCTGTATGCGCCACATGTGCTTCATACCTGGGGAGGCGAGCATGAAGAGTACATGGTGGCCGAGCTCATCGAGATCGGCAAATTCTTCGTCGTGACCGTTATCGCAGGTGTCCTAGCCGATCATGAACGCCGTCAGAAAGACAGAATCCAAGACACGGCGACGCAGCTAGTCCAAGCGAATCGAAAGCTTCAGGAATCCTTCGAACAGCTACGCTGGGCCGACCGGCTTTCTGCCCTGGGAGAGTTGGCCGCGGGGCTGGCCCATGAGATTCGCAATCCGCTGGGATCTTTCGAAGGCGCCCTGCGCATTGCCTTCCGGTCAGGACTGCCAGATGAAACGCGCGAGGAATTTCGCGATCTTGCATTTGGCGAGGTGGAGCGGCTGAAAGACCTCGTATCGAATTTTCTGGAGTTTGCCCAACCGCCAGCCATACGCGCCAGTCCAACGTCCCCCTTGCAATTGCTCCATTCTGTCGAACACCTGGTTTCGGAAAACGCCATGACGGCGCGCGTTATGGTTCATACCGAAGCGCCCACCGACCTCCCCGACGTCCTGATCGATTCGCAGCAGATCAAGCAAGTCCTGCTCAACTTGGCGCTCAACGCCGTTCACGCCATGCCGGGTGGGGGCAGCTTAGTGCTCCGTGCATCTCACGATGATGGAACTATGCTCTTTGAAGTCGTGGACGAGGGCGTTGGAATACCGGAGGAAAATTTAGAGAAGATATTCGATCCATTCTTCACCACCAAATCCGATGGGACGGGGTTAGGACTGTCGGTTGCGTACCGAATCGTCATGCAGCATGGAGGACAAATTCAGGCTCGCAGAAATCCTGAACGCGGAATGACATTTGCGATTGAGCTTCCGTTCGACGCGATGCAGCTCGCAACTGCTACACAGTCCGTCTCCGATGGGATTCCTCGAAATAGCTTGCCTGCTCAAGCGGAGTCCATAGTCCCGGAACCTCTGCGCGAAGTGTCTCCTTCACTGAGTTTGCAAGAGAACTGAGGCCGTAAGTAGGCAGGGCGCGGCGGCTTTTCTGCGACAGAGGTTTCGAACCTCCAGCCCCGGCGGTAATCTTCTTCGTCCGTGTTTTAGCAGCCAAGACTGCTCGCCTCGACCTTGCCGTGTTTGCTGCCCGCTCTAACGCCGCACGATCGGGAATGGTGAGCGTGGCTCCCTGAAATACCACCAGGTTCCGGCTCTTAAAAGCGCACAGTATCCGTGTAACCGTCTCGCGCGATGCGCCAATGAATTCACCGATCTCTTCATGGGTAAACGGAAAGCAGCGACGCATCTCATGATC
>JAKAJO010000130.1 GCA_021813745.1 Acidobacteriota bacterium
AGCGTGTGTGGCAGCGATTCGAGGAGCCAGATCCCTTCCAGAGCCGTCGCGAGTTCCTCATTGCGGCGGTCCACATGGCGGAGCATCAGCCATTGACGGGATTCGGGCTGGGCACCTTCACGGAGGTGTACCAGCGCTTCGCTGTAAAGGACTTCCCTTTCTATGCGAATCACGCACACAACGACTGGGCGGAGTTCGCGGCCGACGGCGGGATTCCCTTCCTGCTGCTGGTATTCGTTCCCTTTGCCGCTGCCGTTCCAGCGGCCTTTCGGCATCCTTGGGCAATTGGGCTGGTCGCAGTAATGGCGCATGCCTGCGTGGACTATCCGTTTCCGCGGCCCGCGGTGTCGGGCTGGATGTTCGCGCTGCTGGGTGCGCTCTACATGGCAAGGATGGCGGATCAGCGCTCAGAGGCGGCAGCCGGAGCGAAGACAGGAGCCACGTAGTCCTCAGGCAGGATTCCTCCATCAAAGCACATCCGGGCGACGCTCCGCATCGTTGTTGGAACCTTCAACGCGCGCGCTGGAACATGCTCAGTACTGTGGAGAAGCGATCTGCCGGATGATTGTTGACTGAATCGTGAGCGTGCCACGAACGCGCGTGGTGCCAAGTGCGCGCTGGTAGCCAAGACGTAAGCGAAGCAGGGAGGTACCCTGAGGCACAGTGAAGTTCAGTGTCTTACCCAGCATCACATCACTAGAAAGGCTCGATGACTCGGCAAGAATCGAGCCCGACTTTGCGTCAAGGATCTGCCATGTAATGCCTGTATCCGGCGCAATATCGGTGGTGCGATAGGAATAGTGGAAGGTGTAATTACCGGGCACCAGTGCGAGGGCCTGCTCCGCAATTGTGCAACTCTCCGGTTGATCTCCGCTCAACTCCACCGCAAGACCTGCTGGCCCCGGCCAGGAATGCAATCCCGTTTGGGAGGAAAGTGTCCAATCGAATCCCACCGGTAAGGGGTCGCGTGAAAAGTCCGGGTTGTTGGGAACCGACACATCCGCGACGATCCACTTTTTCTGCACAAGCCCGCGCCAAATCTCCGTGGATGCCTTCACATCGTTGGCCGCGATGGCCTGATTGACGAGCGAGAGCAAGAGGGCACGATCGCGATCCGGCTCCCCAATCTGGAGAAGATGGGTGGCCAGGCCCACAGCAGCATCCAACTGGTTCTTGGCCAGCAGAAATACGATGAACTGGCGCACTGTGGAGGGATTGTTGTTCAGAATGGCATCTGCAATGGTGTTGGGGTCAGGCGCAACGCGCCAGCACAGAGCAAAGAGGGCACCCATGTCGTCTGGAGGCATCTCCGCAGCGCGATGGGCCCAAAGCCAGAAGGCAGGCAGATTCCCCTGGCGGAGATAAAAGTTGGCCAGGCTCCAGCGTGGAGTATAAGTGCGATCTATTTCAAACGCATGAAGCAGCAGTTTTTCTGCAGCATCCGTCTCGCCATTCGCCTCTTTCAGCAGACCGAGTTCGATGTTGGCCTGCGCGTTGTAAGGATCAAGCCGGAGCGCAGTATCGAGCATCTGCCGTGCCTTGCTTTCATCCAGCCGTGCAAGCCGCATGTAAGCCGCCGGGTTGTCCGGTGCCCACTGTAAGCTCGCACGGATGGAGGACACTGTGTTCTGACGAAAGAGGTAGTCAGCGCGCGCGATCGCCCACGATGACCAGGCTCCGAGAGCACAGGCTCCTACTAGGAGAATGCGCAAGGCAGCCACAAAGATCTGGCGGAAGATCAGCATAGCGTTCGGCTATCCGCAAGCGTACCACCCGGCGTATTCTTACACCACCTGAAGGACTCTGAGCGCAGACCGCAGGAGTGGGGAAGAATCAGGACGTTGCGCCATATTTCTTGGTTCGCTGGGCATCTTCTCTTCGTATGACAGACGTAATTCAGATGAGCCCAGGTAAACATGGGTAATGATCGCGACATAACAAATACGCTCATTTTGATCGCGTAACCGACTAAATTGGTGTATACCAGAGATTAGAAATTGGGCGAGGTACGTGCCGCCCTTCGCGGAGAGCATCCATGAAGTCGAAGCTGCATGCAGTTGCGATGATTTGTTGCACGCTTTCTTACGCGATGGCTGGAACATCAGCGATCGGCACGGCAAGCGCGCGCGGTGACATGCGCGTGGACGGCTACACAGTCAAGGGAGATGCAACACTCTTCAATGGCACAGTGGTGGAGACCGGGCAGAACTCTGCCGCACTCCGTGTGGGCACGGGCGTTGAGGTCAAACTCGGCACCGAGTCCCGCGGCACGCTCTATCAGGACCGTCTGGTACTGCAGCAGGGTGCCAGCGAGTTGAAGACTTCCAGCCCATTTCAGGTTGACGCAAACGGCCTGCATGTCACTTCTGCCATGCCCAATGCAAGTGGCGTGGTCGCCGTGAATAACGGGATCCTGGAAGTGGCAGCACTCACAGGCGCATTCAAGGTGACGAATGGTCGCGGATACCTGTTGGCCAGCATCCCGTCCGGTAGCTCAGAGGCATTTGGGGCGCCGCAGCCCGCCCCGGTTCAGTCAAACCCTCCGGTGAAGATGACTCTCTTCGGCGACCTAGTGTCCGTGGACGGCCACTACTACCTCAACCTTCCAACGCCCGATTTGGGCGTTGTCTACGAGCTTTCCGGTGGCAACCTCTCCGGCATGGTTGGCAAGCGGATCACGATCACCGGCTTTGCCGACCTCAATGCAAAGGCTACTGGCAAGGCCTCTTACGTGATCGATGTGACCACTGCCCAGGAAATACCGGTAGAGACACAAAATTCGCATAAGAAGCTTATTGGCGGCATCTTGCTGGGCGCAGGCGCAGCGGGCCTGGCAGGCGGCTTGTTTGCAGCGAATAGCGGCGGAACTCCAGCAAGCCGCTAACAGCATCTTGCATTCAAACATCCTGGGACTGTAAGCCTTCTCCAGCCTTGGCGCGTCTCAGCAAGATCGAGCCACTGCTTCTCCGTTCATGATTTCTCGTTGCCTTCAGAAGTTAGTTCGAGCACCCAACGGCGTCGGGTGGAGCTATTTCTCACGACCTGCCAACGTCCTGTGGTTACTTGTATGACAAATTACGATCCGCCTCAACCCTGACCACGTTAATAGTGAATAAATAAGCGACAAAAATCTTCAAAGTCACCCTACATTTGTCTTGCACTCCTAAATGAAGAATTGTTAATCTTCATTAGTTCTGTGCGACTTTTCTGACGTGCCTTGCCGTTCTTAGACTTTCAGCCTTGGCTTTACATTCATAAGTTATTTTCCACAGCGGTCCTGCACATGGGACCGGCGGGGGCGAAGCCTGTCTCCAAGATCAAATGGCGCCGTGAGGCCGGACGTTGTCGGTCTCCAGCTGAAGCACATTTTGTTTAAGTCGTGCTTACCACAGCATCCCCACCCACTGAATCTCTTACATAGGTTGAGTTGCCTATGACAGTATTCAAGCCTAAATCACGGATGATTAGCGTTCGACTCTCCGAAGAGGAGTATTCAGCGCTCCGGCAGCTGTGCGACACAACCGGCGCCCGCAGCGTCTCCGACCTGACCCGTGACGCGATGCGCGCACTTTTGGATTCCCCGTCTCGCAAGAATCAACTCGGGAAGCACCTCGAAGATTTTCAGGCTCGCATCAACCAACTAGACCGCAAGGTGGAAGCACTTTCAGAAAAACTTGCATCCTCGGAGCGTCATCAGGAAAGCTGACCGGATTGCATTGTTGTGTCAGGCTTGATATGAGCTTGAACCCAACTACGAAGGCTCAAGCATGAAGAATTTGACACCAGCACTGATCCTTGTCCTTACGGCGGGCATGCTCTGCGCACAGACTCAACCGAGTGCCGCAGGCTCTAGTGGTGTGGGAGCAGGAGCGACAACTCTCAACGCCACCGCCAATTTGCCCGTGGCGCGTATCGGTAACAATGATCTCCTGGGGATTACAGTGTACGACTCGCCAGAATTGACAAGGACTGTGCGCGTTGACTCGGATGGAACCATTCGTCTGCCCATGCTCGAGAAGCATATCCAGGCCACGGGGCTCTATCCCGAGCAACTGGAAAAAGCGATCACATCTGAACTGATCAACGAGCAGATTCTTGTGGATCCCATTGTGACGGTCTCTGTCGTCGAATATCAGAGCCGCCCCATCAGCGTGGTTGGATCCGTGAAAACCCCAATCACCTTTCAGGACACGGGCGTCGTCACGCTGCTGGACGCAATTACGAAGGCAGGCGGACTCACGCAGGATGCTGGACAGGAGATTCTTGTCAGCCGTGAACAAACCGGCGCCGATGGGAAGACGTCGACGATTGTGCAGCGCATCCCCGTAAAGGGATTGCTCGATTCCGTGGATACGTCGCTCAATTTGCCGCTGCAGGGCGGTGACGTGGTTCGCGTGCCCGAAGCAGGACGCTTCTACGTAGTCGGCAATGTGAAGCAGCCAGGCGCGTACGTGATCAATGACGGCTCGCAGAGTAGCGTGTTAAAGGCCATAGCTCTTGCGCGAGGATTGGATCATTTCTCCGGCCATACAGCTTACATCTATCGCACTGAAGGGGGCGTGACCGGAAAGAATGATATCCCCATCGAGCTGAAGAAGGTCCTGAACCACAAGGCGCCGGATATTCCGCTTGAGGCCAACGACATTCTCTACATCCCCGAAGCGTCAGGCCGCAAAGCAACGTTGACAGCACTCGATCGGTCCCTCATCCTTGGGGCCACCGTCGGTGCTGCGCTCCTCTACGTGTACCACTAAGGAAACGGTACTCAACCATGCCAAAGCAAGCGAAGTTGTTGGCTGAAATTCCTCCTGAAACCTCCTATCAGCTGGTAGGTCCCGGGGCGTACGGCGTCATGCCACCGCTACAGGAGTTTCAGCCAGAAGCACCTGCAGTCCCGTTGACGCACTATCTCTGGATTCTGCGCCGGCACGCGTGGAAGATTCTCGCCTTTGTGGCGTCGTGTGTGCTTGTGACCTTTATCGTTTCTGCGCGCCTGAAGCCGATCTATGAAGCAACAGCGACCATCGATGTTGACCTGCAGGCGCCGACTGATGTTGTAGGACAGGGATCGAGCCCAAACTTTCAAGCGCCAGATCCGGATCTCTTCCTCGCCACGCAGATGAAGCTCATCCAATCGGACGCAGTTCTGCGTCCCGTTGTTGAGCAGTATCATCTGCTGAATTCAAAAACCCAGAAGAATCAATCAACACAACCGGCGCAGTCCGCATCGGAGGCTCCCGTCGGTCTGCCCGGCCTGTCGGTGACTCGTCCCCCAAATACTTACCTGCTGCTGATCACGTACCGCTCGCCCAACCCGGCACTGGCAGCGAGTGTAGCCAATGCGGTCGCAAACTCGTACCTGGCGCATACATACGAAATCCGCATTCAGTCCTCCGCGAGTTTGGCGTCCTTCATGGGGAAGCAACTCGATGAGCTCAAAGCCAAGATGGAGAAATCGGGCCTGGCTCTTGCTCAGTTCGAGAAGGATCTCGACGTCATCAACCCGGAGCAAAAGACAAACATCCTATCAGCGCGGCTCCTGCAACTCAACACGGAATACACCAACGCCCAGGCAGATCGGGTGGCGAAGGAAGCTGCATGGAATTCGATCAAGTCAGGCTCCCTTGCGGCAGCAGAGATCTCACCGCAGGGCCAATCCCTTGCACAGCTCAATAGTGATCTGGACCAGGCAAAGGAACACTTGGCCGAAGTCAAATCGACCTTCGGTGTGAGACACCCTGAGTATCGCAAAGCTGCGGCGCAGGTCGCGGCGATCCAGAAGCAGTTCGACGAGGCGCAGCAGAACGTAAGCCAGAAGACAGAGCAGGCCTACAAGCAAAGCCTCAACCGTGAACAGATGCTGCAGCAGGCAGTGAACGAGACGAAGGCTGAATGGGACCAGCTGAACACGCGTTCTTTTGAATATCAGCAATTGAAGCAGGAAGCCGATGCGGACAAGACGCTCTACGACGAGCTGATCAAGAAGATCCGGGAAGCGGACATCAACTCTGGATTCCAGAACAATAATGTTCGCATCGCGGACGTTGCCCGGCCGCCATTGTACCCCGTCTCTCCACATACACGGCTCAATCTGCTGCTGGCGTTCATCTTCTCTACTTTGCTGGGCATTGGAACTGCACTCCTTCTGGATAGGCTCGATACGACCCTTCGAAATCCGGAGGAAGCAAGTCGATTCTTGGGGACCGATGTTATTGGAATGCTTCCACTGGATCCAGATGCATCTCAGCTTCCCAATGCCATCGACCCCGTATCCACCAGCGGTGCAATTACCGAATCAACAGCGCGTGGCAACGGTCATGGGCTTCACCTAAGAGGTTACTATCGCGCCATCTCTGGCTTCGAAGAGGCCGTACGCACGATTCGAAACACAATCCTGCTATCCGACTTTGAACAGCGTCTGCGTTCCATCGTCCTTTCGAGCGCGGAGCCTGGCGAGGGTAAGACAACAATGGCGATGCATCTGGCTATCGCCAATGCAGCCCGAGGCAAGACAACCCTCCTCGTAGACGCTGACCTGCGTCGCCCCAGCATCCACTCAAAATTCGGGTTGACGCCAAAAGAGGGACTTTCCAATGTGCTGACTGGAGAATTCATCTGGCAAGACGTGGTGCTTCCAGTGGAAGGCAGGCCGAATCTGACTCTACTGCCGTCGGGACCAGGTTCCCATCGCGCAGCGGATCTCGTTGGCCCACGGCTCGCAGAACTACTGGATGAATTCGCAAAGAAGTACGACCTAGTCATTCTGGACTCACCTCCACTACTGGGCTTTGCAGAGTGTCTCCAGATGGCCGTAGCCGCAGACGGCGTGCTCATCATAACCAAAGCTGGCGAGACAAAGCGAAACGCAGTCGCCACAGTCATTGCCACGCTTCGGCGACTCCACGTTAATGTCGTCGGGGTCGTGCTGAATCGCGTCACTTACAATACCTCCAGCGAGGCATATGCAGATTACGGGTATCACTATTCTGGATACAACGACAATTCGGCATGACGATAATGCTCAAACGCCGCACTCGCTGTGACGATTCGGAGATATATCTATCTAGCTTTTGCCAATGCTTAAAGACAATGTGAAAGGTAGGAGAGCTTGAATCTCTTCAAAGGGTCCAACCCAGTCCCCAGTAAAGCAAGCTTCTACGTTTCTTCACTGGCACATCTGTAAGACCAAAGCGACAGAGGAGGGTAAGTAATCGATGAAAGTCGTCATCCTTTGCGGTGGGCTCGGTACTCGACTCAGCGAAAAGACCGAAACAATTCCGAAGCCGATGGTTGAGATTGGCGGCTATCCTTTACTCTGGCACCTAATGAAGTATTATGCGCATTGGGGGTTCAATGATTTCATACTCGCACTTGGATACAAAAGCGAAGTCATTAAACAGTACTTCTTGGATTACTTCCGGAGGAGCGTTGATTCAACCGTCTCTTTAGCCACAGGTCAAGTATCCATGCATAATACGCCAAAGGAAAACTGGACTGTGCGTCTTGTCGATACCGGGCTGCATACCCAAACTGGCGGACGACTCCAGCGACTTTCACACCTTCTCGATAGTAATGCCTTTATGCTCACTTATGGAGATGGCCTTTGCAACGTTAACTTAAAAGAGTTGATTCGATATCACAGGAGCCACGGGGCTATCGCGACTGTAACGGCAGTACGCCCACCAGCTCGCTTCGGTGGTCTCGCGCTTGACGGAGATCACGTGGCGCAGTTCATTGAGAAGCCGCAGATCGGTGACGGATGGATCAATGGCGGTTTCTTTGTTTTGGAGCCTGCGGCGCTTAAGTATATCAACAACTCCGATGATTGCATTTTTGAGCGTGAGCCCCTGGAACACTTATCCCTAGACCGACAACTGATCGCCTATCGCCACGAAGGGTTTTGGCAATGCATGGATACCCTACGGGACGTGCGCTTATTGGAAGAGATTTGGTCCAGCGGCAAAGCTCCTTGGGAGATCTACAAGTGACAACCCATAAATGGGAATCTTCAACCGTCCTCGTTACAGGCGCCACTGGCATGGTCGGCGCTTGGCTCGTGAAGGATTTATTGGCCCGAAAGGCTCGTGTAGTAGTACTGGTCCACGACTCTGATCCACAAAGTGAGCTATTTCGCTCTGGCGATATCAATAAGGTTACCGTTGTCAATGGAACACTTGAAGACTATCGGACCGTTGAGCGCGCTATCAATGAACAGGAGGCCGATACGATCATACACCTCGGTGCCCAGACGATTGTATCGACAGCGCATCATTCACCGCTCTCGACGTTTGAAGTCAATATCCGAGGAACGTACAACTTATTGGAAGCTGCTCGCGTACATATTGACCGAGTTAAACGTGTTGTGATTGCATCGAGTGATAAAGCCTATGGATATCAAGCCTTGCTTCCATATACGGAGGAGATGTCCCTTGCTGGCCAACACCCGTACGAGGTCTCAAAGAGCTGTGCCGACCTTCTGTCGCAATCCTATTGGCACACTTATGGCCTACCTGTTGCAATCGCCCGTTGCGGGAATATTTATGGCGGCGGCGATCTCAACTGGAGCAGGATAGTACCTGGGACAATTCGATCCCTGATCGAAGGGAACGCACCAATTATACGGAGCGACGGCTCCTACATTCGCGATTATGTATATGTTAAAGATATCTGTGGTGCATATCTTCTGCTAGCCGAGAATCTAGACAACTCCCGAGTTTGCGGGTATGGATTCAACTTTAGCAACGAGACTGCACTAAGCGTTCTAGATTTGGTCGCCCATATCCAAAGAGCGTTGTCGCGCGAGGATCTAAAGCCGACCATCCTTAATAAGGCAAAGGGCGAGATCAAGGATCAGTATTTATCAGCAGCTAAAGCTCATCAGGTTCTTGGTTGGCATCCAACTTACACTCTCTATTCTGGCATTCAGGAAACAGTTGAATGGTACCAAGACTTTCTGAAGAACTACTAGAGCTGGTCTCATAAACTTCTGAGCAGCAGGTGAAGGCAAGCCAGGTGAACGGAACCGAGGTAATTCTCAATGTGGTATTCCCATCGGGTGACGAGGCTGCAGAAGTTGTGGAGCCTGGCGAACAGCCGGCCCAAACACGGCGGGAGCAGCCTCTGGATGAGATGAACGCCGTTATGCCGTGGGTCAAGCTGGAGGCGCTGATGGCGCCGTACTATTCGAAAGGCGATATGGAGCACAGGCCGGTGGGTCTTGACATCATGCTGCGGGTCTACTTTTTGGAGCACTGGTTCGCCGTGTTCGACCCCAGATCTGAAAACGCGCTGCATGAATCGGTTGTGATGCACAGCTTTGCCGCTACTGCAAATTGAAGCCTAGCCAATGATGAATGCCTTCGACGGTCATGTGCTTATAACTGGGTCGACTGGATTTATTGGTCGGCATGTGGCGGCGATTGGGCGTCGTATCGGATCCAATATTTATACGATCACCCATTCGCAAATTGACTCCGAAGAATCCACCTGGGTCGCGGATCTCCAGGACTTCAACCGCATTAAAGAGATTTTGAGTGAGTGTCGCCCAGAGGCGATCCTCCATCTCGCTGCGGCCGGCGTTAAACACCACAGCGCCGGACCCGCTGAGCTTCTCAAGGTGAACACAATTGGATTAGCGAACCTTTTCAGGGCCATCGAAGACCTTAAATTGCGTCCGCGCATAGTTTTAGCTGGCTCTGGTTACGAGTATAAAGTTCAAAGCCGGCCAATTACTGAAACTGATCCGCTCGAGCCATCCAACTTTTATGGAGTATCGAAAGCATCGGCTTCGTTACTCGCGTCTCTTTATTCATCGAAAATGCCTATAGTGCTGTTACGCCTATTCAGTGTATACGGGCCAGGCGAAGGGAATTACCGTCTTGCTCCATACGTTATTCGTCAAGCCAAGGCAAACGCCCCCGTCGAGCTCACAGGAGGGGCGCAACTTCGTGACTTCACTTATGTAGGCGATGTTGCGGAGGCCTTTTGGCGAGCATTATTACTCGCAAAAGATCAGTCTCTAACGGTAGTAAATGTGTCAGCAGGTGTTCCTATAACTCTGCGCCAGTTTGTTGACGAGCTTGCGCTTATTTTGAGAAGCCGTGGTATTGTTCCCGACCTACGGTTTGGTGCTATACCTTATAGAGAAGACGAACCGATGTACTACTTGGCTGATACAAGTCGAATGCAAGAAATGTTTCGCTGGAGTCCTCCGACGTCTCTGTCTGAAGGCATTTTACGAACTGTAGAGGCCTTCCTATGAACCTTGGCGATCGCATTCGTCGTATAGCACGCCAGAGGGGAGCGGACGAGCGTGGCTGGTTTTTAAAGGTCATAGATGGGAAGGAAGAGTTCCTACCGCGCGGGACAGGCGAATTCTATGTAACTATGGCCATTCCCGGCAGACAACGCGGCGGCCACTATCATTCTATCTGCAACGAATGGTTTACAGTAATCCAAGGCTTCGCCGAAGTCATTCTCGATGATCCTGCAACAGGCGAACGAATGATGACTTGCCTTTCAGAAGAATTTCCTGAAACTCTCTATGTGCCAGCAGGAGTTGCCCATATTTTCAGTAATCCAGAAGGTAGTACGACCCCATTCCTGCTGGTCGCGTATGCCGATCGCGCTTATGACCCAGAAGACACAATTCTTTACGACTTTACGGTCCGGCCATGAACAAGCGCCTTGCTGCTGCTTATAATTTGCTGTTCAGTTCAACGACAGTCGTGCTATCAGTAGTCACGGGTCTAGTGCTTGTTCCGCTTTACTTGAGGAGATTCGATGCCGCTACATATGGTGCCTGGCTCGCCTCAGGCAATATCCTTGCGATGATCGGAATTTTTGAATCCGGATTGTCAAGCATTGTTACGCAGAGACTCGCTGCCGCCTACAGTCATGGTGAGTCCCGTGACTTTGCCAGAATTGCAGGGGCAGGTATTTTCGTCGCAGTAATAATGGGGGCCTTAGTCGCATCAGTGGGAATGCTATCAGCCCCTTTCATTGTCACGTGGGTTCATGCTCCTGCTGTTACAAAGTACGCGCTAAAGCTTGCAGTAACATTCTCCTCGGTAGGAGCAGGCCTGTCTATTGTATTTTATACGCTAGGCGCAATTCCCCAGGCATGGCAACGTACAGCAGTTCCGGGCCTACTCGGCGTTACGGCACTGCTGGCTAGCATCAGTAGCATCTTATTGGGCCTTCATTTCGGATTGGGAGTAGCTGCACTTGGTCTTGGCCCAATGATTTCTGCTGCGGTCTATATCATAGGCTACAGCATTTATCTCCTCACAATGTGGCGCAGGCAGAATTCGAGTCGACTCGTTCTTGATCTGCGCCTCGTGGTTGACATCGCGAAAGCCTCGTCTTTATTACTTGCATCTCGAATTGCCGCAGTATTAGGCGGAAATATGGAAGCGGCGGTTGCCGCCATCTTTGTCTCCCCGCTGGCGTCTGCAATCCTTGTCCTTACTGGACGGGTCATCACGCTAAATCAAATGTTTATGGATCGCATCGGATCCGCTGTCTTCGCTGGAGTCGCTCATGTTGCGAGTGATCCTAAATCCAAGGAATCGGCGCCGGTTGTTACGGAAATCACTTTGCTTGCTACCAGCCTTGCGGGCTTCGGTCTGGCACTAGCTATCGCCCTCTCGCGCCCGGTGATTTGCCTGTGGGTCGGGCCCACGCTTTTTGGTGGGCGTCCGCTTCTGCTACTCATCGCCACCTCCGCAGCTATGAGTTTTCGCAGGAGTCTATTCTCGAACTTCACGATCGCAGCGGGTGAAATCCGGAAGGCGGTATTCAGTCTTCTCGCAGAATCAGCCGTGCGAGCTGGCCTTCTGATTTCTTTAGCTTACTTATTCAAGCTTCCGGGCATTCCAACTGCTGGAGCGGTCGCCTCAATAGTGGCAATGATATTGTTTGCGCGGATTCTTGCACACCGTTTTAATCAATCTGCCGTTAAAATACATCAGCCCGGTAGTCTGGGCTTCCTTCTTTGTATCACGATTGGCGTTGTCTGGATGTTCGCAGTGCCGGAGCCCAAAACATGGATATGGCTGGTTGTTCAGATCATCATGGTGGGAACCTTACTGCTGGCTACCCTTTTGACGGTCGAGCGTGGCACCCTAATCTCGATCAAGCATAGCGTAACTAGCATGAGGAGCGGCAGTTCAAAAGCCTTACAGACAACGTGAAAGTCTCTGTTCTTATCATCCCAGATCTGTTTTACGGGCAGGCGTCCGGTGCCATAGCGGCTCGAATGGCTGCGAAGCTTTGGCGGGAGCTAGGCTGCGATATCAGCGTATATGCTGAGCCTCCGCTGAATCTTGAATCGGCCGAAGGGATCGACTTCCAATTTCGCTTCTACGCCCGCCCGCCTTTCCAGGGCTCTGATCACTTTTTCCCTGGTGACAAACAACTCCATTTTGAGAATGTCCTTCGACAATCGGGCGCGACTCACGTTTTTTTCTTAGGAATGGCATATAACAAAGCGCGATTCCTCTTCCATACATGTCAGAAATCAGATGTGAAGATGATTGCGATGTGGTGGACTCAAGATTTCTACTGCGCCAACGGCTATGGCACTCTCCCTGATGGACCATGCAACCGTTGCGTAGAAGGGACCTTTTCGCACTCACTTCTGAACCACTGCACCAAAGTTGAGGGGATCCAGAAGTACATTCGCCTTGCTTACCAAACCGTGTCTCGCTCGCGCCTTCGTCAAGAGATTTTCAATTGCGAGGCACTCTTAGGGTCAAGTTCAACGCAACTTCGCGACTACGAACGCTACGGTGTCCCGCCCGACCGCATAGTTCACTGCCCCTTGTTTTTCCCCCGCGAACGTCTGGACGGCATAGTACCCTCCAGGGGCAAGCGATTCATTTATTATGGGCAAGCTCGGTTTGAGAAGGGGTTTCATTTGCTCCGCTCAATCTTCCAGCATTGTTCGAAGGCCCGCTTTGTCCTTCCATTCTCTACTGAAGAGCAAGCAACTAAGGCCGTTGCTGAGCATGATTTGGCCGAGTTCATTCAGGGTGAAAGAATCCAAGTCGTCTCCAATATGACTTGGTCGTCTGGTCTAGCCGAATTGGTCGCCAGTTCTCGAGGGGTGGTCATCCCTAGCCTTTGGCCAAGTACTACCGAATATGTACTGCTTGAGGCCCTAGGTCTTGCTAAGCCCGTCATCGCCTTCCAAGTAGGTATCCATGCAGACGTCTTAACAAGTGGGCAAAATGGATTTGTAGTACCAGTGGGACACATTGACGAATTTGCCGCCTCGCTTGACCGACTCGCGGACGATGACTCACTCTGTGATCACATCTCAATAGGCGCAAAAGAACTCTACTATTCTCTAACAGATCCGCTGTCATGCATGAAGGCATTTCAGAAAGCATTACATCTTTAGGCCTCTACTCGTGCAGAACGCCATCCATTAAGACAGCTCCATTCATATAAACAATCTAACCTACCGCAGTATTGACTATTACACCCAAGTCGGATGCCAAATGAACACAAGAGCAGTAGAGGCTCCATCACCATTGTTCCCTTCCTATTCACGTACGGCACATTGTGCGTACAGTAAAGAGAGAGGACTGCTTAGAAGCCTCGCTGCTTCTCATGTCCTGTTTCTGATACTCCTTTTAGTTGTGGGGCGCTTTTTCTATTCTCCAATACCAAATTTAATTGGCACTTGTATCTCAGCTCTTGCAGCGGTTATTTTGCTTGATAGACTATTTCTTCGACACGCATTCGGCCGAAACACCACAACAGTGGCGCTAGTGGCCTTCATCGCTAAGGTTGTGTTGGGAATTGCTCACTATATTTGGCTGATCAATCCAAATTATACTTCGCAATATCAGCATGTCAATTATATTTGGGATTATGAGTGGCTCAACCACGCGATGATCTTAGCTCGCAATCACTGGATAGCAAATGGCCTTCTCGCACCCATGCCAG
Organism: Acidobacteriota bacterium; assembly: GCA_021813745.1. GTDB lineage: Bacteria > Acidobacteriota > Terriglobia > Terriglobales > Acidobacteriaceae > Telmatobacter. The sequence continues at coordinate 13,957 of JAKAJO010000130.1, forward strand.
CTCGTTTCTATGCGGAGAAAAACCTGCTCTTAAGAGAGTACTTTGCGATACTCTATTACCTGGGTGGAGTAAACGTCTTAAGCATTGCTCCTTGGAATGCACTACACTCTATTTACACGGCGGCTATTGTTGGTGCACTTGGCTTAAGTGCAGGTCTTAACCGTCCATTAGCACTCCGAGCGTTCTTCATTGCTGCCTTCCAACCATTTGGGTTCATCTCTAGCGTATTCTGGAGAGACACAGTTGGCCAAACGTCGTTATCGCTCGCGATTTACCTCCTTGTTACTACCCAGAGTAGTACCTTACTATCCATCGCCGCCCTACCACTCTCATGCACTCTCGCGTATGCACAGCGAGAAGCGTATGCCTTTGCAGCGTTTGTACCGAGCATGCTAATCAACCTGCGATACACCGCGAGATCGTTGGCCCGCTTCGCGGTTGTCCTTTTCATCATATTCCTTTTCATCTATGGGACAGCAACGGGCGCATTCCGCCAAAGGCTAGCAAACGCATCTTCTCATGCGCAACAGAACGCGCGCACTGCCGAAAGTCACTTGGCGTCTGTGCGGTTCTTACCAATGCGATTGGTAAAAGCGGTGGTTGGGCCATTCCCATGGTACCAAATATTCTCCTCGGAATATCCCGAGTATCTTCCAGAAGACTTTGCTCAGCAGGTTCTTAATGTTACGGTCTACATTTTGATCTTCTACCCCCTGTTCACGAAGCGGAAACAGTGCATCCCGTTTGCGCCCACCATCGCGTTTGGCTTAATCCTTTTCCTAGCCGGTGCCCTCGCTGGCGGAATCCATTCAAGCTATGTCTCAACTGGCACAATCTTTTTTCTTCCTCTTGCCGTTACTAGAAGCAAGCGCGCATGGAGACTTACTCTCTCTGCCGTAGCTCTAGCCTTCTTAGTTGCGAATGTGCTCTACGCAAGCCTTGGACTAACTGGAAGCGGGATAAGCGGGATTCAAGAGGGCATGGTACTGGCCCCCACCATGCCGCGAGATACCCCTTTGCGCGTGCCGCGAGGAAATATAGCGCCAGTAAATGGCAGCACGCTGGTTGGTGTAATGCTCAGCACTACAATGAATTGGGAACCTACGCCCACACCAGGCTGTATGAGCTACCCACATACAGAGAACAATCGTTTTGAATTCCACCAGCAATTTCCCCGACCCCATCTTTTCAGCATGCTTGTCCAAAGTTGCGACCAAGTCGGTGTCGGTCTTGGCACAAAGCCTTCAATAGTGGCCGAGCTCAGGTCATCCGGTATCTGCTTCCCTTGCGTTATCGTTCATTTCCCCAGCAAGCAGAGGTTAGGATAATTTGGCTGTACCATTTTCTGAATGGCTTGATTCATGATCACACCGCCGAGATATGTCTGCTGATTTTCTTCAGGAGTACTGTCTAATGCAGCCAATTGTGATTGCCTCAGTGTTCGGCGGCATCGGAAATCAGTTGTTCTGCTGGGCAACGGGATTTGCTACTGCACGGCGCTTGCGTGCACGCTTAGTGCTTGACTGCAGATCCTACAGCCAAGACGCATTTGGGAGAACATATATGCTTCCGCAGCTTGGAATCGATGCAGAGTGTATACACTCTCCCTCTCTCTTGGAGCGGGCCACCTTGCCTTTATTCTCGCACCTTGCTGAGATCAAAAAGGGCTTTCTCCGACTGCCTGGCATCGCTTATTATGCCGACCCTGGTGGTGCGCTTAATCATGAGTTACTAGATGCACACACCGCGTCTAGATCTTATCTCCGCGGCTATTGGCAATCAGCTGACTATTTCAATGAATACGACAATGAAATACGGCAGTCAGTGACTTTTCAATCCTGCATTCGTCGCCGTACGCCAGAGAATTCTGTCTGCGTTCATATTCGCTCCTTCAAAGAAGTCTCTTCGCAGGCGCGAAATGTTCTGGACAGATCCTTCTACGAGTCGGCCTATAGTCGTTGCCGAAGACGCATTGGCCAGCCACACTTTATCGTATACACAGATGATCTGGCATGGGCGCAAAATGAGAACTTGTTACCCGACTCATACGAGCTAGGTTGGAATCACCACACTCGCTCCTGTCCGAATCACGACCTTTGTGATTTGATCACCATGAGTAGCTTTCAGAATCTCATCATCGCTAATAGTACATTCAGCTGGTGGGCTGCATATCTTACCAATGAAGGGGCGTGGATTTCAGCCCCCTCTCCAGAAAGACAATGTTGGTACTCTGAACACCCTCTCCCGAGTTTCTGGGAAAGGTTATAGCACCAATTGCGAAGAGTTCCTAGAACCCATCTCATAAACATTTTTGGGGGCTGGAATTCTGCGAGACTGGAGTGGCTCAAGGCGTCTTTGCGGACTCGGATGGCAGGCCGTTGAGAACTAACAGACGAACAGTGTGAGGTGGAGAACCGGTATTGCGGCCGGAGCGACGAGGGGCAACTGCGGTGCCCATTGCATGACACACGCGCTGTGCTGAGCGACGTGTTTTGGGCGCTGGGAATCGGGGCAAAGTGGCGCGAACTGCCGGAAAAATACCCGCCATACCAGACCTGTCACCGGCGTTTTCAGCGGTGGATCCGCAGCGGCAAGCTGGAAGAGGCTCTGAAGGTGTTGGCTCGGCATGTGCATGATCGCGGCCAGCTGAATCTGGAAGGAGCATTCGTCGATGCAACCTTCGCGAGCGCCAGACAGGGGCCTCGCCGCCGGTCCCCCCCGTCGCGGCAAAGGGACGAAGATCGTCTCTGTCGCCGCTGATAACAGTCTTCCTCTCGCCGTCACATCAAAAGGAACGTTGATTGTCTCGGTCGTGCACCAATTGCATCTGTGATGCCGCCGAGTTCTTTCGCATAGGCACAGTCCAAGTTTCACCATCTCCTACACTCAGTATCCTTGTGAGAAATCGAGGTTGAATGCGGTCCGCCGTTGTGAACAATACGTCAGGCCTCCGTGACCCTTTTACCGCCTGCCCCGGTTATACGCTTGTTGTTCGATCGCAGGTTGCCAAACCGTATATAAGCGTGTTGATGGCCGTCTATAATGACGCCCCATACCTTCGCGAGGCAATCAAAAGCATCCTCAGGCAGGACGCACCCCCATTTGAATTCGTCATCGTGGACGACGCAGGCACTGACGGTTCATCCGAAATTCTACAAAGCTACAAAGATGCGAGAATCACTCTGATCAGAAATCATGGCAACAAGGGACTAGCGGCGTCTCTAAATCTTGGGCTTTCGTATTGTCGGGCTCCGTTCATTGCGCGACAGGATGGAGACGACATCTCAGAGAATGAACGACTAAGGGTACAGATTGATTACCTCTTGACACATTCAGAGATCGCATACACCGGCTCGGGCGTGATCTTGATTGACGACGCAGGCAAGGCTGGAACATCGCGGCTATATCCGGAAGCACACGACGAAATAGCCCGTTGCTTTGCCTCAGGCACCAATCCCCTGCCTCACAGCACACTTTTCTTCCGCAGAGAAGCACTGGAAGAGATCGGGGGATATGATGAACGCTTTCGCAAAGCGGAAGACCATGATTTACATCTACGCCTGATTAGACGCCACAGAGCGGCCAGCGTTCAGCGTCTATTGGTTCGCATAAGAACGCGTCCGCATTCAATGCAATGGAGCGATAGTAACGGAGATTGTTTAAAGCATGTGCTATATGCGCATGCCAAAAACTATGCCGAATTGAAATTTGGCGGCTTGAACGCATCGGAAGAAGGTGCCGTATTCCACGAAATCGCCCGATGGGTAGATTCGACTGGCCTCTCTTGCCTTTGGGCAGCCTCTCTAGAGCGTGGCCGGGTCCGTGAACTCGTCGCTAAAGAAGCATACCTAAAGGCAATACACTTGAGTGCGCACGCCGTACTGCTGGACCCGAGGTGGCTATTAACACGTCTGCGTGGGAAGGATTATCCTCTCTTAACTAAGCGGCGACTGAGTACCCTCCACACCAAAGTGAAAATGGTCGTAGGAGGATTTCGCTCTTCCTTGACATAGGTAATCTGCTAGGGCTACCACCTGACCCTAGCGGCCTGGAAAGGATTGTTGAATTACTGGTCAGTGTACTTGTCATGAAAGTGTTACATGTCATTCCGTCACTTGATTTACGCAATGGTGGTCCAATTAGGGTTGTAGTAGAACTTTGCTTAGCAGGGGAAAAATGGGGAATAGAAAGCGAAATTGTTGCAGTTGGTTGTCCCGCACCTACCGACGAATCCTTTGCGCAGATATCTGCGCATTCATTTCCTCTAAGCCTCGATAGCGGCTACGGCTTCAGTCTGGGCCTAACCGGATGGCTCCGTCGGAATATCAAGCGCTTTGATTGCGCCATCCTGCACGGGATGTGGTCATTCCCAACACTCACTGCGGCCCGGGCCTGCCAAAGCGCAGGTGTGCCGTACGGAATTTTCCCTCACGGTATGCTTGAACCCTGGTCAATCTTCGAGCAGGGACCGGCAAGTCGGCTTAGGAAGACTTTTTACTGGTATTTGTTCGAGAAGAAGGTCTTTAGTGGTGCGAAGACAGTGCTTTTCACAACTGAGCGGGAACGCTACGAAGCTACAAAAGTCTTTGGTTTTTCACGCCCATCAAGAATTGCTTGCCCATTTGGCATTCGTGATGCCGGTCAATCCTCGTCGTCAGGCGGCATTGAAGGGTTCGGAGCACTCGAAGAGCGCAAGTACGTGCTGTTCTTAGGCAGACTCCATCCCGGCAAGAACATACCCCTTCTTCTTCAAGCTTGGGCCGAAGCCAATCTTCCGGCAGACTGGAAGATTGTTGTCGCTGGTCCCTCCTCGCGAACGTATAAGAGAGAACTCGAGAGTCTGTCGAATCGGTTGGGCATAAGCGAACGTTGCATATTCATCGATTTTGTCACCGGAAAGGCCAAAGAGCTTCTTTTCAGGAACGCTGCATGGTTTGCTCTGCCGTCTAAGCATGAGAACTTTGGAATCGCAATGTTTGAAGCGGTTGCATATGGATGCCCAGTTGTCGTATCAGATCAAGTGTATGCCTCAGAATTCCTTGACCCTTTGTCACGCATCCTTCCTCTGGAATTGGATCATTGGGTAGACTTCTTTAGGACAAGAATGCAGGACGCAGACTATCGTGGAATTGTGATTGCTAGTGATACAGAGAAATTGAAGGAATTCACTCAGGATAAGCTCGGTGAGAAGTGGGCCCTTACGCTGCACCATGCATTTCTGAGCTAGCATCCATTTTCCCGAGGTCTTATTTGAAGCCTTCTTCTGGTGTTGGGCACGACGGGCTTCAAGAACCCAAAGGGCAAACACGAAAGTCCCCGGCAGCTCGGTTGCCGCTGGAGCGCGTATTTCCTCTCGGTTAGCTGTTTGCAGACCAATTGTGGCAAGGGTATCGCGTTGCCAACTCTTAGCTTAGCCCTCTGAGAAGATGGAGATGATTTTCCACGAAGTCCTCACAACTGGAACGGCCTCACCCTCACCAAAGATACCCCGAAGCGCCGTCCCGAAAGGCCTTGAGCTAGATAGTGGGTGGGCATGAGTATTGATTCGCTAATCGCCCGCAGTGAAAGGACGCTGGTGCTGCTGACAGCGTGTCCCTATGAAATGGGCCAGACAGATTGTACGTTGATGAAAAGATATTACTCGTGGAAACGGATCGGCGAGCAGTTCCTGTTGGCCTACCGCTGGCTCCTCAAAGGTGGGGATGCTCCACCGTGGGTCAGACTGGATTGATGAACACACGGACAACCTTGTCCAAGCCGTCGGTATACCGTAATCGCCTCAGCGCCAGGAATCGTGTGGCGCGAGTGCTTTGGGGACTGGTGTGGACCTTTCTTTACCGTCCCTCCCCAACTCCATTCTTCTGGTGGCGTCGCTTGTTGCTCAGGTGCTTTGGGGCGAAGGTCGGGCACAAAGCGAATCCCTATCCGCGCTGTCGCATCTGGGCACCGTGGAACTTGACGATGGGAGCGCATAGTTGCCTCGCGAACGACGTGGATTGCTATTCCGTCGACAGAGTCACCCTCGGCGACTTCGCAACTATTTCTCAGCAGGCAATGCTCTGCACCGCTACGCATGATTACAAGGACCCAAACTTTCAACTCGTTACACGCCCGATTGCGATTGGCGCGCGTGCATGGGTTGGCGCGCGTGCGTTGATAGGGCCAGGAGTAACCGTTGGCGAAGGAGCCGTGGTAGGCGCAATGTCAGCGGTCTTCAAAGATGTTGAGCCCTGGTCTGTTGTCGCGGGCAATCCTGCTCGGTTCTTGAAGCAGAGGCAAGTCGCTGATCTGGATCAGACAAGTCTTGTAGAGGGTGTTTCGATTCAATGAAGAACGCGGGGGCAGGTCTTCGAGTAGCAGCCGTCATCCTGACGAAGAATGAGGAAAGAGACTTGCCTGGCTGTCTACAGAGCCTGCAAGGCTTTGCGTCAGATGTTTATGTGGTCGATTCCGGAAGCACAGATAGGACCGTACAACTTGCGGAACAATCTGGGGCACAGGTTTTAGTTCACAAATTCGAAAGCCATTCCCAGCAGTTCAATTGGGCTCTCGATAACATTTCCACTGATGCCGAGTGGATCTTCAAAATCGATGCCGACGAACGCATGGAAGCAAATCTAGTGAACTATTTGCTTAGCGCTATGCCCAATGTTTCCGATGAGGTCAAAGGATTCCTAATCCCGCGCCGTATTTGTTTTCTCGGTCGAAAGATGCGTTTTGGGGATACGTACCCGGTATGGCTTCTCCGCCTTTGGCGCAAGGGTTTTGGACGGAGTGAAGACAGGCTGATGGACGAGCAAATTGTTCTGAGCACTGGACAAACTGCGAGGGCTCGCGGAGACCTAATCCACGTTATTCCAAAGGATCTCACGGAGTGGACAGCTAAGCATAACTGGTATGCCACTCGCGAATGCACCGACATCTTGTCCCTAAACGGAGATATCCAGGTTGGAGGACCTGCTGGGGAACGACGACGAATGAAGCAGTCTGTTTTCCTGCGGTTGCCGCCGTTTTTTCGGTCTTTCGCCTATTGGATTTATCGCTACTTCGTCAAGCTTGGATTCTTAGATGGTAAAGCCGGGCTGATCTATCACTTTCTCCAAGGATTCTGGTATCGATTCCTCGTAGATGCAAAGCTTCATGAGCATGCAGTCCACCAACAATACCTTCGGGAGCAAGACACTCCCGGCGAATTGACGCACGCGGGAGGCAGACTAGATGAAAATTGATCGAGACTACGGGTACAGTGACACAAAGTGTACGCCTGCGCACGCATACCTTCTTCCTATCGTGAAGTCCTTGATGTCAGACCTTCCCAAAAGTGCGAAGGTGCTTGATCTCGGCTGCGGAAACGGCTCTCTGACCGCAGCGTTATCGCAAGAAGGTTGGCGCACGTACAACGCGGACGGGGCAGAAGCGGCATAAATGATGATTAACGACGGCCACGGTGATCCTCGCGGATACCCGCCAGCTAAATTTCTGGGAGGACTTGTGAAACGTTGTTCCGTCTATATCGCAATAGCCATTCTCCTCGCCCTGTCTGTTGCCAAATTCCTTTACGAGGATTTGTACCGTTTAACTTACCCGGTCAATGATTTGACTGTGCCTTGGGTCTCGTCCAAGTCATTTGTCGCAGGGATGAATCCGTATAACGACACCCAAGAATTTGAACGGATTTGGGCTGCTACTAGTGTCACCGCGAAAAGCGGATGCCGAGACTTCAATTGCATCCTTCATGTTTATGCGATGGCGTATCCTCCAATGTCGCTGCCACTCATTGTGCCGCTTGCAATATTGCCTTGGAGAGATGCCGTCTATACTTACTTGGCGGCATCAACTGCACTTTTTGTTGCGGTAGTTCTCATGCTGGCACATAAGTTACCCCGGCCTTGGAGAGATCCGCGCACGCTTTATTTAGTTGCCTTCGCGCTGGCAATGGCGCCTCTTCATAGCGGCATTCATGAGTCAAATCTGAATACCTTAATTGTTGCCCTAGTGATTGCAGGTGCCACATTTATGTGGACGAGGCCCTACCTATCGGGAGTTGCTCTGGCTGCTGCCTTGTGCCTGAAACCGCCAGTTGCATTCCTCTTCTTTGCCTATCCTTGGATACGAAAGAAGTGGAAGGCGGCCTTCACTGGGTTGGCCGCTTGCATGGTTATATCTTTCAGCAGCTTGCTTTGGATGAAGTTCCACCATGTTGAATGGTTCCACTCCTATATTGGATCCGTCGCATACTGGTCCACAATCGGTACCAGCCGTTTTGACGCGCCAGGCCCCGGCAAATTTCAAATGCTCAATCTGCAGGTTTTAGTTTTTCAACTTATACATAGTTCAGAGTGGACCAATATCATTTCGTGGTCGATTTTCTTGGTTATTGCCGCCGTCACAGCATATCTCATAAACTCCCGGGTCTCAGACAGGAATGAAAGTGTCGGCTTGGCAGCCGTTGCGGTGTTGACACTTTTGCCCGTCTATCAAAGATTCTATACGGCTGCGATTCTCGTGCTTGTGCTCTTCTGGGCCGTTGAGAATTGGCCGCTGGGGAGGGCTAAGATTGCCCTCCTCCTTATGTTGCCTCTGCTCCTACCTGTCGCAGCAATGACTCAGGTCGGTGCATTTGCGGAATTTGTCAGGAGACATGAGCTAGGCTCGAAGTTCCTGTGGAGCGCCTTCTTCATGCCGCACGTTATCTGGATTGAGCTTTTCCTCTTGCTGATACTTTTGTGGTCGATGGCGCTACATGACAAAGCGTACATCCAAGAACTTGTTGAAGCAGGCGCCTGACAACCGGCCAGCGATACGCACCTTCCGGCAGGAAGCTGTTTGATAAACCGGAGAATCACCGGCAACGGTCCCTTGCTGCATGTCACGCACCTACGCACTCGACATTTCCTCCTCTGTCATTTCTCCCAGCCGTTGTCTTGGATAAACGAGGCAAATTATCATGCGCATCGTATTGCTGAACCAGTTCTTCTGGCCGGATGCTGTTGCGACGAGCCAGATTCTCACCGATGTAGCTTCTCCGCTTGCGGAGGAGCATGAAGTCATTGCGATCTGTGGGCGCTCGAACGCTACCATCGCAAACTCTGATCAACGCCTCGGCCCCGGGGTTTCCGTCATCCGCACCCGGACGCTTGGCTTTACGCACAAGAAGATCGGCCGCATTGGCTCCTATCTTTCCTTCCTTGCGGGCGCAGTCTTCCATGGCCTCACTGTCAGCAAGCCGGATGTCTACGTCACACTGACCACGCCACCGCTACTGCCCGTCATCGGATCGGTACTGAGCAGTCTTCGCGGCGCGCGACATGTGTTCTGGGAGATGGATGTCTACCCCGACATCGCCACCGGGGTCGGCTACTTCAGGCGGAATGGCTGGATCGACCGCCTTTCCGGTGCAGTGATTGACTGGGCAAGGCGGCGC
>JAKAJO010000099.1 GCA_021813745.1 Acidobacteriota bacterium
GAACCAGGGCGAACTGGCCGTCGAAACCGTCGGCGATCTCGGCTTCGATCCCCATCGCGACCAGAGCGGCGAGCAGAGCCATACGGTAGAATTCGAATACGGTCTGACGCCCTGGTGGCAGCCCGAGTTGGAACTCGAGTTCGAGCGCGATCCGGGCACCGGCCAACCGACCAGGCTCAGCCAGATCACCCTCGAAAATCTCTTTCAGTTCACCGAGCGTGGGGAATATTGGCTGGATGCCGGGTTCTTTGCCGAATACGGCCACACCCCATCCAAGCACGATCCCGACGAAATCACCTTCGGGCCCGTGCTGCGCAAAGACTTCTGGGGGCTAAGCAATTCGGTCAATCTGTTCTTTCAGAAAGACCTGGGCGCGAACGCTTCAGGCGACGTTCAATTCTCCTGGGCCTGGGAGACGCGCGTGGACCGCTGGCAGATGAAGTTCGGGCGGAATTTCGTGGTCGAACCAGGATTCCAGATCTACGGCAATCCCGGCGCTATCGGACGTTTCGCGCAGTGGAACGACCAGGACGACCGGGCGGGCCCGCAGCTCTTTGGCAAAATCTTCGACCTTGGACCCGGCGCGCTGCAATGGAATGGCGGGGTCCTGTTCGGCCTTACCGCCGCGGCTCCTGCGGCCACACCGCGCTGGCAGATCGAATACGAGATTCGATACTGAGATACCCACCAATGCGACAGTCATCTCGGCGGCATCCTGAGCAAGTAAGGGTCGTTCGGACGCGCCATCCTTTTGAAGATTTGGCGCTTAATGTGCCGGGCTGGTGTCACCGGCGCGGCGAGCTTCATCTGATGCCGGTATTGCCCGATGGAAACCGTGCGCTGGTCCCGGCCACACGGACGGACCCGCGAGTTGCCGAGCATACGCCATCGGTGCCGAGACGTCTTACCAAAAATGCACACTTCCCGCGGTCACGCCCAACTACTGCGATGTAACAGTTGCCGGTGGAAGAAGTCGCTGCGCTTGTGCTCGTGTTGCTCAAGGCCGGTCTAACGCAATGGATGCTGCACTTCTGGCGCGAATGGCGCCAGATGACCGCACGCACAAAGCCGGAATCATCATGGCCATCGCCGTCAGCGCTTATTCGCGGTACATGACGTTCTATGGATTTGGAGGCAAATTGGACCATAACGTGCGACTAATGCCGCCCAATATGATTGTCACAACCTATTTCTGGGCTATGGCAGGGTGTTGCGTTTCTCAACATGATCCGCCAATCTCCGGTGATGGGCGGGCGCGTGGTTTATGCCTTTAACTTAGGGCAACTCGTTGAGTTCTTGGAAAAAGTCGGCCAATTGTCCACCACACGCGTGATGCCATGCGTATTGGGTACCAGCGATTTTCTACCCCTCAGACACTACCAATAGCGCATAGCGAAGTGGTATCGGCGTCCCATCCTTCCCAAAGAAAGTCTTCGTGGCGCCCGTCCGCGATGAGCCGCATGGCATATCGAACCTGCTCCTCATAGAAGCGGCAGAAGGCGCCCTTTTGCGCCATTCTGCCATTCATTTCGTATGCCTCCGCAGGGCATGGTGCGCCGCAGAAGTGGCGGATTGAACAACTGTTGCAGCCTGCGATGTCTTCGACCTTACGGCCGCTGACTAGGCGGAATGGCTCGCTGGTCAACGCCTCTTCGACGGATTGCGTGAAAAGGTTGCCGCCTTTGAAGGCGGGCAGGCCGATAAATTCACTGCATGGAAAAAGATCCCCACTGGGTGCAAGAGCAAAAAAGCTGCGACCACCGCCGCAGGGCGAGATATCGCACATCAGCCGGCGCGCGGTCGGAGCCAAGATGGCAATCAGAATATTAGCAAAATTGGCGACGACAAGCTTACGCCCCGTCTCACGGTAAAGCTGGTGTGTTCGCTCCAGCGCGGCGAGGTAGGCCTTGGACACGTCCTCGTCTTCTCCGCACACGGTGCGCGCTCCGGGCAAGGTGCAGCGTGTGACGTTGAGCATGCAGGCCGGTACCCGATGGGCATGAAAAAACTCCACCAGTTCTGTGAGGTGGTGCAGATTTTCCCGTGTGATGGTGCAGATGACGTTGAACCTCGGATAGCCGTCGAGCCGGTCGATGGCATGAACCACATGCCGGAAAACACCATTCCCGTTCCAACGCTGTCGCGTACGATCTGCCACATCCGCGGTTGGACCATCGAGCGACAGTCCGATGCCGACGCTGTGGGAGGTCAGAAACGCTATCGCGTCCTCGTCCAGCAGCGTGGCATTAGTTTGGATGCCAAAACGGAAGCGGTCGCCATACGCATCGATAGCGGCAAAGATCGCCTCGCGGGCTAACATGGGTTCGGCGCCATGGAAGATGACCTGCGGCATTCGCTCAGCCGGCATGTGACTGCGAAAATAGCTGTGCAATTTTTCCAGGGCGTCGAAGACCGTGGCTTTGTCCATCTGATTGCCACCACGCCGCATCTTTGCGGGTATGTAGCAGTAGGTGCAATTGAGGTTGCAGCGCTCCGTGGGATTGAAATAGACCGCTGACGGCTTCAGGTGAAACCTCAGCATGTCCATTTCGTCGGCGAAGATGTTGGCCTTGGCGAGAAAAATCTCCATCAGTTCACCACCGGCCAGCATTTCATTCATCTTGTTCTTGTGAACCAAGCCCCAGAACGCTGTATCCGGGTTGACCAATACGACATGGGTCGGGTGGTTGATGTCGAAAGGTACAAGGGAAGAATGGGAGCCCCTTGCAGGGCTCCCCTGTGAGGAGGACATGGTCTGCACAGTCATTGTTTGACCTGCTTGTCCATAAGCACGTAGTGGGACAAGCCGGTCCCTTCGGCGTTGCAGGTCTTGCGGATGGCAATGACCTCCGGCCGAGAGCTGTTGGGGCTTGTAGGTTTGGTGATCTGGGTCTTCTTCACGGTATACTCCGATGCAGGAAGGACGTCGGCAGATCTTCGGTCTTGCCGAAATCCTTTCCATCGGATTTCGCCCCTCGTGAATCAGATCCAGCAGGTCTTCTGGCTCTCGGATCATCCGCCGGATTGCGCCTTCCCAGTGGAGTGTTCCCCACCAGTGACTAGCTTTTCGCTAAGCAACCGACGTCCCCGATTACAGCGGCGGGCCCGCCACGGAATTTCACCGTGTTCCATGGTACTGGACGCGTCTCTGATAGATTGGGGTGCCAGTCCTGTCAAGACAGGCTGACTACGGCATCAACCGCTGACCAAATTTCGCTATGAGGTACCGTAGGAACTGCCAACATCGTTGCAGTCTGCCGTTGGGCTAACTCTTATAGGCCAACGTTTTTCAATGCTACGGGTGAACAGGTTGCGATCTTTCTAGGCTGTCAATCCAACAAGGTCCCTGCACGGGGAAGGATGTCGTTGGGCGTGATGGCGAAGAAGCTTCGGCTACTGGGGGGGACGGGATGTCGCACAGCGGCCAACACGATGCTCGCCGTTTGCAGAGCCACACAGATCGAGCATTGACTTTCGCGCGCCGACGCGATTAGCCTCTGCCCCGAGTGAGGTTCCCGAGAGGGACTTGAGGGAACGCGGTGTGACGCCGCGGCTGCCCCCGCAACTGTAACCGGCGAGCGATCGTCCACCATGCCACTGGAGCTGCAAGGCTTTGGGAAGGCGGACGAAAGCAAAGACCCGGAAGCCAGGAGACCTGCCTCGCGCCGTCGTCCTGTTTCCGGTCGGGGTGCACCGGGGACTGCGGGAATTCCGCCGTGACGACAAACGGAGTCGTCGTCGCGGGGATTTGAATGACCATTTCCATCCAGCATCAAACGCTCGCGCGTAGCGGCTCCTGGCTTCATTTCCAGGAGAACCCTCACCTTGCGCAAACTCGTGTTTTTTTGTCCGCTGCTGCTGATCGGCGGAACCGTACCGTCATGGGCTGACGGCGCCGCCACGCTTCCCGAATCGGTTGTCGTCACCGCCACCAGGACGCCCGAACCGCTCGATCTCACCGGCAGCTCCGTGTCGGTGATCACCGCTACGGATTTGCAGACTCAGCAGATTCTGGCTCTGAGTGACGCACTGGCTGGAACGCCCGGCGTCGTTATCAATCGCAACGGCGGGGTCGGCGAAACCACATCGCTCAGCCTACGCGGCTCCGCGGCCGGACAAAGCGTCGTTCTGATCGACGGGGTGCGCATCAACGACGCCAGCGCACCCAATGGCCAGGCCGTGCTCGAAGACCTGATGGTCAACAACATCAGTCGGGTCGAAATTTTGCGCGGGCCGCAAAGCACGCTCTACGGCAGCGACGCCATTGGCGGCGTTGTCAATATCCTGACCAAGCGGGGCGGCGACACCCCCATTGCCGCCACCCTCGATGCGGAAGCCGGCTCGTTCGGCACCTACCGCCTCAATGTGGCGGCGAATGGCACGGTGGCGCAGGTCGATTACGGTCTCGCGGCGAACTATTTCAAGACCACCGGAATCTCCGCCGCCGATGCCCGCAACGGCAATACCGAGCCGGACGGCCATCGCAATCTGGGCCTCGTCGGCAATGCCCGC
>JAKAJO010000060.1 GCA_021813745.1 Acidobacteriota bacterium
GCGTTACGGCACACAAACCTCCACGTGGTATTGGGAGGTCTGGAATGAGCCCGACATCCCTTACTGGCACGGCACGCCTGAGCAATACGATCGCCTCTACGACCTGACTACCGCAGCGATTCTTAAGGCCATCCCTGACGCGCGAGTCGGCGGTCCCGCTGCGACCGGCATACACGCCGGCCGTTCTGAAGCTTTCCTGCGCCAGTTCCTTGACCACTGCGCCCGCGGCAAGAACGCAGCCACCGGCAAGACCGGCGCGCCACTCGACTTCATCAGCTACCACCCCAAGGGCGACCCCACGATCATTGACGGCCACCTGGTGATGAACATAGGAGCCCAACTACGCGCCGCTCGCAACGGCATGCAAGTCATCGCCAGCTATCCCGAGTGGCGTCACACGCCCATCATCCTCACGGAAAGCGATCCTGAAGGTTGCGCCGCCTGCCTGGGCCCGAAAAGCGCTTACCGCAACATCCCGCTCTATGGCGCCAGCGTCACTGAAGCCATCATGCGCACCTATCAGCTCGCCCGTAGTTACGGCGTGACTGTTGACGGTTCCGTCACCTGGGCCTTTGAATATGACGACCAACCCGCCTTCGCCGCTTTCCGCACCCTGTCCACAGACGGAATCAACAAGCCAGTGCTGAATGCCTTCCACCTGATGGCCATGCTGGGCGGCCAGCCCGGCACGGTGTGGCTGGATACGACAAGCAGCGGCGCGCTTCCGCTGACCGATGTTGTGCAGAACAGCGTGCGGGATGCTGCGGACGTAAATGCCGTAGCTACGCACCACGGAGACCAGATCGACGTACTGCTCTGGAACTACCACGATGCCGACCTTCCGGCTCCGCCGGCGCATGTCCATCTCAGTGTCGCAGGTTTGCACGGCGACAGCGTTCAGGCGTCGGAGTTCCGCATGGATGCAGATCACAGCAACGCCTACCGCCTCTGGCTCAAGATGGGCAGTCCTCCCAATCCCGATGCGTCGCAGCTCGCAGAACTGGAGAAGGCCGGAAAGCTGGATGAATCGATGCCACAGCGCCCGCTGACAGTGCATGCGGGAACGGCCGACCTGCAGCTCACGCTGCCCCGGCAGTCCGTGGTCCTGGTACGCCTCAGCAGCCGGTGATTCGCTCCCGCGCGAAGGCATCAGCTCAGCTGTCGCGGCACGTAGTAACAGGCGCCGCCAGCGAGCACAGCCATCCAGGCCGAATCATTCGGCGGCTGCTCGCTTGAACCGAGGAAGAGGATTCCGTCGGGTGGCAGTAGGCGGTGCATCCTTTCCATCAGCGCGAGTCGTGTCTCCTGTGAGAAATACAGCATCACGTTTCGCAGGAAGATGACGTCGAAGCAGTCGCCAGTGCGGCTGAATGGAAATTGCATGCCGCAGAGATTTCCCTGGCGGAAGTTGCAGAGGCGGCGCACCTCGGGTTTGATGATCCACTCCTCGCCATGGTGTTCGAAGAAGCGTACAAGCAGGCGGGCGGGCAGGCCGCGGTTCACGTCGATGCGGTGATAACGGCCGGCCTGCGCGCGCTCCACCGCTGCGCCGCAGATGTCCGTGCCTTCGATGCGAATATCCCAGCTGGCGAGCGTAGGGAAATGTTCGAGGAGAAGCATTGCGAGGCTATACGCCTCCTGCCCGGTGGACGAAGCGGCGCTCCAGAACCGCAAAACCCGCGTATTCCGGCGAGCGTGGATGAGTTTGGGAAGCAAATCGGTGCGCAACAGTTCGAAGGGATGGCTGTCACGGAAAAAGCTGGTTTCGTTGATAGTCATCGCCTCGGCGATGGATTGTTCGAGGGCTGGGTCATTGCACTGGCGAAGATGGCGCACCAGTTCAGTGACCTGGGTCATGCCCTGGTTGCGCAGGATGCGGGCGAGGCGCGTCTCGAACAGGTAGTCGCGCGAAGGGTCGAGCACGTTGCGGGTAATGCCGAAGATAAGTTGACGCAGATAACCGTAGCCGTCCATTGCGGCTGATTCCATCTCTATACCACCGTTCGATAAGCTTCCCCCGCAATTGAGCTGCGGGCAATACGTACTATTTCAGGCGCAATGGCGCCCAGCGGCAGCACCATGTTGGCCAGACCTGCGCCAACCACGGCGCCGGGCATGCCCCAAACGGTGCTTGTGGCCTGATCCTGCGCTAATACGCTGCCGCCTCCTTCTCGGACGGCCCGGCAGCCATGCACCCCATCGTAGCCCATGCCGGTGAGCACCACTGCCAGGACGCCTGCGCCATAGACCTGGGCTGCGCTGCGGAAGAGCACGTCGGCGGACGGGCGGCAGTGGTTTTCCGGCGGGTTTTGCGTCAGGTGCAATTTGGGCTGTGCTCCTGAGGCAACTTCAAGGTGCCAGTTCCCGCGTGCAACGTAGATGGTTCCGGCTTGAACAGGCAGGCCCTCCGCCGCCTCACGCACGCTAAGCCGGCAGCGGCTGTTGAGGCGTTCGGCCAGCAAGCCGGTAAAGACTTCAGGCATGTGCTGGACGATGAGCACCGGTGGGAGTGCCGACGGAAGATCGCCGGGGAGCGCAGAAAGCAGGCTTTCCAGTGCAGCCGGGCCACCGGTAGAAACGCCGATAACAATGACCGACGGAGGCGAAGAGAATGCCTGTGGCTTCAACGCCTGCGCAACAGGCAGATCCGGAGAAAGCGGCGGCGCACCCAAAAATTCCGGCCACTGCTCGACCTGCACGCAATTTGTCAGGGCGCGAACCTTCGCAATCAGGTCATGCGCAAGCATGCGTCTGGCAGTTTCGCGATCCGATTGCCCAGCCGGTTTGGCCACGTAATCCGAGGCGCCACACGCGAGAGCCTCAATGGTAACCCGCGCGCCGCGCTGCGTAAGCGAACTGCACATGATCACCGGCATCAAATACCGCCGGCGGCGCAGCTCCCTGAGTGTAGCCAGCCCGTCCATCACGGGCATCTCCACATCGAGCAAGACCAGGTCCGGACGCAGAATCTCGATGAGCTGCAGCCCCGCCTTGCCATCGGCCGCCGTGCCGACAACCTCCAGCGACGCATCCGCCGCAACCACGGAGCGCAGCAGGCTCCGCATCACCGCCGAGTCATCCACAATTACAATCCGCGTACGGCTGCCTGCTGCCATCACTCAGCTCTCCAATAGGCCGAGAATAGCCAGCTTCTCACCTAGTGCCTCATCGTCAAACGGCTTCATCAGGTACTCATCTGCCCCGGCATTGAGCGCGCACACAATGGAGTCGGTCTCATCCTCAGTGGTCACCATCATCACTCGTATGCTCGTGTACCCTTCGGCGCGCATCTGCTTCACCATCTCAAGACCGTTCAGCACAGGCATGTTCCAATCGACCAGCGCAAGCTCGAAGCGGCGTCCGGTGCGCAGCATGTCGAGCGCAGCCTGCCCGTCGGCAGCCTCTTCGCTTTCGATGCCCCGCTCCGTAAGCAGACCGCGCAGATGGGCCCGCACAAAGCGGGAATCGTCAACAATCAGCACTCGCATCGGCCCCCTCCTCCGCCATTTCGTCAAGCCGTCTGCGCCACGCTCAGGCTTCGGGGATCGAGCCGCTCGGCGTCCAGCATGACCAGCAGCTTTTCTCTCAGCTTGTAGGCGCCGGCAAACAGCGTCTTACGGCGTTCGTCCAGAATCGAGGGTGTAGGCTCATGGTCGGCACTCTTGACAGTAAGAACCTCGCCAACCGAATCGACCAGCAGACCATAACAACCATCAGCACTCTCGATCACGAGGACGTCCTGCGCGCCGTCATTCGGAGGCTGGCCCAGCACGCAGCGCAGACTCACTGCGGTAAGCACATCGCCGCGGTAGTGCACCAGCCCGCCTACAAAACCCGGCGCCAGCGGCACTTGTTGCGGACGCGCCTCGCCGATAATCTCAACAATGTGCGAAATGGGCACGCCGAAAAGCGTCTGCCCCACACGAACCGAGCAAACTTCAACCAATACGGCTGCCCGATCTTTGCCCCGGTCCCTGGCTCCCCCTGCGTTCATCGTATTGCCTCCGCGATTTCGTTCCAATCACCGGCAGCACATTCCGCAGCAAGTGGTGGCATACTTCGCAGATCGACCACTCCGGTCACACGCTCTTTCAGCAACGTCACGCCACGGGCAGGCTCGTCCGTGCCGGCCTGCAGAAGATTACCGCCCGCGGCCACATCGAGAACATGTCTGACTGCGATCCCAACCTGGCGGTTCCCGTCGCGGCAGACAACCACCACCACCCGCGCCTCACTGTTGCTTCCCGCCGCGGACAGCACGCCACCCGAGTCCTCAACCGGCAGCAGGCGGCCATCAAAGTTGACTACCGGCCTGTGACCGATGTATTCGATGCGCGACAGCGGAATCTGCTCGATACGCTGCACTTCGCCGAG
>JAKAJO010000094.1 GCA_021813745.1 Acidobacteriota bacterium
GGGCCAAGCGCCGGGCTGGCCTGGTGCACCAGGCCAGCCCAATCCAGGAAAGCACTTCTACCCAATGAACGAATGGGGGTCAGTTCTCGATGTCGGCAGGGGGTTGGATCTCGACGTCGCTTGACACTGGGCGGCCCTGGTCGACAACGGCATTGTGCTGACCAAGAACGGCGGTTTCATGGCCGCATGGGATTACCGCGGGCCCGATCTCGACTCCGCTACCCCGGAGGAGCTCCGCGCCATGGCGGCGCGCATCAACGCCGCGCTGAAGCTTGGCGACGGCTGGGTGATCCACTGCGATGCCGTGCGCGGGCCCGCGCCAGGCTATGCCCGCCAGGGCGCATTCCCCGATCGGACGACCCGGCTGATCGATGACATGCGGCGTGCTTCCCACGAAGGCGTCTACGTGGGCTACGCCAGCCGCTATGTGCTGAGCGTGACCTGGTTCCCGATGCCTGACGCCGCCAGCAAGACCGCCGACCTGTTCGTCGACGGCCGCGTCAAGGCGACCGCAAGCCGGAACCTCGAGCGGTTCAAGGAGCAGATCCGTGAGATCGAGGGCAGGCTGTCGAGCCTGCTGCATATCCGGCGCCTGACCGACGAGGTGAACGAGCGCACCGGAGCGGTGACCAGCCCCCTGCTGGCTCACCTCGAACAGTGCGTCAGCATGGTGCCGACGTCTCGGCCGATGGTCATGGCCGAGGTGCCGATGTATCTCGATGCGATCCTGGGCGCCCACGATTTCGCCACGGGATTCGTGCCGCGCGTGGGCAAACGCAGTCTGGCATGCATCGGACTGACCGGCCTGCCATCCCACAGCTTCCCCGGAATTCTGGATTTCCTGTCCCGCCTGCCGGTGTCCTACCGCTGGAGCAACCGCTTCATCTATCTCGACCCCGGCCAGGCCGAAAAGGTACTGAACAAGTACCGCGGCAAATGGGCGCAGAAGCGCAAAAGCATGATGAATCTGATGCGGGAGAACGCCGGAGGCCAGGCGACGCACGTCAATGCCGACGCGGATCGCATGGCCGGCGACGCCGTGCAGGCGATGGCCGAGGCTTCCAGCGGGATGGTGCTCTACGGCTACTACACAAGCGTCCTCGTGCTCGCCCACGAGGACGCCGCCTTGCTCGACGAGACGGTCCGGGAAGTCGCCAAGCTGATCGAAAACCACGGGTTCGGTGCCCGAATCGAGGACGTGAACGCTGTCGAGGCCTATCTCGGCACTCTGCCGGGGAACACGGCTGCCAATGTGCGCCGGCCGCTGATCCACACCTTGAACCTGGCTCATCTGCTGCCGTTCACTGCCGTCTGGGCCGGGCCGGAGAAGAATCCCTGCCCGTTCTACCCGCCTGGCAGTCCGCCGCTGCTGTACGCCAAGACGGACGGCTCGACGCCATTCCGGCTCAGTCTGCACGCGAACGACCTGGGGCACAGCGTCATTCTCGGCCCCACGGGCAGCGGCAAATCGACCCTGCTGTCCACGCTCGTGGCGCAACAGTTCCGCTATCCGAGCGCCCAGGTGTTCGCGTTCGACAAGGGCTATTCCATGTTGCCCCTGTGCTGGGCCGCGGGTGGCCAGCACTACGACATCGCCGGAGAGCATGGCGAGCTGGCGTTCTGTCCGCTTGGACGTATCCATGAACCCAGCGAGCAGGTGTGGGCCGCCGAATGGCTGGAGCAGCTCTGCGAACTGCAGGGCGTGACCATCCTCCCGCACCATCGGCAGGAAATCTTCCGCGCTGTGGTGCAGCTCGGGGCTTCGACTGATCAGATGAGCCAGCGCACCATGACCAATCTCCTGGTGCTGCTGCAGGATCAGACCTTGCGCGAGGCCCTGCAGGCCTACACCCTGCGCGGCATGGCCGGAACCCTGCTGGACGCCGAAACTGATGCCCTGGCCGAAGATCCGTTCCAGGTCTTCGAGATGGAACACCTGATGAACAAAGGCGACAAGCTGGTGTTGCCCGTGCTCACCTATCTGTTCCACCGCATCGAGCAGCGCTTCAAGGGCCAGCCCACGCTGCTCGTGCTGGACGAGGCCTGGATCATGCTCAGTCACCCTGCGTTCAAGGCCAAGATCCGCGAGTGGCTGAAAGTCTTGCGCAAGGCCAATGTGGCGGTCGTGTTCGCCACGCAGTCGCTGACCGATCTGATCCGATCGGGAATCGCCGACGTGATCTTCGAGTCCTGTCCGACCAAGATCATGCTGCCCAACCCTGAGGCGCAGACGGAGAACATCCGGCCTCTCTATGAGGGCATCGGGTTGAATCGCCGGCAGATCGAGATCCTGGCGATGGCCACGCCCAAGCGGCAGTACTACGCCATGCACCCCGACGGCCGCCGCCTGTTCGAGCTCGGCCTGTCCGGCCCGGAGCTGGCCTTTGTCGGAGCGTCGGGCAAGGAAGACATCCTCCGCATCCGCGAATTGAAGGATCAGCTTGGCGATGCGTGGCCCGCCCAATGGCTGCGCGAACGCGGCCAGGGCAGGGCGGCGGAACTCTGGGAGTCGTACTGATGAACACCAAAAAGCACGTTCTGGCCGTCATCCTCGCGGCCGCCGCCGGCACGGCCAGCGCGCAGCCCGCATCGGCCCCCGATCCGCAGTCCACGTTGAGCGCTGCAGCGACGCAGAACACGACGAGCGCCTACGACGCGGGCGTGGCCTACTCCGACCAGCAGGCTTATCAGGCCGCCGCCAATACGGCGCAGGGCATTTCCAACCAGGATGCTGCAAACGCTGGTGGCAGCGCGCTGGGCGGGGATGTCTGGCAGCAGGCTGCCGATCAGGCGCAGAGCGTTGCCAATGACAACCAGACGCAGGCGGACAGCCGGATTCCTATTCTGCAGCAGGATCAGTCCTCCGAGGCCAGCGCCTACAGCACGGAAGTCAATGCAGCTCCAGCGGTTGCGCAGTCCAACAGCGAATCGGCCCAGGCATCCGCTTCGTCCGGAGCCGCAAATTCTCTGAGCGGTATCAGCGCGCAGACCGGCGTGCAGACCGGGCAGATCACTCCGCACGACGACACGAGCTATCTCGCCGCGGGCGCCACAGCGCAGGCGCTGATGAACAACTTGTCGACGACAGGTTTCGAGGCGAACAAGATGGCCGTGCAGGACGCGCAGAACGCCGCGTCCTGTGGGAACCCTTACTGCGCTGCTGCGTGGTGGGCCGCCAACGCGGTCGAGCAGAACATGGCCAACTCGGCCTACGCCGGCAACGTCGCTGCAGCCCCTGTTCTTGGGGGCGCATTGAATGCGGCGGCCGCTGCATCCGCGGTCTCGAACGCAGCAGACTCACTGCAGCAGATCCAGTCCATGACCGGTGTACCGCAGGGGCAAACCGCCGGTGCCACCAGCACGAAAGATGCCTTGCAGCAGATCACGGCGCAGACCGGCGTCCAGACCGGGCAGTCGGCAACGGCTGCCAATACCGACACGGCCTATACCAGCTCTGCCGACGCGCAGCAGGCATCCCTGAATGCAGCCAGCCAGCAGAACCAGAACGACGCCGTGACCGCAGCGCAGGCCTGGCAGGCCGGGCTGTCGGCACAGTATTCCGAGAAAGCCGCCAACGCCATCAGCCAGTACGACGCCGGCATGGCCGGGAAAACCGGCGACCCGACTTGGACGCAGGTCGCAGCCATTGCACAGCAGTCCGCCGACCAGCAGCAGTCGGTTTATGACGCGCAGCAGGCGGTCCAGACGTCGGCGACCACTGACGGCAACGCAACGTACAGCGCCGCGACCGCAGCCGCTCCTGCCATTGGCAACGCGCTCAACACCGCAGCCAGCACTGCCGCGGCGACGGATGCGTCGAGCACTTTGCAGCAGATCGGCGCGGCCACCGGCGTGCCACAGAACGGACAGTAACCGGAGATCATCATGAAGAAACGCATCCTCACCCTGGCTGCACTCGCAGCCATCGTCACGACACCGGCGCATGCCACGGGCATGATTGCAGGCGCCACGTTCCCCGAGCAGATCGTGCAGGAACTGACGCTGGTCGAGCAATACGCCACGCAGGCGCAGCAGCTCCAGGCGCAGTTCCAGATGGTCTTCAACCAAGCGCGCAACCTGCAGAACATGCCGCAGCAGCTCTGGACCAACGCGGCGGCTCCGCTTCAGCAACTGGTCCAGCTCGTCGGCAATGCACAGGGCCTGAGCTACGCGTCGCAAAACACGGTGGCGGCAATCCAGCAGCAGTACGGAGCGCCGAGTGCTCCGCTGTCCAACTACGCCAACAGCCTGCAGCAGTGGACCAGCAATCTGAACAGTCAGATTGCCGGCACTCTGCAGCAGTATGGCCTGCACGCCGCCGATTTCCAGACCACCCAGTCCGCCCTGCA
>JAKAJO010000025.1 GCA_021813745.1 Acidobacteriota bacterium
CTGCCAGCACAAGCCTGGTCTTCCTCAGATAGATGGGCGCAAAGCTCCTCGCTGCTTGCGCGTTGAAGCAATGCGGCGCGCGCATCTTCGGGTTCCAGAACTCCGCATCATCCTCGCTCTGCGCCCACGACCTCTCCACCATGCAGAGAAATCCATTCGTGCCCTTCACCGCGGTTCTGTACCCCTCGCGTCCCAGCACCATCACCTCGGCCCCGTCCGAAATGGACTTCGGTGCAGCACTGCGAGCCAGCGCAATCTCCGATCGCTCGTCGGATATCAGGTACTGGTCCAGGGGAGCCATCGCCGGATAAGCCGCTTTTCCAGCCTGTGCAACCGTCTGCCGGCCTGCGCCCGATAAAACCATCGGCAGACCGAATATCAAAACGATGATTTCGAAGCGAACCTTTCTCATCTGGATCCTCCCAAATCGTGAACTAGCCGGAGCGTTCAAAAAAGAAGCTCTTGAGCGCATCGCCGCCTCACCGCACAACTCGCCGCCCTCACTGCGCGCCCCCCGCCACCCCCGCCGGCTCGTCATAATAGCCCGTCGTCGTCCGCACCGTCAGTCCCGGCCGGTCCGTCACCAGCTTCAGCTCATGAAACTCATCCGCATGTGCCGTCACCGGCGGGTCAAACCCAATCCTGTAGTACGCATTCGCATCCGCCACACACTGCGCAATCTGTCCCGCCATGTCGTTGCCCGGCACCATCACCTTGCCACCCGTCTGCTCCGCCAGCACGCCCAGCGCCAGGTTCGGCGTCGCCGCATCGTTCGCGTTCTTCACACCCTTCACATACGCCTGATACTCAAACATCTTCGTCACCGTGTCGATCAGCACCGGCCCCACACTGTACACCGCAATCTGCGCCTCCCGCAGGCTCCGCGACAGCTCCACAATCGTTGCGAAGTATTCGTCCTGCACCTTCTGCGAGTAGTACCCCACATCCGGTCGTACCAGCAGCGGCCATCCCGGCCCCAGCCAGATCAGCAGCTTCCGTCCCGGCTTCCGCGATTCATTCTCTGCAATCTCCGCCATCTGCTGCACAGAGAGCTGCATGCGCTCCAGCTCCCCATAACCCGCCATCGCCCGGTCCAGTGTCCGGATGTTTGCCTCAATCCCCTGCACTTCCTTGTCTACCGCATTGCCATCCAGCGAGGGATGCGGCTGCAGCTGCACTCCTTTGTCCGTCAACAGAATCACGCTCACCGGTTGCGCCAAATGCCCTCCATTCTTCAGCAAGTACGCATCCAGCCCCTGCCGCACCAGCGCCACCTGCGAGAACGGCAGATTCACCAGATCCATCACCAGAATCACTTCCACCGGCGGCTGCGGCATCACGTGTACGCCATCAAACTTCTTGAATGACAGAATCCTCGCCGGCTTCCCGTTGTCCAGCAGCTTCAGGTCCCACGGCTGCAAATCCATCACCGGATGCCCCTGCGCGTCTGTCACAACTGCGTTGATCTTTACCGCTCCGTCCGGAATCACCAGTCTCTTTAAGGGCTTTGCTGGCCGCTGCTTCAGAGTAGGCGCCGTCTGCGTCCCCTGCTGTCCCCAAACCCCTTGCGCTCCGCCGCACACGCACAGTGCCAACCCAAATACCCAACCCGCTCGTCCCATCCTCATCTCCCGTAATACCTATCCATAGGAGCCGGAAGCTTCTCAGAAGGTTGTACCCTCTTACATCCCACCCGTTCTCTTCCCACATTCGCCCGGATCCAATAAAAGGCCTGCGCCGCGGTTCAACAGCCGGCGCAGACCTCGTCTCATTCCGTTCTTCTCTATCCCCGTCCCATCACAATCGTGTGCGGACTCATCGGAATCGGATGCCCTGTCACATCCCGCAGCCCCGCTTCCTCATACATCGCCCGCAGCTCGCTCAGCGGATACGCATCTCCCGCCGGAGTCGTCGCCAGCATCGTCAGCGCAAACGCCGCCGGCATCGGCGGAGACACCCGATCCTCATCCGGTACAAACTCCAGCGTCGCCACGCGCCCGCCCGGCTTCAGCGCTCCGCGCACCTTCTTCAGCAGCCCCACGCACGTCGGCTTATCAAAGTGATGCAGAAAGTTCGTCAGCAGCACCGCATCGTACGGCCCGCCAAAGTCCACCTCAAACGCGCTCCCCGGCAGCATGTCATACCGGTCATGCACCCCAGCCTTCTCCGCATTCTTCAGCGCCACGCGCAGCACCGGAGCCCAGTCCAGCCCCGTCACATGCGCCTGCTTGTTCTGCTTCGCAATCTCGATCCCGAACAGCCCGTGCCCCGCGGCAATATCCAGCACCCGCATCGGCCCCGCATGCCCATCCAGCACCACCTTGCCCAGCGGAGCCGCCATCGGCGCCATCATCGGCGCCATCGTCTCCGCAAACTGCACCCACACCGGATTCTCCGGCTCCACGCTCCCATCCCCGTCCAGCGTCGTACGCCCCCGGCGCACAATCTCCGCCAGTTCCTTCATCGGATTGTTCATTGCCTGGTTGCCCAGGAACTGCGCAATCGTCGCCAGCGACGACGGCGACCGCGGGTCCAGAAACGCCGCGCTCGTCGGCGTGTGCCGATAACGCCCCCCCTCTTTCAGCAGCACGCCGTGAATCACCAGGTAATCGCACAGGATGCGAATGCCCCGCTCCGACGCCTTGCAATGCCGCGCAATCGACGCCACGTCACCCGGTCCGTCGCCGACCGCCGTAAACACATCCAAATCGATTGCCGCTTTCAGCGCCGCCGTCTGGTGATACGCCTGAAGCATGCCAAACACAACGGCCGGCGTCACCGGCCCCTGTGCAGCCTGTCCATGTGCCATGGGGAAATCCTCCTCGTTCGCGCCACGGTGGATTTGAGAGAGGAAGGGAAATGCCATCCGCGGGCCAGCCGAGTGTACCACCCACCTCACTTCCTCGTTAAACTCAACGCTTTGTAGCCCTTCGCTTTCGCACACTCCACCCCGCTCGCTCGTCTCGCTGTCGGCCTGTCCCGCGCGTTCTGGCACAAGACCGCTCGATTGCGCTAGACTGGCCAGCAAAACAATTTACCCGCATGTTTCCGTAATCTTTTCAGTCGGAATCCGCGAGCCACTGGCGATTCTTTCAATGGGCACGGCGGGCACTGAACATCCGAGCAGAGCGCTCCACAGGCTCGCTCGCACGGAATGGAATGAGACCTTACCTCCTAACCTGCATCTCCCTCGGCGCCATCCTTGCTGCGTCCCTTTCCCCGCTCGCCGCGCAGCAGGCGCCCGCGCCTTCCCCGTCCGCCTCGCCCGCCGCAGCCGATCCCATGCAGCTCTACCTCGTCGTCCATGACCGGCACGACAAGCCCATCCTCGACCTCAAAGCGGATGAACTCAAAGTCACTGACGACGGCTCCCCAGTCAGCCTCCAGAACTTCCAGTTCATCAACCACCAGAAGCAATCCGCTAATCTCGTCACTTTTGTCTTCGACAACTTCCCCGTTGAGAAAGGTAAACAGCCGCCCAAAAACTCATCCCATATGGGAAACGCACACGACGCGGCCTTAAAGATCCTTGCCCTGCTCTCTGAAAGCGGATTCGAGTTTTCTGTCTTCAACATTGACTCACGCCTCCATCTCCAGCAGCCGTTCACTTCAGATCTCAGTACCGTCGAAAAGGCCATCAACTCCGCCACAGGCCCTCTCGCAACCCGCGACAAAAAGGAAGCCTCCGCCGCGGAAAAGGCCGTCCTCTCCGTTGCCCTCGATGGCGTCGATTCCTCCGGCAAGCGCGTCGATGCTCGCGACCGCCTCCTCGCCCAGTCCATTTACTCCGCCCTCCGAAACTCCACCCGCATCGCGCAGGACCGTCGCATCGCGCCCTCGCTCCCCTCCATCCTGGCCCTCGTTCAGGCACAGCAGCACCTCACCGGACGAAAAACCATCATCTACCTCAGCTCCCTCCAGCAGGCGGAGATTGACGACGCCGCTCGCCAGGCCATGCTGTCCATCATCGGTTCCGCCAACCAGGCCGGCATCTGCATCGACATCGTCGACGGCACCGCGCTCGGCCCCCATGGTTCGCACATCAAAATGCTCGATCCCAACAGTCAGGGAGCCCTCGTTGCCCTCAATACGATTTCCATCGCAGGAGGCGGTTCGATCTCCATTCCGCCCGACGCAAGCGACCTCGAAGTCACGGAAGATGCCCCCGTCAATGCCGACCTCCAGCACCTCGCACTCGCCACCGGAGGCACTTACATCAACGGCGACAGCCAGCGCAAATCCCTCCAGCAGCTCATCGGTGACATGACCTCCTATTACGAGGCATCCTTCGTCCCCACAATGAACGGGTACGATGGCAAATTCCACCCGCTCGCCGTCACATCCACCCGCTCCGGCCTCAAGATCCGCACCCAGTCCGGGTATCTCGCACTGCCGCCTCCCGCCGCCGATGGAAGCCGCCTCCAGGCTTTCGAGTTGCCACTCCTCAAGTACCTCAACCAGTCCCCACCTCCCGCGCAGCTTCCCTTCCGCGCCGCCGTCCTCAACCTCGGCGACTCCGCAGACGGCAACCGCGCCGTCCTCGCTCTCGAAGTCCCCGTAGCAAGCCTCGACCTCCAGAGCGACGCCAATTCCCCCAGTTCTCTCGCCCACGTCGCCATGATTGCCGAAATCAAGGACCAGGCCGGTACCGTTGCCGCTCACTTCAGCTCCAATTCTCCGCATCGCATCACCCTGCACGGCGAAGCAGCCAAATCTTCGCAGCTCATCTCGCTCCAGCGCCACTTCATCCTGCCCCCGGGCAAATACACCCTCCAGGTCCTCCTCGTCGATACCGACAGCGGCAAAGCCGGAGCCCAGAGCATTCCCTTCACCATCACCAGCGAGCCCGGCACGCCCTCGCTCAGCAACCTCGTCCTCGTCCGCCGTGCTGATCCCATCCCTGCCGCAGGCAGCGACCCTACAGATCCTCTCCTCGACGCCAAGAAGCGCATCACCCCCAACATCTCCGGCGCACTGCCCTCCGGAAACGCCACTCTCTCCCTCTTCTTTGCCGCACACGTCAACCCGCATGCCCCACAACCCGCCAAACTCAGCATCGCGATCCTTCGCAACGGCCAGATCCTCGGCGGCGCACCCGCCATCGACCGCGAAGTCAATGGAGAGGAATACTTCTCCTTCCTCACCAGCCTCGGCATCAGCCACCCCGAAGACGGCGCCTACCAGGTCGAGGCCATACTCACCCAGAATGGAAAAACCGCCCGCGCTGAAACAACCTTCACCCTCTCCAACGTCGCCTCCGTCGACGACGATTCCACCGGCCCAAAAATCTCGCTCGAATCCATCTCCCGCCCCGCCGGCCCACTGGCCATCAGCGTCTCCACAAACACCGATCAGCGCCCGCCCGCCGCCGAAATCACCACCCTCCTCGCAGACGCCGCCCTGTACTCCAACAACTATTGGGAGTCCCTGCCCAACTTCATGTGCCAACAAATTACCGATCGCTTCGTCGACTCCAACGGCAACTCCAAATGGAGGCACATCGACACCCTCACCGGCCAGCTCACCTACTTCGACCACCAGGAGGACTGGCAGTTCCAGGAATCCAAACTCAATCACCGCACCAGCCACGACCGCAGCAGCGACACCGAGCACGGCATCTCCGGCGCAGGCATCTTCGGCGGCGTCATCCGCGGCCTCTTCCGCCCCGATTCAAAAGCGGAAATCACCTGGTATCAAACCGGCACTCTCGGCAGCGACACCGTCCAGATCTTCAAATACCGCGTCGCCAAAAAGAACTCCAATCTCGGCCTTCGCGTCGGACCCACCGAGCTTGCCGTTGTCGGTTATCACGGCCTCGTCTTCATCGATAGCACCACACACGGCGTCCGCCGCATCACCGAAACCGCCGACGACGTGCCCCGCCGCTTCCCCATCCGCGAGGCCCTCGTCAGCGCCGACTACGACTACGTCACCATCGGCTCCCAGCAATACCTCGTCCCCATTGGCGCACAAGTCATCCTCCGCAAAGGCCGCCGCTTGATTGAACTCAACCAGATACGCTTCCGCGACTTCCATCGCTTCCGCTCCAGCATGAAGATCCTCACCTCCATGCCCATCCCGGAAAAATAGGCAGGCGGCCATACGCCTTGAAGGTGTAACCACGAAAGAACAGAGCTGGGCCCGGTTCATCGCAGCCGTATCGCAATGAACGGGCGTTGGCGGGTGGCCCCGGGAC
Source organism: Acidobacteriota bacterium (assembly GCA_021813745.1). Taxonomy (GTDB): domain Bacteria; phylum Acidobacteriota; class Terriglobia; order Terriglobales; family Acidobacteriaceae; genus Telmatobacter. The sequence continues at coordinate 6,197 of JAKAJO010000025.1, forward strand.
CTCGCCGTCGGGAATCGGGCCGAGTGCCTGTAGTTGATCAAGACATTGTTCTGGATTCGGAGCGGCTGATTGGCCGGGTACCCCATTCAAGGCGCGTGCGCAGCATGCGCCTTGAGTGGGAAACCTCAATCCACACCAACCATCAACCTTCGGGTGCCCCATCTTCACCGATGCGCCTCAGCGCAGCGGTTAAGGTGGGAATTAACCCCACCTCCCACCACCCCAAAAGCCGTCAAGCCCCCTCAGCCCAACATTTCTTCTAACTCCCTCATTCCACTCATCAAAAAACTTCAGCCGCTTTGCATATTAATTCCAGCAAACGCGCATACTAGAGCCATCAGCCTGAGATCCGCGCCCACCGGCCCGTCTTCTCAGGCATTTTCATTGCAGGAGACCCGCGCCATGCCAGCTTTCCTCCCGGTTCAATATGTCAGGTATGCGGCCGGTCTGTACCCCCCCCTACCCCCCCTCCAATATTTTTCTTTTCCACATTTTCTTTGCATGTTTTCGCCTTATCGTTTTCGCTCTGGTTTCGCTTTCTTGCACCGGACATCTCATCGTGCATCTGCAAGCCCTTTATCATTAATCCGAGCGCGGCAAGAGGGTCCGCGATTCCATGCCCGAGCCAACCTTCTTCATCTCGGCCGGTGAAGCCAGCGGCGAGCACTACGGCGCCCTGCTCGTCGCCGCACTCAAAGCCCGCCTTCAGACCGCCGGCAACTCCGCCACCTTCTATGGCATGGGCGGCGACCGCATGGTAGCCGCCGGCCTCGAGCGCGTCGTCCGATCAGAAGATATGGCCGTCATGGGCATCACAGAGGTCGTCCGCCACCTCCCGCGCATCTATCGAGAGTTCCGCAAGCTCAAGGCCGCCATCCGCCGCCGTCCGCCCACCGTCGCCATCCTCATTGACTTCCCAGACATCCACTTCCGCCTTGCCGCCCTGCTCCACCAACTCGGCGTGCCTGTCCTCTTCTTCGTCAGCCCCCAGCTCTGGGCATGGAAGAAGCACCGAATCCGGCTCGTCCAGAAATACATCGACGAGATGCTCGTCATCTTCCCCTTCGAAGAGCAGTTCTACCGCGAGTATGGCGTCCGGGCTCGCTTCATCGGCCATCCCCTCGCCGACCTGCCTGCACCCGCCATCTCCCGCGCCAACTTCGCTGCCGAGCATCAGCTTGACCCGGCAAAGCCGTGGATCGGCCTCCTGCCCGGCAGCCGCGCCAAAGAAATTCGCAGCAACCTGCCGGAAATGCTCAAGGCCGCCATCCTGCTCTTTCATGACTGGCATCTGGAGCATGGCAATCCGGAGCCGCAATTCATCCTCCCGCTCGCCCCCACTCTGACCGCGGAACAACGGGCGGAAGTCGCCGGCATGGTCGCACAGGAAAGTGAAAACCTCACCATCCGCCTCACCTCAGACGCCCGCGCCGCGCTCTTCCATGCCCGCGCCTCCATCGTCGCCAGCGGCACCGCCACTGTCGAAGCCGCACTCATCGGCAATCCATTTATCGTCGTCTATCGCGTCTCGCCCCTCACCTACGCCATCGCCCAGCGAGTCGTCACCGTACCCCACGTCGCCATGGCCAACCTCATCGCCGGCCGCCGCGTCGTGCCAGAGCTCCTCCAAAGCGACTTCACCGCCGCCAACATCACCCAACAGCTCGCCCCCTTGCTACCCGATGGCACCCCCCGGAAGTCCATGATGCAGGAGCTCGCTCGCGTTCGTGCCCTGCTCGCTTCGCATCCCGTCCAGGTTCAACCCGCGGCAAGCGCTGTTGATCGGGTCGCAGAGATCGCGCTCGCTTATGCCGGCCTGCCTTCTCCCGTTTCCGAATCCGTGTCATCCTGAAACAGATACACTTTGGTCCGGCAATTTAAAATCAGTGACTCCCGCGTGAAGGGCTGCCACACCATGATGATTGCTTTCGGTTTTAGGAACTTGTTCCCGTCCTTAGCTTCCCCATCGCTCCGCACCCGCGCCCTGGCAGGCATCGTCGCCCTGGCCGTCCTCTCCGTCGCGCCGCTCCCCGCCCAGCGGCCGGAGCGCGCGCGCCTCAACATCACCGCCTACAACATCGACGCTGAAATCGACACCACCGCCCACACCCTTACCGCCACCACCGTTGTCACCTTCACCGCCCCCGACAACACCCCCGACATCAGCTTCGGCTTCCATCCCGCCCTCAAAATCACCCAGATTACCGACGATGCCGGCAAGCTCCTCACCGGCGAGCGCCTCGCCGACGGCACCATCCGCGTCACACCCATCACGCCCATCGTCCAGGCTCAACCCCAGCACTGGACCTTCAAGTACAACGGCGTCATCACAGGCAAGGAAGACGGCCCCGTCGAAGGCCTCAAGCTCGCTGCCATTGAGGAGCCCATCACCTACCTCCTCTATCCCGCCCGCTGGTTCCCCATGACCGGCTACTTGACCGACCGCTTCACCGCCGAGATCCACATCCGTGTTCCCCAGGGCATGAAGGTCTTCGCCAGCGGCCAGCAAGGCGCCTCCCACTCCGTCTCTCTCGCCAGCGGCAAGCCCGGCGACCAGTTCGATTTCAAGTGGGATAAGCCCGGCTTTCCCGGCACCGTCATCGCCGGCCGCTACCTCGGCCCCTATACTGCCGGCCCCGGTAACGTGAAGGTCTACCTCACCGTCGCCCACCAGTCCTTCGGCAACCAGTTCGCCCAGACCGCTGCCAAAGAGTTCGACTTTTTCAGCGAAGACTTTGGCGAAGCCGAGACACCACACCTCAACGTCGTTGAAGTCCCCGACGACACCCTGCCCGCCGTCTGGGCCCCCGAGCTCGCCGCCATCCTGGGCTCCCGCGTGGGTGACAAGTCCGGCATCCGCCTCCTCGCCAACACCATCGCCCACCAGTGGTGGGGCTCCGAAATCAGCCCGCAGACCCTCAGCGACGCCTGGATCACCAACGGCATGTCCCGCTACGGCGAGCTCATGTATCTCGAAAACGAGAGCGGGAAAAATGCCCTCCGCGCCGCGCTTGACGACGTCGCCGCTGGCGCCCTGGCCTACGACACCATCCCTCTCTCCAGCGCCGGCCGTCTCGATCCCTTCACGCCCCAGTTCCAGTCCATGACCCTTGAAAAAGGCGCCATGATTTTCCACATGTTGCGCGGCGAGCTCGGTGACACCGTCTTTCTCAACATCCTCAAAGGCGCCCTCAGCCAGTACACCGACAAGCCCATCACTTCAGACGATTTTGAGAAGGTCGCCGAAGCCCAAAGCCAGAAGAACCTCACGCCCTTCTTCGCCCAGTGGGTCGATGGCACCGGCGCGCCCACCTTCAAAAACAAATACAGCGTCTATCGCCTCGGCAATAACAAGGGCTTCCGCACCATCGGCGACATCACCCAGGACCTCGACCTCTTCAACATGCCCGTCGACATCCGCGTGGATACCGAAGGCAAAACCGTCAATCAGAAAGTCGACGTCGTCGGCACAGACTCCCAGTTCGTCATTGACACCTTCGGCCGTCCCCGCAGCATCTCCATCGACCCCGACGGCTGGGTCCTCAAATCCACTCCCGACCTCCAGGTCCGCATCGCCATCCTCAAGGGCCAGCAGCTCGTCGCCCAGGGCGACCTCGTAGGCGCCCTCGCGCAATACCAGAAAGCCCTCCAGGCCAACCCGCAAAGCTCCCTCGCCGACTACCGCATCGGCGAAGTCCTCTTCACCCAGCGCAACTACCAGGCCAGCGTCAACGCCTACCGCGATGCCCTCCGCGGCGACGACGAGCCACCTTGGACTGAAGTCTGGAGCCACATTCAGATTGGCAAGATCTTTGACCTCACCGGCCAACGCGACCGCGCCGTCAATGAATACCGTCTCGCCATCCAGACCAACGACAACACCCAGGGCGCCCTCAACGAAGCGCGGCTCTATCTCACCAAACCCTACAAGCGCCCTGAAAACCAGTAGCGCAGGCCCCAAGCCCGGACGGAGCGTCCGGGCCGTCTGATTCATGCTTCTTTCCGCCGCCAAACGCAAGCGGCCAGCCGATTCGGCTGGCCGTTACGCTTTCTTTCCTGCACTGACTTTAGTTCGGTTGTGTCGGCGTCCTCGGAGACAGAACCTGCAGATCTACTTCCGCCAGCCCATCATGGGCCATGTGCAGCTTCTTGGCCGCCTCGTAGGACAGATCGATGATCCGCCCCGGCTTCAGCGCGCCACGGTCCGTGATTCGTACCTCAACCGACCGATGATTCTCCAGGTCCACCACGCGCACTATCGTCCCAAACGGAAGCGTCGGGTGGCACGCCGTCATGGCATACATGTTGAACCGTTCCCCGCTCGCCGTCTTCCGGCCGTTGAACCGGGGTCCGTACCAGGACGCCACTCCATGCAGCAGGTCCTGCTTCTTCGCCTCACCAGCTCCCTCCATTGCCGGTGTAGGGCTTGTCGCCGCTGGCGTATCCGCCGTCGGCTTGGACAAAAGCGCATCCGCAAACACTGACACCGTTGGAAAGGTCAGCGCCGCGGCAATCAGCGCTACGCAGGTTAACCCCACCAGCACCCAAAGGTGCAAGGAAGTTTCCCCGTTCACGTTGCTTGCGTTTCGTCTTAATCGCATTGATCTATTTTACCGGCTTTACGCCAGTATCCTCAAGGAATTACAGGAGATACGTCGAATTTTCCGCAAAGAGCATTGGTAACTTCTACCTTGTTACCAAGTAAGCCTTTGCCTAAGTTCAACTTATCTTCCGCACCAATTTTCGTGCGAAATCCCGTACTTCAGGTTGTGAGACGATCCATGCACTGTTGAGGGAGGAATTGCGCAGTGCGCCGCGAGCCCCATACTGCCAGAATAAGATTCGGAAAGACTAGCACATATCCCCTGTGAATAACTCCAGAAACCTTCCAGCAAAAAACTCTGTCAAGTCCCCTTACCTCAAAAAATTTATCTAACACATTGAAAGAAATGTGTTTAAAATCTTTCTCGGATTTGCATATTATTTCTTCCGTCCTGCTAACTTTTAACTAAGGTCAAGATAGACCTGCGAGGGGGCAGCATGCAGTTCAGCGAGGCGGGATTGGCAGTCTTGAAACAAGCGGAAGGCTTTCGGGGGCAATCTTATTTGGATGCAGAGGGTTACCCCACCATCGGCTACGGCCATCGGATCGTCCATCCCGAGTACTATCCCTATGGCATCACCGAAGAACAAGCCTGCGTCATCCTCCAGTGGGACGTTCAGGAAGCCGAAAGAGCCGTCGAGCAACTCGTCAAAGTTCCGCTCACGCAGGGCCAGTTTGACGCGCTCGTTGACTTCACCTTCAACCTCGGCATCGCCCGGCTCGCCCATTCCACCCTGCTCCAGGACCTGAATCAGGGACGGTACGATGCCGCCGCCCAGCAGCTCCTTCGCTGGGATCACGCCGGCCAGGAAGTCGCTCCCGGGCTCCAGGCCCGCCGCCAAGCCGAGTTTCACCTCTGGCACGCGGGAGAAGCCAACACCACCGCCACTTCCGCCGCAGCTTGAGCCGGGCCCGCCTCAGCGTGCCTGCTCTGTCACTTCAAGCCGGTCGTCCGGTTTCAGATATCCTTTACGGCGAAACCAGTCCTCCATCGCCGTGGCAAGCCGATCCAGCGGCACCCGGTGACCCGCTTCCATCAGGCCGTCACCCACCGGCAGCGTGTCGTCAAACACCGCGTCGTTGGTGAAGTTTCGCATCGCAAAGTTGTCGATCCAGCGCTGGGGGCAGGCTTCGCGTACACCGTCGCCGCTCACCCGCCGGATTGAAAGCAGTCGCTCGAACATGGCTCGGCATCCTAAAGGCTTATTGGCCCGCTCGGCTCTGCCGGGGATGCTGCCGCCAGCGGCTCCAGCACCGTCGACTCGCACTTTTCATACACTTTGGCCACCGCCTCCGGCGTGTGCTCCGGCAGAATGTTGAGCTCCTGGATCAGCAGAAAAATTCGCGGCGCCATCACCATCAGGAACCGGACAGGCTCCGGATTTGGATTCCAGAATGTGTGCGGCGTGCCACGTTGTACGAAAACTCCGCCGCCAGCCGGCGTCGTCTCTTCCTCGCTTCCAAGCTTGATGCGAAGAGCGCCCTCCAGCACAAAAATGGCCTCATCATCCTTGTGATGCACGTGCAACGGAACCAGGTGATGCGCAGTTTCCTGCGATCCTCCCTCGGCCTGCACTTCCATCACCACAAAATTCGCCTCGGGTGAGCCAAGCACCCGGCCTTCCTGAAGAAGAGGTATCAAAGTCGCCTCGAATGATTCAGATCTCGGACTCTCCGCCCAGTCCATCACAACTTCATTCACCCGCCGGTGTCAATACGGATGACATTTGTACCGTTCCCCGCAGAATTGGAATTCCATTTTTACCCGCTTGTGGCATCCTACCTGTACCCCTCCGTTGGAGCTGCAATCCAGGAGTAGAAGAGGTCTGTTCGCATGTTCCGGTTGATGGTCCAGTGGATTCTAAGTGCGGTCGCGCTGATGATAACCACCCGCGTGGTACCGGGCTTCTATATCACCACCACGACTTCTGCCCTCATCGCTGCGATCGTGATTGGTTTCCTGAGCGCCACCCTCGGATACTTCCTCAAGCTGATTACCTTTCCGCTCGTCGTCCTCACGTTCGGCATCTTCACGATCTTCATCAACGCCGCCATGATTGTCGTGGCCTCGCGGCTGGTCGATGGCTTCTATGTGTACGGCTACCAGCCCGCCGTGTGGGCCGCTGCCGTCCTGGCGATCCTCGGCATCGTGATTCGCTTCGTCATGCAACCGGAATAAGAGTGCAGAGGCTGCTTACGGCGCCAGGCCAGCCTCGCCAGTCCGCTGCCCTTTGGGCTTATGGACATGTGCCTTGGAAGCGCCTGCATCGGGCTTTTTTCCTGCACTCGGCACAGCTTCCTGCTGTGCCTTGGGATGAACGGTCGGCGCCACAAGCGTTTGTGGCGTCCGCACAGCCCCCGCGCTCGAGAAGTTGCCCGGCCCCGCGAGCCGTGGCGGTTTCACCGTAGCTGCCGGCGGATGTGCTGCCTGCGTCCGAAGATACACACTCCAGCTGCCTCCAGTGACCACCGCGACCAGCGCTGCAGCCGCGATGCCGCGTCGCCAACCGCTGTCTGTCCGGCGCACGCCGGGATCCGTTGCCTGAGGCCACTGTAGTACCCGGCCCGTGCGCGGCTCCACGGCCAGCAGCGCCTTCACGCGTTCTTCCAAACCCTCGGGCGCAGGCAGGCTCGCCACCCGGCGCAACACCTCTTCTGCCTCGGCAACTTTGCCCAACCCATTGACGAATTCACGGGGATCCGCCGGCTTCATCGCACACTCCTTGGACGCTCAAGCAACTTGGCCATCAGGTTGCGCGCACGGAAAAGGCGGGAACGAACACTCGATTCCGTAATGCCCAGAACCTCGGCAATCTCCACGCTGGATAGCTCGTCAAAAGCAGAGAGCGTCAGAACCTCCCGCTCCTTGGCCGGCAATTGCTCCACCAGCGCCAGAATCTGCGCATGGTGCTGAGCTGCCGCCGCGCGTTCCTCCGCGCTCAAGCCGCTGGCGGGCAATACGCGACCCAGTTCGGCAATGTCATCCGTCTCCGGGCGCGTCTTGGCTCGCCGTTTCCGGTCCAGCACAATGTTCCAGACGATGCGGATCAGCCACACACGCTTGTCGCGTACCTCGCCCAGCATGGCGCGATGCCGCAACACACGCAGAAATGCCTCCTGCACTGCATCTTCAGCATCCTGCTGGTTCTTCAATACGGAATAGGCAACGCGATAGAGAGTCCCCGCGTACTCGTCGACCAGGGCCGCAAGCACACCCTCGTCCGCGGACTGGCGCACCGAATCATCCATGCTGACGGAAGCGATTTCCATCCAACCTGCGAGGGCTGCGGAAGCTGCACACATACATCCGACTGACGCAGGCGCCTCTCGAAATGCTCATCCCCATTACTGGCCGGTGCTGAGCCTCTGCGCTGCGATTGAGCCGGCCATGCCGTCCTTGTCCGCGTCCTTCACCTTGGCCCACAACGCCCGCGCCTGCTCCTTCTTCCCGGTTGCCGCATACAGGTCGGCCAGGTCAAGCTGCGCTACCGCCGCCGGTACCGTCGTGGACGGCTTGGAGGCCAATTCGTTGTACAGGCTGATCGCCTCGTCGTCGCGACCGGTTTGGTGATAAAGACCCGCCAGCGCCAGCTTGGCCAGGTTTGCGAGGTTACGATTCCAGGAGCCGGCTGCCTCTTTCAGCTCCGTCTCAGCCTGGCTGTTCTGTCCCAGATCCTCGTAGGTGACACCGGCAAAGTAGTGCGCCCGCGCACCCTGCGGCAGCCAGCTATACTGCTGCGCCACTGTCAGAAACTGCTGATTGGCCGTCTTTGCCCGCTCGCTGGCCGTGGCGTACACACCCTTTTGCGGTGGTGCGCCGGGAATCGCCAGAGGAGCCGAGTACGTATCCATCGCCGCACCCAGAGCCGCATCGGCAGAGGCCGTGCGCACATTCCAAAACACCAGCACCGAAACCAGCACCACGAGCACCACGACCACGCTCACCACCCAGCGCACCACGCCCTGGCGGTGATCGCTGACCCAGCTGACGCCGGTCCTGGTAGCCTCGGCAAACTTATCGCCCTTCAGGGCATGACGGGTTTGAGTATCCACGGTGTCTCGTTATCCTTCTTCAATCAGTGAACTTGCAGGCGGGTCCGTACAGGTTGGAGGCACAGCCACTGCAACCTGTTCAGTCTACCAGTGCTTCAACATGCGAGTCCACCAGCCAAACCGCCGTCACTTGCTCTCGCTCGACCGGAACGATAGGCTAGAGGCATGTACGAGGACTTTCACGTAACCGACCGCTGGACGAATGAAGACCTGCACTGCCGCTGGAAGGCCAACATGGTGGCCATCGCCACCCGCCACGCCGATGCCATTGATGTCCGCTTCGACGTGAACGGTCGTCCCATGTGGATTGCACTGCCCTCCGAAGCATGGGTCGAACAGAAGAAGCGCACCGGCAAGGTCATCACAGACCAACTCGCCGCTCAGATTGCCGGCCGTTATCTCAAGCAACTTGTGGAAGAAGGCTACGATGCGCGGCGCGAGGTCTACACCATGAGCACCGACGAAGTGCTGAAACAGCTCGATGCCGTGGTGACCGAAGCCATGGAGCAACACAATCTTCCCGTCCTTCCCGTCATCGGCTGATCTCGGAGCTATCCAGTTGCTTTACTGAGTCAGCCGTTGATCCCGCGCCAGTGCCTGTACCTGACGCAGCAACCCGTCTGAACCGCCCCGCGGGAGTTTCCTGCGTGACCGCATCCCTGATTCCGTTCTCGCTCCGCTTCACAGTCTGTCTTGCTTTCGCTGCCATTCTGTGTGCAGAAACTCCGCGTCCCACACCGCAGCAGCCGTTGCCCAATCCTGCGGAACTGTTGCAGCGCGCCCTCGCCAACCAGAAGAAAGTTGCGGCTGAGCGCGAACGCTATGAGTGCCGCGTCACTGACGATGCCACTGAAACAGACAGCAAAGGCAACATCAAGCGCCAGACCATCGAGGTTAATGACCAGTTCTACGTGAATGGCATCGCAATTCAGCGCACCCTTTCAAAAAACGGCAAAACACTCACGCCCGATCAGGCCCGCAAAGAAGACGATCGGGTGATGAAAGAGACCCTGAAGTACAGCAACCCCTCCAACGCAACCAAAGAAACCGACAAACAGGACCAGCAAGTCGAAGACCTGCTCTCTGCCATGATGCTCACCAATGGGCATCGCGAGCTGGTGAATGGCCGCAGCGTACTTTTCTTTGACATCGTGCCGAATCCGCACTTCCAGGCCAGGAACCTGAACCAGCGTTTTGCCCAGGTGATTCAGGGAACCATTTCAGTGGATGAAGAAACCGGCGAACTGATCGATCTCAACATCCGGTCCGTGCGTGACCTCAAGATTGGCGGCGGCCTGCTGGCCAATCTGCACAAGGGCTTCTGGCTGCATGTGCACAACCAGCGCCAGCCGGACGGCGTATGGCTGACCGACCTGGCGGAGGGGTCAGGCGATGCGCGCGCGATGCTCTTCGTACATCCTTACTTTCGCTTCAAAGAGACGACAGACAACTGCCATCTCTACACCGCTACGGCCACCCAGGTAGGCGCAGCCAAACCTGTGAAGTAGGCGGCCATGTTCTCCTGCATTCAAAAAAGCCCGCGCGCAGCTTCCATTCCGCCAGCTGTCACCGGCTCCAGCAGATGCGGCCCATTGCCTTGAAGCTTTGCCACCCGCCATGCCTTCATCTCCTCAGAAGGCAATGGCTTTACCAGGTCGACCGGCAGATGCGATGGGTCAGCCGGCGCCAGCCATCGTTCGTAGTCTCTGGGTTCAAGAATGAGCGGACATCGGTTGTGAAATGGCTCGAGCAGCTCATTGGGATCGGTGGTGATGATGCTGAAGCTCTCCACGATCATTTCGTTGCTGCGCACATCGTTGCCCTTCCATCGATCCCAGATGCCACCGAAGGCAAAGAGACGATCATCCTGCATGGCCACCACCCAGGGCTTGCTGATCTTCTTTTTCTCCTCTTCCTTGGTAAGGGGCTCCCACTCGTAGAAGAAGTTGGCGGGTATCAGGCAACGTCGATGCCTCCATGGTTCGCGCCACGCGCCGCTGGTCGCCAGCTTGTCTGATCGTGCATTGATGGAGCTGAAGCTAGCCTTTGGCCCACGGGACCAATAGGGCACAAGCCCCCATTTCATCAGCACCACGACGCGCTCTCCGGTCTCGTCGTCAAGGCGCACCACCGGCTGGATGCTTTCCGGAGCAATGTTGTAGGAGGGCGTGAAGCAGAGGTGCTGCATCTCGTAGTACTCCTCATTGAACACATCCGTATTGTGGGTGCGAAACCACTCTGCGATGCGCTGCTTGTCTGACCGACGCCCGTAACGTCCACACATAGGCTTCAGTGTAGCCAAAGAACAAAATAAACAACTTTATTTCAGGGGCTTGGCATTGTTTTGCACTGGGATAAGTGCAGTGTGGTCTTGCAGAGATGGGCAGGAAAGGCGAATATAAGGCGAATATTGTTCCATGCCTTCCGCCTCCACAATTCGGCACCAGATTGAATCCGCTCTTGCCCACCGCATTCCCTCTGCCCTGACCCCGGCGGTGAAGGTCAGCAGACCGGTCACACCGACGGGGGTCACTGCGGTCGACACACTGCTCGAAGGAGGCATCCCGATTGGCGCAATCACAGAACTGTCCGGCCCTGAGTGCAGTGGAAGAACCTCACTGGCCCTCTCGTTGATAGCCCGTATCACTCACTCGGATCGAGTGGCCGCCTGGGTTGACGTATCGGATGCACTGCACCCCGAATCCGCAGCCGCCGCCGGAGTTGATCTGGACCGGCTGCTGTGGGTCCGATGTGGAGTCGTTCCGGAAAAGAAGCGAGATGACGCCCACTATCAGTTTGTGCTTCCGGAGAAGTATATGGTTCCGCCGCCCGCGATCAAAGGTCTGCACGGTGGTGGCTGCGGTGGGCACCCGCGTGGAGAGACCAAGGGACTTGCCGCGGCGATTGGCGGCTTGTTGCACGCGGAGATAGCCGCTGCGAGTCGCCCGACACCGCAGCCGGGCATGTCCCGGAAGCAGGCAGATTCGGCACAGGCAACCCATCCGCGCGGGCGCGGCATGAGCCTGCACGCGCCGCAGGACAAGCCATGGGCACGCATCGAGCAGGGACTTCGTGTTAGCGATCTTCTCCTGCAGGCGGGTGGATTCAGCGCCATTGTTCTGGACTTCGGCAGCATTGCGCCTGAGTACGCATCGCGTGTCCCACTGGCAACGTGGTTTCGGTATCGGGCGGCAGCGGAGCGTACGCAGACAAGCCTCGTGGTGCTGACGCAGCATGCGTGCACCAAGAGCAGCGCGGAGTTGCTGTTGCAGTTTCAATCTGCCACTGGAAGGGAAGACGAGCGCACCGTGTTTACGGGAATGGCATATTGCGTTGAAGTGGAGCGGCACCGCTTTGCATCACACCCTGCCAACGCTGCTTCGATGCGCAAGCCTCCGCAGAGGGCAACCATCGGACATTGGGCAAGTCATTCTGCCTGGGCAGGTGCTCGATGAGCCGGACCGCAGAGCTCTATGCCTGCATCTATGCGCGAGATTTTCCCGCGCAGGCGCAGCTGCGACTGAGGCCAGCACTGCGCAGCCGCGCATGCGCTGTGCTGGATGGCAGCCCCCCGCTGCAACAGGTATGTGTGGCAAATGCCGCGGCGAAGGCGCTGGGGGTGGAGCATGGGATGACGCAGGTTGAGCTTGAGGCCTTTCCCGCAGTTGCGGTGCTGCAGCGCGCGCCAGACGAAGAAGCAACCGCGAAAGCCGCGATTCTGGACTGTGCAAGTCATTTCTCGCCACGCGTGGAAGACTGCAGCATTGCAGGCACATGCGCATACGTCATCGACATTGCAGGAACCGGCAAGCTGTTCGGATCGCCTGAAACTCTTGCGTGCGACCTTCTCAGGCGCATCTGCGAACTGGGCATCGAGGCGTGCATCGCCGTGAGTGGCAACTTTGATGCTGCTCTGTCCCTGGCAAAGGGGTTGTCGCCGGAAGCGCCGGTACAAGTGATCCCTCGCGGTGAAGAATGCACCGCACTTGCCTCCTTGCCGCTGATGGTGCTTGATCTGACTGCCGAACAAAAGGAGACCTTTGCACTCTGGGGCATCTCGACGCTGGGCACCCTGGCGGCACTTCCAGAAAAAGATCTCGTAGCGCGATTAGGCCAGGAGGGAAAGCGTCTGCGTCAGTTGGCGCGAGGAGAAAAGAACCATCTATTCAAGCCCCTTGAGCAGGGCTTGACGCTCAAAGAACACATGGAGCTCGACTCACCGATTGAATCGCTTGATGCCCTGCTCTTTATCGTCCGTCTTCTTCTGGAACAAGTTATCTTGCGCGCCATCACTCAATTGGTTGTGCTGGCTTCGGTGACCCTGACGCTGGATCTGGATGGAGGCATGACACACTCGCAAACGGTGCGTCCCGCGTTGCCTGGTAATGACCGGCAGTTCTGGTTGAAGCTGCTCCATCTGGATCTGGCAGCACACCCACCATCGGCCGCCATTCTGGGCGCAACACTGAACGCCGAGACCGGCAGCCCCCGTGTAGCACAACTTGGATTGTTCGCGCCGCAACTGCCTGAGCCCGGACGACTGGATCTGACGCTGGCGCGCATCCGGGCCGTTGTTGGAGAGGAAAACGCAGGCCGTGCCGTACTGCAAGATACGCATCAGCCCGATCGATTCCGCGTGGAGCCGTTCTCAATTCCTGCAGCGCAGACTGGCAAATGTGCAGCGGTGCCAGCCCGGCCAGCGATGCGCTGGTTGAGACCTATGGTGACTGTGTCCGTGACATGCCAAGATACGCAGCCGGCAGCGTTTGTCTTTCGAGCAGCGCGCTACACGGTCGCGCGAGCATATGGGCCATGGCAGTCCAGCGGGGAATGGTGGAATCCAATGCATTGGGCGCGGGAAGAGTGGGATGTGATAGCGCGTACGCGCGACGGGGCCATGCTGTACTGTTGCCTGGCACGCGACCTGATTCATGCACAGTGGCAAATGGTGGCTTTGTATGACTGAGTATGTTGAGCTGCATGCTGCGAGCGCATTCAGCTTCCTGCAAGCTGCCGCACAACCTGAAAGCCTGATGGAGCGCGCCGCGGAACTTGAAATACCGTCGATGGCCCTGCTGGACCACAACGGTGTCTACGGCGCCGCACGATTCCATACATCTGGCAAGCGCAGCGGTGTCCGTGCGCACATCGGCGCTGAGGTCTCCGTCTCCTCGCTGGGATCGCGCCTGCAGCCTGCAACCTGGCTGCCCCATCAACATCTCGAAGAACCGGTACGGCTTCCGCTGCTGTGCGCCTCGCGCGCCGGCTACCAGAATCTATGCCAGCTCATTACGCAGTTCAAGATGCGTGAGAGAAGCAAGGGCGCCGGCGCGGCAACCCTGGACGACCTGAGCCAATATGCAACCGGCCTGATTTGCCTCACGGGCGGGGATGAGGGACCTCTGGCTGCAGCACTCCACAGTGGCGGTGAAGCGGCGGGCCGTGAAGTGGCGGAGCAGTTGGTACGAATCTTCGGGCGGGAGCAGGTCTTCATTGAATTGCAGCGCCATGGGGAACGCGCAGAGGAGTGGCGCAATCAGGCGGCACTCCGCATTGCGCAGGCACTGAAGCTGCCCGTTTTGGCCACCAATGGGGTACGCTACGCAACGGCGTATGACCGCGAGATTCAGGATCTATTCACGGCAATTCGCCACCATGTTCAACTGGATCAGGCCGGACGCCTCCTCACACTGAATGCCCAACGGCATTTGAAGGCTGCGTGCGAGATGGCGGATCTTTTCCGCGACATTCCGGGAGCGGTGGAGAACAGCGTTGTCCTTTCCTCGCGACTCGACTTCCAACTCGATGACCTTGGGTATGAGTTTCCACGCTACCCGGTTCCGGATGGCGAGACGATGGACAGCTTTCTGCGCAAGCGCACCGCAGAGGGCATTGAGCGGCGGTATGGACCGAAGAACGATCACGTGCTGATGGAACGGGCCAAAAAACAGGTGGACCATGAGCTTGGTTTGATCGCAAAACTCGGCTTCGCCGGATATTTTTTGATTGTCTGGGACATCATCCGCTTCTGCAAGGCGCACGGCATCCTGGTGCAGGGCCGGGGCAGTGCTGCCAATTCCGCCGTCTGCTATTGCCTGGAAATCACGGCGATCGATCCTGTGGGAATGGAACTGCTTTTTGAGCGATTCCTCTCTGAGAGCCGCAACGAGTGGCCGGACATCGATCTTGATCTTCCGTCGGAAAAGCAGCGCGAACAGGCCATTCAGTATATCTACCAGCGATACGGCGAGCTGGGTGCTGCCATGACCGCCAACGTCATTTCCTACCGGGGCAAATCGGCTGCGAGAGAGACCGGCAAGGCTCTGGGCTTCGACGAAGATACACTTGGACGTCTTTCAAGCCTTGTCAGCCAATGGGAGTGGCGCGGCCAGACGGACACGATGGCGCATTCGTTTCAGCACGCAGGCTTCGATATCCATCACCCGCGGATCGCCAAATATCTTGAGTTGTCGATGCGCATTCAGGACCTGCCTCGACACCTTGGGCAGCATAGTGGTGGCATGGTCATCTGCCAGGGAAAGCTGAATCATGTCGTGCCATTAGAGCGTGCCACCATGCCAGGCCGAACTGTGGTTCAGTGGGACAAGGAAGATTGTGCTGATCTGGGCATCATCAAGGTAGACCTGCTGGGCCTCGGCATGATGGCGGTGCTGAAAGACTGTCTCGAATTGATCCCCGAGCATTATGGTGAGCGAATCGACCTTGCCCAGTTGCCGCAGGATGGCGCGGTATATCGCGTTCTGCAGCAGGCCGACACGGTGGGCATGTTTCAGGTTGAAAGCAGAGCGCAGATGGCTTCGCTCCCGCGCAATTATCCCGAGCGCTTTTACGATCTCGTGGTACAGGTTGCGATCATCCGGCCAGGACCGATTGTCGGCCAGATGATGCATCCCTACATGCGACGCCGGCAAAAGCGGGAAGCGATTACGTATCCTCATCCTTCCCTCGAACCTGTTCTGAAGCGAACACTCGGAGTGCCGCTCTTTCAGGAACAGCTTTTGCGCATCGCCATGACAGTTGCTGATTTTTCTGGTGCGGAGGCTGAAGAACTGCGGCGTGCGGTCGGGATGCGTCGCTCGTGGGAGCGCATGCGGAATCTTGAAGGGAAGCTGCGCGCCGGCATGGCGGCAAAGGGTATCGATGCCACCACACAGGATACGATCGTGCAACAGATCAGCTCATTTGCGCTTTACGGATTTCCTGAATCGCACGCCGCCAGCTTTGCCTTGATCGCGTATGCCTCAGCCTATCTGAAGGTGCATTATCTTGCTGCGTTCACCTGTGCCCTTCTCAATAATCAGCCCATGGGATTCTATGTGCCCGCTGTGCTGGTGAAGGATGCACAACGCCACGGCCTTCGTGTAAAACCTATTGACGTGCAGGCATCCGATTGGCCTTGCACCATCGAGCACGAAACGGATGGATCACTCTCTCTGCGCATGGGGCTGGGATATGCAAAAGGCCTGAGCAGGTCCGCAGCCGAGATGCTGCGAGAGACGCGCGCGCGGGATGGCTTTTTTCACTCCGCGGACGATCTGGCGCAGCGTGTGCCTTATCTGGCGCGTAAAGAGCTGAATCGGCTGGCACAAATTGGGGCGCTCAATGGACTTGAAGGTATCCGGCACCGGCGTGATGCTCTTTGGCAGGTTGAACGGGCGGGCAAGCTGGAGGGTCCGTTATTCCGACAGAACTGTACAGCTCTGCGCGAAACCTCAGGGGCGCTACCCTTGCAACAGATGAATATTGAAGAGCGCCTGATGGCAGACTATGCGGGAACGGGGCTGACGACAGGCAGGCACCCACTGTATTACCGACGCGCAGCTCTGCGTGAACAAAACGTTCTCTCCGCTGAAGAGTTGCGATCCTGCCGCGACGGCGAACATGTCCGGATAGCTGGGTGTGTCATTGCGCGTCAGCGACCCGGAACTGCGAAGGGCTTCATCTTTATTTCCATGGAAGATGAAACGGGCATTGCCAACGTGATTGTCACGCCCGCCCTCTATGAAAGAGACCGGCTGACCGTTTCACGCAGCCGGTTTCTTCTGGTGGAAGGGCCGCTCCAAAACCAGGACAACGTCATCCACGTCAAAGCAACCCGTTTGACATCGCTCGCGTACAGCAACCTCGCGGTCACTTCGCATGATTTTCATTGATTTCATGGGAGGAAGAACCGCTGGAAGCACGGTGTTGCGCACCGCAAGACCCGCCTTCCGCACGTCTCGTTCGTGGGGGATCCGAGGCGTCCTTCGGAAGCTATGACGTTGATGAGTCAACGCACACGCTGACCCACCACGTGCAGGGTTCGAATACCGGCGATCAGATCGTTGGCAAGGATCTGCCTCGCAACTATCAACTCACAAGAGATGGCCGCCTCATCATTCGCCCCGCTGAGTCAGATGAGCTTGGTCGGTCGTGTGGGCACGGTACTGATCCATCGCACCACCTGAAATAGAGCAAAGGCGATGTCTTTGGCAAATCTTCCCCATTCCGCGCTGACGCCTGAGGATATCCGGGTGGCATCGTCAGCATGGGAAATGACGCTCACAGCCCGTTGGCGGCGTTGAGAGATGCGTCTTTCGGTGGCGCAGCGATCTTGCCCTGGATGGCATAGCCCATCGCGGCGCGGTGCCGAGGGGTTGAGCCAGCCTGGCGCTGAGCGCCAAAAGCACTGCTGCGATGCAGGTAGCGAGCGAGACGGCCAGCACCCGCTCAGGTCCGGCGCACCGTTCGCATGAATGGCTGGATCGTGGACTTGCCGCCTTGACGGGAGACGGCCGCCGAAGAGTGTCGTATCGTTTGTCGATTCGTACAATCGAGCGACTGTCCATTTCACAGCAGTTCCGGAGAAGGCTTGCCGATTTGCGGGACATCATTGAAATTCGGCGCTGATTTCAGCGCACCTTTGCGAAGCTCCAACAACTCACTCATGTAGTTCGATGGAAGCCCCATCTCGCCTTTCGCTGAGGCTGGTGAGCGAGCCCGCGAAATCAAAATGACTCGGTGTGATGAAAGTCACTGATTGCGGACGCACCTACATGGCAAATTGGCCAACAGGGCAATGGAGTGGCAATGGATAAGCGACAAACGTTTGCGAAACAGGCAAGGATGCTGAAGGCTCTTGCTCACGAGTCACGGCTACTGATTGTAGACCGGCTTAGCCGTGGCGAGAGTTCGGTTGGAGAGCTCCGAGAGCTCGTTGGCGGCGACCTGTCGACTGTCTCGAAGCACTTAGCATTATTGCGCGCACATGGAATCGTCGAAGATCGTCGTGAGGGAACCTCCGTGTACTATCGGCTGGTCACCCCCTGCGTATGTAACTTCTTCACCTGCGCGACGCAGGTTCTGAAGGAACGTTCGAGGTGAGCAATGAAGAGCCTGATTCTCGGTCCAAGTTGCACGGTGTTAGAAGCTGTGAAGATCGTGCGGCTCGCTTTGGCAACGAAAGTTATTGGAGATGGAGAGCCGATTTTCGAGGCGCTGCAAAACGCCAGGTGAGGGCAACTCACCATTCGGCGAAAAGCTGGCGATGCAGTCAGGTGAATGCAATGAGAGTATTCCCGATAAGAAGATACTTTGATCTCCCTCCAGGAGGGAGAAGAACCTCCCTGTTCAGGTGCTTGACCTGGGCGTTCTCATCGGCTCTGTTGGCGATCCTGTGGGGCGCGACGCAGGCCGCAGCACAGACAACCGTGGAGGATCTGGCAACTGCCTATCAGCAGGCGGCAGGCACCTCTCCGATCATTGCGCAAGCTCGCGCACAGCTGGATGCGGAGCTGGCTGGTAAACCTCTGGCGCGTTCGACGTTGCTTCCTCATGTCAATGCCTTTACCAGCGGGGGCATGTACACGGGACGCGTAACCGGCTTCGGCGCTCAAACCATTTCCACCGGTTATCATTCCGATGTCTTCAGCGCCAGTCTCACGGAGTCTCTGTTCGATGGTCAGAGCCTCGTTGCCCTGAAGCAGGCGGACAGCAGGATTCAGGCCAGTGAGGCAGCCCTCGCCTATGCGCAGCAAGTCGTTGCGCTGGAGGTCACACAGGCTTATTTCGGTGTGCTCCAGGCGGAGGCTAGCGAGCGAGTCGCGCAGCAGCAGGTCGATCTGCTCAAGAGCATTTATGACCAGACGAATACCAGCCTGAAAGTTGGGACCGGCGACATCATCACCGTCCAGGAGGCCCAGGCGCAACTCGACGCCGCAAATGCGGATTTGATAGCAGCAAAGAATGCTGTTGCGGTGGCCAGGAATCAGTTGGCACGTCTCACACACAATCCGATCGGGACTCTGCGGGACGTCACGACTCTTGAAGCAATGGGTCCCCAGCCGGATACGGCGGATGCCTGGGTTGCCGCCGCAGTCAAGAACCAGCCTCTCTTGCAGCAAGCAAGGGCAACACTTCATGTTTCCGAACAGCAGGTTCAGTACGCGCAGCGAGCACGATGGCCCACCCTGACCTTAAGCGGGGTCGGGCAACATGCGGCAGGTACATTGATACCGCCCGTCGCCATCGACCAGGTGGGTGCATCGCTGAACCTTTCCGTTCCGATTTTCGAAGGCGGACACACACGCGCAAGTATTCACCAGGCACAGGCACTGGCGCGAGCCAGCCGGGAGAATGTGGCGAATACGCAGGACCAGATCACGGTCGATACGCAGACGGCATTCCTCGATCTTGAAAACAGCGTTGCCCAGTATCACGCAGCTCAGCAATCCATCACTTCTGCGGAGATCTCGCTCGCGGGCACGCGCAAGGGCTACGAGATTGGGAGCCGGTCGATCATCGATCTGCTGACTGCGACAACAAACTATGCGGCGGCGCAGCGCAACTACTATCTGGCTCTTTATACGCAACTGGTGGCCAGAACCCAGCTCAAGGCGGCAGCGGGGGTATTGACGCCTCTGGATATTGAACACATCAACTCTCTTCTCGATGGCAGCACCTCGAATTGAGCAGGAACACGAGTTGAAGGAGTCCTTATGATTTCTGTCAAAAAGCGCATTTCGATCGTGGCACTGGTCATTCTTGTTGCGGTGGGCTTCTTCTTCTGGCGCAGGCTTCACCAGAAGGACACGGTGAGCGACAAC
The DNA here is from genome assembly GCA_021813745.1 of Acidobacteriota bacterium. GTDB lineage: Bacteria > Acidobacteriota > Terriglobia > Terriglobales > Acidobacteriaceae > Telmatobacter. The sequence continues at coordinate 25,958 of JAKAJO010000025.1, forward strand.
GTCACAATCTATGGCAATGTCGACATTCGCCAGGTACAGATCGCCTTTAATGATAACGAGCGAATTGACAAGCTCCTGGTGGACGAAGGCAGCGCGGTGCACGAGGGGCAGCTGATTGGCCAGTTGGTTCAGCAGCGCTTTTCCGACGCCGTGGCGCAGGATCAGGCGCTTGCGGCAGCGCAGCAGCAGGTTGTGGCGAGGCTGCATGCGGGGAGCCGTCCCGAAGAGATTGCTCAGGCACGTGCCGATGTTCAGGCGGCAGAGGCCAACGTTGCCGCCGCACAGGCCAACGTGAAAAATGCAGAATTGCTTTTTCGCCGCCAGCAAACCCTGGCGAAGCAGCAGTACGTTTCGTTACAGATTCGGGATGATGCAGAGCGCTCTTACTTGGCCCAGAAGGCTGACCTGGCCGCCACCGAGCAGATTCTTGCCGCCAAACAGCAAGCCCTTCAACTGGCTGTAATCGGGCCCCGCAAGGAAGACATCGCCGCAGCGGAGGCGACTCTTAAGGCGGACCAGGCGGCACTGGCTTTGGCACAAAAGCAGTTGGCCGATACCCAGCTTTATGCTCCTGCCTCAGGCGTCATCCAGAACAGAATTCTGGAGCCCGGAGACATGGCGACCCCGCAGACACCGGTTTTCACTCTCGCCCTCGACAATCCGCTCTGGGTACGTGCCTACCTGCCGGAAACGCAGATGGGCAAAATCGCCCTGGGCATGCGCGCATCCATTGAAGTGGACAGCTTTCCCGGGCAACGCTTCGCGGGCTGGGTGGGATTCATCTCACCCGTGTCGGAGTTCACGCCTAAGAATGTAGAAACCACGGAACTGCGCTCGCAGCTTGTCTATCGGGTGCGCATATATGCCTGCAATCCTGATCATCGTCTGCGCCTGGGCATGCCGGCGACGGTCATCATTCCTCTCAGCAACAATCCCGCTCGCGGAGTCGAAGCCCATCCCTGTGAGGAAAGATGAGATGGGCGTGATCGTCGTCAACAATCTCAGCAAATCCTTTGGTAAGGGAACAAGCCGCAAGAATGCGCTGAAGAACGTTTCCTTCGAGATCGCCGAAGGCAACATGGCCGCGCTCATCGGGCCGGACGGAGCGGGCAAGACCACGCTTCTTCGTCTTCTTGCTGGCATCCTTCAGCCGGATGCCGGGACGCTTCAAGTACTCGGTCATGCGCTGCCCGACGACTCCCTGCAACTCCAAGCCAGGATCGGCTATATGCCGCAGCGCTTTGGCCTGTATGAAAACCTTACGGTCGAAGAAAACCTGACGCTCTTCGCCGATCTGCACAACCTCTCGGAAGACGGTCGCAAGGCGCGCTTCGATGAACTGTTGACCATGACGGCGCTCGGCCCCTTTCGCACGCGCCGGGCCGGACAACTTTCCGGCGGAATGAAGCAGAAGCTGGGACTGGCATGCACCTTGATTCATCCTCCGAAGTTACTGCTTCTCGATGAGGCCAGCGTCGGAGTGGACCCAATTTCGCGCAGGGAATTGTGGAGCATCATTCAGCACCAAGTGATCCATGAAAAGGTGACAGTCCTTTTAAGCACGGCCTATATGGACGAAGCCGAGCGATGCGACCATGTTCTTCTTCTGCACGAAGGAGAGATTCTCGCGCAAGGAAGCCCTTCGGACCTCATTGCGCCTATGCAAGGTCATTCCTTCCTTCTCAAAGACGCTGCGCTGGCGCCACGCGCGCTTCAGTCTCAGATCGCCCGTCTGCAGGACGTGGTAGATTCGGTGATCCAAGGGGATGGACTGCGCATAGTGATGAAGAGCGCGGAAGCGCCGACTTTGCCGGCACGCCTGGTCGCCCAGGGGCTGTCGAAACCTGTCCCGGCTCGACTGGAAGATGCATTTGTCAGTCTGCTTTTTAACCGCAATCCGCATCATTCCACTCCTCTGCCCAAGACAACTGAGACAGCCGCCAATGACATTCCGGTGGTTGAGGTGAAGAGCCTTTACCGCTATTTTGGCTCCTTTGCCGCAGTGAAGGACGTCAGCTTCTCAGTGCACAAAGGAGAGATTTTCGGACTGCTTGGAGCGAACGGCGCCGGAAAGTCCACAACCTTCCGTATGTTGTGCGGATTGATGCCGGCTTCTTCAGGGACCTTGCGAGTCGCCGGCGCCGACCTGCGCACCGGGGCAGCATCGGCCCGAGCACGCATCGGTTATGTCTCGCAGAAGTTCTCTCTCTACGGCGCTCTGAGTGTCCTGCAGAATCTTTCTTTCTTTGCCACTGTCTATGGTCTTCAGAGCCGGCGCAAGCAAGACCGCATTGCATGGGCTCTCGAAGAACTTGAACTCAAGAACTACATTGCCACAAATGCCGCCGATCTGCCCCTGGGATACAAGCAGCGCCTAGCCCTGGCCTGCGCCTTGATGCACGAGCCGAGCATCCTTTTTCTCGATGAGCCAACTTCGGGGGTCGATCCGCTGGCGCGGCGGGAGTTCTGGGCACGTGTGAACGCGCTTGCGCAAGGCGGAACCACATGCCTGGTGACGACCCACTTTATGGAAGAAGCAGAGTACTGCGACCGCCTGGTCTTGATGTCATTGGGAGAGGTTCTGGCGGAGGGCACTCCCACGGAAATTAAGAGCAGGGTACGGCGTGCGGATCAGCCCAACCCAAGCATGGAAGACGCCTTCATCTCCCTCATTGAAGAACACGAGCGCGTCAGCCGGAGGGCATCATGAACCGGATGCGCGTTAAAGGCCTTATGCGCAAGGAGGTCTATGAGATCGTTCGCGATCCTTCCAGCATCGCTATTGCCTTTGTCCTGCCCCTGGTTCTCCTGTTGATCTTTGGATATGGTGTTTCACTCGATGCGCGAAGCGTTCCTGTTGCCGAGGTGGTCGAACAGCCGACATATCTGACAGCCTCCTTTCTCAGTGAACTCGATCATTCACCCTGGTTTCATCCGGCGCGCTACCCCGATCAGGCATCCGCCGAGCAGGCCATGATGCAGGGCCGCGTTCAGGCAATCCTCTGGCTGCGTAGTGACTTCTCACGGCGATCTCTGAGCTCCGGGGAGACTCCGATACACCTCACCATCAATGGCGTCGATGCCAATCAGGCGCGCATCATTCAGAACTACGTGAATGGAACTTGGCAAACCTGGCTGCAACAGCAGGCGACACTTCAGGGGCAGCCGCTCGCCGTTCCCGTCGTCGCGGATGTGCGTATATGGTTCAATCCAGCACTCACCAGCCGCGACTATCTGATTCCGGGACTCATTGCCATCATCATGACGCTCATTGGAGCTCTCTTGACTGCGCTGGTTGTGGCGCGTGAATGGGAGCGAGGCACCATGGAAGGCATCATGGTCACTCCAGTAGCAAAAACCGAAATCCTGCTGGGCAAACTGGTCCCCTATTTCGTGATGGGAATGGGCGGAATGATGTTGTCGACTGCGATGGCGGTCTTCCTGTTTCATGTTCCGCTGCGTGGTTCTCTGACGGTTCTCATTGGATCCGCTGCGCTCTTTTTGCTTACCGCCCTGGGGATGGGACTGGCGATCTCCGTGCTGGCGCGAAGCCAGTTTGTGGCTGCGATGGTTGCGATCGTCACTACGTTCCTTCCAGCCTTCATACTCTCTGGATTTCTCTTCGATATCCGCTCCATGCCGCAGGCGATTCAGGTTCTCACGCACATTGTCGCTGCGCGTTACTTTGTGGCTACGCTGCAAAGCTCGTTTCTTGCCGGGGATCTCTGGTCTGTGATTGTGCCCAACCTACTGGGGCTTGCAGTCCTCTGCATTGTCTTTCTTGGCTTATCTGTGCTTCGGTTTCGCAAGAGGTTGGATTGATGCGAACGAGAATTCTGCGCGTCTTTGCACTTGTTGTGAAGGAACTTCTGGCCTTGCTGCGCGACCCCGCCAGTCGCGCCGTTCTGATCGGTCCGCCGATCATTCAGCTCATCGTGTTTGGCTATGCGGCCACCTTCGAACTGAAGCACGTTCCGTTTGTCGTGTACAACCAGGACCAGGGACAGCTATCAAGAGAGCTTGTCGCGCGCTTCGCCGGCGCGCCAAGTTTCGATCTTGTGCAATTCGTCTATGACCAGAGCGCGGTAAAGAAGGCAATCAATAACAAGTCGGCATTGATGGCTATGGATATCGGGCCGAACTTTACTTCAGACCTGGAGCGTGGGCAACCGGCACACGTCCAGATTGTTCTGGATGGGAGAGACTCCAACACCGCTGCCATTGCCATGGGATACGTCCAATCCATCGTGACCCATTTCAATGAGTCACAAGTTCTGCAGCACGGAACGAAGCCTCCGCCCACGGTGCTTCTGGATCGAGCCTTGTTCAATCCAAATCTTGATTCGCGGTGGTTCATCGTCCCTGGCATCTGTGGAATTCTCACGCTTTTGGTGAGTATGCTCACCACGGGCCTCTCTGTTGCACGCGAACGCGAAATGGGAACCTTCGATCAGCTCCTCGTCACTCCGATGCCTCCGACAGAGATTCTGCTAGGAAAGGCCTTGCCGGGCTTTCTGGTTGGCACAGCAGAAGGAACACTGATTGTTTTGATGGCGATCTTCTGGTTCCATGTTCCCTTCACAGGAAGCCTAATTGGCCTTTACATTGGCCTGCTCTGCTTTCTCTTCGCGGCGGTTGGCATTGGATTGATGATTTCGTCCCTAGCCGTCACGCAACAGCAAGGGCTGCTGGGTGTCTTTCTCTTCATGGTGCCGGCAATCGTCCTCTCCGGGTTCGCAACCCCAATCGCGAATATGCCTCAGGCCGTGCAGTACATTACGCTGCTCGATCCATTGCGCTACTTTCTAATCGTCCTGCGGGGCAGCTTCCTGGAGGGTGGTGGCATCGCCTTGTTTTGGCCGCAATATTGGCCACTACTCATGATTGGGCTGATCTGCATGGTCGCGGCCGGCAATCTCTTCCGAAAACGCCTCGCTTAATCGCCGCGATGCGCCTCTCAGTGCGCGTCACTTAGCGCACGTGGCACTGACTGCCTGGAGGCTCTCTTGCGAATCTACTCAGGCTGAATCTGCAATAGCGGCTCTGTGAAGTATCATCACTGGAACTGAAAGGCCACATAGACGAATGTCATCACTTCAGGGACCTCGTCCAGCAAGCCGATAGCTACTGCGCAAGCTGCTTCTAAATTGGTTCCATAGAGCGCAGCTGCCACGGTCATCGTTACCTCACAACTGTTCGATGCGGCGGTGAATGACATTGATGAGCCCCGTCCTCTTAAAGCTTTGCTACACGTGAGTCTTCGGCCAGAACCGAGCCTGCAAAGGCGGAAGATTGGCTGATGAAGAAGGAGCGCTGTTCCGTTGCACAGATTGTGGTGTTCTGAAGGGGGCAGAAGTGGGAGTGCTTGTCACGGACGTGATCGCAAAGTCGGGGATCAGCGAACAAACGTTCTACCGCTGGAAGAAGCAGTATGTCGGCCCGGAATCGGACCAGGTCTGGGAGATGAAACAGCTGCAGGACGAGAACGGCCGCCTGAAGCAGTTCGGGCCGACTTAGCCTGGATAAGACGATACTCCAGGATTTGCTCCATAAAAGTGGTAAAGCCGCCTCGGCGCCAGGCACTGGTCCAGTACCTATGTGACCAGTACCACGTCAGCGAATAGCATGCCTGTAGAGCACTACGAACTGATTGCGTTCCGCATCGCCACAATGGACAAAGACTATAACGACTGATAGTATATTCGAAGTATCTAATATTCGAACTTATGGTAGATGGTCATGCCCGATGCACTGCGTCGCTTTAAAGCAGAAGTCTTTCAAGCATTAGCACATCCGACGCGAATTGCGATTATCGATCTGCTTGGGGAGAAGGAGCTATCGGCTGGAGAACTGATGGAAAAGCTCGGCATCGAGCAAGCAAACATTTCTCAACACCTCGCCGTGCTCCGATCCAGACAGTTGCTGGTAAATCGAAAGGTTGGCAACCAAGTTTTCTACTCGGTCCGCGACCGGCTCTTGCTTGAGGTGCTTGCGCTTATGCGCACCTATTTCCAAAATCATCTCACTGGTTCACTGGCATTAGCTCGCGAGATGAGCAGCGAGAATAAACGGATGAAAGCGACGCGATCGTAGAGGATCAAATTCGCTGAGAGAGCCTGACGAGAGGAATCTTGAGCCTTTATTTCTCGAGTTCGAATGTTGCCGCATGGATGCCAGGGCACAGCGTGACCACAATATTGGCGATTGTCCTGTCATGGACAATCCTCTCTGCAGGTTGCATGCTGCGGCCGCACAGTGTGCGGTATGTAGCACGCTTTCTCTTTCCGGTGGGTGCGTTAGGATCCATTGCGATGTTTATTGGAGCAGCATGGTATGTCTTCCATGCTTCCGCGCCTGAAACCATAACCCTTCCGCTCGGTCTCCCTGATCTTCCGTTTCACATTCGTCTGGATGCTCTGTCTGCATTCTTTCTGATGATCCTTGGACTTTCGAGTGCCGGTATTTCTCTGTTTGCAGCCGGATATTTTCGTAGTGGGGAAGGAACTGCTCCAGGGGTTCTTGGACTTTACTACCATGTCTTTCTTGCAAGCATGGCGATTGTCATTCTTGCCGACGATGCTTACTTATTCATGGTGGCCTGGGAGACGATGGCGCTTTCTTCGTACTTCCTCGTCACCTCGCAGCACCGAATTCCTGAGATTCGCAGCGCTGGATTTCTGTATCTGCTAATGGCCCACCTAGGGGCCGTCTGCATTCTACTCAGCTTTGGCGTGATGCAGGGTGGAAGCTGGCAATTCACCCTCGACGCAATGCGTGGCGCATCGTTGAGCCCTTTCTGGGCAAGCGTTGCGTTTACGCTGGCGCTGATTGGATTCGGCGCCAAGGCAGGATTAGTACCTATGCACGTCTGGCTGCCAGAGGCGCATCCCGCCGCACCTTCGCCCGTCTCCGCGATGATGAGCGGCCTGATGCTGAAGACAGCTATCTACGGGCTGCTACGAGTCACCTTCGATCTTCTTCATGTCCACTTCTGGCAATGGGGAGTGGCTGTGCTTGCATTGGGACTCTTCTCCGGATTGTTTGGGGCGATCTTTGCCGCAGTGCAGACGGACATGAAGCGACTGCTCGCATATTCATCTATCGAGAACATCGGCCTAATCTTTACGGGCATTGGACTTTCGATTCTATTCGCTGCAAGCCACTTGCTCCTCTTTGCAGCATTAGCATTGAGTGCGGCTTTGATCCACGCTCTAAATCACTCTCTATTCAAGAGTATGCTGTTTCTGGCGACCGGTTCCGTTTTACACGCCACGCGCCAACGGAGCCTCGGTAAGCTAGGCGGGCTGATTCGGTACATGCCGTGGGTTGCGACGCTGGCCTTGATTGGTACGCTCGCCATCGCCGGCTTACCTCCGCTGAATGGCTTCATTTCTGAGTGGCTACTTTTGCAGTCATTCCTTTTTACACCTCGGCTTCCGCACGCCTTCATCAATATGCTGATTCCGCTGGGTGCGGCGGCATTGGCGTTGACGGTGGCACTTGCGGCCTATGTCATGGTGAAGTTTTACGGAGTCATTTTCCTGGGGCAGCCCCGCGAGCCGTCTCTCCAACAAGCGCACGACGCAAATTGGCTCGAACGACTCGGTCTCAGTTGGCTGGCCGCAGGATGCATTGTAATCGGGGTACAGCCGCAACTGGCGCTTCACGCTGCGGGGAAAGCGACGAGATTGCTTGTGGGCCAGGCGGTGGTTCCCGATCCGTCGCTCTGGCGTATAGCTCCGATTGCGCCTGCACAGGCTTCGTATAGCGGATCGATCTTTCTCGGAGTGATCGTTTGCGTTGTTGCCATCACTTTTCTGGGGGTTCGTCTCCTAGCTCATGGCCGGATGCGCAGGACCGCTGCATGGGACTGCGGCTATCGCTGGCAAACATCGCGTATGCAGGATACTGCGGAGGGATTTGGTCAGCCGATTCGGCATATGTTTGGCGCCTTCTTCCAAATGGAACGCCAACTTCCCTCCGCGGACGACATGAATCCACGCTATCAAATGCACATTGAAGACCGCTTCTGGCGGGCCATGTACCGGCCCATCGCGGCAGCTGTGCCCCGACTAGCCGATGCGATTAGTGTCCTGCAGGGAGGACGCCTTGCGATCTATCTGCTCTATAGCTTCCTGACGTTACTTGGCCTCCTGGTATTTGTTCTATGGCTTTGAAATTCGTCCCATTTATGTGGCAGTTTGGAGAGGTAATCCTCGCCGTTGCATTGGCGCCCCTGTTCGCAGGCTGGATCGGTCAGTGTCGTGCCTGGATGCAAAACAGATCGGCGCCACCGCTGACTCAGCAATACCGCATGCTGCGGAAGCTCTTTAAAAAAGACGTTGCTTTGGCGGAGAATGCATCGCGGCTCTACCGCACCGCGCCGTATGTCCTGTTCGCTACGATGGTGTTGGTCGCAGCAATTACCCCTTCTGTCGTTACCGATTTGCCCTTTGCGCACGCGGCGGACGCCATCGCGCTCATTGGACTGTTCGCCACAGCGAGGGTATTCCAGGCACTCGCGGCTATGGACATTGGAACATCGTTTGGGACGCTTGGAGCCAGACGAGAGATGATGGTTGGTTTCCTTGCGGAACCGGCGATTCTCATGGTGTTCTTCAATGCATTTCTTCTTTTTGACAGCACCGCACTAACCAGTCTCGTCGACAACTACTCGACGCATCCGTCCGTCATTGATCCGAGCGTAATCTTCGCTGCGATCGCATTTGTCATGGTCTTGCTCGCGGAGAATGCGAGAATCCCGATCGACAATCCAGCGACGCATCTCGAATTGACGATGATTCACGAAGCGATGGTGCTCGAGTATTCTGCGCGTCACCTTGCGCTGGTCGAATGGGCATCGTCCCTCAAGCTATTCAACTACGTCTGCATCGGCATCGCGCTATTTCTGCCTTGGGGTATTGCCATTCACGGAGCCAATCTTATCGCGATTCTGATTGCACTTGCTGCACTCTCTGTGAAACTTGCTTTCTGTGGGGCAGTACTTGCACTCATCGAATCACTTTCGGCGAAACTTCGGATCTTTCGCGCACCGGAGTTTCTGGCCATGGCCTTTCTGATTGCCGTGCTGGGACTGCTTGTTCATCTATTACTGGGAGCGAATACAAATGCTTAGATCGCACCTGGATCTCGAATTTGCAAAGCTGCTTGCCGCTGCCATGCTGCTTCTTTCTTTCGTCATGCTGTCGACACGACGTACACAACAATTGATTACGCTGTTCGCTTGGCAGGGGACCATTCTCTTCTTGTCCACCGTACTCGTAGCGCATGACGCAGGCGTGACGGAGTTGTATTTCTCCGCGGCGCTCACCCTGATCCTGAAAGTGATTACTCTGCCATTGGTACTTCATTTTCTGATTCGGAGGCTTGGGGCACAGTGGGACAACGAGCCGTTGGTTAATATTCCCGTCACAATGCTCGTCGGCCTGGTACTTGTGATCTTTGCATTTGGTCTTGCTCAGCCCATCAGCATACTGGCCACAACGATCATGCGCCATACCATCGGCATCGCGCTGTCTGTCATTCTGCTTTCGTTCCTTATGATGATTACGCGGCGCAAGGCTGTGACACAGGTGATCGGGTTCCTCGCGATGGAAAACGGGCTTTTCCTTGCCGCTACTAGCGCAACGTACGGCATGCCGATGGTGATTGAGCTGGGCATCGCGCTCGATCTTCTCGTAGCTGTCTTCATACTTGGGATATTTTTCTTCCAGATCCGTGAGCAGTTCGACAGTCTTGATCTTCATCACCTTGAGTCACTGCGGGAGGAGTAACGTGGAACTGTTGCTGGTTCTGGGGCTGCCACTGATCGGGACGTTAATTCTCGCAATTGCAGGCGCGCGCCGTTATGCGGCAGAGGTGAACATCGGCATCAGTTTTATGACGCTGATCTTTGCATCCTTCCTTGTCTTGCGCATCATCAGGAGCGGACCGTTGCTGGTCTGGCATGAACAATTCTTTGTGGACTCGTTCAACGTTTTTCTGGTAGCACTCACCGCGTTTGTTGGCATGACTACGGCTGTCTTTTCTCGGCCTTACATGCATATCGAAGAAGATCATGGAAAGCTAAGCGCGAAGCGCCTTCGCCTGTATCACAGCATGTATCAGCTTTTCATGTTCGCGATGCTGCTGGCGCTGCTCACCAACAATATGGGGCTCGTATGGGTTGCTATGGAGGCAGCAACGCTCTCGACCGTTTTGCTGGTATCGCTCTACAGAACGAAAGCAAGCCTGGAAGCCGCATGGAAATACTTCATCCTGTGTGGCGTGGGAATCGCTCAGGCCCTGTTTGGAACGATCCTCCTCTATTTTGCCGCCGAGCATACTTTGGGACGTCAAGGAATGACGGCACTTCTCTGGACGCACCTGAACGCTGTGAAGACAGAGTTGGAGCCCACCGTGTTGGGTCTCGCATTCGTCTTCCTTCTTGTCGGGTACGGTACCAAGGTTGGACTGGCTCCTTTGCATAATTGGCTTCCTGATGCTCATGCCGAAGGGCCAACGCCCGTCTCCGCAGTACTCTCGGGTCTTCTCTTGAACGTCGCGCTCTATGCTGTCGTCCGCTGCAAGGTTCTGGCCGTCGGATCGATCGGCTCGTTGATTCCATCCAGGATGATGATGGCGTTCGGATTGTTATCCGCCCTGCTTGGAGCGTTCTTCTTATGGCGACAACACGACATTAAGCGCCTTTTTGGATACTCGTCGATCGAGCACATGGGCATTATTACGTTTGCGTTTGGACTGGGCGGACCTATTGCCAACTTCGCAGCACTTCTGCACATGACCGTCCACTCGCTCACCAAGTCGTCTATCTTTTTTACCGCAGGTCACGCGTCGCAAACAGCCGGAACTCAGCAGGTGGACGGAATTCGAGGACTTGCGGAGATCAACCCAACGGTCGGATGGGGACTGATGCTGGGCTCACTGGCAATTCTTGGGATGCCTCCATTCGGGGTATTCGCAAGCGAATTCCTGATACTCACGACCGCAATGCGTGAGCATCCATGGGCCACGCCATTCTTGCTCATTGCGCTCGGCGTAGCGTTCGCCGGCATATTCATCAAGGTGCAACCGATGGTCTTTGGCGAGAGCGACGCACCCAAACTTCCGCATTCACCTGCTCTCGTTCCCGTGTTTGTGCATCTCGCTTTGGTTCTCACTCTGGGCTTGTATATCCCCCCGGCGCTGGCTGAGTGGTACCGCGCCGCGGCAAGGTTAATTGGATAACTCGATGACGCCAGATTCAATCAAAGAAGCGGAAGGCGGACTGTACTCGAACCTGCGGTGCCGAAAGTTCGAGGCCGGCGCAGTGGCTTGGCGTAACTTTGCGGAGACAACGCGCTCGGACGGTGGCAGACTGCTGGCCCTGTGGGGCACTGATGATTGTGACAGGGATGGGAGGCTCCGCATCGTTGCGTGCTATCTCAATGCCGAATCTCTAGCCGTAGTCGAGCACGCAATGGACAGTTGCTCAAAGCCGCTCTACCCGAGCCTCGTCGAATTTTTCCCGAGTGCATTGAGGATGGAGCGTGCTGTTGCCGATCTTCTTGGAATCCAGAGTATGCAGCCGGACCACCGTGGCTGGCTGCGGCACAACGGTTGGCCAGAGGGTGTCTTTCCGCTGCGTCGCAGCTTCAACGCGAGCACTCAATATCAGCTTGACTCGGAGCCTTACTCATTCATACAGGTAGAAGGTGACGGCGTTCACGAGATTCCAGTGGGGCCTGTACACGCGGGCACCATTGAACCAGGCCACTTCCGCTTCTCTGTGGTAGGCGAAAAGGTCCTTCGCCTCGAGGAACGGCTTGGCTATGCGCACAAGGGCATCGAGAAGCGCTTCGAAGAGCTCCGCCAAAAAGAGGGGCACAAGTTGGCGGCGCGCATTTCTGGCGATTCGGCCGTTGCCTATTCATGGGCTTACTGTGCGGCACTGGAATCCATTACGCAAACAACCTGTCCGCCACGAGCGGCACAGTTGCGGGCCCTGGCTCTGGAGCATGAGCGCATCGCTAATCATCTGGGCGATCTTGGGGCACTGGGCAATGATGCTGGTTTCGCTTTCGGACTCACACAGTTCTCGCGCTTGAAAGAAGATCTCCTCCGCATTCATCAACCCATCTTCGGCACCCGTTATCTGATGGATTTCATTCAACCCGGCGGGGTAGCGGTCAATTTGCCGCAGGATGCGCCACAATTACTTCTGGACCACTACGCCGCTCTCGAGATCAGTGTCTCAGAACTGCGCGGCATCTATGAGAATCATGCCGGTGTTCAGGACCGATTCAGAGGCGCCGGAGTGCTCTCGAATGAGATTGCGGTGCGATTGGGTGCCATGGGACTTGCTGGGCGTGCCTCGGGCATTGCCCATGATCTCCGCGTCGATTGTCCATGGCATCCCTACAACGACGTGACTTTGAAGATAGCTACACAGACCACAGGTGACGTCGCCGCTCGCGTGAATGTACGCTTCGACGAAATCGTACAGTCGATAATGATCTGCCGTGAACTTTTAACCAACATTGCAGATGGCGCAATTGTGTCTGACGTTCCTGACGCCGCTCCTGGCATCCTGGGCGTGGGCGTTATTGAGGGGTGGAGAGGCCCGGTCCTCATAGCATTAGAGACTGGGCCGTCAGGAATGATTCGACGCTGCCATGCCCACGACCCATCCTGGCAGAACTGGCCTCTGATTGAGTACGCGATTCTAGGGAATATCGTGCCCGACTTTCCATTAATCAACAAGTCATTCAATTTGTCCTACAGCGGACAGGACGGGTGAGGCGGAGATGATCAAGACCCTTGGGCGCATGATTCGCACAGGAATCCTGACCGAGAAGATTGAGAGAGTAGCAAGGCCGGATTCTGAAGCGGACGAGATCCACGCAAAGCTTCGCGGGATCCTGGGCCGTGCCCTCTGTATTCGCCAGGTCGATGCCGGCTCCTGCAATGGATGCGAACTCGAGATTCAGGCCCTCAACAACCCGTACTACAATCTCGAGGGCCTTGGAATCAAGTTCGTGGCCAGCCCCCGTCACGCAGACATGTTGCTCGTCACCGGCCCCGTATCGGTCAATATGGAAGAAGCGCTCAAGCGCACTTTCGATGCCATGCCCGATCCAAAGTTTGTTGTCGCTGTCGGAGATTGCGGTGCATGTGGGGGGATCTTTGGCGAGAGCTATGCCAGCAGAGGCGCAGTCGCTCATGTCATCCCAGTCGACTCCACGGTTCCAGGCTGCCCGCCAACTCCCACCGCCATTCTTCAAGCCATTCTCCAAGCCGTTTCGCCCGGCCAAGTATAGGGAGAACTCGCGTGGGCAACGGTTGAAGTCACTTCTTCAAGAAACTGTTTCATAAATCCTTCTCCATCCATTGCGCCGAGCAATGTACGTCAGGCGTCAAGCCAAACATCTTGTTGTTCCTACTGCTTCAAACGCCGCCAGCAGGTCGCCGGAGATGGATGATTGTCCTGAAGAAATTGCCACGCCGCCCCGGTCCACAACGCCCAAAGGATGCCTTCCAAACAGGCCCAGTTCGACACCCCAAGACGGCCCCGCTTATCGCGGCGACGTTTGGGCTCAGGCAACAGCGGCTCAATCAGAGATCACCGTGCATCGGTCAACAGTTCGAATCGACGCTTGGTCACCCAACCAGTGAGCCAAACTCAGACCGCATCAAAAGTACCCACCTTGAAGCCGAAGCGATTTATTAAGCAGCCTTCAGGATGAAGGTTGCAGATTTGGGCGGAGTTAAGGATCAATCGCATTCTTAATTTCAGCGGTTGGGTGCCTGTTGCACCCCATATCAAACTCACGACCTCTGCTTTTTCAGGGAGTCATCGGCCATAAACCCTTTAGATTTATGGCGGGGACGACGGGGCTCGAACCCGCGACCTCTGCCGTGACAGTCTACCCGTACTAGGTTTTTCAACGACTTACGAACCCGTGGGGAACGCCTAAGACCACCGAAGTCGTCGAAGACCGCGCATTTTGTGGATCGGATTGTGGATCAAAATCGTGTCTTTACATTCATCAAGCGGTTACCCCAGTTTTGAATCGCCATGCTTGCCGTCGAGAGCCGCGAGGAGATTCAGTAGGGAGCCCCGAAGGTCTTCGGATAGATCCTTTTGCAGAACTTCTTCGACTCGTTTTGACCAAGTCTTGCGGGCATCTTTGATCGACTTCGACTGGGGTTTCCATTCCTTCGCCAGAGTGGTGAGCCATTCCACCTCTGGTTCCCCGGGATTCTCGATGATCTGCTTTACTCTTTCGTACGACTTCTCAGGGCCATCTTCCAGAACTAGTTGAGCAACAAGACAACCATAGTAAGGAAGCGCACCACCGATCCTTCCGTTGATTGATTTGAACGCACCCAGCAGTCGCAACCGGAAGGTACTCAAGTCGGATTCGCTCAAAAGGTCAATTACTTCGCTCCAGTCCTTGCGAGGCTTCGCCCCGTCTGGTTGACCCAGCCTGCCTTCCACATGCGCGAATAGGGCATCCTGAAACGCCAACTCGAGCTTCAAGCCATTTGCCTTAAGTAGTAGCGCCAAGTCAAGAAGCTCTGTTTCAGCGTTCAAGGCTTCCAGCCATCGATCTTTGTTCACGCCCAATAGTGAAGTAGTCAGGAACTGGCGGTAGGCTTCATTACCGTCCTCGCGCATCGCAAGAACATAGAGATGCATGAGCTTGAGATCAAATTGGTGGATTGACAAACATGTCGCGAGCTCTCCAGAGGAAGCCTTTACTTGGAGAATTCGCACCAAGTCCTTTTCCTCTGCTGCCCCCTGCCAAAAATCGAAGTGCGTGACAAGTTCGTCGGTATCGACTTCGTGAGCACTCGCCTGTTTGAATCGTGCGGCGATCATCCGCAGTATGAGCTGAGCGCGGTCTACATGTCGTGCCGAGGTTTCACGCCATTCCGCGAAGGTGAGCCAGGACAGACAGTGTGCCGCGATCACATCCAGTGCAGGGTATGAAGCTGGGCTTTGAAACCACCCATTGAACAACTGCCTCCCGTTCCACGACCGCCATTGAGGAGTATTCTGTGGCCACCCCTGATTTGGAGTCTGTGCTATTTGGAATCCGTTCCCGAGCAATGGGAGAGAGCAGAGTGCAACTGACTCAGGATTTCCAGCTTGATTGAACAAAGAAGTCAATTGGATCAGCGCTTCGCTCTGTCCCGTGTTCTCAAGCACGCTTCGAGCCTGGCTAAACTTGGGTACAAATCCGTCCAAAGTCTTCAGCACCTCTGACACATCGTTCGGAACCGGCTGCGGATGATCGGTAATCCGGGATTGCAAGGCCGCAATCAGAGGCGCACAATCTAAGTCTTTTAGTATCGCTGTGAGTCGCCACGCGATATGGCGTTCGCGTTCCGCCCAGTTTCCGCTTTTTGCAGTTTGCGCTAAGGAGTCAACGAGGTCTTTCCCGGGGATGGCGGGCTGTAAATAGGGCCAAAGGTCGTCTGGTAAGGCAAGGTCCCGCATTCTGTTCAAGATTGCGAAATAACTCGGAGCATCGCAATTCACTCTGAATTCGCGGCGAAGGGCCATATTTTCACGCACTGCAAATGCGGGAAGTAAGATCGCAACCCCTGCGCACCAGTCGGGAGAATTGCCCTCAGGACCTCCAGGCGTATTGACCTTGAGGGAATCGCAAACGCTTCTAATGAGCGGGATAGTCGCGGAGCCATTGGCTGCCACCGTAACCAATTCTTTAATCCCAGTCGCTATGGAATCATTGAAAGGGACCCAGTCCCTAACTAGGTGTGATGCACGCAGGAGGTGTCTCTGGCACCGATCTTTGCCTTCCCAGTCTTCAGTCAAGCTGGCGAACGCCTTCGCAGAGTTAGCTATTTTCTCTGAGTCAATTTGAACAGTCAGTCCAGGCTGTTCGAGGATCGTTTCCAGCACTTCATAGAAGCCCGAATTCTTTGCCAATGTTGCCAGGTCATCTCCGTTCCCAGCATGCAGCGTGCTGGTGATCGGTTGGAACAGGAGCGTTTGATAGGCATCCGCCGGCTCGACATTGAAGTGGAGAGCGGCCAAGTTTCTCTGCCATCCTTCTCCCAGCAGCACATTCAAAGTCTGAGCATCGCTGGGAAAGACCGCAGGCTCGGCAGACAATAAAGTTCCAAGGACACCGTTGCTCTTCTTTTCCGCCAGTAAGACAAAGGCGGCTTGGTGGGGCAAGGGGATTCGTTCCTGCCACTGGGCGTGCAATGCCCCCAAACCGTTGACGAAGATTTTCAGATTTCGAGGAGTTGGCGGTGCGAACCCGGAAACTGCGAGACGGTCATAAAGGCGGAAAATCGCGTGAAATTCCACTTCCGTGTGCCTTGGGTCTGGAAATGCTTTCCTCAGTTGTGCGATGAGGTATTTCTCCCAATTCGTCAGGATGACGGGAGGAACACGAAACGTAGCTTGAAATGTTTTCTCAAGAAAATGGCGCGATGCGGCAGTACGATCGTTCGTGGCATTGCCTTCACCCGCTTCCCAAAGATCGGTGATCGCTTCAGGATCGAACGGAATGAGGACCCATACTCGACTGCGCCAATCGCTCTTACCTTTGGTGGGAGGATCGAAGAATACCCGAAGAGTTGCCCAGATCGATCGAGCGTCTTCGTGGCGGACTCGATCAAGGTTGTCGATTACGAGAAGAACTCGCCGTTCATTGTTCCTCAAAACTTCAGCGAGGAGGTCCTGATAAATCTTCTCGAACTCGACCGATGTCGGGTCCGGTGTTTTACTGGTTTTCGATAACGTCGTGTTCTCCGTTGTTGTGAAGATTAGGTTCGGAAGTGGCTCCTTGTCTTTCTCGGACTTCCCACGTTCTTTGAAGCTCCACCAAGCCCAAAGCATCAATGCCACAATCAATGGCAGGGTACTCAATGCCAATGCTATGGATTCCCATACCGGGTGCCATTCGTGATGAACCTTTTGGTAAACCTGGAGCGCGACAGGGGCGATAAGAAGGGAAAGCGCGCCAGCAATTCCCCATGGGCCTAAACGAGGGCTGCTTTCTGTCTTCACCACCTCCTTTCGCCTTGCAAGCTCTTCGATAACATCATTCCAATCTTTCTTGCCGGTGGTCCACTTCAACTCGCCGTGGCACCAATCGATCAGCTTTTCTAGGAATGTTCGCCTCAGAGGATCACCTTGGTGAGCCCAAGCGTCAAAGACAAATGTTTGAACTGGCCGTTCTGACTTCTTCAACTCCTCTGCCAGCAGGCTGACCACTGTGGATTTGCCGCTCCCCCATGATCCTGTGAGAGCGATGGCGCAACCGCCATCATTGCCGCGGATCATGTCCGCAATCGCATGGCCAATTTCCTCGTGTCGAAATGCGTCCTCTGTGGCGATCCGATCCGGGATCAAAACCGTTGGGCATCGGGTGGCTGCTGAGATTGTCTCTTTGCTCACGGCCGTCTCCAGACAAACAGACTATTAGTATGAAGCTAATGGTACTTCATTTACATGATCTAAGTAATTGCCTGGCTTTGGCTTAGTCCATTCGGAGAAGAAAGCTTGACCCCGGCACGATCAATGACTGACAGGGATATGCAAAATCGACGAGGTACCGAGATTTCTTCGAGTCTTAATGACATACCATTCGCGCCTCATGACAGTTCGCTATTCTTCCCTATTCCTCAGATAATGCGGTTGCGCGCTTTCCGGCAATGCAATAGCCGCATGTGCCGTTCCCCATTCTGCTAGAGTGTCGATCAGGCGCAACGCGGCAAAGCCGAGAGGGGCCGACAGCGAATACTCGACATGGCGCAGTTTGGCGCTCAAATCAGATCGCACCACAAGGCCATCTTCTTCCAACTCGCGCAGATGCTGCGTCAGCATCTTCTTGGATGCGCCGGGAATCATTCGCCCAAGCTGGCTCAAGCGCAGCGGTCCATGCCGGAGCCGCGACAGGATGACGATCTTCCATTTTCCCTGAATGAGCGCCATCGCGAATTGGGCAGGGTCGTCCGCGATTGGCTGGCGCGACGGGCAGGTCTCATTTGCGGCTTCCCTTTCTCGCGGAAACACAAGGTGCATCGGCTCAATCTCGGTGACCGCCCTGGACGTGATCTCGGACGCAATGCGACGACCGTTTCGCCCGGAATCGAGTTGAGCCCGTGATTCCGCCTTGCAAGCCATCTCTCACCGCCAAAGTCAGAGAAAGGTCGTGCCTGCCGGTCCGCCTCCTCAGAGGCGTCCCTGTATCTACTAAAGGCATTTCCAAAGGTACTTTGGGGCAGGCGGCCTATAATTCTTTACGTCCGGTTCACAAAATCGTCGCTATACTCTGGGTAACTGGTGGTCAATCCCCCCTCGGGCAAGGCGCTCGCATATGCCACCAAGAGATCGCGTCAATCAAAAACTGACGTGGGACTGGGCATTTTCAACCGGTGACCCGGCTTTGGATGTCCGGCTTGAGGACGCCGCGCAGGCAGCCTGGCCTTACGCGCGGGTGTGTGCCTGGACTTACCTCAGCGATGGCGACGCGGCACACGACCTGATGGACCATGCCCTTCAAAATGCGGCGCACTACGCCTCTCGTCATCCTGGCCGCCCAACGGAGAAGCTCACCGCGCGCATCAAGGGTGTCATCCGGCGGCGGGCAAAGCAGCTTGCCGCGAAGAAGGGGCGCGAACTCTCATCCGGCTCTCTGGCGGATCTGGAGCAATTTCTTACCCGCGAACCGGAGGCGGAGCAGCGGGTCTACGCCAACGAGCTGCTCGAACGCCTCTCGCCTTTCGCACAATCCATCGTAAAGTGGCGCTGGCTCGGCTACTCCTGGAGGGAGATTGCAGGGCATTTGGAGATGGACCACACCACGGTTCGCCGTGCATACTTCCGGGAGATAGAGTCCCTGCTGCTCCGTCTCTCCCAGTCTGGAGACCTGCTCAAATGCGATTGAGTTGGCGCCTCTCCTCACGCTCTGAGGATCGATTTGAAACATGGATTGCGCAGCGCCACCAGGAGCGGGTGCTCACTGGGGAGACGACGGCTGTCGGCCCCTGCCCCGACCAAGCCTTTCTCCGGGATCTGGCCCGTAGGTCCAAACGGATCACACTGTCAGACCCGCGTGTCGATCATGCCGCAAGCTGTCCCGAGTGCATGAAGCGGCTGCTGGCGTTCCGCAATGTTGACCGCTCGCGCCGACGGAAGCTGACAGCAGCAGCCGCTTTCGCCGCGTGCTTGCTGGTTGCCGCCGTCTTCGTTTCCGTGACAGAGTACCGGGCACCCAGGAAGCAGTCCGCGGCCAACGCGGCCGTAGCTTCCGTCACTGTAGACCTCTTTGATGCTGGCACGATTCGAGGCGAACAGCCCGGCGCGCTGCAGTCGGTATTGCTGCCTGCTTCCGTGGTAAAGGTGACGGTCATCCTGCCCCGCTTCAGCCCGGCAGGACAATACGCGGTGGCCGTCACGCAAGATCAGAACGGAAACGGGGTTGTGGCCCAGGGCGGGGCCGCGGCAACCAGCAACGGAGACCATGTAACGGTATCTGTAGAGCTGGATTTGCGGAAGGCCAAGGCGGGGGCGTATTTCCTGGCCACGATCCACGAACAGGATCAGGCGTCCTATTACTACCCGCTCCGGATCAAGTAGAGAGTCACCCTCGTTAGCGCAATTCTCTCCTCTGCGACAGGCTAAGGGTGGCTGAAAACTGGGCTCCATGAGTGGTAGGGCCTGAATGCGACAATTGACAGTACTGAGTATGAAGGTTCATAGAACCTTACTGGGTTAAATGGGAGCTGATTTCAGCTTGTCGGCCAGATATGACCCTTCTGGCACACCTCACGCCCTTGAAGTTAGCGTTAGGTTTTCCACCTTCTTCGGAGCGAGTCCATCATCACCTACGGGTAGAACGCACCGAGCGTCTAAACCGCGCTCATGGCATGTATTATGGTGGCAGCTTTCGGGAGATGAAATGAAAAGCAACAGCCCTTGAAAGAAGGGAGTGGGACATGATCAGCTTTTCGAGGGTCATCGGCTTGGTCACAAGGTGGGTGTTGGCTGCACTGGCCGCATGGTGGTTCTTCTGGTTCATCACCCTTATTGGGGAGTCTTCGGACAAGGCACAGGAACTTGCTGGGATGGCGATTGCCAAAGCTGTTATCTGTGGCGCCGTGGCAGGGATATGGTTTTATAGAGCGAACCAGGCAAAAGCCGCAGAGACCCTGAAACTCATCCACACTATCTCTACCGCAAAGGCATCATCAATCGAGCCTGGGAGCAGCGAGCCCGATAACCGGTCAGAGGCAGATTCCACGGACATGGACAAGTCAGGCCAGGCAGACGCTCATGGTCAGAACATCCTTTCACCACACATTCAGACATCAGCGGCAATCTCGCTGGAACCTTCTTGCAAATACCAGGAGACCACGAGTATCGTCTGCTGTGAATGTGGCAAGGAATCAGCAGATGAATTCAGATTCTGCCCATACTGTGGCAAGGCGTTCCCTGCGAAATCGCCGGCAGTTCAATCACAAGGCCCTTCATTGCAAACCCGGCTAGTCCCGGAAGTCGCTGAGAGAGAACCTACGCAAACAGCAGACGTTCCGAGCAATGGATCGAACGAGATCGGCACCTACGTTTTTGGCGCATTTTCAGCGATCTCAGTGGTTGTATCCATCACAAAAGGCATTGTCCCGATCTACCTTGTCGAGGCCGCCATTTGGGCCGGCTGCGCGTGGTACTGGCATCGCAGGAACAAGCATAGCGAGCTTGCCAAGGCCATCGTCGTTGTCTTGGCTGTTTTGATCGCCATCGGCGAGGTTATTCACATAGCTTCCCAGGCCAATCCGAAGGCTACTGCGCCTACGGTCAGCGATCCCTTCGCTGCGTACGGAGGTCATGAGGTCGCACCTGCTGAAGCGTCGGTTGCTTCCCATGTTGCAAACGTCGAAGAGCAGGCGGTAGCACTCTTTAATCAGAAGCAATACAAGGAAGCGAGGCCACTTTTCGAACAGTCCTGTAATGGTACGGACGAAAACGGATTCAAATATGCCGGGTTTGACGGGGAGATGAAAGCTTGCAACTACCTTGGCTTTCTCTATGCCAAAGGCCTCGGAGGCCCCCGCGATAGAAGCAAGGCGCAGGACCTCTATCAGAGAGCCTGCGATCATGGAGTATTGTCCAGCTGTGCCAGCCTCGGCTCACTGTATCAGGACGCAGGAAATAGCGATGATGCAAGCAAGTATTTCAGCAAAGCCTGCCAAGGCGGAGTAACCGAAGCCTGCAGCTTGCTGCGTGGCGTCAAGTAATTCGGGGGAAACGGAAAAAAGGTCCGACAGGCGTCGGGTATATGGTGTCCTCGTTAACAGGATGCACAGGAGGAGGAAGTGAAGGCTGGAACGATAGTAGTTTGGGCGCTGGTCGCATTCACGGCAAAAGTGCAGTTGATGGCGCAACAGGGTGAGGGTCCCATCCTGCACCCGAAGACAACTTCAACGAACTCCTCAGGAAATGCCCAAGCCGTTTGCAAGTTCATAAGCGAACACATGCAATCGGCGCTGCCTCAGTCCCCGGCTCTCTGTTCGGCAGCGCAGGAGGTAACGGGAGAATACGAGATCAATGTCTTCTCTCCGAATGACGTGTTTGAAAGTAGCATGCGCAGGGCTTGGTCATCTGCGTTGTTCCAAACTCTGGAAGCACTCGTGGCGGAGAAGTCGCTCAAAGGGGCGTGCTCGCTGGAGGAGCCTGTCTGTTTTGTGAGCGTTTCGGACTCCCACCTAACGAACGAAGGGATTCGCTACAGGCTATTTCTCTCAAAGAAAGACGTGGACGCTCTGAAGACTCTGGTCGAAGCATTTCATGGCACCGAGTTTTCCGACCCGTGGTACTTTGCCTGGTGGAAAAACTTGATGATTTCCAAGGAATCGGAACGTCCTCGGTCGAAAGGGAATGCAGAGTTAATTGCGAGAGGCGCTTGTGAAGACTACATTCAGGCCAACTCCATAGTTGCAAGTCTGCGAAACCAGAAGCCACCTTCTTGCTCGGTATTACTCGCTACAGATAAATCTATATACATTGAAATTGACACTTCTTACAGAGCGAGGTGGGCCGTTGAAGAAGACTTTCAGGATATTGTGGGAGCATTGATCTCCAATGTTTACGCAGACCTGCCGAAGACTATTGGTAGGGCTTTCGACCCTACCGGCTACGACGGACAGGTCGTAGTCAAATCCCCCTGGACGAATTCATCTGATGGCCCTCAAGAACGGGATTTCTTCACGATTTCGGTTCGCGATTTGGAGTTCCTCTATGATGAGATTACGTCTGGTGCGAGAAGCGAAGCGGATACTCACACGCTCTTGCTAAGTCGCTATCGCCACGAAGGGCAGACAACTTTGGCTAGCTTGTTGCGCTCGGATCAAGAAGGCAGTCTCGTCTTCCGGGATACAGCAGTTGTCACAATCAAGTCTAGTCAAGGCAATGCAGCTACTGTGCAAACAACTGACGGGGCGGAATGGCGGGCGTCTGAACAGAATTTAATTCGATGCGGCGTGTATCCCGGAAAGGAAATAGAAGTATGGGCTATACCCGATAAGCCGACAACTATCTCTGTTGATAATGCGGGAACAAACTGCCGTCTTGATGTCAGTTTCGTGAGGGGTTGGTGAATCTAGTCAAGTGTTCACACCAACTCGACGAGAATGCACTATCCGAGGGGATCAATCATGCCAGCTGACCAATCTGAGATCACCTCCCTGGCGTCACTGGAAATGGCCTTGGAAAAGTTGAACCTCGCTTTCGACGGAGAAGCGATGTGGTGGCGCGGACATGCCGACGCGGTGAATTGGGTGCTGAGGCCGTCTGTATTCCGTAAAAGGCGGAATGGCCAGCCCTATAATGAAAACGCTCTGATCAACAACTTCCAAATGCGTGCGTATGGAAGACTTGGTCATCGGCCTAGGCCATGTTCGGACCTCGAATGGTTGTTTCTAGCACAGCACTACGGGCTTCCAACCAGACTGCTTGATTGGACGGAGAGCCCGCTTGTCGCACTGTACTTCGCGGTGTCCGAGGAATATTGCCGAGGCGCACTGAGAGATTGCAACGCCTGTCTCTGGGCAGTTTCGCCCCGCGAGTTGAATAAAGCGAATTCAAACCGGTCCGACCCGGCTAATGCGCAGGTTGGGCTAATCAACCCCGAGAATTCAGTAGTGCAAGCGATGGCAATGAAGGCGTTTGGTTGGAAGGATGAGGATGTTTCGAGGCGAACCGGGCAGAACCCTTACGCGCTGCCACAGGTCGTGGCGTTAGAGACTTTTGAGATAGACGAGAGGATCGTTGCGCAATCCGGACGTTTTACGCTCCATTCATGTGAGCAAGCAATCGAGAGCCTTGGTGATAAAGAGCAGTACCTTCGTAAATTTCTGATCCCCGCCGGCTCGAAGCCGACGATTCGGCAGAAGCTAGAAGACCTTGGAATTCAAAGATGGAGCCTTTTCCCCGACTTGCAGGCGCTTGCCGCCGGCCTAAAAGACCATGAGTTCACCAACTAAATCGGCGCAGCAGAGAGTAAGCAATCAGAAAAGGTCTTGGCCTGCGGCATTCATGATCCGATTGTAGGCATGCAGACGTTTAGGCGGCGGTGTGAGACGTTGCAGGGTGAGGGCGGCACTCTGAGACTGCGTCCTAGTCCGTGACAACCCGGACGATTTCGATTCCTGTTAGTACGTCTTGCCAAGAAGTATCCAAAAGATTGGCTTACGCAAGCGCACGCAAACACAGGCCTGGTCCACGCAGTTTCATGGGTCTGAGGTATTCACCTGCGATCTGCTTTGAACCTACTCGGTGCTACACGTAGCAGTTATTACGACCGTACAAGTAACCGAGCCTGGGCCAGCCATGTGGCAATCGTCCGTCGTCACTTGTGGGCTCAAGATGTGGCCGTTTGAACATGCATTCTGCAAGTTGTCTTTCGCCTGTTCTAGTGCTTCGGAGCGCGCCCGCGATTGGTCCGCATCAGTGGCCGATCCCCTGCCGTGGACGTATCGTTCGCTTGCGGAGGCTGCAAGACCCAGAAGCAATACGGCGAAGAGCGTCTTTGTCATAGATTCTCCTTACTCATGCGTGTCCCTCGACTGCCCGATGTTTTGTACCAGATTGCATGTCAGTTTAACACCACTCCAAGAAACAACGGTGGTTGTAGTCAATGCACTCACAAAAAGGGGCTCCGGGGAAGAGCTGCTCGGTTCAAGCCTCCAGCCCGTACGGTGTTCCCGCAAACTCCCGGATGTCGGTGGTGGTGCTGTGCTGGCGCTGGTGCTGCTGATGTGTTCCTCCGAGGCGAAATACCTGGATGGTGAAGTTGGGTGGCGGTGCTGTCTGCCTCAATCGGCGCGATTGGCTGAGGCGGTGGAAGCGTTGCCTGAAGTGGCGGAAGCGGTAGGGGGAATCCCAGCACTTCAATCGGCACTTACGCGGTTACCGTGACCGGCACCTGCACACCAACTAGCGCGTCGAGCCCGATCACGGCGACGGTTGGTACAGTCACACTGGCGATGAACTGACCGGCACGACAGGATGAAAAGCTGCGAGCGGCGAGGGACAGACTAGGCTCCTCGCTGTTTGTATTAGTGTCGGCTCGGCGCCTCCCAAATACACCTGTTTCTGGAAGGGCACGATCAGCCGATTCCGGTGACGCAGAGTGAGGTGTTTACAACGGCCGATTCCAGCAGGTCTTTTGGAACCTGCTGATCGGGCTGCCATAATACAACCTCAAAACTCTCGGAGAGAAGTTGCACAAGGAAAACTCAAGGGTATTGAAACCGATAATTCGGTGCCAACCTCAATGAGCACATAATCGCCGAGTCGCTCATGACAACCTGGCACTCACGTTCTCTTGAGCATCCATTCCGGTTGTGGCTGCATGTTGAAAGCTTTGTTTGCGAAGAAATTCGATGGTGTGTTTTAGTTGAACGTCCGTACCTCCCCGACGTTCGCGCCAATCGAATTCAGCCAACTCGTCTGGCGCGATGGGCGTTCCCTCCAGCACCAGCCCTTTCCATGTGTAATAGGCTCCGGTAGGCAGCGCCAGACGAAACCCACCTCCGACTTTGACTGAGGTTGCCGCAAGCAGCCGTCCGGCAGTCTTCTCTCCGACTATGGTAGCGAGGTTGTTCTCTCGCGCGAACGCAACGATCATTTCGGCGGCACTGGCAGTGTGGCGGTTAACAAGCAAAACGATTCGTCCGTGAAAGGGTTTGCTTCCAAGACCTTCGGTTTGTAGCACGATAGGCTTCTTTGTCATCATTGCCGGGGCAAACCGCAATGCGAGCAACCAGAGAGCCTTCTTTGACGAAGGAATGCGGGAGAATCGTCGAAAGCTCTGCTTCTCTGATTCCAGATTGACTGTGACTCTACGCCTGTCGAGGGCGAACCCGACGGGTATTTTGCCCGGCGTGAGCAGGCTCATGACGCGAAGTGCGCCGATTCCGCCTCCGGTGTTTCCACGCAGGTCGATGATCAGGCGATCGACTGCGCCCAGTTTCTCCACGGCGCTGGAAATCTTGTTCGCTACTTCAACCCCAATCATGCCAGGGAACATCGCAATCTTCAGGTATCCGACCCCGCCGTCGAGTTGGCGCGCCTCAACCAGCTTAGGCTCGATGAAGTGTAGCTTCTTTCCCTTGGGACGCGCCACATCCACGGCAACGGTGCGCCGCCGGTCTTCCCTGCCGACAATCTGCACGCTAGTCTGCTTGCCCATCGGGAAGACCGGATGCTCAGGCGGCGCGATTTCACGACCATCGACGCTGAGGAGAATGTCGCCGGGTTCAATTCCAGCTATCGATGCCGCACCACCGGCATGAACGTCCTGAAAGATCCAACGGCTTCCATAGGGCGTCTCGTCGGCAAGGTACGTGGCACTGAGAGCGGCGCGACTCGATGCCCGGCGCGCGCTGCCGTGAAAGAAGCCCAGATGCGAAGTGTGCAAATCTGCCAACAGATCGCTCATGGCCCCTTCGAAGACGTCCGCCGTATCCGCGCCCTCGATCACAGGCCGGTGCCGCTCGACAGCAGCCTGCCAGTTGGCATCCAGCTTTTCAGGCGCATAGAAGCGCTTTCTCAGCGTGGCGAGAACTTTGTCGAGAATGGCGCGGCGATTCTGAAGCGAAAGTTGGATGGCCGGTATGGCGTCTTTTGTCATCGGGTGCTCCTGGAAGTAAGCTGAATCTGGGTTTCCCGGAAGAGGTTGCCGCTCGGTTCGCCGTCGAGTACGAAGCCAGCCCAGTAGTACGGCGGCGCGCCGGAGTTCAGCATTTCAAGCTGCGACTGCCTGAGCGCTTCCGCCTTCTCTTCGTGACGGCCGAGGTGAGCATAGAAGACTGTCATCAGGTGAGCGGTCGCATGATCTTCGAGTTCCCATAAGGTTGAGACAACACTCTGCGCGCCAGCCTCAATGAAGGCATTGACGATGTTCGCAACCCCCTCTTCGCCTACCGGGCCAACGCCGGTGTCGCAGGCTGAGAGCGTGACAAGACTCGCATTGAGGCGAAGATTCCTGATTTCGCGGACTTGAAGGAGACCGTCGTTGACGACCGGCTGCTCCGGGGCGAAGACAAGCGCGGAACGGTCTGGAAACTCAGGATCGGCATAACCATGCAGGGCCAGGTGAATGACGCTGTATTGGTCGAGAGGAAGCTGCTTAAAGCGTGTCTCCGTGGCATTCGTGCCGAGCAGAATGGTATTGGGCTTGGGAAGATCGGCTGCAATGGCCTCTACTTCGTACCGGCTCTCCGGCAGCGGGACGAGTTCGCGTCTCTCTGGCCCCGAAGCCGCTCGAAGAATCGTCGCAAGGAGTGTTGCCGGCGGCGGCTTCGATGTCCATGCCGCCACGCCGACGTAAGGAAGATCGTCGCGAATTGCCTGATTGTCTCGATGCCTCAGCATGTCGAGCACGGTACCCGACGGAACGACCGATATGCGATGCGACGTAAGGATGTATTGCCCGTCATCCATCAGCGCCGCAAACGGTAACAGGTGGAGTTTTCCGTCCGGCACCACGATCAACGCGGACTTCTCTTTGAATTCAGGTATAACGCCGAGCAGGCCATTGAAAAGCTTCTGAGCCAGCGCGGAGTCCGTCTTCCGCTGCACCAACTCAGAGCGGTATTGCACCGTCTGCTGCTCCAGAACCGCTTTCTGCGGCAACGTGTAGCGCCGAGCAGAATTCCGCGTCACCACCAGGGCGGAGGATTGCGGTTCGGAAAGCACGTACTCTACAAAAAGCTCGGTAGCGCGCAATTCGTGCTGCAGTTGGAGGAGAGGGACAGGCTGCGGTGCGCGGCCTGCCGACGAAGTTGCTGGGAGTTCCTGCTCCACAGTGTAGATCGCGTTGAGGAGATGTCCTCTGGCGGCCGAGTCGTCAGTATTGAGAAGTTCGACATTCAGCTTCGTCAGTCGCTGTTCCGCGGCATTTGGTTCGTGCGGCACGATAACATCGTGGTGCACCAGCGATTCGGCCTCCACCCTGCCGCGCGCCCGCTCGATCACATGGAAAGCGTCGGCTATCCGGCCGTCATTGCTGAGAGAAGCGAAATATCCCGCGTACACAACACTGAGGTCGGCCAGCAGTTGGCGCTCGACGGTGGGCGTCGGAGCTTTGCTGAGAAGGCTATCCAGCAGGTCCATGCTCTTCTCATACAAATCGTTCGATGCCTTGGTCCGTCCGAGCCGCGCCAGAATCTCTGCTTTGATGGCAAGGTTCTTGGGAACGAAGTACAGTTCATCCGGGATTTTTTCGTTCGCAGCAATGGCTTCATTGACTGCGGCCAATGCGGGGTGCAATGCGCCCATCCGTAGGTAGGCTCGCGCGAGCAGGCCATCCGCCTGGGTCAATCCGCGCCAATAGGAAAGCTGCTTCGCATATTCTGCCGCGTGCGCGTAATCGGACACTGCCTGGTCCCACTGGCCCATCTGTTCGTAAACGCGAGCCTTTGTCTCGTATAGCTCGTAGAGGTGCCCGGCAAGATGGTAGCGTGAAACCCGCTGCATTTCGTCCGCGGCCAGCGCCAGCGCCTCTTTGTTCTCTCCCAATCCGCTGAGAGCTTCGATCTTAGCGGTGATGGCAATCGAGGGGTACGCAGCCCCTTTGGTCTTCTCCGCAGTCTTGATTGCTTCATTGAGCGGACCAAGGGCTTCTTGGTACTTGTGCATTTCCACAAGGCCTGTACCGTACACGCTCGCATACCGAATGCGGGCGGCGGGATCGGCGACCTTCGCAACCATCCATGCCTTCAGCACATCCTTCTTTGCAGTTCCGAGGTCGCCAAGCAGAAACTCTGCAATTCCCTGCTCACCGATGGCCCGCGATGCCAGCAGGTAATGCTGCTTCTTTGCCGCGAGATTCTCCACGTCCGCCCACGTCTGCCGCGCCATTCCAGCGTCGTAGTTCACTTCCAGCATTCCAAGGATGGTAAGGATGCGAAGCCGGGTTTCCGGGTCTTGCGCTCCCGGCAGTTCCAGGTCATGCCTCAGCAAAGCAATTTGAGATGGGACACTCGTCGAAGATTCGCTGTCCGCCGGCATCTGGCTGACACGCGCATAGAGGACCTTGGAGAACTGGTGCCTCTGGGCAAATTCAAGCTCACACTGGCGGTAAAGCGGGGCAGCTGCTATCCAGCTATTCAACCACGACATCTCGTCGGCTCGCTTCAGGAGCGCGTCTGGAGCGTGAGAATTCAGCCGCCGGAGAACTTGATACCCGACAACACTCAGCAGGACGGCCAGCAGCAAACCGGCAGCAATGCGACGGGTGGGGGATACCGCGTTTCGCATGACGCCTTGCCAACTTGGAAGTTATACTGCCAGAACGCAATTCAAAGATCAACAGCCACCACGTAAACGGCAGATTGCAAATGTCTTATTGCCACGCGCAATGGTGTTGCGCTCTGCTGCGCGTTGATATCGCTGAGTCCGAGCAGAGACGGCGCTTTGCCGGTGCGGCAACACAAATGAGCGATGGAAGATGGTCTCTGGCTCAACTTGTGCAAATGTCCTGTTGAGACCGCAGTTCCCTTACATCCCAAAGAACTGGCCGACCTGCACGAAGACTTGCAGGGACAAATCCCCAACCGGTCCAATCCTGAGCTCATCCAGCGCGCCGGATGCCCACTAAGAAAGTTCCTCACCCTCGTGGTCACTATCACGACGATGCTTCATCGGAATACACTTGCTATAGAATTCCTCTCGACCTTCCTTTCAGGGAAAAAGAGGGGAACCGACCATGATTTCCGCCGCTCAACTCTACGATTTTGTCCACTGTCCCCATAGAGTTTCAATGGATGCCTTTGGCGACCCAGACGAACGAGATGAGACGTCTCCGTTTGTAGAGCTTCTGTGGGAGCAAGGCCTCGTGCACGAGGCCACAATTGCCGCCGGCCTCAACATCACCGTAAATCTCAGGTTGATTGGCGCAGCTGATCGAGAAAGGGAAACTCTTTCGGCGATGACGCGTCACGAGCCACTCATCTATGGTGGACGCTTAACCGCCGGTGATTTGGTTGGTGAACCCGACCTCCTCGAGTGGACCGAGTTTGGTTACGTGCCGGGCGACATCAAGTCCGGCTCTGGATTTGAGGGGGAGGAGAGCGAGGGAAAGCTCAAGAAGCATTATGCCTTCCAGCTTGCACATTATGTGGCGATTCTTGAGCGACTTGGCCTTGGATCTCCAACGCGCTCCCCGTACGTTGTCGATCGAGAAGGCAGGCGGGTTCCGTACGTGCTCATGGATCCGCAAGGTATACGCAACACGGAAACATGGTGGGATAGCTACCAGACAGCCTTATCTGCAATTCGGGCGAGCCTCAACCAATCTAATGCTTCGACTCCGGCCCTGAGCGCCGCGTGTAAGCTTTGTCATTGGCATTCACATTGCAAAAATGAGCTTGTCGCGACAAATGACCTGACACTCATCGCAGAATTGGGACGAGCAAAACGGGATGTTATCAGCGGAGTAATCCCAACAATTCAGGCATTCGCCCAATGTGATCCCGATTCCTACGTTCAAAAGAAGAAAACGGTCTTCCCAGGAATAGGCCTGGATACTCTTTCCAAATTTCGAGCGAGAGCTCAATTGCTAACAGTCCCGGGGGCCACGGCCTATCTTAAAGAACGGGTCGACCTTCCTATCAAGGACAATGAGGTCTACTTTGACATCGAAGCCGATCCAATGCGCGGCGTTGTCTACTTGCATGGCTTCGTGGAAAGGAAATTCGGCCAAGCAGGGGCAGCACAATTCATCCCGTATTTCGCCGACGGGAATGAACCAACTCACGAGGAAGCAGCATTCCACGGTGCCTGGAATTATCTGAAAGCGCGAACCCAAGACTCAACGATCTACTATTACTCCAAGTACGAAAGGACTGAGTACAAGAAACTTGCAGAGAAATACCCCGCAGTATGCTCGGTGGAGGAAGTTGAAACCCTTTTCGCTCTACCGGTGATGATCGACCTCTATTTCGACGTCGTCAAGAAAGCAACAGAGTGGCCGCTTTACGATCAATCGATCAAGACCATTGCACAGTATCTAGATTTTCGGTGGAGGGATACGAACCCTTCAGGAGCAGCATCTATCGAGTGGTATAACCGTTGGATTGAATCCAGCGACCCTGCAATCAAGCAACGCATACTCGACTACAACGAGGATGATTGCCTGGCAACAGGAGTCGTAGTGGATGGAATCCGAGCCTTGCCTGTAAAGGCCTGAGCGCCAATATCCGCCTATCAGCCTTCTTGCCCCAACTGTCATCTGATGGAGAGAGCCATGACGACTAGGCTAATTGACTTTGATCAAGCGCTGAAAAAGGCTCAGAAATATGGCAAGAAACACTTACTCCTAGGGAATGGTTTCAGCATTGCATGCAAACCTGACATCTTTTCTTATGGCTCCCTTTTCGAGGAAGCCAAAAAGACAATGTCAAAGGAACTTGCTGCAATCTTCGCAGCGATGGGTACGCAGGACTTCGAAGAAGTGATTCGCGCGCTTCAAAATGCGGCAAAAATTGTAAGTGTCTATAAACCTGGACTCAGAGCCACGAAAAAGCTCCTCTTGTCGGATGCAGATGAATTGAAACGTGGACTGATTCAGGCCGTTGCCGGACGTCATCCAGCCCGTCCGAATGCAATCACAGAGGACCGCTATCATGCGTGCCGGAAGTTTCTCGCCCACTTCATTGGTAACGGTGCGGATGGCAAAGTCTACACGATGAATTATGACCTTCTCCTGTATTGGGCACTGATGCATGGAGAGGAGGACCCCGAGAATCGAGTGGACCTTGGGCATGACGACGGATTTAGGAAAGACGAAGACGATTTGAATGCGTCCTATGTCGAATGGCAGGGTGAAGGTGCGGCGCAAGGCCAATGCATCCATTACCTACATGGAGCGTTGCACCTATTCGATGCTGGTCATCAACTCCAGAAGTACACTTGGGTAAATACTGGCGTTGCTCTTGTGGATCAGGCGAACGACGCCTTGAAGCGCAACTTCTTCCCGCTTTTCGTGGCTGAGGGTGATAGCAACAGCAAGCTCACGAAGATCCAGCACAGCGCTTACCTTCATCACTGTTTTAAGAGTTTTGCAAGAATGTGCACGACAGGTGCTCGCGAAGGCACGGCGCTCTTCGTTTTCGGCCATTCGTTTGCCAAGAATGATGCGCATGTCTTCGACATGATCGGTCGAGGAAAGATTGCACATTTGTTTGTAAGCCTTCATGGGGACCCAACAAGCAGCGCTAATCAACGGATTCGGACTCATGTCGAACAGGTTGCCGGGCTTCGACCCCGAAGTTATTCCCCATTGCAGGTGGACTTTTTTGACGCTCGGTCGGCGAAGGTGTGGGGATAACACGGGAGTCACGCCATTCCATCGCAGGCTGAGAATAATCCCCGTTGGATAGGCCAGAACAATCGTCATAGGATTTCCGTAAATCGGTCCCGGAAGGCCGGCGTTGCGCAAGTATTCAAATCTATGCGGCCAATCGATAGTCCAGACTGGCACTCTCACCGGGCACGATTTGGCCAGGTATCAAACCCAAGAGCCAATGAGTCTGCGCCCGGAGTTGATTCTGGTATCCCATTAAGGTGCGCTGTAGTGCGGCGCGCCTCTGCCCGTCGGGTGGGCCAGGTTTGCCCTCCCGCCGAAGCGGGAGAGCGAATGAGGGCGGGTAGACGGGCACCGGGCACAAAAAATGCGAAGCCGGTCTTGCTGGCTCCGCGATGAATTTTGACGTGGGTGAGGGCTACGCTGCGGCGGCCTTCTTGGAGGCTTTGCCTGCTGGTTTCGGCGCGGCCTTGTTCGATTTCGTGGCCTTCTCCTTCGCTGCGAATTCCTGCTTGACCTTGGCCGTGATTGCGGCCACGTCCACCTTGTAGAACTCGGCGGCTTCGTGGAGGGCCTTGGCCGCCTCGTTGGGTGAATGTGCCGATTGGAGAACGGCAACTTCGACCAAGATGCGTCCGAGGGTGCTCTCATCGGCCTTGCGCAGAAAGGTTGCGAGCATTTTGGCCGGAGCATCAGTGGCTCCATTGACCTTGCCCACACCGTGAAGGCGAAGCATGATTGAAATGCGGCGCTCGTCCAGTGCGGTCGCAAGCCATTCGGCCACAAAGAGCAGGTCACGCTTCATCAGGCGGACGGGAACCGCATCGCCGATGGCTTTGAGGACGCGAAGGCCGGTTGTCTGTGCAATGGCTTCCTCGCGGCGGCGCTTTTCCTGCTCGGCTTTGAATCCCGCGTCTGTTGCGGGTTTTGGCTTGCGGGCGTGGTGAATCGGACACTCGGGGTTTGCGCAGACGCGCTTGGTCTCGCCCTTTTCGCTACCCTCGGTGACGATGGCCTCGGTGGTGTACTTGCAGGTCTTGTACTCCGGCCAGTCGCGCTGCTTCTGGTTCGCGGGCTTCCCAGAATCAGTCTGGGGGCGAATCTCTACATATTTGTTGCGTGGCACAACGGGGCTGTCAACGCTCGCGGGACCGTAGGCCGTGCTGATCTGAACGAGTTTCGGTTTGGCGGCGATACTCTGGCGGATGTGTGCGTCCACCTTCAATGCCCAGCATTTCGGGTCCGAACAGGAATCATGCTTTGCTGCGATGCCCTCGAAGAGCAGAACGTTGTGGCCGGTACGCTTCGGGCAATCGACACAGGAGCCGGCTTCGGGCACGAGCGCCGTATCCTCTTTCGAGAACGGAGCAGCGGCAAGCTCCAAGAGGATATTGTGCTCAATCCACTGTTGGAGATGGCGGACAGGCAGCAGAATGCGCTTGGCTTTGCTGCCATTGGCGTACTGCTCCTGATAGCAAGCGGCAAGGGCCTCTTCCTGCTGTGCCGGTTGCAACTTGGCCAGCAAAAGCGCATGGCCGACGCCGATCTCGTCCTTGGCGAAGGCTTCGGCAACGGGCGCGGCAAGTTCAATCAAGCGGAGTCGAGCCGCGACGTAAACGGGACTCTTGCCGCACTTCGCGCCAATCTGCTCAATGGTGTACTTCGGCTCTTCAAGACGCATCAGGGCGGCGAAGCCCTGCGCCTCGTCGAGCGGGTGAACGTCCCGGCGCTGGAGATTCTCGACGATGCTGGTTTCAAGCGCCTGGGCATCGGTCAACTCGACGATTCGGACCGGCGCGGTTTCGAGTCCTGCACGTTGCGCCGCACGATAGCGACGGGCACCGGCGACGATCTCGAAGTGATGGTCTACAGGCCGCACGACAAGCGGCGCAAGAATGCCCTGCGTCTTGATCGACTCGGCCAACTCGTTCAGACTGGCCTCGTCAAAGCTCTTGCGGGGATTGTTCGGCGACTCGGTGAGTGAGTCGAGCGGCAGGTTGCGATATTCGGATTGCATGGTCGATGTCATGATCGATTCTCCTTTTGAGGTTGTAGTGCGTGAATGCGAAGGCGGGCGCGTAACCCGCCCAAGGATCTGGGTCTAGCGATTGCGGCTGGGCTGGAATGCCTCAAGAAATCCCTGTGACCGCAGATTGCGGTCCCACATCGAGGCAAGCGTCTGGTGCTGCTGCTTCATCGCCGGATGGACA
Source organism: Acidobacteriota bacterium (assembly GCA_021813745.1). Lineage (GTDB taxonomy): Bacteria > Acidobacteriota > Terriglobia > Terriglobales > Acidobacteriaceae > Telmatobacter. The sequence continues at coordinate 60,021 of JAKAJO010000025.1, forward strand.
ATAAGCCGTCCTCCTTCGTCGCGGTAGCTGGAATGCTGCTCAATGCCGAGGTAGTCATTCCGCCAGTAGTAGGCAAGGAGTTCGAGCGCACTGCCCGCGCGGCGCATCTCGAAAAGCATCTCGGGATCGCGCATGAGGTCGCCATTCTGTTCGCCGTAGTGTGCGACAGAGAGCGTCGGCATTCCGTTCGGTCCGTTCTGCTGGATGTCTTCGATGGAGAGCGGCATCCAAGGCGGATTGTCGATATGGATGTGGAAACCGGGTTCGAGCATCCCGGCTTCCTCTAAGATGCGAACGATGGTTTCCATTACGCCACCTCTGCGAGAGAGTTGTTCTCGCTGGCCGCGTCCTCGGAGAGAATGGCTCCGAGGATCACGGCAGAGGTGCGCTGGATGACTTCAAGACTCTCTGCCAGAAGCGCCGCATTGCCCGCGTACATCTGGATGTAGTCGCTGGAGGCGGTTCCCATCTCCAGGCCCACGGCCTGACCAACGATGAAGGCCACGGCCTCGGCTTCGGTCTCGCGCACGGTGGCGGTGGTCATGGTCCGCCTCTCGGCTTTATGCAAAAGCTCGTGAGCCGTCTCGTGAACCAGCGTGGTGAACTCCTCGGCCTTCGACTGGCCCGGCAGCAGCGCGATCCTGCCGCCGTAACTGACGCCAAGCGCCGGGGCGATCTTCTCGTTGAACTCCAGCTTGATGTTCTGCGCGTTGAGGAACGCAATCAGCCGGTCGCGGTGTGCGCCGACTTCGCCGTTAACGGTGTGCTCGAACTCGGGCAGGTCCGCACCTTCGGTCTGTGCGCAGTCGAAAACGTAGACCGCGCGGAAGCCAATCAGCATCGGCGCGGGTTTCCCTTCCTGACTCGCGTTCTGCTCCTGTTCGGCTGCATCCTTCCTGCGCCGGAAGCCGACAATCGGGGCAAGAATCTGGATGCCCTTCTCGCCTTTCTTCACAAACCGACCCAACTCGTTCCATGTGCGGAGGCCAGCGACTCGGGTCGCCGTGGGACGCTGCCGTGCGATGGCGAGAATGTTGCCGAACGAATAGTTGTGAAAGCGGGCCATTGCCGCCAGATACGCGGTTAGTGTCTCGCTCTTACCTGCCTCAAGCTGCTTGAGCAGGAATTCCACAGCCTGCTTGATGAGCTGCTGTGCGGGGTTCTCGCGCTGCGTGGTGCGCTGATGGTAGGGCGATTCGATCTGAGCCTTGAGCGCCGCATTTTTCCTGTGCGGCGCGGTGTGGCTGCTGCCGCTGTTGCTGTTGTGGTTGTTCCTCTTGAAATTCATGTTTTTGTTCTCCTTTTCCGCCGTAACCGACTGAGCGTCTTTCTCACCCGCGGCTGGGAAGCGCGAAGACGGTTGGCGGAAAAGGGACAAACGCAGCGCACGACGGTGGGAGTCCGGCAGGAAAAGGCGCGGCAAGTGACAAACGCGCACTTCGTTTGGCACGCAGTCGGCGCTCCTCGGCGGACGGAAAAGGCCCGGCGCAGGGCTAGGGCGTGCGCCGGGCCGTCCACCCGAGGGCGCGAAGTGGGATGGAAGGAACAACCTGCTACGGATTCAGTGGCCCCGCCAGGTACCGCAGGCTGTCTCAATGCTGCTTCGATATTTGGATAGGAGAGTCAGGAGCGGGTATGGCGGGGACGAACATGCCCGCTAGGATCGGGAGCGGAAAAGCGTTGGCACTAATAGCGGCTGAAACGAGGGGAGGTGCTCTTCCCTGCAAAAGGCATTGCACATCCATTTCCAGGGAAGAGGTGAAATCCTGCTATCGATACTGCTGTACAAGACTCAAGAAGGTTCTGCTGATTTGGATGGTGTCATGTGGCAGGAGAATGTAATGCCACGGCTTATCGCTGACGCCTGATGCCCGTTCACACCACTGCGTAGCGGCCTTTGCCTTCTTCTGAACATTTGCCGTTTCGACATCGCTTGCTCTCTTGATCTCGCAAAGAAAGCGCCCGCTCTTTGTCTCAACGATAAAGTCCGGGTTGTAATTGTCTTCCTCCGCATACTGAATCTTCAGTAAGTCTTTCGGCGGCTTCAGCCACTTGACCGCGTCGCTATCGTCTTCGAGGATCGTGGCAAAGCGACGCTCTGGATCAGAATCGAATTTCACCGCTGGATACAGGCACTTCACAAATCCACTGAAGACGAGGCTGCGAATATAGAGCTTGTCTTCCACCGGCTGCCTGAAGCACCGCGCGTTTTTCCCAAGTTCAACCTCCGCGCTGCTTGAGCTGAGCCGCTGAAATCCGCGCGCAACAGTGACTTGGTATTCCGTAGCTTTTTCGATGTAGTGCTGGTTCATCTGCGTGTGAACGAGCCGAACCAGCTCACCCTGGTGATACTGCAATACGTTGCGAACGTCGTCTTCATTAGACAGGTACGACTGGAGGTGATGAACGAGTTGACCTGCGAGTCTATAGAGCAACTGCGCATGGTCGTCGTAGCTGATGTCGTCCATGTCGATCAGGCCGCGAACAATGTAATTTTCCAAAAGCGGCTCCTGGACCACGCCATCGCCGCTCACAATCCGAAATCTCTCGTTGTCTGTAAGGCGCTGAATAAGCAGATCCTTGGCTACCGGCGGATAATGAACGCTGCTGCAGTCGAGATCGAAGTCCTGGAACCCAATTGTCATCTCGCCGGTTGGAATCACCGTAATCAGCGGAATATCGATGGTGTTCTCAACGTAAGCGTTCGTTGTTTTGTCTACAATCGCCTGCACATCAACCTGCTCAACGACACCGGCCAACTCGCCCTGAACTGGGCGAATCTCGTCCATGACCCTGGCCACAATTTTCTGTTGCACGTCGGGCGACTTCAGATCGGTTGAGCGACGTAGCTTCTCAAACTCACGGTGAATCACCTGAAGCGTCGTCTCGGCAACCCTGCGTTCTGGTTCGGTGGAGAAGAGCGGCTTCTGAGCGGCGGGGGCACCTTCTTCGGTACTAGCCGCAGCCGCCGGTGGCGTAATCCCAAGAAGTGCATGAAGCGTGGGAGCAATGGTTAAAGCCTGCGTCGGAGCATCGGGAATTTCCCGGCCGATGACAACGCCTGTCCGAATAATCGAATTCGGATCGTTGGCGTGATCCACAATCTCCTGGAACTTGTCATGCGAGACGATGGTCAGCCGGTCCACATCGGCAACCCCGGTCCGCTTTCCGTAGGGCAAGCGTAGGCCGCGCCCGATGGACTGCTCGACCAACGTCTTCGAGTTCGCAGTGCGCAGCGGAACAATCGTATAAAGGTTGGTTACGTCCCAGCCTTCCTTGAGCATGTTCACGTGGACCACGATCTCGGTTGGGTTCGCTGGGTCTTCCACACTGAGCAACTGTTGAACGGTCTCGTCCTTCTCTTCGCCACTCTGGTTCGAGTGAACGGTAATCACGCGCCCCTTGTAACGCCCCTCAAAGAAGTCGTCCGCTTCTATCTTTGTCAGCAAGTCGCCGGCATGGGTCGTGTCTTTGGCCACGACCAGCATGAAGGGCTTCACCAGCGGCCTTCCCGTATCCCGCGAGTAGATGTCGAGCTGCACCTTTGTGTGTTCGTGGACGCGGATGCCGTCCTGCAGCTTGAGTGTTTCGAGCGCGCCTTCATCGTAGTTTTCCGCGCGGAAGTTCTCTCGCGTGGCAACAGAAGGCTCCTTCACAAAGCCATCACGTAAGGCCGAGGCGAGCGGGTAGCTGTAGATGACGTTCTTGAAGTCAGTAGTCCGGTTCCCGTTCTCTATCTGCGGCGTGGCCGTCAGTTCCAACCCCAGGATCGGCTTCAGTTCGTTGATCGCGCGCATCCCTGCCTTGCCGCGATAGCGGTGACTCTCGTCCATCAGAAGAACCAGATCGTCCAGCTTCGACAAATACTCGAAGTAGCTCTCGCCGATATACTCCTGGAGCCGTTTGATGCGCGGTTCCTTGTCGCCGCGCACTTCGGCGTTGATCTTCGAGATATTGAAGATGTTGATGTGAACGCCGGTCTCTCCAAAGAGATCGGCTGACCGTATACCGCGCCCGCTCTCGTAGTTGTCGCCGGTAATGATCTCCGGCGGATTGATGGCGAAGTCCGACAGCCCCTGAAAGACGTACTTCGGCGATCCCGGCGTGAAGTCGGCGGTCAGCTTGTTGTAGATAGTCAGGTTCGGAGCCAGCACAAAAAAGTGCCGGATGCCCCATGCCTGGTTCAGGTAGGCGACGAAGGCTCCCATCAGGCGCGTCTTGCCCACGCCGGTCGCTAGCGCAAAGCACAGCGATGCGAAGTCGCGCTCAAAGTCCGCAACCGAGGGGAACGCGGAGCGGATCGCCTCCAGCGCCTGCGCGGTGTCGGTGTCCTTGGCCAGTGGAAGCAGTTCGCACACCTGATCGAGAATCTCCACCGATTCCCGCTGCGGCGGACGAAGGCTCAGGCGGTTCGAGATGGCCCACAGTTGCTGTTTGCTGTTCGCGCTCATTCCGCACCCCCTTCCTCGACATTGCCAAAAAGACCGGGAGCGGTGTCGATGCGCGCCTTGCGCTTGCGTGCCTGCTTTGGCTCCAGTCTCCGCCCGGCAATCACGGGTACAGGCTCCGGCTTCGGCGCTTTGGGCAGGTTGGCAACATTCAGGCTGTAGTCGTCATGGCCCCACTCGCACTTGTGCATCACAGCGGAGGGAATCTTCTTCAGCGTAAGGTTCGGAAAGGCGTCCGGCTTGCCGCGGAATGCCGAGCAGCAGATGAGCAAGGAACGCTTCTTGCCAACCTCTTCGCTCAGTGCCGCCAGATGGTCGCGGGTCAGCGTCTGCGTGGTCACGTAGATAAAGTCCGTCTCGGTGGAGTGGCCCTGCTGCCAGTAAAGCTCACCGCTGGGCGCATAGGTAAAGCCCATCAGTTTGCACATCGCCTCGGCCAGCATGGCGGCATTGAACTCCCTGCTGATCACCGGATTGCCAAAGCTGTCCATCTCCAGCAGTGAAGGCGCAAGCCGGTAGTAGCGGAAGCCGCCGCCGCCCTTCCAGTCCACGGCCTTGGTGATGCCGCCCTCGTCCTCGCCGTCGATAACTTTCTTGAGGCGCGGAATAATGTGCGTATGGCAGTGCTCGCCCAACTCAACCATGATCCAGCGGCGGCCCATTTTGTGGGCGACCGCGCCGGTTGTGCCGGAGCCGGCGAAGGAATCAAGGACGAGATCACCAGAAACTGTGGAAGTCTGTAGAACGCGTTCGATTAGCGCCTCTGGCTTCGGCGTTGTGAAGGACTCATCTCCGGGGAATAGGGTCCGCATCTCGTTTTTTGAAGTTCTATTGCTTCCAACGTCTTTCTTTGTCCACAGTGTTCGTACAACCAGATCTGACACTTCAGATAGGTATCGTTTAATGCTGGGGCGGGCATCGCCAGTAGGTCCCCACCAAATTCTCCCATCGGAGTCAAGCTCTCTCAGCTTTTCCTCAGAGATGCGCCAGAAACGTCCTGGAGGCGGAGAGAAGTTTCTCCCAGTGGGCCCTTCAACGGTGTAACGACCTTTTGAATAGGGCTTGTTAGCATATGGATCGCCCGGTAACCAGGGGCCGCGTTCATCGTTATCTGGATTTGAGTAAATCGAGTCAGCTTCTTCTGTTCGTGGTAGGCGCCTTGGTAGCCAGTCAGGCGACTTTGAATAAACCAGAACATAATCGTGGTCAGTAGAAAACTGTCGTGCCGAGTTGCGCGGAGAATCTGCCTTTTCCCATATTACTGATGCGACAAAACAGTCGCGACCAAAAATCTCGTCCGAAAGAACCTTCAGATAATGCGCTTCATTGTCATCAATCGTGATCCAGAGCGATCCATCCTCCGAGAGCAGGCGGCGAATCAATTCCAGCCTGTCGCGCATGAGCGAGAGCCAGATTGAATGTTCCACGCCATCGTCATAGTGTGTGAAGGCGGAGCCCGTGTTGTATGGCGGATCGATGAAAACGCACTTCACCTTGCCCGCGAACTCCTGCTCCAGCGCCTTGAGCGCGAGCAGGTTGTCGCCGAAGATCAACCGGTTATCGAAGATGTCGTTCTCGCTCACGCGCTGCTTGGCGTGGTAGCTCTTCTCCGGGTCTTCCAACAAGATGCGCGGCTCCAGCTTCGGCCGGTTCTCCTTGCCGATCCACGTCAATTCCAATTTTTGCTTCTTACTCATCTGTCCGCTCTCTCAACGCACACTTCACCGCTCCGGCATATGTCAGATTCGCCCCATCGACGCGAATCATCAGAGCTTGATGAACGGGTACCGGTTTTTGATGTTCGCGTGGAAATACTGCCCCTTCGAGCCGGCGCTCATCAGACCCTCATACTCACCCTCTGGGACACCTGCGTACTGATACACGCCGCCGTGGTTAAATTCAATTTCAAGAGTCTGGCTGTAGGGATCATAGCCAACACTGCAAAGATTGCTTGAACTGACCGGGATACGTTCCATTAGGGATTCGTCCTTTCTGTTGATTATCTTTAGGGCTTTGCTGTCGTTGTGCCAGTCCCAGCCTTAGGGTCCTGTTTGCGCCATGCGTCCACGAGGCCTTTGTAGTCTTCATTCGATACCGGTTCAGTCCAGCCGCCGCTTTTGATTCGTTTGCCGCTAGCGTCCTTTGGCACGACAACCTTTGGGTCGTCACTATCCGGGCGTTTTCCCTCGATAGGTCGGTCAATTAAGGCACGGATCGGCATGTTCACTGCCTCACCAACAATTAGGGCCTCTCCGGTGCGAAGAATGGGAAGGGTCGAAAACAGTCCCTTTAAGCTATCCGAGGCGCACTTGCTGACCTGAGACTGATCCGAATCGTTGGTTAAGCGGAGGGCAATCGTAGTTCCGCACTGTGCAAGGATGGTTCCGTCGATTTCCGAGGGGCGCTGACTAACCAGCATCAAGCCAACGCCGTATTTCCGACCTTCCTTTGCAATTCGGCGGGCCGCAAATGCTGCACGGCTCTTTGCCGGCGTGGCTGGAGTTTGCGCGCCAAGATATGTGTGCGCTTCTTCGAGAACGACGAGGAGCGGCCTTTTGCGGCTGCCCTCTTGCTTTAGCCTCCCCCAGAATAATGCGTCATAGAGGATACGCAACACCGCGCCGACTAAGTCATCGACAATTGAGGGTGGGATTCCCGACAAATCAAATACCGATATGGGGGAATCCGCACCGATCCACTCCGAAAACAATGCGTCGAGGTCGCACTGCGTCGTTCCATCCGTGGCGACAGACCATTTACCTGGTTTGAAGAGGAATTGCATCTGGGGATCGCGAAGCTTTGCTTCCAACACGTCAAGGTACTGTCTGGGCGCATCCATATAGAGCCCTTTATTTACCTTTTCAGCCCCGGCAGCCATTGTGACCGGGCGAAAACGAGGCCGGACTAGCGTATCTGCATCACCAATAGCTTTTACTGGAGGCGTGCCTTCCTCAACATATGCTCGCGTTGCCTCGGTCTGGTTCTGATTGCTGCTCGTGGCAACGTGAGTTGCGAATTGCAGTGAATACAGATCGAGCCATAGCTTATAGACCGAAAACGGAAGTGGAGTATTGATAGTGACGGAAAGGTCTGGAAGGCCGTGAGGAACACCTCCGGGCTTAGATGCCTGCTTTGCAGAAACCAACATGTCCTGAAGAATTGCGAGTTGTGTCCCGGCTACGGACCCCATTGAAAGCGAGATGAACTCATCAGCGGTAAGCGCCCAAAACGGAACATGGAGTTCTCGCTCACCAGCATTTGTATCGGCTCCGATTCTGAACACCCGTGCGAGCGATCCAAACGCCTTAGCGTATTCCCCGTGCATGTCAAACAAAACGACTCGTGCGGAGTTAAATCGCTCTTGATTTGAAATCACGCCAAGAAGGCTGGCGACGGCAGTGGATTTCCCAGAGCCGGTACTTCCCACTACAGCGGAGTGACGGCTGACAAGACAGTTCAGGTCAAGGTAAGCACGGATCGACTCTGCGCTTGCTACCTTTCCAATCGCTACGTATACGTCCTCGTCACCCGGAGCATATACAGTCTTTAAGTCGGATTCAGTCGCGACATGAACCGAATCGCCGATCGAAGGGTACTGTGAAATGCCTCGCTCAAACTTTACGCCCTTTCGCCCTTCGCCAACGAGTTCGACCCTGAGCCAGCGATTTCCAAGTTGTGGCGTGAGCTCCGGAGGACCGGGAGCAGCCCCGGCGCCGACCTGCGAGATGATTCCGAACAGGTCAACATACCCCGAAGGAATGCGGACAAATCCACCGACCTGGCCAATCCGATATGCTTCACCGCTGACAAACAAGAGCCCACTGGGCGTACTATCAGACAGTTTCACGCTGATGCTCGAACCGTTAACATCCTCAACAGTTCCGAGACGTGAAGGATCAGAGCTAGACGATGGATTGTGCATCATTGCTCCTCCCGCCACAAAGTTGCTCTAAGAAAAGGCCAAAGTAGTGGAAATCGCCTAGCAAACAGCGTAAAGATTTTACGGGCTTTCCAGACACCACGCTGTTTTCTTCAAGCAACCACGGCTCCGCGTTCTTTATGCTCGGTGAACCTGGACGATACAGGCCGACACGGGTTCCCACTACTGCCCCATCTCTCGCTAGGACCGTAAGATTCCCTTGCTTTTCGGCGTACTTTACAGCTCTTGCGTGATTTTCCAGTTTGGAATACATCAATGCAAAACATTGTGCATTGCGATTACCCCGTAATCCGTCAAGCAGGACTTCGTTAAGATGGTCGTCGAGGAACGAGTAGCCACATATAATCAATCGCGGTGCGTCCTCTTCATGCCTGCCAGTGGCATTTCGGTTGCTTGCGGCATTTCCATGAAAAAAGGCCTTCAATCGGTCCAGCATTGCCAAGTAAGGCATTCGTCGGCTCTGGTCATACTTAAGATGGGAAGGAAAGATCATCACTTTGCCCTCTTCTGCTTCCCCGGTTACTCGAATGACCCGCGTTACTTGAGTGCCGTCAACCGTTTCCTCACGCTTCTCCCAATTTATTGAGCCATGGAGTTTCCAAAGGCGTGTCCATCGCACTGGAATCGCATCATGCTCAATCGACGACAAGTCGAACCACGGCTCGCGAGAACCGACAAACCCGTCAAAGTGCGGAAGCGGGTGTTTTTCAAACGCTTGTTCAAAGAGCAAATCGTAATTGGGGGTGAATATCTCTACCGGCGATGTTCGGTATACGCCCCCAATCCATGAAGCGAATCGATTGTAAGAGCAGCGATATTCCGGCAAAGTCATCTTCATTCTGGTAGTGATCAATGCACAGATCTTGGCATCAAGATCGTTCAAGATCTTCTTGCTCATTCCCAAAACTTCAGCGTTTCCTCGACGATTTGCCAATGCGCGTATCTCTGTTAAAACATCTTCAACTGTTGGATCGGTACCGTCGTTTGACTTACACTCCCTAATCAGGGAATCCCAGTTCTTCTTGAATTCTGACGTGGCCCCGGCTGCCCTATCGGCTGCTTGCAGGCCTTCAGCAACTTTCTTTGTGAGGTCAATCACTGCGGGAATCAAAAGGATGCTCTTGGTTCCTTCTTTGTCATAGATCCCAAGAGGACAACCCGCACCAAGAAAGCAACCGATGCGTTGTTTGTCGTCCTGCAAAACCGAGCGCAGATTGCCTGCCTGTTGCGCTGCGTCATGGATAGCCTCTAGCGACGGCTCTGTGGCTGTCGTAGCAGATGCTGCTGATGCAGAGCCAGCAGAGATTGGGGGTGTTGCTGCGGTAGCGTCAGCGGCCACGGCTAAAGACCTCCTTGATTGTCATTTTGAGGATTTGGTAGTGCTAAAAGGGTCAAGCCTTCGATTTCTTGAATCGATTTTCCCGCGATACCCTGCAGGTCTCCATACATTCCGACAGTTGCGCTCATCACTCGCTCGATCTGCTCGGAACGCTTTGCCCACTGCTTCATGATGGCCTTCCGCTCCTTATCGAGGTCTTCCTGCATTCCTGAAAACGCCTCGACAATGGCCTCGACGCGCTGGCGGAAGCGCGGCCCGGTGAGGTACTGGTAGACCATCTCAGCCTTCGTTTGCTGCCCTTCGTTGATAAGGCGAGCAGTGCTGACTTCGAGAAGTGTGTTTCGCAGTACGGTCGCAACCGGGATCAAGACCCGCGGGTGCGCGACCCATACCCCATCGATTACATCGAAGGTCTCAACGCCCTCGGGAAGAGCCTGCGAGATAAGGATGGAGATTTCGGCTTTCGCGGTCCTCTGGTCTTCGCGCAGTTTGGCCAGCCAGCCGTTGCTCCAGTTTTTGGTGCGCTTCGCTTCCCACAGGATAGTTCCGGCCATGACTCCAGCTGGGCTGACGACTCGCTGAACCGTGTCGCCCCCGAATTCTCCCTTCGGGACCGGCTCGATGGTGTCGTACGGGAATTTGGTGCGCAGAAGGTTCTCCAGTTGAAGCTCCTGAACCTCGCCCTGGAGTTGCTGGGAACCCTGCTCGGCCTTTCTCTGCAACTCCTCGATGGTGCGCTGCATGGAAGCGATCTTCTGATCTCTTTCGGCGACCTTGAGCCGCTCCGCCTCTTCCGCCTCGCGCTTGGCCTGATTGCGAACGTCGCTTAGTCCCTCCTTGATTCGCGTCTCTACGGTGAGGTCGAGTTCGCGCCGGGCATCGTCCAGCTCCCGCTGCTTCTTGAGGGCGTCAGCCTGCGCTTTTTGCGCCTCGGTCAGTTTGCGGTCGTTCTCAGCGAGGACTTCCTTGAGCCCATCCAATTCGCGATTTTTCGCCTCAATCTCGGATGCACTGGCGAGCCTGGCCTTCCGTGCTTCGTCTACGACGATCCGCGCCCGTTCGGCCTTCAATTGCTCCGCAACCTGGTCGGCAACTTCTTGGTCGAGCTTGCGCTTGGCATCGGCAACTTTCTTCTCTTTTTCACGCAACGCTTCCTCGCGCTGCTCGATCTCTGTGTCTTTTTGAGACAGCTTCCTCTCATATTGCCTGCGCGTCGCTTCTAGCAAGGGCGCGGCAAGTGATTCGGTGAGAGGAATCTCAGCCTTGCATTTCGGGCAGATAATTGTGGGTTCGGCAATTGCGCTCATAGCAGACTCCAGCGAATGCGAAACAGCGTGTCTTCCTTTTGGCCCTTAGTCATGCGGGCCTCAATATCGGCGATTAAGGCGTCCCGGCGGGATTCGACTTCATCCTGGGCAACGAAGAGGTCTTTGCGCTTCTGATTGCGCGTGCCTTGCAATGTCTTCAGGGTACGCTGCTGAACGAGTTTCTCCGCAAGCGTTGCGGCTGCGGTGGATGCGCGCTTGGCTTCCCGAATCTGCTGGTCGAGGTCTTTGATCTCCTGCTCCAACCCGAACTTCAGGTCTTCACTCCATCGGTCAAGTTTGGCGACTTCTTGGTCGAGCCAGTGGTTATTGCGGAGTCCAACCTCTTCCAGGGCGTGTTCTCTCTGTGTCTTGAGCTGTTCATTCAGCGCAGGAACCGGAACCGGGAGCATGGGCTGCCCTACCTCCGCCGGCAGATCGAAGAGACGCTTGCAAGCCATGGGATCGAGCAAGGATCCATCGTCTTGCACTCCTGCAAAGAGGATGTGCTCTTCAGACTCAAACGAGTCTACCGTGAACTTGGAACAAACGAGCCATCCAGATTGGCCGATGTGTGGTTCAAGGGCGGAGAGACGTTTACCGCTTTTGGAAAGGTTGAAATGGAGTTCAACCGCGGGAGTGTTGAGATGAAGGCATTTTTCGAGCACACGCTGCGCCAACGGGTGGCCGACGCGGTAGGTGTTCGCATCTTCGACACTCCGTCCCATCCTATACGGTCCTGGGTGAATAGATTCTTCGGGAAACGGATTTTGCTCAAGCACGAAGCTGTGTCCGACACCATCGAAGCGCGCGTATGGCTGGAGAAAGTAGAGTGTGGCCTTCCAAAGCAATTCCTCAAAGCGATTGCGCGAATTGCCCGCTTCGACTCTGACCTTCTCGATGACTTCCTGGTCGAAGTTGTTGAGCAGTTGTTCCTGCGCGAGGGAACGTGCCTCGGCGACTTTTGATTCCAGCTCCTTCTGCAGAGCGTCGAATTCGAACTCGATTTGCTCTGGAGTCCTGCACTGCTGATATATCGAAACGATGCGCTTCTCAAAGTCCACTCCAGACTGGATTGCACCGAGGACTTCATCGGATGTGCCGAATACACCATCGAAGAGTCTGAATTTCTGGTCGAGAATCTGGTAGATGCGCACGTCCGCCGCGTTCGATCGATTCAGGAAGTTGACGACGACTACGTCGTACTTTTGGCCGTAGCGATGGCAGCGGCCAATTCGCTGCTCGATGCGCTGCGGATTCCAGGGCATGTCGTAGTTGACGACTAGATTGCAGAACTGGAGGTTAATGCCTTCTGCAGCAGCCTCAGTGGCAATTAAGATGCTTGCTTCGTCACGAAAGTAGTCAACCAGGGCGGCGCGTTTGTCTGCCGTTGGCGACCCGGTAATGCGGTCCGTACCCTTGTGACGCTCCAACCAGTTCCGATAGATTTCGGCGCTCTTGGGGTCGTTGTTTGTTCCGTTGAAGAGAACGACCTTTCCTGCGAATTCAGATGCTTCAAGTAGTCGAAGCAGGTATTCCTGGGTGCGCCGCGATTCAGTAAAGATGATCGCCTTCTGTTGCAGCGCCCCGTTCTGATGTTCCTCGCGAGCCCGGTTTGCCGCCTCGAACCCCTTGCGGAGCGCACTTAACAACACTTCGCCTTTGGAGTTCTTTTGAATGCTTTTTGCCAATTCATGAAATTGACGCAACTTTTCTCTCTCAGCGCGAAGTTCTTCCCGTTGCTCCGGCGAGAGTTGCTGAACCGTATTGGTCAGGGCGGCATTTTCTTCCGGTTCATCTTCCAGCCATTCATCTTCGATCTCTGAAAGGGATTCGAAGTCCTCTCCCAAGTCCTCGGAGGGGGGCTCATCAAGGGCAGCCTGTACCTTGTCGGCAGCGTCAAGCTTGTTGGCGAGGCCGAGCAAGGTGTCCGAGATGGCGTAGGTAGAAGATGCCAGCAATTTCCGCAGAATCAGCGTCATCAACTGCCGCTGGCTGGCAGGAAGAGCGTACAGACGCGGCGATTGCAGGTATTCCGATACGAGGGCGTAAAGCCTCTGTTCGTCGTCATTGGGAATGAATTCCTGAACCAGCGCATGCCGGTTCGTGTAGCTAATGTATGGGAGAACCTGTCGGCGGAGAGTCCGCTGGCAAATAGGTCGAATGCGCTCTTGAAGCGCCCGATAGTCATGGGGAGAGTTCATCCGCGAGAATTGGCTACGGAAGCTTCTCAGGTCGCCAAACGTGTATTCGTCGATGATGCTGACCAAGCCATACAGCTCCAGAAGCGAATTCTGAAGCGGTGTTGCTGTCAGTAAAGTTATTGGCCGGTCGGCAATCGCCGCCTTGATGGCGTTCGCTATCTTGTTGCTTGCCTTGTAGACATTGCGAAGGCGGTGCGCTTCATCAATCACCACGAGGTCCCATGGCGTCTGCCGTATGTAGGCATCCTTGGTCCTGGCGAACTGATAGGAGCAAAGAACCACTTTCTGCTGGCTAAATGGATTTAGGTTTCCCCGCTTAACTTCCTCGTTGAAGGTCTTGGTTTCGAGAATGGCAGAGGGCAAAAAGAACTTGTCGGCAAGCTCTTGTGCCCACTGCTTACGGAGATTGGCAGGGCAGATGACGAGAAGATGGCGGCGGCGTTCTGCCCAACGCTGTGAGAGCAGGATGCCAGCCTCGATGGTCTTTCCAAGACCGACTTCGTCTGCGAGAATTGCGCCTCGGGAGAGCGGGGACCGGAAGGCAAAGAGAGCGGCTTCTACCTGATGGGGATTGAGGTCAACCTGGGCGTCCGCGAGAGCCGATGTCAGACTATCAATCGACGCCGAACTGGACCGCTTGGTCAGTTCGTGAGCGAAATAGCGGGCATGGTAGGGCGTCAGTTCCATTTGTCATGCAAAGCGCATAATAACAACAAGTTGCGCCCTTCATCGCGTCAATAAATACGGAGAGGGTGCCCACCTAAGACCTTCAGAATCAGAGAGTCCATGTCGCTCACCATGATAAATGAGGGGTGGAGGCTCAAACTGCCTGTAAGGGTTGAAAATACTGGGCGAGTGAACATTGTGAGATATTATTCGCTGCCGCCCGCCGTCAGGCTGCGTTCTTCCAGTTCGCGCCGAGACCGCTCCAACTCCTCCGCTATAAGCTTTTCGTCCGGCAGAACAGTCTGGTATTCGGCGGCGAGAATTTTGTTAGGAAGGTTGTCGAGGGCATAATGAGCCTCTGCCGCACCCTTTTCCGCACAGAGGATAAGACCGACTGGCGGGTTCTCGCCAGGTTTTGTCCAGTGCTTGCGGGCGTAATTGAGGTAGAGGTGCATCTGGCCGGCATCGGCGTAGCTGAATTTGCCGATCTTCAAGTCGGCCAGCAGCAGACACCGCAGGCGGCGGTGGAAGAAGACGAGATCAACGCGAAACCAGTTGTCGTCGAGACGAAGCCGCCGCTGGCGGCCGACGAAGGCGAAGTCGTCACCCAACTCCAGCAGAAAATCGGCGAGGTGGCGAATAAGTGCATCCTCCAGGTCAGTCTCGGAATACTCATCCTTGAGGTCCAGGAATTCGAGAACGAACGGGTCCTTGATGGCCTCTTCAGGAGTGATTGCATCGGAAGATTCGGCGGTTTCGGCCTTCTCCAGCATGGTGGCCTTGTTCTTTGAAAGGGCGATGCGCTCGTAGAACTGGGTGCTGATCTGACGGTCAAGCTGGCGGACAGACCAGCCTGAGCGAAGGGCTTCCGTTTCGTAGAACTTCCGGGCTTGCGGGTTCTTGACAGAGAGCAGCCGGACATAGGCAGACCACGGTAGCGCAAATCGGTTGGCGAGAGCTGAAGGGGTTGAAGAAGCACCACCTAAAGCATTGATATTATTTGGTATTGCAAATTCGTCAGACGGCGTCTGGCGAATTTGCGGCTCGGGCCATGCGCGGTAGAACGCGCGCATCTGCTTAAGGTTCGTTTGTCCAAATCCTCTCCCAAACTGCCGCGTGAGATCCCCCGCAAGTTGTTCGATCAATTGCTCACCGTATTCGGCACGTTGCTCCCCTCCCTGTTCGAGGGTGACGATACGTCGGCCAATCTCCCAATACGCCGCCGTCATAATCGAATTGACATTTCGTGCGGCAGCAGACCGCGCCGCTTTCAGAAGTTCGACGATTCCGGTGCGGATATTTTCGTAGTTCGCGGGCATGATCATTTGGTCGGTCATCTTAGATCCTCCATGCTTTAGCCGCGTAGCGAGCGCGGACGGCGGAGGCCAGTGACGCCTCCATTTTATTGGCTGCATCTGTCACGTGCTCATGTCGATGCCAATACCTCGGGCCGCGGATGGTGCCTGGCCGATTTCCAGCGCAGAGGTCTTGGAGATATCGGCGCTGAGTTGCGGAACAAGCTTGGTGAGATTGTCAGTGAAGACCGTCGCTTCATGGCTGGCGCGGGATACGGAAACGTAGCCGAAACGCGAATTGAGCAGATCAGGGTAGACGCCGGTATCGGCGTTTACGAGGACACGCTCGGCAGTCAGCCCCTGGGAACTGTGGCTGGTGACGGCGTAGCCGTGGTCAAAATGCCGGTGCTCCGCAGGATCGAAGTTGACCTTGCGGCCGGAGTCGAGGCGGGCCGAGACGCGGCCATCGGGTGCAATCGAGTCGATCACGGCGAGGTCGCGGTTGGCAACGCCAAGTGTCTTATCGGGTGCGGTGAATTGGATACGGTCGCCAGCAGAAAAATCGCGTTCAATCTCGCGGTAGACGCTGACGCCGGTGAGGCGGCGGGGATCGTAGGTGGCGATCTCGCCAGTAGCCTTTTCGACCGAAAGCAGGTTGGCGGCGGGGTTGATGGCGACAACCACACAGTAGCTGCCAGCTTCGATGCAGTTGGCCTTGCTGCCGCGTGCGAAGCGGGCCACATCGCCCACTTCGTAGTGGCTTGCCCAGGTTCGTTCGGCTCCGGTCATGTCCTGACGCTGAACCAGAATCCGGAAGCTGTGGTCCTCTGCTGCAACGATCCCATTGGCCTTCAGTTCCTCGCGCACGGTAACGTTCAATGCGCGGCGGGATGCATTATCGGGCGAGACGATGAGCGTCTTTTCCGGAGACGTTGCATAGGCTTTGGCGATGTCGCGAATGCGCTCTTCCGCATTCGGAATCTCCTTGACGCGCCCCTGCTGCTGAAGCGCTTCGAGGGCAGCGGAGACCTGACCTTTGGCGAATTGCTCTACCGCGAACTTGAGCGCTGGATCTCGCTGACGGACGATCTCGTCGAGTCGCGCCGTGCGCATTCCAGCTTCCTGCAACTGCTCAAAGGGACGGCCAGCCTCGACCCCCTGGTGTTGGCGCGTGTCACCGATCAAAAGCACTCGATCCTGCGGTCCGAGGAGCGAGAGAAACTCGCGCATCTGGTTTGTGCTCGCCAGGCTCGATTCATCGACGAAGTAGAAGTTGCGTTGCGGCGGTACGGTCCGTTCCGAAGATTGCGCAAGGAACTTCTGCAAGGTTTCTGACTCAACGCCGACTTCATTCAGTTGGCGAGCGGCGCGCGAAGTTGGCGCGAAGCCGCGTACCGAGTAGCCCTGCGTCTCCGCAGCACTGCGGATCACGGAAAGCGCCGTCGTTTTGCCCGCGCCAGCGTAGCCTTGGATGCCCTGGATGCGGTCCGGGGAACTCAGCACGTCCTCGACGACGCTCTTTTGAGCGCGATTCAAATGACTATGTTGATCGGCTATGGCGATGGCTTGTTGACGGGAAAGAACAGGTGCAATCTGGTTCCGTCCTTCACCGACGCGCTGGACGATCTCTTGTTCAGCAGCGATTGTCCTGGCTGTCGTGAACTGCCGTGCGGGAGAGTGTTGCTGGCGATCTACAACCTGGAATTCGCCGGCTGCGTGACGGGCGTTGAGATTGTTCCAGACATCCGAATGCCTGACCTCGCCCATGCCACGGCGGAGGCTATCACGGATGAGGGCGCGTTCGTCTACGACGGCCTCGCGCTCGAAGTTTTTGTCGCGGGCAAAGGTCACAGACTCGCGGACGCGGTCGATGGCCTTCGCTGGTTGTTGCTGGTGCCGAAGCCGTTCGCGCGCCGCGCGGACGACGGCCTCGGCCTGATGACCGTAATCAGCAGCGAGCTTCCTGTGCGCCGCCATGACCTCGCGCGGCGAGTGAATCTCCTTCTTGTCACGTGTCGAGTGCGCGGCAATCTCCGCGGCCTCGGACCCAGTCCGCCCAGTTCGTTCCAGATACTCACGGATCTGCTGACTGCGTGGACTCGATGCGTCAAGATACTCCTGCGTGTAGCCCTTAATCTCCGGCGCGCCGCTGCGGCCGGTCGTGATTTCGTAGCCAAGCTGGCGTAGACGGTAGGTCAGCTCCGCTTGGTAGACGGCTGTCGCAAACTGCTGCGACTGAAAGAGCCCTCGCTCCTGCAGGGCGCGGAACTGACCGCTTTCGCGCTCCGTCACGTTGAAGATAACGGCGTGGGTGTGAAGCTGCGGAGCGACGTACCCATCAACGGGGCGGGCCGTATCGTGCTCGAACTTGGCCGCGATCAACTTGGCCGTGTTCTCGGCCGGATGGTTCCCGCCGATACGCGCTTGCGTGTACAGTTCAAGTTGTTCGAGAGCGACCTTAACAGCTTCTCGGTGGGCCAACCGGACGTTCTCGTCGCCACCGACAAGCGCGGTGAGCGAGACAGATTTAGGAGCGGAAAAAGTCGCATCCCAACCGGCGCGGTGCTCCATCGTTTTGACGGTCTTGCCGGTCTGGTCAACATATTCATAGGCAGCGCGCTGGCGGACAAGCTGTCCCCCAGTCTGCGGATGCTGGCCCTGGCTTAAGCGGGCAAACTCCTCGGCGGAGACCGCTCCGCCGACGCCAAAGCGCGAAGCAAGCTGGCCCTGCCACTCGCCCTGAGTGACTCCACGCTGCGACCAGTAGTTCTGTTCCTTGGCGGTGAACTCCTTTTGGTGGTAGCTCTGCGCCTGACCCGCGGAAAGTGGCTTGGAGATGGTCAACATGGGCGTCTACTCCATCTGGTTTCCAACTGGATGTTGCGTGCCTTCGGGGAACAGGAGATTGCCCTGAACTGGCTCTGGCTCCGGTTGCTGAGGCGTCATCGGGACGATCAAATCGTCCATCTTTCGCTCGTCGAAGCCTGGGTTCTTCTCGTCGAGTTCGATGAAGGGGAAGGTGAAGCGGGCGACGTGGTTGCCGTACTTGAGGAAGCCGCGCAAGTCGTCAAGCCCTGAGATTTCTGAAGGTAGAACAAGCGGCTCGGTCTGCCGGTCGAGCATGAAATTACGCCCGGTGCGCGTGCCGTCATAGTGCGTCTCGCGAAGCCGCTCAATCTCCACTTCCCCAATCGCTTCGCTGACCCATTTCGCTGCGCGCGGCTCTGTCGTGCGGAGGAAAATCTTCGTTGCCGGCTGCGAGAGCATCGCCTCGGCGTCGTCGCCGTAGCGAGCTTCCATTTGGCTTCGGCCCTGGAAGCCCAAGATGACCGGATTCTGCGATTTCCGATTTTCGGTGATGGCAGTGTGAAGCTGCGGTAGCCGCTGCAGGCTTGCCAGCTCGTCGATCACAAACCAGACTGGCTTGTGGTCGGGTGTTGGCTCGTTGAGCAGGCGCAGGACAAGCGTGTCGATCCACAGACTGATGAGCGGGCGAAGCGCCTCGCGCATCGTCGGGCGTGAGGTAATGAAGATCCATCCGCGCCGCGTCTCGGCCCATTGAGTTGCTGTCCAGACTGAGGTCGTCTCGTCTTCTTTGGGCAAGAGCCGGAAGCTGTCGGCGCTCATATTGAGCGAACCAAGGACGCCGGTGCGCTGCTGTGGAGCCTTCGGATCGATGAGCGCCCAATATTCCGTCTTGCGTACACGCTTGTCAATCTCCTCCGGGTCCGACATCCATTGGACGAGTTCTTCGGGTGTCGGCAGAAAGCTCAGCAGGTGCGCAAAAATCTTCTGCGGAGCCTCAACAAAGAACCGATTCGTGACGCCTTCCGGTTGGTAGAGCGAGACGGCCAGCGCCTTCGCTTCGGCCTTGCGGCGAAGCTCCTTCGACGGGTTCCAATAGGGCATCCGCGCGTCGAGCGGATTGAGGACGATGTCGCCGCGGCGCTGGTTGTAGAACTGCTTTACGAACTCGCAGGCCGGGTCATAGACGATGGCAGCGTCGCCGCGCGCATCGACCTGATAGAGCAGTTGCCGAATGATGCTGGACTTGCCGGTTCCGGTGTCGCCGACGATCAGGAAGTGCTTGTTCTCGGCGTCGCGCGGAATGCGGAGCCGCTCCTTGGAATCGTTCGTTGTGATGCCGATTCCGTTCCCGGCGATGGCCCTGGTGAACTCCTTGGCGTTCACGAGAATCGGTCCTTTGAGCCGCCGTCCATAACGCAGCATCCTGGTCCGCGCGACGTCCTTGCGGATCGAAAACGGAAGCTGTAGAAGGAATGCTCCCAGTCCAAAGAGCAATTGGATTTTGAAGAGACCGTATAGCGGAATGCCGGCATAAATCCAGCGGGCAATCCATGCGTGGAGAGCCTTGTTCTGATAGCTGCGCTTGGGCTCGCGCGCAAGGTAGTAGGTTCCGTGCTGGGCGGCTTCGGGGGTCAGGGCCATTGGCAGCGGCTTGCCTCCGGACTGTGGCGTGGACCCCGGTTGCACGTCCGCTTCAAGCGCAATGCGGCTCTTCAATCCGCCGTTGGTGACGATGAGCATTTGGTACTGGCTTGCCGGATGCGTGAGGCTGGCCATCTCGCTGCGCAGGTAGTACGGCAGGTAATAGCGTTGGAGTGGCGTAAGGCCGAACTGGAACCGGAGCCACACAAAGAATCCTGTGGCAACGAGTGCGAGAAAGAACGCGCCGAGGGTGTAGATTGAACCGCGCGGCGGCCAGATGAACGATTCCCTGCGGCCCCATTGCTGGACGGTTGGCATGGTCATTTCTCCTGCTTCTGGCCGCGCCGGGCGAGGAGTTCCTGCGCCTTCGCGGCCTTGGTTGTCTGCACCTGACGAAAGAGAATATTGACCTGTTCGGAGGCCATGATTTCGCCGCGCAAAAGCGGCTCCAGCGTTCCCATCAGGAGCATCTGAATGCCAACAAGCTCGGTGAAAATATGCAGCTCCATCTCCGATTTCCGGCCCTCCGCTTCAGCACGGAGCAGAACATCCCGTGCCCACTCGCGAAGATTTTGATTGTTCGCTTCAGCACGCTTCAACAACGCCTGTTCTTCTGCCCGAGTGAAGCGAGTGGCAATGCTTTGAGTGCGGGCCTCGCGGCCTTTTGACGGCTTCAGGCGGTTCTCGATCTGCAATGTTTGCGCTGCCATTGAATCATCTCCTTTCTGCGCACGCGTCCGCGGTTGCAAATGGAACCGCTCAAAATGCATTTTGCGCGTAACTTGCTGTTTATCTGCACGTTTCCAAACGGAGCCGGAACGGTTCCAAACGCAACCCTTTCAGGGATGGAGTGTCGAGATCAACCCGGTGCGGAGCACCGAACGGGCATCAAACCGCTCCATCCCTTCTGCGCGGGCGCGAGTCATGGCCGGCCTCGGCGGACTCGTCGCTCTTCGCAGTGCCATTGGCAGGCTCGGCAGCACCACCATCCCGCCCATAGCGACGGACGCGAAGGCTGCGCGGCGCGCGCGCGGCTTCCGGAGTGCGCAGGAAGTCCTGGAAGTCGCGGTCCTTGGCGAAGACGTAAGCGAGCGCCTTGTCCACAACCTCGTCCGCCGAAGCGTGGAGGAAAGCGGCGTACTGGTCGATCTGCCCGGCGGTCGCCTCGTCGAGACGGATCATGGCGGTTACATAGTTGGTCTGAACGATCTCAAGCAGCGGCATGACGAGCCTCCTTCGTAGTTGGAATTGCGTGAGGAATGCAGGTGTCAATCGAGAGCTGAACAGTCCACAGAATCTCGACGGCATAGGCACGGGCACGGCCAGGTGACAGCTCGAAGCGATGGCGGACTTCGAGCATGGTGAGGACGTCCGCAGCCGGTGCCCCATCGTCGAGCCAAAGGCGAGCCGATGCGGTGTCCACAAGGCGGCGCGCGAAGGCCGCGTCGCCGGAGTGTTGAGCCGCGAGTTCGCGGGTCAGCTTGGCCGAGTCAATGCCGGTCCGAAGAGCGGCGAGAATCCGGCTGTATTCATCCCTCGAAGCGGCGGTTTTGCGCATGGCCTTCAGCATGGGATCGCCTCCGTCGCGGATCGCTCGTCGGCCCGGTAGACATACTCCATCTGGAATTGCTGGGTGCGGCGGTCATAGTCGTCCAAACGCAGCACCTCGTGGACGAAGCGGCGGCCCGGTTGCCGTTCGATGTGGACGACATAATCGACCGCCTCAGCGGTCTCGGCTTCAACGTCCTCGTATGTCGTCTGCTGGTGGCTGCGGAGAACGAGGTTGGCGAAGCGCCGCAGCGCCTTCGCTGCCGAGTTGGCATGGATCGTTGCCAGCGAACCGGAGTGGCCGGTGTTGAATGAGTCGAGCAACGTCCGTGCCTCGGTGCCGCGAACCTCGCCAAGGATAATCCGGTCGGGGCGGCAGCGGAGGGATGTCTTCAGCAGGTCATCGAAGGTGACTGGCTGCTTGTAGGTATCGGTCTGGCACTCGAAGCCCACGATGTTTGGCTTGCGGATGAGCAGCTCAGCCGTGTCCTCGATCGTGACAATGCGTTCGTCGTCGGGTATTGCCTGGGCAAGGACATTCAATAGGGTCGTCTTCCCGGTGCCGGTGCCGCCGCTGATGAGCAGCGTTTTGCCGGTGCGAACTAGACCCTGCAGGAAGCCTGCAAGCTGGGCAGTCAGGGAGCCGTGAGCGATCAGATCATCGACAGTGAAGTGGCGGCTGGTGAATTTGCGAATGGTCAGCCCCGGGGCAGGCTTCACTGCCGGGGGAATATAGGCGCAGAGGCGGCTTCCATCGGGTAGCTGCGCATTAAGCAGCGGGTTGTCCTCGTCAAGCCGTTTGCCCAGGTTGTTGGCGATGACTTCAAGGCCGGTGCGCAGGCTGCCGGAATCGAAGGCAACGTGCAGCTGGCGCTCCATTCGGCCCTGGCGTTCGGCGTACCAGGTGGAGTTGGGATTGCCCATGATTTCGCTCACGTTTTCATCGAGCAGGAGCGGCTCAATCGGGCGCATAAACGGAAGGATCAGTTCAAAGCTCATAGTGGACTCGCTCAGCAATGGAAGCCCGGCGACGCCGGGCTTCCGTGTGGGAGCAAAGAAGAGGCCTTACGCGGCCTCTTCCTCGGTGTTGATCTCATCGTCCGCGGTCTCTTCCGGGGCGGCCTTCTCAGCGCGGTC
The DNA here is from genome assembly GCA_021813745.1 of Acidobacteriota bacterium. GTDB lineage: Bacteria > Acidobacteriota > Terriglobia > Terriglobales > Acidobacteriaceae > Telmatobacter. The sequence goes on from JAKAJO010000025.1 coordinate 82,351, forward strand.
GAGCTTCAGAATCGAAGCCACGCGCACTTCCCAAACGCGCTGCTTGGCGCCGGTCTTCTTGTCCACGCGCTCGCGGCTGCGCAGCTCGCCGTCAATGGCCAGATGCGCGCCCTTCGTGAGCGTCTTTGCGTACTCGGCCAACTTGCCCCACACGATGCAGCGATGCCACTCGGTATGGCCCTTGTACTCGCCGCTCTTTTTGTCCTTGTACGAACTCTTGGTGGCAAGCGATAGTACCGTAAAGCTGGCACTGTTGGCGGTGTAGGAGCTGGCGTCCTGGCCGAGGAATCCGATGAGCGAGATGCGGTTCTGATACATGGTGAGTCTCCTTGAGTTGAATTCCCGGCTTGGCCGGGTCACTCCTTGGCGAAGCCTTAGCGAGGAGCCCGACTCCCAAGCGCCAAGCCGCGCTTTCTGGAGCAGGGGCCCAAGCTCGCCTTGGGAGAGGAGTCCGGAAAGCAGAGCGGCGCAGTGCCGCCGGGCGTCGGATGAGGCCCGAAGCGTCTGACCGGACAAGCAAGAGAGGAAACGATGGAGCGAACGCTTCATGGTCCGCATCGACCAAGGCATTTCCGGCAAGCCAAAGCCCTGCCGCTGCCTGCGGAACCGTCTGATTGCCAAGCGGACAAGGACTCGTTCTGGCGATGGGCCATACCGTCTCATCGCTCGTGATGAGGCGTTATGCCGTCTGCGAAGAAACGAAGGGCGTATCTGCCGCGATTTGTGGCCGCGTGTGGACATGACAAGCCTCATGTTTGGGATGTGGTTTCGCTACTCGAACGCCTGGTCGGCCCGGAAGCGGACGATGGTCAATCCGAGGGGATTCATGGCCAGTTCGTTGTTTTTCACCTGTTCGCGGAAGACATAGGTGACGCTGGCGGTCCATTGCTCTCGCTTGAGCTCGGAGTGATCCGCCGGATTTGAGAAGACTTTTTCGAACTCGATGCGCGCCGAATAGGGCGACTGGCGCAGATCGTCGAGGACGACATTCTTCACCTCGACATCGACGAACGGAAGCAAACTGTCACCCTGGTATTTAGCGATGATGCCGTCCTTGCGTTCCTGGTCGATCACGGCCCGCTGTACGTCGCCATTGAGGAAGTAGAGAGCATCGGTTTGGTCGCGCTCGATGGTGAAGCGGTTGCGGCTGAAGTACAACTCCGTCCAACGGGTCAGGTAGTACTTGTTCTCAGCTTCCTGGGGCCGGTACTGGAAGTTGCGATAGTCAATTGCCTCGGCCCGGCCCACATCGTTGATCCGTACGATCAGCGGATGAACGCTGGCCAGCGCCATCTGGCCGCGATAAACGAGTGCACCAAGCAGGACCACGACGCCTGCAAGGACCAGGATCGTGACCTTGAGGTAGGTGTTCATGACCAGCGGATCGCCATACTGTTCGAGGTATCGCTCGGCTGCGCGAGTAATGTCGGGCGAGGTCATTGTCTGAGTTGCCATTCGATCGCCTCCCTTGGGTCTATATGGCCCGGATGATTGCCGCGGTAAGCAGACCGCCCATCCCTATTCCATGGCCGCCCGTATGGCCGGAGAAGAGCGTGGCCGTCATGGTTGGGATCTTGAGCAGGACAAAGCCAGCAACAAAGCACAGAATGAGCAGTCCCGGCATAAGGGTGACAAGGACTTTAGGATCGCCGAGATTCATTGCCCCGCTCGTTAGATAGGAGATAAGCAAATGGCTCATCACGCTCATAGTCGCCGCCGCCACGACCTTGTAGAACTCGAAGCCCAGAAAGGCTCGGAGCCAACCCCAGAAGAGGAAGTCGGTCTTGTCGAAGACCATCCACGGTATGAATACAGGTCCAACCAGGCCAATCACGGTTGCGGCTACCGCTCCATAGGCGATGATGACCCCAATAATGGCAGTCAGAACGCTGAGGATGATCTGCACGGTATAGGTGCACAGCAACGTGTAGGGTTCTGTGAAGGACGGCGAAAGAGTCCCTATCTTGCTTAGAGTTTCACGGATTGTGTTCTGCACTTCCTGGGTCGAGTCGCTTCCGATGGTATCGACCAGGCTGCTGGTTCCCCCGCTGACGAAGCCTTTAAGCGAGTACCCGATGCCCGGAATCGCTCCGTCGTAGAACTTCACGAAGCAGTATGAGAAGGTGATGAGCAGGAAGAAGCTCAGGAACTTCCCCATGTTGAAGCCGGGGCCGCCCTGGGCGGAGGCGAGCGCCTCCTGGACGCCGAACCAGACGAGCATGATCGTAGCGAGCGCAATCACCATCCGTAATCCAAGCGCGTCGACGGATGGAGCGGCTGTCGCCGTCAGGTTGTCGCAGCCGTTCTTGATCAGAATGAGGAAATCCATCGCCGCCGCTCCTTTCCCTCAGTAATGGAAGGCCCACTGCGTCCCCGAAGTGGTCTGCTGTGGGGTGACCGTATTGAAGGTCTGCTGGTAGTTGTTACCAGCCTGGAAGAGCGCCTTCAGGTTGTCCTGTTGTGTCTTCTGGCCGATGAGCTGCTGAAGCGCCTGCGCCTGCAGAATCTGGTTGGTCTCCTGCTGTGTGCGCAATTCGATCAGGAGAGCCTGGTTGATGCGTTGCAGAGTCGCCATCTCGGTGTGTTGTGAAGGGTCCGTGGAATGGCTAGCTGCTTCAAGCTGGCTGATATCGAACTCCCGTTGGACGGAGTTTGCCCGGATGGTCCCGATAGTTTGCAGGCTGCTTGCGCTCACCGCATCCGCGAGATCGACTGTCGCGCCCTGGGCTGCAATGATCTGCTGGCCTTGGCTGCTGAGCGAACTGTACCCACCAATCTGAGCCGTGTGTGGAATACTGGCCGCCTGATTCGCCCCGACGGCGCCATAGCCAGTCGCTGCGGCATTCATCCACACAGCGGCGTTGCCGTAGGTGTTTGCAGGCTGCATCAGAACAGCCCACTGCTGGCGTCCCAGATTACTGAAGGAGCCATACAGCGTCTGAGGGAGACTTGCCATCTGCTGGGCGAGGTTGTAGGCAGCAATGATGTTCTGCGTGGTTTGCACCGTGGTCGTGTAGAGCTGACTCGCCTGAAGAATCTGCTGCACGGCGTGGGCTGATTGTGTGGGATCGAAGACGATCCCCGAACCGAATTGAGCGTACGTCACCTGTGCGGCTGTTGCCCAGACAATAGCCGCAAAGAGCAATGTTCTTTTCATGACTCTCCTTCCGCGCTATTCCTTAGCGCGCTCGTCCTGAAGTTGTTTCCCGACCTCCTCCAACTTCTTCTTTTCGTCGGCACACTTTGGACTGAGTGTAGGTGGTACTTTCAGATACTCAGCGGAGCAGTCAGCTTGAAACTGCGCCCCGAGTTGGTTGTATTCCTTCTGGAGCGCATCGACCTTGGCCTGATGGCTCTGGCATCCAGCAAGGGCGAACGTGAGAATTGCTGAAAGTGCAAAGAACCGGATCGTGTTGTACATGCGGACTCCTTAAAACGTCTGTGGAATGGTGTGGTTCTCGTAGGCAGGCAGCAGCATATCCTGCATGAAGTAAACCTTGACGCGGTGCCCCTCGCGGATCGTGATCGTCGGGGGTATTGCAAGTAACTGGTCCAGAACCGTTGTCGCCGATTGCGAGATGCTCGAAGCTGCGCCGGTGGTGAATGCCTGGGAGCCGCTCGTCGTAATCATCCCGCCACCCTGAGCAATCTGGCCTGCGCCGGAGATGACGCCCAGCACAATCGAAGTTCCAAAGATTGCGAGATAGTGGTTGTTGACTTTGTCCTTGACTCCCTCCTCGCCGATCTGGTCGAGGCCATGGAACTGATCGAGATCGACTGAGTATCCATCGGGCATGATTAGCCGATGAAAGACAATTGCGATGCGGCGCTGCTGCCCGAAGCCGGAGCCGCCGATCTTGCGCGCTTCGCCCAACACGATCGTTCCGTCGGGAATCAGCACGTGCTGGCGATCGTGCGAATAGAGAGGATTCGACACGAGCACCTTCACAGGCCCGGCGGCATCTCCATCCAGACGATTGAATCGTCTGGAT
>JAKAJO010000024.1 GCA_021813745.1 Acidobacteriota bacterium
ACCAGGACTTTTTACCGTGGTGTGCCAGAGTCGTGCGTAACATTGCGCGTCATCACGCCCGCGGTCAATCGGGCGGAGGCTGCAAAACCGCAGGTTTGAAGCTGCTGATTGATCTGCGTCAAACGCTGCGCTCCCAAGCTGGGGGGCTGCCGCCCCGCGGCGAGCCGTTTGGCTATCGGGGCATACCGATGCGGGCGGTCCCCGACCTTGGACAGCCGATCCAAGGTCCACTGCCGAAATCGATGAAATGGCGCTTTGGCCCAGAGCAGCCCCGCAGCTAAGACCGTGTGGACGGCCGGTTCGGCCATTGCGGTCGGTGCGTCCCCGCGACAGCTTGGTCCGCTATACGCTGCTTACCACCCTCCGATCCGGAACGCATGCCGAAGGGCAGCTTTCAAACGCAGCGAATGCGTACTTGGCCGCGATGCGCCGTTCGAGGTACTACGCTTTAGCTGACGCGCAAGGTCGCTAAGCAGTGATTGGCCATGCCTGTCTGTGAGCGGCACTCTCTGCCTGCGCCGCTTAACACCGGCCCATGGCGCCAGCGGTTCCGCTCATTTGCTTTCAATTCGCCTGCTTTGCTCCCGCTGTCTTTCGCCCCTTGGGAACCTTCACGCGCAGCGCTTCCAGTCGCGCGCCGGCTTCCGTCTTTCCAATGCCCCGCACCGCAGCGAAAGCCGCGAGCTGGGCGCTGCGCGGCCGCGCCGCACCGTGCTCCCATTTGTACACCGTGTGACCAGTCACGCCCACCAATTTCCCGAAGGCGTCGGCCGAAAGGCCCAGGCGCTTGCGCTGTGCCACCACGCTCACCGCAGAATATCGGACCTTTCCGGCGGGCGCTTCGGCAGTCGGAGCAGCACCACCCTTGAGAGCCTGACGTTGAAGCCGGACGATTTCAGCACGAGCCTTCGCGTTCTGCCGTTTCAGCTCGGCAATATCCTTGCGAAACTGGAATGAGGCCTTCTGCAAGGCCCTCGTCAGGCTCCGAGCTTCTCTCCGTGCAAGCCTGGTGATTTCCTGCCTCAGTACTGCAGCGATGTTCGACATATGATTGCTCCATGGTTGTCATTGTGCGGCTTCAAGACTGCCCGGAAGGCGAAGATTTGAAGTCAGTATAGCAAGCAGGAAGCGGCGACTTCACAATGAAAGAGTCTTGACGGCAAATTGGCGTTGTCTGTTGTCTTCAATGCGAGTCACTACCGCGGACTGGACAGGACCCTCTCCTGCGTACCCAGCGTCCTATCTGCCATACCTACCGTCTGTTCATTTTGATTGCATCGAGGTACAAAACCAAATCCCCGGGACAGTTTTGTGCCGGGCCGGGACGCTCAAAAAAATACGGATGAGTAATAAACCTTGAACGAGATGTGAATATGCGCCAACCGGGAACTCTCAGATTGATAATCATCACGAAGGCTGTCTCGCCGACAGCCAGTCGTCGCAGAACATAAGCCATTTAGCCCAGGCTGGTTGATGGCGCCCGTGTTTGACATAAGGTCTAGAATAACTCGATTCGCATCGGGGACGCCGGCTTGGCCGGCGGACTGAGTTCCCCATCGCTCAATCGCTTTTCAAAACCCTGCATCCCCGGATAGGAATCGCCAATATGCTTAAGAAACTGCGCATTGTCACGCTGAGCGAGAATACCGTCTCTGCAAACGGATTCCATGCAGAGTGGGGGCTTTCCATGCTCGCCGAAACGGACGAGGGGAGTTTTCTGCTCGATACCGGCAACGGCAGCTCCGCCATCCACAACGCCGAACGACTTGGAATCGATCTTGGCAAAATCGACAAGCTCGTCCTCAGCCACTCCCATGCCGACCACACCGGGGGCCTCCGGGACTTTCTCCGGCGCAGGAACAAGGAAATCGAAATCATTGCCCATCCGGATGTTTTTGGTCTCACGTACGTCGCCAAGAATGGCGCGAATCTTTTTCGCGGGATTCCATTCCGAAGGGAAGAGCTGGAGAGCCTTGGGGCGAAATTTACGCTGACAGCCGAGCCGATGAGACTTTCCGAAAGCATCCTGACCACCGGCGAAGTACCGATGGTCACGAACTTCGAAAAAGTAGTCGATAACGTCTCGCGGAAGGTAGGAACGGAGATGGTGCCCGATGAAGTCAAGGACGACCTGTCGATTGTGCTTAAGACGGACCACGGCCTCGTCGTGATGTTGGGCTGCTCCCACCGCGGCGTGGTGAATCACATTCTGCACGCTCAACAGGTAGCCGGCACGAAGGCAATTCACACAGTTGTCGGCGGGTGTCACCTCTTTAACGCCAAGGACGAACAGGTCGATAGCACCGTCAGCGCACTTAAGGAATTCAATATTCGGCAGCTTGGCGTATCGCATTGCACCGGAATGAAAGCCTCCCACGCAATGATGGAGGAGTTCGGCGACCGCTTCTATTTCAATAACGCAGGGACGGTTATAACGATTCCGGCGGCAGTGGAACAATAGTGGAGTTGTGATGCGCCGCGACGCACTGTCAGGCTAAGTGACCGTCAACATTGCAGCTGGATTGTCTGCCGCGCCCGCCACCGGCCAAAGGCGACGGGGCCCGCTATTTCGTCGAGCTTCCCGCGAGTGCGTCTGCCACAAACCAATCCTCCCAAGGTCTGATATGCAACTACCAAACCCCCGGACAAGTCGCCAACCATATGATCCAAACCTTCGGCAGCTAATGAGCATTGCAGCCGGACGCCAGAGTCGCTCTTGGTTGTCCACATGGAAGCGCTTAGCACCCCGATCCACCCCGGCATGGTCGCTGCCGAAGTTGGCTGCCGCTCTTGACGTCGGCTCACTCCATGTGAAAGACGAGTCAAAGCGGTCCGAGCTGGGCAGTTTCAAAGCGCTCGGTGCTCCAATCGCCCTTCTGAGGCTGATACTTCGTCGCTGGCCAGAGCGGCAATGGACTGCAGTAGACCTGCTTGCAGGAACGCATGCCGATAGACTGCATGAGCTTGTCGTCATCAGTGCAACCGACGGCAACCATGGCCGCGCCTTGGCGGCGGCAGCTCAAAGCATCGGCTGCCGCTGCGTAATCGTGCTGCACGCTCATGTCAGTAAGGAGCGGGAGGACGCAATTGCCGCCTTCGGCGCCGAAATCATCCGCATTGCCGGCAACTACGACGCGTCGGTTTCCGAAGCAGCACGCCTTGCCGCCACGAACGGCTGGACGGTTGTTTCCGACACTTCCTACGATGGCTATGAGGAGATTCCCCGTGACGTGATGCAAGGCTACGGCATCCTTGTCGATGAGTTGCTGGAGGACTCCCCAGAGGGGTCGCTTTGCCCATTTACCCACGTCATCCTGCAGGGCGGTGTAGGTGGTCTGGCAGCCGGCGTGGTCAGCCATTTCTGGGAGCGGTATGGAGCCAAGCGGCCGGCAATCATCGTCGTTGAACCCGAACAGGCCGACTGCCTTTATCAAAGCGCATTGCTGGGATGCGCCTCGCGGGCAACCGGGACTGTCGATTCGGTGATGGCCGGCCTTGCCTGCGGAGCAACATCGCCGCTGGCTTGGCGTTTTCTGCAGCCCACCGTGGACATGTTCATGACCGTCACCGACGGACAAGCTGTGACCGCGATGAGAATTTTGGCAGACGGTGCGGCAGGTGACATTCCCATAGTCAGCGGCGAATCCGGTGCCGCGGGCCTTGCAGCCCTGCAAGCATTGGCTGACAAGCCCGAAATGCGTCGGAAGCTGGGACTTGACGCCAGTTCACGCGTTGTACTGTTCAACACGGAAGGTGCCACCGCACCCGGCGTGTACAAGGGCATCGTTGGCCGGGACGCTGACGCCGTTCTGGCTGCGCAAAGCAAATGGCTTGAACACAATGGAATTCCCGAAGGCACGCTCATGGCTCATGCGCACTAAATTCCTTCCATCTGTTCCTGTCCGCATCCGCCCTCACAGATCGCGGACGATCGCCCCACACGCACTACCGCAGCCTCGCCATCTTGACCCGGGCGGTATTGCACTCGGCCAAGTGCAGGCGCAAGATGCTGCGCTGAAACGGCGCCAGTCTCGCGATAAGGGCAGGAGTGAATTTTCAATGGTTCAATGCCGAAGCTGTGCGACATCGGCAGGCATGGACACACCAAACACAAAGGCAAACACCAATGGAGATGCGAATATTCGGCCGGAGCGGGATGAAGATTTCGATCCTGGGCTTCGGCTGCGGCGCGGTGGGCGGGCTGATGGTGCGGGGTGATCCCGCCGACCAGGAGCGCGCGATCGGCC
>JAKAJO010000063.1 GCA_021813745.1 Acidobacteriota bacterium
CCGCGGTCACTCCGGGAAACACCCCCTCTCCACCGAGATGCGCTCCCCTCTTCACGCCCCGATCGCTGTCAGGATTGGATAACAGATTCGTTTCCTCGCGCCGGCACTGCCCCGCCCTCGGAAGCTATCTGTTGGGGCGAGGCTTCATCTTGCACGTCGCAGGAATTGCGCCAATGCACGCAGCCGGATCGCTTCCATTTCCTTGCCTAACGGAAATCTCTCCTCTCCCGGGTAAACGATGAATCCATACTTCGGCTTCAGGAAGGCACAGGCGGAATGGAATCCCTTCTCCACGGTCGGAGATGAGCTACGCGTGATCTCGATAGTCCAAATCTCACCGCCGAGATGAGAAAGAAGCCGATCGATCTCTGCGCCGGCCTCGGTGCGATAGAAGCTTGCTTCTGTACCCGCCGGGACAACTCCAATCAGCGTCTCACTCACAAACTTCTCCCCGCTATGGCCGATAACTGGGTGTCCCAGTAGCTGTTCCTGGGTTGCAATTCCGAGCAGGGAATCCACCAGGCCAGCGTCCCGGAGCATGATCTTGGGAGAACGTACGAGGCATTTGCCGACGTTGCTTTGTCATGCGGGCATGCGGCGCACCAGCAGGAGGTCGACCAGCAAATCGAGATAGCTGCGACCGCTATTCCATCCAAGTCGAGTCCGCGTGCGAACATCGCTGCATTGAACAAAGAAGACTGCTCATGGGCGAGCATTGTCCAAAAACGTCGCAACGTCTCCGTGGGCACGCGGGGCCCAAACTTGGGGATGTCGCGCTCCAGATAGATGCGGATGAAATCCTGCCGCCACCTCATGCTGGCAGCATCGTTGCCAGCGAGAAAGCTGGGAGGAAAGCCCCTACGCACCCTAGGCGTTCGATCTGCGCAACCTCCACTTCGAGAGCATCGAACGGCGCGAGTTCGATGTGAGCAATGCGACCAGCCAAACTCTCTCCAGACTGTTTGAGGAGATCCATCTGTGCCGATCCGAGCAGGAGGAATCTGCCGGTGCGTTTGCCGCGCCGACGACCGCGATCCATCCGGCCGCGGAGGCTCTGGAACAATTCTGGAGTCCGGTGTACTTCGTCGAGAATGACCAGCTCATCCTCATGTTCGGCGAGGTAACGCTCCGGGTCAGAGAGCTTTGCCGGGTCGGAAACGGACTCGAGGTCCAGATAGAGAAAAGGCCAGGTACTTCCAACTTCGAGGGTCAGAGTGGTCTTTCCAACTTGGCGCGGCCCAAGGGGGCCACCGCCGGGTTGCCGTTGACCGCCTCCGGAAGATCCTTGTTATCCTGCGCCTAATCATCCTTGCAATTATGGAATAAAGCTCCATAAATGCAATGAATAATTTCACTCGGGTCGCGTCTTCAGATGCTGAACTTCCTACATCTCAGCGTAATCTGGGTTGGGAATTGGCCTGGGCACAAAAAGAATTCGATTTCCCTACTTGCTGCACAAAGGGCCACTCTTTTCCAGGGTGTGCGCGATTACAGTGCCTTCGTCACTGGTGCGTTCTCATGTGCAACAGTCTCCCAATCAAGGGAGCAGGTACCATCACTGTTGGTGAACTGGAGCTTTTCGATCGCGAGCTGACCCTCGATCATTCGAAGAGTAATGTCTTGTCCGCTGAGTGTGATGGTGCCGTAGCCGGATGCGGTGGAGAAGAAGCTTGTAAAAGGGCGCTCCTTGAGTCTGGGTCCAAAGCACAAGATCCGATCGACAGCTGAATACCGGAAACCAGAGAGCGCACCGACCAGCGCAAAGCTTGGCATCGCTCGTGCGTACCAGTTGCCGCATTCATATTCGTTCCAGGGATTGCGGGTTCGCCCGTTGTAACGGCTGCGAATCGCCTTCACAATTGTGAGACCTTCTTCTATGAATCCCTCTGAGACCAGGTGCGAGGCCACTTGGTATTCGATCCCGGTGGAGTGCCCGGCAAATTCTGTACCAGGTGGAATGAGACAAACTGGTATGGAAGGAGCATGGAATGGGCAAGGCCAGGAAGCACACGCCTGAGCAGATAGTGAATATTCTGCGGCAGATCGAGGTCGCGGTGGCGAACGGAAAGACGCACCCAGTGGCGAGCCGGGAAGCCGGGATCACCGAGCAGACCTACTACCGCTGGCGCAAGGAGTACGGCGTCCTGAAGATGGACCAGGCCAAGCGGCTGAAGGAGTTGGAGCAGGAAAACGGGAAGCTGAAGCGGCTGGTGGCGGAGTTGAGTCTGGACAAGCAGATCCTTCAGGACATCGCGCGGGGAAACTTCTAAGCCCGGAGCGGCGCCGTACCGCTGTAGAACACGCCAGGCAACAAGGGGCAAGTGAGCGTCATGCGTGCCAACTGGTTCACCAGCCACGCGGCACGCAACGCTACCAGCCAACACAGCGGAACGACGAAGACGCGCTGACCCGGGCCATCATTGCACTGGCCACTCAATATGGCCGGTATGGCTATCGACGCATCACCATCAAGCTGCAGGAAGCCGGCTGGAACGTGGGCAAGGACCGCGTGGAGCGGATCTGGCGCCGCGAAGGGCTGATGGTGCCGCAGAAGCAAAAGCCGCGACGCCGGCTGTGGCTCAACGACGGATCGTGCGTGCGTCTGCGGCCGGAGCGGCCGAATCACGTCTGGGCGTACGATTTCATGAGCGCCTTCACGCATGACGGAAGAACGGTGCGGTTCCTGAACCTGATCGACGAGTACAAGCGGGAATGCCTGGCCATCCATGTTGGCCGCCGGATCAACAGCAACCAAGTCATCGACGTGCTGGCCGAGGCCATGATCGAGCACGGAATTCCGGAACATATTCGATCAGACAACGGCCCCGAGTTCGTTGCCAGGGAACTGCGCAAGTGGCTGGCAAAAACCGGAGCCAAGACCTTGTACATCGAACCCGGTTCTCCCTGGGAGAACGGCTATTGCGAAAGCTTCAACTCCAAAATGCGCGACGAATTCCTGAACGGCGAACTCTTCTATTCCCTGAAGGAGGCGCGGGTGCTCACGGAACGCTGGCGCGTCTACTTCAACACCGAGCGGCCACACTCATCGCTGGACTACAAACCGCCAGCGCCGGCAGCATGGCAGACTGAAGCTTCCCAGCGGCATGGAAAAGTGGAAAGCAAAGAACGCTTCCCACTTTCCCACTCCGCCTGCTACTGCGACGGGCAGATATCCACCTCTCCCGCTGCGCTACACTAACAATCTCACTGGTACAAATTACCGGGCAGGCCAGAACCGGATTCTCTACGGGACAGAATCTTCCACGGTCTGCTCAGTTTGGACTCCATCTCAGCTTTTGATCAATCTGGCTGGGCCGAATACAAACTCGCTCTTGAAAGTGTTTGTCTTCGGCCCAGCAGCTCTCAAAAACCGGAGAACATAGCCCGAAGCACTTGCGGCAATCGAGCCGGACTCGGGATCTCTGGCAATTTTCGCCTAAGAGGCGATTCTGAGTAGAGTTTCATGTTCGACCAACAGCACTGCTCGCGATCGGTGACCACCTTCGACTTTCGCAAGCATCTTACATCGGGTTTCGCAGATAGCTTCGTATGCTCTTTGAGTGTGAGAGCATGAGCCGCGCCGCTTTCCGAATCCTGGAGCATGCATTCGCCGATGTCCTTGAATGCCGTGTTCTCCTTCATGTAGGTTCGTACCTCTTCTGCTGCGTGCAACCGATGCTCCGGCCGCCGACCGCGCAGAGGCGCGCCGGGGAAAACTGAGCACGCAGGTTTCTGCTTCGACGGTGAGCGGCTTGAACCAGAAGATCCTCGGCCAAGATTGAGGTGACTTCTTCAGTAAATTACTACGCACCGATTTAGGTGTTATTCAGGCGCTGGAGCTTGATTTTGGGTACTTTTGAGCACTTTCTGTGCCATCAGTGCGCTTTAGTTTCAATGAGTTACAGTCTCGAAGCCGGTTGACACGGAAGAGGTCGTTGGTTCGAATCCAATCGTGCCTACCATTTCTTTTCAATAGCTTAGCTCGTATTTTCCATTTGGTTCCTCCTCCTTTCAGCCCAAGATTCAACCCAACCGCACCTAAGCTACGCTCTTTGCGACTTTGATGGCCTTCAGGAATTTTCCCTGGGTTTCCATCTGGGTCGCGTTGACCGGGTGGATGTAGCGCGCCGTCGTGGTTGGTTTCGCGTGCCGCAGCATGCTCTGAATCACCGGCAGGCTGACGTTGCTGTCGGCAAAGTAGGTCGCCAGTGAATGCCGCAGGTTGTGCCATCCGAAGCG
>JAKAJO010000120.1 GCA_021813745.1 Acidobacteriota bacterium
TCTTGCATCAGCAACTGTTCTGCTGACCGGCCAAACCTTCAGTGCATCGCTCTGGATACTCGATGGATTCGGCCAGTTCACCTTGCGGGTGGACGCCTTATCGTCTGTCTTCCTGGCGGTAGCAGGGATTGTTTATTTTTCGATCTCCCTGTTCGTGCGCAATTTCCTGAAGGACCAGCGTGCGGTTGATTATCCTGCGCATCGCTTCGGCATCCTCTACTTCGCCTTGATGGCCTCCGTCGTTCTGATCCTCGTGGCCAGCGACGCTCCGCTCTTCCTGATTAGCTGGGAGTGCATGTCGATCCTATGCTTCCTGCTCATCAACTATGACGTGCAAGAGCAATCGGACAAGATGGCTGGATACATCATGCTGGCGATGAGTGAGGCTGGCTTTCTGGCAGTCGTAATCGCCTTCCTGATCCTGGGCCGGAATGCTGCTGATCTTTCGTTCGTTGCCCTCGCCGCGTCGGCAGGAGCCCTTTCTCCCGGTGCGCTGTGGGGCGCATTCCTGCTCGGCTTTTTCGGTTTTGGGGTGAAAGCGGGTCTTGTCCCGGTCAACTTCTGGCTTCCGCGGTCGTACACGGCAGCGCCGCCTGTTTTCATTCCGGTCTTTGCCGGTGTCACGTTGAATCTCGGTTTCTACGGAATTCTTCGCCTCAACGGCGATCTGATGCATGCCAGCTATGGAGCCGGTGTGCTCGCTCTAATCGTCGGCAGCATCACAGCGATCGTGGGAATCCTGTACGCTACGACGGATAGCGACATGAAGACGATGCTCGCCCATAGCTCGATCGAGAATGCGGGCATTATTGTGGCTGGGCTGGGCGCTTTTTTCATTTTTCGCGCTTGGGGCGAATGGGTTGGCGCGGCGCTCGCGCTTGCCGCGGCGCTCTATCACATGGTGAATCACTCGATTTACAAAACACTGCTCTTTCAGGGAACGGCGTATGTGGAAGCGGCGACCGGCACGCGCGATATGGATCGTCTCGGCGGCTTGTCTCGCCTGTTGCCAGGCTTATCCGCGATTTTCCTTGTCGGATGCCTGGCGATCTCCGCAGTGCCACCGTTCAACGGCTTTGTCAGCGAGTGGATGACCCTACAGGTCATGCTCCGCAGCGCAGTTCTTCCCTCTACCTCGATCAAGATCGTTTTCGCTCTCTGTGGTGCAATTCTCGCGCTCACCGCTGCCCTGGCTGTGACTTGCTTTGTGAAGGCCTACGCGATGAATTTCCTCGGCATACGCAGAGGGGAGTGGGAACCGCAGTTGCAGGCACGGGCCGGGACCCGTTTTCCTTTGGTGTTCCTGGCGGTTATCTGTCTGCTGCTGGGAATACTACCAACCTATATTCTTCCCGTGCTGAACAGAACCGTTGAACCGCTCGCCGGCGCCAGCATCACGACCGCGGTGGTCCAGCCGTTCTTTACAGCAACGCCCGACAACGGTCAGTTACCTCCGGCATTTCTGCACGAGTTCCACAACATCGGTGCGCAATCAGGCCGAGGGTTATTGCCTGGGCGCGGATTGGTTGTCATGCTGCGCGGACTCGAGGCAAATCCGGTCATTTTTGCGGGATCGCCGTTTTACAGTTTTGTTGCTCTCGTGATTCTGGTGGTGCTTGCATGGTTCGTGGTGACTCGTCTGAGTCGTCGCCGTGCTGTCGCACGCCGCCCGCTCTGGGCCGGAGGAATTCCACGGCTGCTGCCGCAGATGAGCTACACGGCGACCGGGTTCTCCAATCCGGTGCGCGTCATCTTCCAGGCGATCTTCCAGCCCAACATCACGGAGGACACGCGTCAGACAGTCGCCGTCCATTTCCGGACTGCTATTCACCGGCAGCGCGAGGAAACGCACATCGTGGATCGCATCTTCCTCGAGCCTGTAGGCACGTCCGTGCGGGCGGTCGCGAACTTTCTTGCCGGCATGCATCATGGGCGCCTGAACGCATACGTGACCTACGTGCTTGCGTTTCTCTTGCTAATACTTTTCCTCTATCGAGGGACATAAACCGAACGGAACGCCCCCACACCGCTGTTCATTCCGCTCCGCTCACAGACTCCTCAAAGAGGAGTGAATGAACACAGGCGGAGGCTTCAGATGTAATGGGGGTTCCATGAATACGATCGGGTTAGCTTTAAGCCTCTTCTTTCTGGTCTGCGCCGCAGGCATCGTGGTGGGAGTGATCGTCTCCCAAAAGCACACCCCAATCATTCTTGCCTGGGCCGGATCGTTGGCTGCAGTTCTGGCGCTGTGGGCTGCCGGTGGCACGCTCATCTCCGGATATGAATTTCATGGCCCCTTATGGGCGATTCCTCCCATCGGCATTCTTTCAATCCGGCTCGACCGCATATCGGCATTCTTCCTTTTGATAGCGGCGGTTGTGATTCTGGCCAGTTCGGTCTTTTCGGCCAGCTACATGAAGCGTTACGCCGGTCACTACAGCCTCAAGGCTTTCAATAGCTGGTATCTCGTCTTGTGCGCTTCGATTGCATGGATTCTCGTTGAGGATGACGTCTTCGGTTTCCTGCTGGCTTGGGAAGCTATGTCTCTTTCAAGCTACCTCCTGGTCAATTTCGAGCACCAGCGCGAGGGGACCAGGCAGGCCGGCTATCTGATGCTGGCCATGGGCGAGGCCGGTTTCATCGCCGTTGAACTTGTGCTCTTATTCCTCGCGGTGAGAGCGGGATCATGGCAGTTCTGCGATCTCAGGGGAGCGGCAAATGGGATGGGTCCGATTCTTCGCTGGGCCGCATTTCTGTTGAGCTTTTTCGGCTTCGGGGTCAAGGCTGGCTTGGTTCCCGTGAATGCGTGGCTTCCTAAGGCGCATCCTGCGGCGCCAGCCAATGTCTCGGCAATTCTGTCCGGCGTGATCCTGAATCTGGGCCTGTACGGCATCATCCGAATCGATTTTTGGATCCTGCCTGCCAAGACAGTGGGCATGGGAGTCGTGATCCTTCTCACTGGAACAGTCTCCGCCCTGATGGGGATTCTCTATGCAACCACGGAAAGCGACCTGAAAGGAGTCCTCGCCCACAGCTCCATCGAGAATATGGGAATCGCAACCCTGGGGCTCGGAGCCGGGGTCATCTTTGCTGCTTCGGGTCTGCCGCTCTTATCGGGAATGGCTTTTATTGCCGCCTTCTATCACCTGTTGAACCACTCCACATACAAAGCCTTGCTGTTTCTCGGAGCCGGTTCCGTAGACGAACATGCCGGCACCCGCGATCTCGACCGCATGGGCGGTTTGATGCGAGCTATGCCATGGACCGCGGGCGTGTTCTTAATCGGCGCCCTGGCTATCTCGGCCGTGCCGCCCTTCAATGGCTTTGCCAGTGAATGGCTTATTCTCCAGACGCTGTTACGGGGCGTGGAAATCGATTCGACTCCGCTGCGCTTGGTATTCGCGCTTTGCGGCGCTGTCCTCGCTCTCACGGCGGCTCTGGCGGTCACCTGCTTCGTCAAGACATTTGCGATGGGCTTTCTCGGCTTGCCTCGTTCGGATGGCGCCGCGAAGGCTTCCGAAGCTCGTGCCTCCGCAATCGTGCCGATGGCCGCGCTCGCCGTGCTTTGCCTTGCGCTCGGGGTTACGCCGACCTATTTGATTCCGGCTTTGAATGAGACGCTGCAACCATTGATCGTACCCGGCGCGGCCGATACGCTGGTGCCGCCGTTCTTCACGGCGACTCAGGAGAACGGTCAGCTTCCTCCCGCGTTTCTTCACGAGTTCCACAATTTGGGCGCGCAATCCGGCCGCGGCGTGTTGCCAGGCCGAGGTGTTGTCATCATGCTTCGTGGTACCGAGCAGAACCCCGTGGTCTTCGCCATGTCGCCGTCCTACAGCCTGGTGGCGCTGGCGATTCTACTGCTCCTGGCCTGGTTCGTCGTCACTCGGCTAACGCGCCGCCGCACCGCTGTGCGGCGTCCACTCTGGGCAGGGGGAATTCCACGGCTTCTCCCGCAGATGACCTATACTGCGACGGGCTTCTCCAACCCGGTCCGCGTGATCTTTCAGGCGATTTTTCAACCCAACGTCACCGAGGATACCCGTCAAACCGTAGCCGTGCATTTCCGTACCGCCATTCACCGGCAACGCGAAGAAACACACATTGTGGACCGCGTCTTTTTAAGACCGGTAAACGCAGCCGTGCAGGGAATCGCTGGATTCCTTGCAGGCATGCATCACGGCCGTCTCAATGCTTATGTCACCTACGTGCTTGCCTTCCTCCTGTTGGTCCTTGTTCTGTTCCGGGCAATGTAAGAGCCTGTTTACGATCTCCTGAGCAGCAGCCTGAGGAAAGCCAAGTGGACCATTTGCAGGCTGGTGTTCAGCTTGCGCTCGCAGTTCTTCCATAACCGGCGGCATTTTTCCAGCCAACCGAAGGATCGTTCCACGATCCAGCGCTTGGGCAGCACCACAAACGCATGCAGTTCATTGCGCTTGACGACTTGAACCGTGGCCTCGATCCGCTCCATCACGCCGTCGGCAAAAGGTTGGCCCGTATAGCCGCCGTCAACCAGCACGCTTTCCACACGCTCCAGATTCACTTTGCACCGGTCGATGGCTACCAGCGCGCCGTCGCGGGCGGCCTCCGCGATGCTCTGACCCGATTCCACTAGCCGTACCGCTTCCAGCTTGAACTCCAGCGTGTATCGGCCTCGTTTTCCGTTCCTCATCCAACGTTTCCCTTTCCGCTATTAAAGCAGTTCGCTAAGGGAGACGTTTTGCGGGGGCAAGGTCAATCTGAGATGTGATACGCATCACCGCCACGTTTTGAAATAACAATCTAACTTTCGAACAGAGAGAAGTAACCGGAGGACGGCGATGCCCGATGCCCAAAGCGAAACCCGTCGGAAGTTCTTGCAAAAGGCTGCCTCAACGATATTCGCAGGGTTGGCGTTGTCCGGAGCAGAACTCAAGGCGGCTCCTACCGGCGAAGAAAGCTCTGAAGCGGGTCCGAGGCCACCCTTCGAGATCGCCGCACAAGCTGAGGAAGACATCCTGATTCACATGCAACGCGATCTGGAAAAGGCTATGCAGAAACCGGTGCAAGAACGGAAGTGGGGAATGGTGATTGACACGCGCAAATGCGTGGGCTGTTCTTCCTGCACAGTCGGCTGCGTCATGGAGAATAAGCTTCCTCCTGGCGTGGTATACCGTCCGGTGATCGATATGGAAGTGGGCGAGTATCCGAATGTGACCCGGAAATTCCTTCCGCGCCCCTGCATGCAATGTGAGAATCCGCCCTGTGTGCCGGTATGTCCCGTAAAAGCCACCTGGAAGCGGGAAGATGGCATTGTCATAATCGACTACGACATTTGTATTGGCTGTCGCTATTGCATAACGGCGTGCCCTTATCAG
The DNA here is from genome assembly GCA_021813745.1 of Acidobacteriota bacterium. Classification (GTDB taxonomy): domain Bacteria; phylum Acidobacteriota; class Terriglobia; order Terriglobales; family Acidobacteriaceae; genus Telmatobacter. The sequence goes on from JAKAJO010000120.1 coordinate 5,358, forward strand.
GCGCGCACCTTCGATTTTGGCGAACGGTGGAGCGATCCTGCGGCGAAGGGGCCGGATGGCGCCTTGGCGCTTGGATCGGGCCGGGAGTTTGAAGGCGAGCCGAACTTCGAATACGGCAAAACCTGGGATCGAAAAGATAGTCTCTTCAACATTTTTCCAAACAGCCCGATCGGCAATGCGCGGAAATGCCACTTCTGCGCTCATCGCCTCGATGTTGGCATGCTTCCAATGTGCGTAACCACCTGCATTGGCCGCGCTACATTTTTTGGCGATCTAAACGATCCCCAATCGCTCGTCTCCGAGCTGAGTGTCCGGAACAATGCCACGCGGCTCAAGCAAGAGCTGGGGACGGAACCGAAAGTCTATTACCTGGTGTAGGGGTGCATGATGAAAAAGTTATTTGCGGCGCTGTGGATTATAGCTTTCGCCATCGGCGTTTACGGTGTTGCTGAAAGAACCATGGTTGGCCTGCGGGCAACGGGCCTTACCAGTTATGTGGTTTGGGGAGCGTGGATTGCCGCCGACATTTACTTCATCGGCTTGTCAGCCGGCGCCTTCCTTATCTCCTCCATGGTCTATGTCTTACAGATAAAAGCGGTCGAGCGCATCGGCAAGCTGGCTCTTTTCACCGCTCTGATTACCCTCTTCATGGCCCTCATGTGCGCCTGGTCCGACATCGGTCACATGGCTCGATTCTATGAGGTATACGTTCATCCCCAATTCCGGTCGATGTTGACCTGGGTGCTCTGGCTTTACAGCGCCTATATCATCATCCTGATATCTGAGCTCTGGCTTGCTCTCCGCCCGGACCTAGTGCGATGGAGCCGTTTTCCTGACATTCGCGGCCATGTCGTCCGGGTTCTATTGCTGGGCCATACCGATGTCGAGCCCACGACCCTCGAAAGAGATCACAAGCGACTCCGCATATTGGCAAGTGCCGGCGTCCCACTCGCCATTGCTTTCCATGGCGGAATGGGTGCATTGTTCGCAACGCTCATTGCGCGTTCCTACTGGTTTGGACCGATCTACCCGATCTTTTTCCTGACGGGCGCGCTGGTATCCGGAACGGCACTCCTATCGGCAGTAACGGCGTTCTGGTGGAAGGGCCAACACGGCGACGGGGAGGAGACGGTCGTCTTTTTAGGAAGAACCCTCCTCGGCCTGCTGATGTTTGACGTCCTCTTGGAATGGGCTGAGTTATCGATACCGGCGTGGTACGGCGTAGGCCCGGAAATAGGCCTGTTAAAGGTGATTCTATTTGGCCAATTCTGGTGGATGTTCTGGATATGTCACATCTTACTCGGCGTTTTGATTCCACTCTTTCTTCTGATTGTTTACCCCAGAAACAGGAGACGAATTGGACTGGCCGGCGCGCTAATCGCGCTTTCCTTCCTGAGTGTGCGCCTGAATATCGTGATTCCCGGCTTAGTTACACCTGAATTGAGCGGGATTCAACACGCATACCTAAGTTCGAGGTTGACGTTCTTTTATTTTCCGACAGCCGCGGAGTGGGCACTGGTTCTGTTTGTAGTCTCAATAGGGACAGCCCTGTTCTTTGTGGGCTATCACTATCTTCCACTCTTCGAGCCAGCCTCCACGCCGGCAAGAGGGCAAGGAGCACACATGCAAAGGGAGGCTATATGAGCTTCAAACGTCGCGACTTATTCAAGGCAGGGATTGCAGGAGGTGCAGGCGCTCTGCTGGGCGGCACGGGGCTGCGCATTCTCAGCGAAGCGTCGGACGGTGCCACACAAAATTCTGCAGGTACGACCTACGAGCTTGCACAACCAGAAAACATTTTGTATGGCCTCTGCCTGCAATGCAATACGCAATGCACGCTGAAGACAAAACATCAGGATGGAGTGCTGACAAAGATCGATGGCAATCCGTACAGTCCAATGTGCCTTCAGCCTCAGATTCTGTACGATACCCCTCTCTCGGTGGCGGCAAAGGTGGATGGCTCGATTTGCTGCAAAGGACAAGCGGGCGTGCAAAGCGTGTATGACCCTTACCGATTGCGCAAAGTCTTGAAAAGAGTCGGGCCGCGCGGCTCGAATCAATGGAAGGCGATCCCATTCGATCAAGCCGTTGCAGAGATCACCGACGGCGGGCGACTGTTTGCGGATATCGGGGAGGACCGAAACATATCCGGATTCAAGGACGTTTTTGTATTGCGCGATGCCGCGCTGGCACAGAGTATGGCTGCCGATGTCGGTTTTCTCCGCAGTGGCAAGATGAAAGTCGAGCAATTCAAAGCTAAATATCAGGATCATCTCAGCGTGCTGATCGATCCCGATCAGCCAGATCTTGGCCCCAAGAATAACCAATTTGTGTTTATGGGCGGCCGCATCGGGCCTGACAGAGAGCTCTATGCACAGCGGTTTACGTTTGGGGGCCTAGGATCGGTGAACTGGTACGCTCATACGACGATTTGCGAACAGGCACATCATGTAGCGTTCCAATACGCCACCGCCCAGTGGGCGGCGCAAGACGGGAAGTACAGTTGGGCCAAAGGGACAAATCACATGAAGCCCGACTACACCGGTTCCGAATTTGTGATTTTCTGGGGCACGGGCTGGGCGGAAGCCAATTTCGGACCCACGCCGCTGTCTCCCCAAATCAGCAAGTCCGTCGTAGATGGGAAGCTCAAGATCGCAGTTATCGATCCGCGGTTGTCCAAAAGCGCCGGGCATGCGTGGTGGATTCCGGTGAAAACAGGCGGTGATTTGGCGCTTGCACTCGGAATGATTCGTTGGATTATTGAGAACAATCGCTATGACGAGCAGTTCTTGAGAAACGCAAACAAGGCTGCAGCCATAGCGCACGGAGAGAAGTCCTGGACCAACTCAGCATGGCTCGTAAATTCCGCGACTGGCAAACTCGTTCGGGCTTCCGAATTGCGCATCGGTAACGATAACAACTTTGTGGCGATGGTGAATGGCCGGCCTGTGGCTGTAGATCCGAACAGTGAGACCACGGCTGTTGTCGGGGATCTGGATGTGGACACGAAGCTGGAAAGCCTGAACGTCAAGTCCGGTTTCCGTGCCCTTAAGGACGAGGCGATGAGCCATTCCTCCGAGTTCTATGCTGAGGAAAGTGGGATCGACCAAGAGACGATCGTTAAGCTCTCCGGCGAGTTCACGGCCCACGGAAAGAAAGCGGCAATCGACTTTTATCGAGGAGTAATCAAATCCACCCACGGCTACTATGCGGCCCAGGCTCTGATTACTTTGAATTACCTCATCGGCAATGTTGATTGGCGGGGAGGGCTTGTGCCCGGAGGCGGTGGGTGGGACGCCATGGGTGGAAAGCCCGGTCAGCCTTTCCCAATGGCAAAGTTGCATCCGGGAGCGCTCACCCCGTTTGGCATCAAACTAACTCGGGAATCGAGCGGCTCGTATGAGAGTTCGACCTTATTTGAACATGGTGGATATCCGGCGAAGCGGCCGTGGTTTCCGTTCACAAGCGACGTGTACCAGGAAATTATCCCATCGGCTAACGCCGCCTACCCCTATCCGGTTCGAATCCTTTGGCTGCACTACGGTACACCGGCTCTCAGCGCGCCTGCGGGACATCTCCAGATCAAGATGTTGCAGGACACGAAGAAGATACCGTTGTTCATCGCTACGGACATCGTGATTGGCGAGACGAGTATGTATGCCGACTACGTTTTCCCTGACCTCTCCTATCTGGAGAGATGGGGTAATCCGATCAGCACCAGTCCCGTTACTTTGACCAAAACAACCAAGATCCGTCAGCCGGTGGTTGCGCCTATCCCTGAGATAGTGTCGGTCGGCCGGGAACAGATGCCCATCAGCATGGATGCTGTGATGCTTGCGGTCGCGACCAGAGTAGGTGCGCCGGGATACGGGAAAAGCGGTTTCGCTCCAGGGACTGATTTCGCTCGACCTGAGGACTTCTACCTCAAATTGGTAGCCAATGTTGCTTTTGGAGACAAGGATGGGGATGCGGTGATCCCGGCAGGCGCGTCGGAACTGGATTTGTTTAATAGATCAAGACACCATCTTCCCCCCGCAGTCTTCGACGGGACAAAATGGAAACAGGCCGTTGATCCAAATTCCTGGCCACGGGTCGTGTCGGTGCTCAATCGAGGCGGTCGGTTTGAGGGTGCCGGCGAGGCATACTCAGGGAACTTCGTTAAGCACGCGTGGGGCAAACAGCTGGATCTGTACTGCGAGCCTGTAGGTGCCGGCATTCAATCCATCACGGGCAAACGCCTCTCAGGGGTGCCACACTACCAGGCCATGATGCATATGGATGGCCAAGAGGTGCACGCAGACCCCCAATATGATCTGGCTTTGCTCACGTATAAGGAGGTGTTCGGGGGCCAATCTCGCACGGCGGGGAACTATGCCGGTCAACAAGCCTTGATGCCAGAGAATTTTGTCTATCTGAACAAGAAGGATGCGAAGCGTCTCTCCCTTATTGACGGAGATATTGTGCGCCTTAAGTCTCCCACTTTCTCGGGTGAGTTCGAGGTGTCTCCTGGTATTTCCATTCCGGTCGAAGGGAAGGTAAGAGCTATCAGTGGCCTCCGCCCCGGCACTGTCGCTGTTTCCTGGCACTACGGCCACTGGGCCTATGGTGCAAGAGACGTGAAGATTGACGGGGAAACTATTAAGGGCGACAAAAGCCGAGGTCGTGGCCTGGTTCCCAATCCCGCAGTCGTAACCGACGGTTATCTCAATGATGTTTGCCTTACCGATCCAATCGCTGGCGACGCCGTATTCAATGGGACAAGGGTCAAGCTTGTGAAAATGGGCGACAGCGAACGCGGGACCCTTCCTCGCGAGGAATATATGAGTGAGGGGCCGAAATTGAACTTACCCTTTCCTGATGATGCCGCGCACGCGCAGTGGTCAGCGGCAGAGGCGCTGAGGGTGGTTCAGGGAAAGAGCGGTCCGGAAGAACTCCAAGCTAGCGCGGCTCGACGGCTCCATGGACAGGCTGCGCACCGCGGCTAGTTAAGTCCACCGGAATGCGATTATCGTCGCTTATCGCTCTCGCCGGGACGATAAAGGTTTGATATCACGAGGAGAAAAGGATGTCCGAACCGAATGATGAATTGCCTAGATCTTACGATGAATTCAAGAAACTCCATCCTGAAGTATGGGTGGCCTACGATCGGCTCGGTGCAGCTGTCCATGCCGCAGGCCCTCTCGAGTCAAAGGCTCGTGAACTCGTGAAGCTGGGGTTGGCTGTTGGGGCGCGACTAGAGGGAGCTGTTCACGCTCATACCCGACTCGCGCTTCAAGCTGGGGCGTCGCCGCCGGAGATCCGTCATGTCGTGCTTCTCGCCACGACAACGATTGGGTTTCCTTCCATGATGGCGGCGCTCTCGTGGGTTGAGGAAACACTCACGTCAGTCGTGTAGAAGCTCTGAAGGAGTTGTTCTCAAAAGGCTGTTGTCTGCTATGCATTCCTGCTCTGGGAGGTGCGCGCATAGCTGTGTCGCAACTCGTGCAGAAAGAATACCGGAGAAACTTCCCCAGATTACTTCAAGCTTCAAGCGACCGAAAGGGCAAAATGAATCATCGATCAAACAAACTGAAGGCGCTGCTCCTAACATGTCTTTGGTTGACCATACCAACAGCGACCCACTACATACTTGCCCAGTCAAGCGACAAGACAACGGCTAGCAAGCATCATGTCGCGCCCAACAAGCCAAGCATCGAATCGCTGGCCAAGCAGGTGCGCGCACAGCTTCAACAGCAGCAGCGTGAAAACGATCAACTGAAGCAGCAATTGCAAGAGCGTGACCAGCAACTTCAGCAGGCCCTGTCCGCAGCGCAGCAAGCACAAGCTGCCGCACAGCAGGCGCAGACTGCGGCGCAGGAGGCACAAGCCGCTGCCCAACAGGTGCAGGCTGCCTCACAGAACAACAAGGAAAACAGTGAAGCGGTGATCAAACTGCAGAATGCTGTCCAGGGACTAAAAGCCGATACTGAAGCGTCCAAGCAAACGCTGGCCAGTGTGAAGCAGGATCAGATACAGATCAAGAAGGCGGCTCTGAATCCCGATACGATCAGTTACAAGGGAATAGAACTTACCCCAGGAGGCTTCCTGGCGGCTGAAACTGCGTACCGCCAGCGGGCCACGGGTGGGGGTTTGAACACCCCGTTCAATGCGATTCCTTTCAGCGCTTCTGCTCTTGCACGGCAGTCGGAGTTCGTTGCCACGGGTCGCCAGTCGCGCTTCACTCTCAACGCAGTGGGCAAAATGCACGATGCGACCATCGGCGGCTATTATGAGGCGGACTTTTTGAACGCTGGCAGCACCTCCAACAACAACGAAAGCAACAGCTATCCGCTCCGCCAGCGTCAGATGTGGGCCCGCTATCAACGAACGAGCGGCTTCACGATAGTGGGCGGCCAAATGTGGTCGCTCCTGACTCTCACTACCAATGGATTTGAGAATAAATCCGAAGCTATTCCATTCACCATCGACCCTCAATATACTCCGGGCTTTATCTGGGTGCGTCAGTATGGTATGCGCATCTATGACAACTTCCTGAACAAGAAGGTGTTTGCCGGTATTTCGCTTGAAAACCCGCAGATGACATTCGGCGGACATGGATTTAGTAACAACTTTACTTTCGGTTCTGCAGGCAACCCGGGCGGATTATTAAATCCGGACGCAAATTACTCGATCAACATGGCTCCGGATATCATCGCCAAAGTCGCAATCGAACCCGGCTTCGGACACTATGAGGTTTCTGGAATCGCCATGTTTTTACGAGATCGCGTGTATCCGGAGGCTAGCGCGAAGGCTGCTACGGGTGCTTATGACGATTCCAAAGTTGCCGGCGCTGTGGAAGGCGCAGCCTGGTTCCCATTCAAGAAAGGTTTGTACAACATCGCCTTCCGCGGGCTGTACGGTCAGAGTGTCGGAAGGTATGGTTCTTCTGGTTTGCCGGATACGACCGTGCATCCCGACGGAACTCTAGCCCCGTTGCGCAACCTGATCGCGTTGGGTTCGCTGGAATTCCACCCAGGAAAGCTCGATGTCTACTACTACTACGGCGGCGATTATGCAGGTCGCGCTGCATATCTGAATCCAAGTGGTCAACCTGTGGGATACGGTTCTCCCCTGTTCAGCAACAGCGGATGCGATACCGAAACTCCTCCCAGTTCCTCGCCATACGGTCCCGGGATTCTATCAAGCTGTACCGGGGACACACGTGCGCTCACGGCACACGATGTTGGTTTTTGGTACAACTTCTATCGAGGCAGCAAAGGAAGGCTGGTCTACGGCATGCAATACGACTACATGCAGCGCAAAACCTGGGCGGGAGTTGGCGGTCAGCCGGAAGCAGTCGAAAACATGTTCTGGTCGTCCTTCCGTTACTACCTTCCATAGAGTCTCAGGTCGAGACACCTTAACTAATGGAATGGTCCGAATCCTTGCGATGGGCCATTTCATCAGGCCCCAGCGTGCCGGAGCATTCGCTGAGATGGGGCTCTTCTGGCAGCGTTGGTGGACAGCTACTATGGGGAGTGATCGGACGCCGACGGGGCGAAAAGCGATAAAGCATCGTCAAGCTGGTATGAGGCGCGAGATGGACATGACGATGGTTAATGTGAATCCCGATTTACAAGCCCTGCTTGAACAGACGGCTGCCCTGCACAAACATCTTTGTCCACGCCAGGTACTTGGCGTAAGGATGGGGATGTTTGCTGCGGAAATGTTTCCGATCGAGCTTCCTCAGAATGGCAAGCGCCTGCTCGCGTTCGTCGAGACCGACGGTTGCTTTGCCGACGGCGTGAGCGTCGCTACCGGATGTTCGATGGGGCATCGCACGATGCGCTTGGTGGATTACGGGAAAGTTGCAGCTACCTTTGTGGACACAAACACGGGCAGAGCCCTGCGATTTGTCCCATGCCCGGATGCGCGTATGCGCGCAGCAGCATTTGCTTCCGAAGCTGTAACCCGCTGGCGGGCACAACTCGAAGCCTACCAACGGATTCCGAATGAAGAATTATTCATACAGCGAGAGGTCACGCTCACTCTTGATTTAGGTGCGATCGTCGGAAAGCCTGGTACGCGCACAACCTGTTTTGCGTGCGGAGAAGAAGTCCTCAATCAGCGTGAGGTCGTGGAGAATGGACAGCCGATGTGCCGGAGTTGCGCCGGGGAGGGATATTGGAGCCTGAGGGAATAGACAAATTGCTTTACACGGAGGAAGGATTTGTTGTCTGCCTTCTTCATGCAGACAAGATTATGTCCTTCTTCGCCGGAGAAAGGTTGATATTCATCTTCCTGGAACGACACGAGTGTAATGACGCGCGTGGACACCGAATGCGCTCTTTGGATCTCCCTCCTGCACACACTGGCTCTCAAACGTGCTCCAGCCTCCAACCACAAACCGGGTCCCCCGGAGGATGGTAGGATTTGCGGTTTGTCGTCAAGTCTGCGAGGCAGGAGAAAAGACGCTCGTGGCTTCTGGTAGTGGAAGGCTTCCATCAATCGTGTGCGGTTTCGGATATTGATTGACAACTTGGCCAAGTATGCAATAATGGTGTTATATGACAAACCGCAGCGCATTCACGAAGCAGGCAAACATGCTGAAGGCTCTGGCTCACGAAGCCCGGCTGATGATTGTGGACCGTCTGAGCCGCGGGGAGTGTTCGGTGGGAGATTTGAGGGAATTAGTCGGCGGAGACCTGTCGACCGTCTCGAAGCATCTGGCTCTGCTCCGCGCCCACGGCATCGTCGAAGACAGGCGCGAGGGAACCACCGTGTTCTACCGGCTGCTGACGCCATGTGTCTGTAACTTCTTCACCTGTGCGACGCAGGTGTTGAAAGAGAGAGCGCGATGAGCGAGCGAAGGGAAGCGGTGAACCGCGGCAGCGAAACCTCTCCGATCCGGAAGACGAAATGCCTGCGGTCTCCCCGGCGCTTTGCCCAAAGCCTTGCTGTTCTTTTCCTTGTTGCTGCGCTCGGGGCTGCACAAGCATCTCTTGCACAAAAGCAGACTGGGCAGGAAGACTTCTATCTCGAATGGGCCGCTCAGGCACGCTATCTGCAGCCGCTTTGGGTCGTGGATACCGATAGCGCTCTGGGCAGGCTCAACCTCCATCCCAAGAGCATCACGCTGAAAGACATGGCACGGGTGCACGGGCACCTTTGCGACGGTCTTGTGACATCGTGGGTGCAGTTGAGTGCTGCATTGCGGGAGCTATTTCCCGACGGTGTAGTGGATCGGACTGATGTGCGGGCGGTCTCGAGAAACTGTCCGTGCTGTGCAGATGCCGGGGCCTGGATGACGGGGGCGCGCATCAATCAGGGAACCCTTATGCTGGACAATTCGGTTGGCGTGGGCTTCATTGTGCAGCGCATTTCGACGGGCGAGGCAGTGCAGGTTTCGCTACGCCCGGGCGTGTACCCTGCGCAGCTTGCCGCCCTGGAGCAATCCATCCGCGCTCGCCGTGCGCGCGGCGAGACTGTTGAGCCTGCGGAGATCGACCGCTTTGAGCGCGGCGCCAACGAATACAGCCGGAAGCTGCTGAATACGCCACAGGATCAGTTCGTGATCGTGGAGCGACTCAGGGACTACCATTTCCCGGACCATAGTCAAGACCCGATTGCGCCGCGTAGCGACACGATCAATCGCGACGCGCCACGCACCATGCCGCAACCCGCGGTCAATCAACAGCGTTAATCATCAATTTCAGTGCGGAAGAGCGTGCCTTTGTTAGGAGTGAGAGATGGCTACCCTGGAAAATCAGCTCGATGAAGTCAAGCAGCAAAAAGGCCCGTCAACGCAGGGGGGAACGCTGCTTCGCAGCGCAATCCTGATTGGCCTGGGACTGATTGCGTGGTGGGAGCTTTATAGCCGGCTTGCCAGAATTGCGGATTGGTTTACTTACTCGCTCTTGCACCTCTCTCCGGTCACGCGCCTGGGATCGACCGTTCAGTTCATGGTCTTCGAAGCGCCGAAGGTGATGATGTTGCTGGTGTTGGTGGTCTTCGGCGTGGGCATCCTACGGTCGTACTTCACGCCGGAGCACACACGGGCAATTCTTGCCGGGACACGCGAATCGGCGGGCAATGTGCTGGCCTCGCTGCTTGGAGTCATTACCCCGTTTTGCTCCTGCTCGGCGGTACCGCTATTTATTGGTTTCCTGGCAGCGGGTGTTCCGTTGGGCGTCACCTTTTCCTTTTTGATCGCCGCTCCGATGGTCAATGAAGTCGCGCTGGTGCTGCTCTTCGGACTCTTCGGCTGGCGCATCGCTGGTATTTATGCAGCCACCGGCCTGCTGATTGCGATGATTACCGGATGGACCATTGGGCGCCTGAAGATGGAGCGCTACGTAGAACCATGGGTCTATGTAGCGCAGATGGGCGACAGTCCAAAGGAAGAAGTACGGCTGACCTGGGACCAGCGCCTCCGTCTTGGTCGCGAGGCAGTTCGCGACATTGTGGGCAAGGTGTGGCCGTACATGATTGCGGGCATCGCAGTGGGCGCGGGTATCCACGGCTATGTGCCCGAAAACTTCATGGCGCACATCATGGGCAAGGGCAACTGGTGGTCAGTGCCGCTGGTGGTGCTGATCGGCGTTCCCATGTACTCGAATGCCGCCGGAATCATCCCAATCGTGCAGGCGCTGCTGCAGAAGGGCGCGGCGCTAGGCACCGTGCTGGCATTCATGATGTCGGTCATCGGTCTGTCTTTTCCGGAGACCATCATTCTGCGCAAAGTGTTGCGCCCGCAGTTGATTGTGGTCTTCGTAAGCGTCTTGACGGTGGGAATTATCATCGTCGGCTATCTGTTCAACTTCATCATGTGATGCACGCGCCTAATCGGGCAAACGAAACCAGACCGTGATGTGAAGGGTTAGGAAAGCGAGCGTTACCTCGATGCTGCAAGCATTGATCGCCGCATTTGTTCTGGCCTTCCTGAGCGCGCTCATTCACGCTTTGGGATTGCTCGGACTGCTCTACTGGCAAACGCGGCAATGGCCAAGAATCGAGGCGGATTTCCGGCCTCGCCGCAATCTGCCGGTGTTTCTGATTTTATTCGGCGTCATCCTGGGGTTGCATCTGGCTGAAATCGGCCTATGGGCCGACTTCTATGTTTGGCGAAGTTGCCTTCCGGATCTGGAATCCAGCCTCTATTTCTCAGCCGCCAGTTATTCGACCGCCGGGTACGGCGACATCGTGCTGTCTCGGGCCTGGCGATTGGTGGGGGTGATGGAGTCGGTAACTGGGGCGCTGCTGCTCGGCTGGTCGGCAGCCTTCTTTTTCACCGTCGTCCACCGCTTCTTCGAGATTCGCATCCGCCGTTGGCAGAAGGAATGAGATGAGAGCGGGATACCGAGCCAGGTTGGTCTGTCGAATGGCAGAGCAAGGAATGTTGCCCGCGATGGCCTCCATGACCACTCCGAGCAACGGCTGTACAACCCACAGAGAAAGGAAAACGTTCCATGCCTAAAGATCTGAGTCAAACCCAGTGGCACGGGATTGCGCGACAAGAAATTCCATGGTTTCCTGCCGTGGATGCCGACAAGTGCATCGGTTGCGAGTTGTGCTATGTGACTTGCGGCCGCGAGGGGTACGGCACGGGCCCGACAAGTTCCACAAGGCCGTAGTGGAGCGTCAGTACAACTGCATGGTGGGGTGTTCCACTTGTTCCGTGGTGTGTCCGACACAGGCGATCTCGTTTCCTTCCCGCGATCTGGTTTGGAGGGCCGAGCGAGAGCGGAAGATTTTCAGTACGGTCCACAAGGAAGCGGCGGAAAAGCGCACCAAGCAGCAGATCGCGCAAGCCCGAGAGCGTGCCGAAGAACAGCTTCGTCAGGTGCAAGCGCGGGCCCGGATTGAAATTGCTGGCGAATTCGGGGCCAAGTCATTTCTGACCAAGTTGGAAGCCGCGGTAAATGACCAGCCGGTTGACATTGTCGATCTGCGTCTGGAAGTGCCGACCGTCAAAGGCCTGTTACTGAAGACCCCGGCCTACATGACATTTGAAATCACATCTACCGATCAGCAGGACATAGGCGAATTCGTGAACGAAATCCGGGAGCTGGTTCGTCAGAATGAGTTGGTGTGGGTGCGAGAGACGTTTGTGTAGCTCCTTCCTGAGTGAATGAGGAGGAAATGATGAAAACGAAGCGTTCTACGAAGACTGCAACAGCGCCGGTCCGGCGCACAGGAACGAAACTGCAATATCACGCCCCGGAGGCGAAGTCCGTCTTTGCGGCAGGCACTTTCAACGACTGGCGACCTGACGCCACGCCGCTACAGCCGCAGAAGTCGGGCACCTGGGCGGTTGAACTGGACTTGGCGCCCGGTGTGTACGAATACCGCTTCATCGCAGATGGGTTCTGGTGTTCGGATCCCGGCGCCAGCGAGACGGTTGCCAATCCTTTCGGTGGACAGAATACGGTGCTGCGCGTGCCGTGAGCAGCCTGATAGTTGTGAGTGGCCACGGCAGTAAGGAATGCAGGGTGGAGTGGAAGAAGGCACGGAACTGATGGGATGGATGCCTCGGCGCATTGTTCAACAAATAGGCCTTCCGAACCTACTCTGTTGGAGTTGTGCGAGAGAGCACTTTATGTCGGATACAGCGGCTACGGTGGTCCCGCGGTTCTGGCGCATATAAAGAAGACCTTCGTCGACGAAAAAGACTGGCTCAGCGAAAGAGATTTCATGACTGCGCTGAGCCTGGCACAAATTCTTCCCGGCGCCACGGGAGTGAGCCTGATGGGGTATATAGGCCACAAACTGCGCAGGCCATGGGGTGGAATACTCCTGCCAGTCTGCTACGTCCTTCCCGCCGCTTTGCGTCGTGGGCCTATTTTCGCTACCACAACCTCCGCCTTGTCCAATCGCTGTTTGCGGGGCTGGGAGTCCTGGTGGTTGCTTTGTTGGTGAACGCGACCTTGATGCTGGGCCGCTCCGTTTTCAAGAGAATGGCCACGCCTAACTACAAGGGAGCGTTGATTGCGCTTAGCATGTTTGCAGGACTTTGCTTTGGGCATGTCAATGTGGTTTTGCTGACGTTGACTGCCGGAGTCCTGGGTCTTCTTCTCTACTCCTTCAGTCGCGAGATCTCGGGCCAATTGCCCGTGGCATCTCTCAATGCCGCACCTCGTAAACGGCATTCGTATTGGGCTCCTCTGATAACCCTTGCGGCCATTGCGGCTTTGTGCACATTGGTTGCGCCGTGGCGGCGGCTGTTTGTCACCTTCTTCAACATCGGAACGTTTGCCTTCGGCGGCGGCTTCGCAGCTATTCCCCTGATTCAGGGCAGGGTAGTGGATCTGCTTGATTGGTTGAGCCTCAGCCAGTTCAGGGGCGGCATTGCGCTGGGGCAGATCACACCCGGGCCGGTATTCATCACTGCGACGTTCATCGGATATAAAGTGCTGGGAATCGCCGGCGCCGCTGTCGCAACCATCGCCATTTTCATGCCCTCGCTGGCCGTGATGATCGTGCTCTCGGAGGCACACAATGCTGTCCGGAATCTAAAGCCGGTCAATGCCGTCATCCGAGGTATCCAGGCAGGATTCATTGGCCTGCTTGCCGCGGTCACCGCGCAATTCGCAGTGAAGTCGCTGACCGAGTGGCAGAGTTGGCTGATCTTCTGCGTTTCACTGGCGCTCATTCTGTATTACAAGAAAGACGTACTGTGGCTGATCGCCAGTACCGTGATCGTCTCTCCATGGCTGTTTCGCTAAGGCGGGTGAATCCATATCGTGCGACCTGCGGGAATTGAATCCTGAGCAAGTGGGGTCTCCATGCTGTGATGACAATCACATGCAGGGCCACAAAGAATTTGCTACTTTCCTACTTGTATATATGGCCATTAAGCCATATAGCGAGAGCGATGACGAAATGCCATGTATTCCCGAAGCAGGCAAAGGTGCTGAAGGCACTGGCCAATGAATCCCGGCTGAAGATCGTGGACCGCCTCAGCCGCGGTGAGTGCACGGTGGGAGAACTTGTCGATCTGGTAGGAAGCGATGCATCTACCGTGTCGAAACATCTCGCTCTGCTTCGCGCCCACGGAATCGTCGAGGACCGCCGGGAGGGAACGTTTGTGCATTACCGGCTCCTGACACCGTGCGTTTGCAACTTCCTCACCTGCGCCACGCAGGTACTCAAGGAGAGATCGAGGTAACTCATGAAAATTCAAATATTGGGCACGGGCTGTAGCAAATGCAAGCTGCTGACGGCAAACGCTGAAAAGGCCGTTCTGGAACTAGGTCTCCCGGTGGAGGTCGAAAAGGTGACGGATATCCAGGAGATTATGAAGTTCCGGATACTGATGACTCCCGGTCTGGCGATTGACGGAAAGGTTAAGACAGCAGGCCGAATACCGCCTCCGGACGAAATCAAGAAGATGCTGCAGGAAGCGGGAGGCAATTAAATGGCCGACCAGCGTCCAGGTTTGGTGATGTGTGTCTGTACCGGCAAGTGTCCGGGGTTCTCAAAGATGGATATCTGGGACTTCATCAACCGGGCTCGCGTCGAACTTCCGGTCGCATTTGCCGTGATTCATCCCCAACTTTGCGAGCAGGATGGTGACCGCTTTTTGGCTGACTTCCTGCAGGCGAAACGGCCCCTCGTCATCGCAGCCTGTGCGCCCAACATGCAATACAAGATGTTCAGGGATGCATTCGCCGAGAAAGGGATGGATGTGAAGCGGGATATGACCCCGCTCGATATTCGCGACATGACAACCGATGAGGCCGTCGAGAAGGTTACTACGGCGCTCCGCGAGATGGGGGTGAAGGAAGATGTCTGACACAACCTTCATGGGAGTGCCGCGAGACAAAATCCCGTGGTTTCCGACGATTGATTACGACAAATGCAACTACTGCATGGAGTGCGACACTTTCTGCCCGCATCGCGTGTTTGAGCGGCGCGAGGGCGACCGCAAGCTGGTGGTGGCCAATCCGAACCACTGCGTTGTGTTCTGCCGCGCCTGCTCGAAGACCTGCGGCCCTGATGCATTGTCGTTTCCCAACAAGACAGAGATCCTTGCGCTCATCAAGCAGATCCGCGCGGAGGAGAGTGCCAAATGACACACGCGATTCTCTCCTGCAATGGCCTGGATAAACCCGAAGGGTCGGTGGCGCGCGAGGTGGCGATCCGTGCCGCCGCTGCAACCGGAAGCGAAATCATCTGTCCGGTACTTCTGCATCGTGCGCCGGCCCGCTACAAGAAGGCGCTCAGCGAGAACGCGGTGATTGTCGTGGACGGCTGTTCGACGCGCTGCGCCAGCAAACTTGCGGAAAGTCTGGATATCAAGGTTGATCGCAAGGTGCTTGTTTCGGATGTTCTGAAGTCCTCCGGGATAGCGCTGGAGCCAACGCTCAACCTGGGTCCGAATGGGGTGGGTCTGGCACAGGCCGTCGTGGATGGCCTGTTGCAGAGTTTGAATGCTTCCAGTGAGCCTGCTCCGTCTGCGGTCTCTTCTGTGGTGTTTGCGCCCCCGACGGAGCATCTGGTGGTAACCCATGACAAGTTTGAATTTCGCATTCCGGTCGCGGACTACATGTTCAACGAGAACGACGTCTGGGTGCGGGCTGTGGATGACGTGGCGCGGGTCGGAATTTCCGATTACATGCAGCAAAGCTTGACCGACATCAACTTCTTCGATGCCCCCAAAACAGACGCAGTCGTAGACCAGTTTGGTGAGTTGGGCAGTCTTGAATCCGCCAAAGCGGTCTTTGAAATCATTGCGCCCGCCAGCGGCACTGTGGTCGCTGTGAATGCCGAAGTCGTCGCAAATCCGGGCCTCATTAACGAAGACCCATACGGCAAGGGGTGGCTAGTGGAGATGAAGTTAACCAACTGGCCCGAAGATCGGGAATTGCTCCTGAAACCGGAAGCATATGCAAAGACGGTAAAGCACAAAGCGGAAGAAGCCTGAGAGGAAGATAAAGATGGAGAACAGGGAGGGAAGCCGCACGACACTCATCATTCCGTGCAGCGGGATTGACAAGGTGCATGGCCTGATTGGGCGGGAAGCCACCTACATGGTGACGGACGATCTGGCCTCTGAGAAAACAGCTACGCTTTGCCTGGCGCTGCTGGTCAAGGGTGACGCGGATGCCGTTGCCTCAGTGCAAAGTCACACCTGCATCACCGTCGACGGATGCGCCAAAGCCTGTGCACAAAAGAACGTGGAGCTGGCGGGAGGCCGCGTTGCAAAGGCGATCCAGGTGGCCGAGGCATTCCGGGATTTCCGAGGTGCCAAGCCAGGGACAGCAACGGCTTTGACAGACGAGGGCTGGACAATCACGCGAGAGATCGCAAAGAACATCGTCTGCGAAACGGCACTCTTGCACGAACAGGAAGGGGCTGCGCTATGAGCACGAGTGCTACGAAGGTAGGCATTATCTCCTGCAGCGGCGAAGCGATTCCAGCAGGGACCATTTCGCGCCTGGCCGCGCGCCGGGTTCTTGAACTGCTGCGTCCGGATGTGACGGTGACGCTTTGCCTGCCGCTGTTCCTTGCCGGCAATGACGGCGAGCGAAACTTTGCACGAACCCATCCGACAATCACCATTGATGGCTGCGAGAAGCAGTGCGCGAAATGGGGCACGGAGAAGCACAGCGGGCCGGTGAGTGCATCGCTCGTTGTGCCAGAGATTCTGCAGGCCGGGACCGGCGGCTGTCACTGCTCAACTCGCGTGCAGACAGAGGAAGATATCGAGGCAGTATGGTCGGTTGCCGAGCGGATTGCA
>JAKAJO010000047.1 GCA_021813745.1 Acidobacteriota bacterium
GTGCCTGGGGTCGTTACGGGTTTGCGGACGCATTTCATCCCACGGCGAACTGGTATTGCCCGGATGTATTGGGGATCGATCAGGGCATTAGCGTGCTAATGGCGGAGAACCTGCGCACGGGACTGGTGTGGACGACTTTTATGAATAACCCTGAGTGCGAACAGGCGATGCAACTGGCGGGATTCAAAGCACAGGGTTGATCGCAGAGACCTAGCCCGCATATCTCACACTGACACTGGAGATTGTTTTAGCGGCGAGCGAGAAAAGAGTTGGAAAGGCCGTCTTTTCATGGCATAACTGCGTTGTCGACACGTAGTTGTAGCCGTGCGGAGGCGGCCTTTCTTATGACAGAGTGTAGCCAAGAAACGTTCTCGTTTGCACTTCATTTTTCGCGCCGTGTGGAAGCGGCATTCAGCGCCGGCCAAGTATCCAGTGACGGTGGGGCGCTGCTGTTGCGCGAGGTGGAGCGCAAGATCAACCTTGTTGGCCGTCTGACGGGCTGTTTCCGTGACGGCCGTTCGCCGTTGTTCGTCCGGCACCAGCTGCCAGAGATGCTCTCGCAGCGCATTTACGGGCTAGCGCTGGGCTACGAGGACCTTTGCGATCACGAGCAGTTGCGTCGCGACCCGCTGCTGGCGGTGCTCAGCGGCAAGCGAGAAATGGATCAACCGCTGGCGGGCAAGAGCACGCTGAACCGGTTGGAGCTGGTGGGCCGCACCGGACGCTATCACAAGATCAGCTACTCGGGCGAGGCCATCGACCGGCTTCTGGAGGATCTGTTTATCGAGTCTCACGCTGTGGAGCCGGCACAGGTGGTGTTGGACCTGGATGCCACCGATATCCCGCTCTATGGCCATCAACCGGAGCGGTTCTTCCACGGCTACTACGACAGCTACTGCTATCTGCCGTTGTACATCTTCGCCGGAGATCAGTTGCTGTGTGCGCGGCTGCGTCCGGCCAACCGGGATGCCAGTGCCGGCTCGGTCGAAGAGATCCGCCGCATCGTCACCCAGTTGCGCGCACGCTGGCCCGCGGTGAAGATCGTGCTGCGTGCCGATTCCGGCTTCTGCCGGGAAGCGTTGATGGGCTGGTGCGAGCACAACCGGGTCGATTACCTCTTCGGCCTGGCCCGCAACCAGCGGCTGCGCAAGATCATCGGCAAACAGATGCACGAAGCACACACCCTGCACAACGCGACAGCCAAGGCGGCGCGCGTCTTCACCGAGTTCGAATACAGAACGCGCCACAGTTGGTCGCGTTCGCGCCGCGTGGTGGCCAAGGCCGAGGTTCTGGACAAGGGTGAGAACCCGCGCTTCGTGGTCACTTCGCTTACCGCCGACGAGTGGGCCGCACAGGACTTATACGAAAAGTTCTACTGCGCCCGCGGCGAGATGGAAAACCGCATCAAGGAGCAGATGTGCCTGTTTGCCGACCGGCTCTCCACCGACGAGATGAAGGGCAACCAACTGCGCCTGTACTTCTCCGCCCTGGCCTACACCCTGGTCGAGGCCCTGCGCAGGCTGGCTCTGAAAGGCACCGAGTGGGCCGAGGCTCAGGTCGATACCATCCGCCTCAAGCTGTTCAAGATCGGCGCCATCGTCCGCGTCAGCGTACGCCGCATCCTGCTCCAGATGAGTTCAGCCTATCCCTGGAAGGAAATCTACGCGCACGCCTTCCATGCTCTGCGTTGCTGAAGCCGGCAAAACCTCCCGACAACCACTCTTCCACCTTCGCTGAAGCCCTCGGCCAGCGGAACCGTGCGCAAAATCGATCTTCACCTCTCCTACAGAGCCCGCTCCGGCACACGGATCTTCGCTCCCCTTCCCGCCTGTTGCCAAAAACATCCGCGAAGACGCCCTGACCCCTCCTGCCAGAACAAAACTCAATGCCTGTGAGAAATGCGGGCTAGAGATTGCTTTCTCAGGACTCTGTCCTGGGCTATTTCCGGTTTGTTCCTCCGGGGCGAAGGTTTATGCCGGGGTTGCTTTTTGGCGGACGTGCCGGTGATGGCGGCGGCGAGTGCCGTTTACGGGTTGGAGGTCGAAGGCGGCGTTGACCAGGGCGATGTGTGAGAAGGCCTGGGGGAAGTTGCCGACCTGGCGCTTGCGGGTTACGTCGTATTCTTCGGAGAGGAGGCCGACGCTGTTGCGGAGGTCGAGGAGCTTCTCGAAGAGGGCATTGGCGTCGTCTTCGCGGCCGATGGCTTTGAGGGCGGCAACCATCCAGAAGCTGCAGGCGAGGAAGACGCCTTCGCCGGGCGGCAGTCCGTCAGGGGCTTTGGATGTGTCGTAGCGGAGGACGAGGCCGTTGGGCATGAGCTCGCGCTCGATGGCTTCCACGGTGCCGCGGACGCGGGGATCGCTGCCGGGCAGAAAGCCGACGGCGGGCATGAGCAGCAAGGATGCGTCAAGCTGATCGGAGCCGTAGAACTGCACGAAGCTGTTTTTCTCCTGGTTGAAGGCGTGGGTGCAGACCTGCTCGTGAATCTGGTCGCGGATGGCGCGCCAGCGGTCGAGCGGAGCGTGGTAGCTCAACTGCTCGCCAAGCAGGACGGCGCGATCGAAGGCGACCCAGGCCATCATTTTGGAGTAAGTGAATTGCTGCGGGCCGCCGCGGGTTTCCCAGATGCCGGAGTCGGGCTCCTGCCAGATTTTTTCAAGGTGTGTGAGCAGCAGGCAGAGGACGCGGAAGTCGTATTCGCTGTGGCGGAACATGCTGTGCTGGGCGTGGAAGAAGGTGTCAAGCATTTCGCCGTAGATGTCGAGCTGGACCTGAAGAGAGGCGGCGTTGCCGATGCGCACGGGGCGGGAGTTTTCATAGCCGTTGAGCCAATCGGCCTCCCACTCGATGAGCTGGCGTTCGCCCTTGAGGCCGTACATGATCTGGATCTGATCGGGGCTGCCGGCGAGGGCGCGCAGGAGCCAGTCCTGCCAGGCGGCAGCTTCGTCGTGGTAGCCGCCGTTGGTAAGGGCAAGGAGGGTGAAGGTGGTATCGCGGAGCCAGCAGTAGCGGTAGTCCCAGTTGCGCGGGCCGCCAATGGCTTCAGGCAACGATGTGGTGGGAGCGGCGACGATGCCGCCAGTGGGCCTGAAGGTGAGGGCTTTCAGGGTGATGAGCGAACGCTCGACGGCGTCACGGTATTTGCCGTGGTACTGGAGCCGGCTGCTCCACTGAAGCCAGAAGCGCTCAGTGTCTTCAAGGGCGCGGGGGACATCGATGCGCTGGGGAGTATCGAGATAAGAGGCGCCGTAAACCAGCGAGAATGTGACGCGCTCGCCCTCACTGACGGTGAAGTTAGAAACGGACTTGAGATCTTCGCCGCGGATGGGAACGGAGGCGTGCAGGATGGCGAGGTTGGGACCGGCAACGGCGCGGATGCCATCCTCAATGCGAGTGACCCAGGGAACGGTGCGGCCGTAGTCGAAGCGCAGGGTCATTTCCATGCGCATGGGGAGGGTGCCACGGATGCCTTCGACGATGCGTACGACCTGGGAGTTGAGGCCGCGAATGGGCATGAAGTCGATAAGGCGGACGGCGCCGTCATTGTTCTCGAAGACGGTTTCGAGAATCAGCGTGTGGTCGCGGTAAGAGCGCGAGACCTGGTAACCGGCGCTTGCATTGCCGTCGGCGTGGCCGTTTGCGGGAGCGATCTTCCAGTGGCCGTTTTTGCCGTTGCCGAGGAGAGCGGCGAAGCAGGCTTCGGAGGAGAAATCGGGCCAGCAAAGCCAGTCGATGGAGCCGTGCATGTCAACCAGGGCGGCGGTTTCGCAATCGCCGATGAGCGCGTAGTCTTCAATTTTCGCGGGCATAGTGATCTTTACTCTCGATCCGGTTCTGTGGCCGCATGAATTTGTTGCCTTGGCATTGTGGTCTCCCGGGTCTCAAGATCGAGACCGGGGCACCCTTTTTGGCACAAGTTCAAGCTGTCAAAGAACTGGTTTTTCTGTGGCGCTATTGTTCGCGATAGTTGCGCATCAGGCCGCCGTCCACGACGAAGGTGGAACCGGTGACGTAAGCTGCGTCGTCTGAGGCGAGGAAAGCTACGAGACCGGCGACATCTTCCGGTGTTCCGAGACGGCCCAGGGGAATTTTGTCGAGCAAGGCATTGAGTTTGGGCTTGTCGTCGAGCAGCGTCTTGTTAATGGGCGTAATGATAGCGCCTGGGGCGACGTTGTTGACAGTGATGCCGAGCGGGCCAAGCTCGACGGCGAGGTTGCGCA
>JAKAJO010000104.1 GCA_021813745.1 Acidobacteriota bacterium
TTCTTGAGATAAGGATTAGTAATCATGCGTACTCAATACGAGATTGGAGGGCTGGCGCTCTTGTTGGCTGCTGCGTTATCTATGCCGGCAGCCTTTGGCCAGCAGGCATCCAGAACCGTTGCACAAGCAGGCGATACAGCCAACGGCAATCGAACGCTGGTGTGGAGCGACGAGTTCAACGGCCCGAATGGAAGCATGCCCAACCCAAAGAAATGGAAGGTGGTAACAAACGGCTCCGGCTACGGCAATCGGGAGTTGGAGTATTACACAGACCGGCCGGCAAACATACACGAGGCGAATGGCAACCTTGTAATTACAGCGCGCAAGGGAACATTCACAGGACCGGACGGACAAAAGCGTGATTACACCTCAGCGCGCATCGAGTCCCGTGGGCTCTTCGATGTGCAGTACGGCCGAATCGAAGCACGCATCAAGATGCCGAAGGGCCAGGGCCTCTGGCCTGCATTCTGGCTGCTGGGCAGTGACTACAAAACAATTGGTTGGCCGGCGTGCGGCGAAATCGACATCGTCGAGAACGTCGGCTTTGAGCCATCCACCGTGCACGGCAGCCTGCATGGTCCCGGCTACTCCGGCGCAAACCCGCTCACCGGAACCTATACGCTACCCGGCAATCAACGGTTCAGCGATGGCTTCCATCTATTTGCCATTGAATGGGAGCCAAAGGAGATCCGCTTCTACGTTGACAACCATCTCTACGAAACTCAGACTGCCGACAGCCTGCCGACAAACAAGCGCTGGGCATTTGATCATCCTTTCTATATCGTGCTGAACCTGGCTGTAGGCGGTTATTGGCCGGGTAATCCGAACGCGACAACTCATTTCCCTGAAAGCATGCTGGTTGATTATGTGCGTGTCTACCGTCTCGGCAAACAGAAGAACGGCCTGGATACGGCGGACGACTCGAGAGCAGACACGGAATAGGAGCGCCGGGCCGAAACTCACATCGGAAGCGGCCTCTACTTGGCACAGCCTTGTGCGAACCAACCAGCGGATCCCATCAAAACCGATGAACGCTCAAGGCTGTGCCCTCAAGCAGATGGTCGCAGGCTCTGTCCGCATCGTACCTTGATACACAACAAAGTACCTGCAGGTGCCTGTTTTCCGCGTGCTCCACAAACTCACCGGCAGGGCGCTCGGTCTGGCAGGCGCGAATTGGCATTGGCTACCGCACTCCCATGCCACCCCACTCGATCGGGCTGGAAAAAGAACGGCCAATCCGCATCTAAGCATGTTCGGCCCTCAAGGCATGCCCAACTCACCCGCCAGGCCATCGCCTACTGCTTCGACATAAGCTGACTCACCACTGGCAAATCCTGCCGAGGCAAGCAAGCTTCTTATTTCTTGTTCCCGGTGAATCGACCGTTCATTGCTCATCGCGACAAAAATTCAAGCTGCGGTATCCCAGCGGATTGATGTAAAGGGGATCCAACCGCACTTCTATATTCCCATGGCCAGGACCTTGATCGCCTGGACCTGTTCGGCAAGTGAACCGGTCCAGGCTCGGGAGCTGGAGGAAAAGTTCATTGAATATATGGCCAGCCGTCGGCGGTCCAACCTAAAACGTTCATCCCCAGCGCAGGTGCTCCATTATTGGCACCGTCGTAGTAGTGATAGACGAGGATAGCGCCGTCAGTGTCAGTGAATACACTTTCTCCGCCAGGGCCGTTGATATTTCCGTGCGCGCTCAACAAAATCGTCCCTCCACCATCCGTTAGTGACAGGCCTCCGCGGTCACTGTAAGGACCGGTGACAGACGTGGAGCGGCCAACGATGATGCGGTAGGTGCTGTTGTCTCCGTTACAGCAGTTGTCAATCGAAGCAAACAGATAGTAATAACCGCCGTGAGGATAGATATAGGACCCCTCGATCCCGGTTCCGCTTGGGTGATAGGCCAGTTGGATGCAGGCGGCGCCGGTTGGAATGCCGGTCGAGTTATCGACGGGGACGATGTGAATGCCGCTGTACCACGAACCAAAGGCCAGCCACGTGTTGCCCGAAGTATCGACCACCGAAGCTGGATCGATTGCGTTGGAACCGGAGCAGTCAGTCGACTTGTAGATGGGCGATCCCGAATCTTCGTAGCTGCCCGGAATGCCGGTTGTGCTGGTGGCCAGGCCTATGGCGGAATTCTGCGCGCCGAAGCCGGAAGCAGCATAATAGAGCCAGTATTCGCCGTTGTGCTCGGAAACATCCGGAGCCCAGAGATCGCCGCTGGAGCCCGTGTAAGTGTTGGTCCATGGCGGCAGCAAGGCAAGCGCGTAACCGTCGTCGGAAAATGTAATGCGGTCGGTTGAGACGTGGGCGTGAATTGTGCCGTGGGTGGAGAAGAGGTAATAAGTAGACCCGATTTTGATCATGGAGGGATCGTGTATGCCAATCACCGATGAATCCGGTGCCGTGTAAGAGACGTTGACCGACATTGGATCGGGGTATGGTGATTGATTCGTCGAAGTAAGTTTCCACTCCTGGCAGGTACATCCCGTGCCTGTGGTGGCGCGTGCACCCTGGTCGATGGTAGCCGAGCTTGTTGCGTTCGAATTGGCATCTTCGAGATAAAGACCGCTGTTGGAGTTCCTGATCAGGTAGTTGCCATCCTTGAGGAGGTAGAACTCCCAGATGTGATCGGCGGTACCGTTATCGGCCCACTGAAGTACCTGCGCTCCCGCTGTAGTCGAGGCATTTTGTACGCCCATCAACTGATGAGTAAGCATGTTTTCGATGTTGTATTGACCGCCAGTCATGGGAAGGAAATGCCACAATGCGTCAGTTGAGCCGCTATTCGATTCCTGCACCACATCTGCGCCGGCAGCTTGGCTCTGGCCTGAAATTCCGAGCACAAGCGAGCTGGCGGCGTTCTCAATCGTGAACTGAGAGCTGTCGCTGACAACCGCAATGGTGCCCATATCGGGTGTTGTGGCACCTCCGCCGCCGGTGCTGGTGGAACTGGAGCTCGATCCTCCACCACTACATCCACCTACTACCAGGACTGAAGCCAAAGCAATTCCTAACCATATACGAGACAGTCGCGCCTCATATCGAAGAAAACGGTTCATCTCATCTCCGTGATGCTCGAAAAGAACACAATGGTATTTGCGGCAGCGCTACCTCACTTCGCCGGTAGTTCCCAGCGCCGCATGCGGCCAGCCGTGCTGCCAGGTCAGGGTTGAGATTTGCAGGGCAGGTCTTCCTGTCATCGCGTCGTACGCATGAAAGACAATGAAGTCGCCGCCCGGCTGCCGCAGAATCGATTCGCCGCCTGGCCCAACCCAGCGGCTGTTGGCGGCCAGCAGTTGCGTGGCTCCGCCTTGCAGCATCGGCTTCCCGTTCTTGTCCAGGTATGGTCCTTTGACATTGGATGATCGGCCCACCATGATTCGATAAGTGCTCCGGGTACCGCGACAGCAAAGGTCGTAGGAGACGAATAAGTAGTAATAGTGATCGTGGCGCACAATGAATGGCGCTTCGATCGCCTGCCAGTCTGCGGGCAAACCGGGCTTGGCAGGATCCGGGTCTGCCGGCCTCACGCGGCGGGCAAGCGAATAGAGCTTGGGATCGGCTGCAGAGGGCTTACCCGTCGCCGCGTCGATGCGCCGCATCTTGATGCCGTCCCAGAAGCTGCCAAAGCAGAGCCATGGCTGGCCTTTCGCATCGAGCACGATGTTCGGATCGATGGCGTTGAAGTTGTCCGCGCGCGTCGACTTGAGAACCAGGCCGCGGTCCTGCCAGTGATACTTTGGACTCTTCGGATCGAGCGTCTCATTCGTGGCCAACGCAATGCCGGAAGAATTTACACCGAATTTTGAGTAAGCGTAATAAAGGTGATATTCGCCGTGAAAATAAGAGATGTCAGGCGCCCAAAGGCCCTTTGTCTCAGGACTTATTTTCTGAATCCACCCGGGAATCTGCTTGAACACATACCCGCACATCTTCCAAGCATGCAGGTCATGAGAGCAGCGGATAGGCAACTGCCCCTCTTTCGCTCTCATCGTTGTCGAAAAGACGTAGTATGTATTTCCCTCATGTGCAATCGAGGGATCGTGGGTGAAAGTATAGTCTCCGCTCAGGACCAACGCGTGGGGCGTCTGGCAAAGAAGATGAGCCGCAGTACTCAACAGCAATGCGGCGAGAAGCAGATGTATCTGTCGCATGAAGACGCTCCTTTTGTACCTCGGAACTTGCA
>JAKAJO010000041.1:0-1866 GCA_021813745.1 Acidobacteriota bacterium
GCGCCCTAAACCACACTAGATTCGGTCGATTGCTTGGGATTGACATCAAAACGTGGCGACTTCAGCATCTTGATTTTCCCGATCCGGGGTTCAAGTATGCAGTTGCCGGGGCATCCGCTCTTATGCGTCGTGATGCTCATTCCAGGTGTCTACCGCCTTGGGCGGTTTGGCCTACAGCGTTGATTTTGTCCCAAAAGCGAGATGCGCTCACTTCATCGAATCGCTTGAACGGTATCGATTGAGTGGATCGTGTTGATCGATGACAAGGTGCTGCTTCCGATGCCGATGTCTGCGCGGGTGAAAGCAAGCCTCAAGAGGACGCTATGACTTATACTTCTCTGTGCAGCGTGATTGGGC
Source organism: Acidobacteriota bacterium (assembly GCA_021813745.1). Classification (GTDB taxonomy): domain Bacteria; phylum Acidobacteriota; class Terriglobia; order Terriglobales; family Acidobacteriaceae; genus Telmatobacter. Next base: position 358 of record JAKAJO010000041.1, read on the forward strand.
AGGTGATGCGTTGCCTGTCGTGCGAGGATGGCCAGGACCTCGTGGAATACGGTCTCGTGATTGCCCTCATTGCCTTCGGTACGATAACGGCCCTCAAGTCCGTTGGAAGCGATATTGAACTGATCTATTCTGCCATCAGCAGCACGGTATCGAGTTCTATCGGTGGCTGAGGGGTGAGGTCGTAAGGCGAGTTTTTCCGGGCCGGCCGTGTATGCAAACGAACGGGGCCGCGGAGCCCTACCGTCCGGCAGGGCTTTTTGTTTCTCTCGCGGGCTCCCCGCAACCCGCGAGAGCCAAGGCTGTGTGCGGCGCGGTGCGCGTCCACTAAAATGGTGTTGGCTCGCATGCACGGGCCAGCCGATGCGTTGATTTCCCTGAACCCAGATGATGACCTTACCCGATAGCGGACAATCCGGCTTTGGCCTGCAGTTTGTGGAGGGGAGCCTGACGCTGGCCGGGATGCTGGTTGCCGTCGGTCTGCCACGGTTGGGCGCCGCACGATTCGAGGCCATTGAGCGATTTTTTGGAGGCATCGCGCGGAAGAAGCATCAGTCGGTTCTGCTTGTAGGGCTCTCCGTGATTGTGCTGCGCGTGGCGATGCTGCCGTTGCTGCCGATTCCACTCCCTTTTGTTACAGACGATTTCAGTTTTTTGCTTTCGGCCGATACTTTCCTTCACGGGCGGCTGGCGAATCCGACCCCAGCAATGTGGACACATTTCGAGACGATCCACGTCACGATGGTGCCAACTTACAACTCGATGTACTTTCCGGCCGAGGGCTTGCTGCTCGCACTGAGCAAGGCTGTCCTTGGGCATCCGTGGTGGGGCTTGCTGCTGGTGTCGGGCTTGATGTGCGCGGCGATCTGCTGGATGCTGCAGGCATGGGTTCCGCCGCAGTGGGCGCTGCTGGGTGGTTTGCTTTCTGCGCTCCATCTTGGGATCTTCAGCTATTGGGTCAACACCTACCACAGCGCGGGCTCCATCGCGGCGCTGGGCGGAGCGCTAATTCTGGGAGCGCTTCCGCGCATTCTGCGGGACGTTCGTTTTCGACATCTGCTGCTGCTAGGGGTAGGAGTTGTCCTCGTGGGTTTCACCCGTCCCTATGAAGGGACCTTACTCTGTGTGCCTGTTGCAATCCGTTTTGGCGTATGGCTGGTGCGCGGCGAGAATCGTCCCTCGTGGGTTAGATTGCTGAAAATGTCGGCAATTCCACTGGCCTTCATTGTCGGAGCGGTAAGCTGGCTGGGCTATTACGATTATCGGAATTTCGGAAGTGCGACGACGCTACCGTATACGGTAGACAGGGCAACCTATGCAATTGCTCCCTACTTCATCTGGCAAAAGCCACATCCCGAGCCACAATATCGGCAAGCATCGGTTCGGCGGTTTTACGAATTTGAGAGTGGAGAGTATCAGTCATCTCGATCGCTGTGGAGTTATGTGAAAGATCCGCTGCGAGCTACTGCACTTGAGATTCACTTTTTGTGCGGCATCGCATTCCTTCCAATG
>JAKAJO010000041.1:1876-4189 GCA_021813745.1 Acidobacteriota bacterium
GTGTTTTTTCTCCCTGCCGCATTACGTGACCATCGTATGCGGTTTCTTGCGTTTCTTCTTTGTGTGCTTGCCGTTGGCATGTTTCCGGAATTGTATTTGATCCCGCATTATCTTGCGCCATTTACGGCCATGTTCGTCTGCCTAGGAGTGCAGTCCATGCGACATTGCCGACTCTGGCTCCTTCAAAATGCTCCAGTCGGCCAAGCAATGCTGCGCATGACGCTTCTAGTTTGCCTGTTGATGGTTGCACTACGGCCGTTCAATCGGCTTTTAGGCATGCCCGTCCACGTACAACCACCCTCCGACTGGAATTTCTTGTGGTACGGCCCTGATCATTTCGGCACTCAAAGAGCATCAGTCGAGCAAGAACTTGAGTCGCTGTCTGGCAAGCAACTCGCGTTCGTTCAGTACAAAACGACACATTGGCCAATGGACCAGTGGGTCTACAACAGTGCTGATATGAACCAACAAAAGGTGATTTGGGCCAATGATATGGGACCGAATCAGAACGAACAACTGATGGCTCATTTCAGGGATCGGAAGGCATGGTTGATTCAAGTGGACGATTCCCCGGTCGAGGTGACTCCTTACCCAAGCATGAATCGATAAAGCGGCTCCGATTCTTCATGCATACAGATGCAGCATGTCGTCGGAAGCAAGTGAGTGGCTCCAAGGTGTCACGCAGAAATTGCAAGGCAAAATCTCCGGCGTAAAGCCTTTGACCTACAGGAGCGGTAATGCACCGATGGTTTGCCAGAATCTGTGTGTTAATCAGTTTGAGCATCGCCACTCTTTGGGGATGGTCTCTCCAGCAGATCTTTGGCCCCATTGATTACGAGGCAGTTTATTACGCTGCGCGCTGTGCTCACCAAGGACTTGACCCATACCAACCTGCAAATCTCTCGAAAATCTACGGTGCAACCGGGGACCTGACGCCATCGCAGCTGAAAGAGCAGATTCCTGTTCACAAGGCGATTACGATCTGCATCAATCTGCCAACAGCTCTTTTGTTCATGATCCCGCTCTCATGGCTTTCGTGGGGAGTTGCTTACGGGATTTGGTTCACGCTGGAGGTTGCAAGCCTCACCGCAGCGACTTTCCTTGTGCTTGACTTGGCCGGCGCAGAATCATGGCTCGCGACAATGATGGTGTGCCTCTTTGCAGTGAATTGCACAATCTTCGTAGCAATTGGAAATCTTGCCATTCTTGTCCTTGGTGCAACAGCAGTCGCAATCTGGTGCTTTGTGAAGGGGAGGCTGGAGTGGCTCGGGATTTGCCTTTTGGCGCTGGCCCTTCTCTTGAAGCCGCAAGATGCCGGGTTCATCTGGCTCTTCTTTTTGCTTGGTCGCTCCGCCATGCGAAAGAACGCCTTGAAGGCTCTTGGATTGACCTTCGTATTCGCAGTAATTTCGATGCTTTGGATTTCAGTGCATGCCCCCGGATGGTCGCATGAGTTGAAGTCGAACATTGCAGCCACAACAACGCCTGGCGACATCAACGATCCCGGCCCCCACTCAATGGCGAAGAAGGGCCCGGGAATGATTGTAAGTCTCCAGTCTGTTGTGAGCTTTTTTCGAGATGATCCTGCATTCTACAAATCGGTGAGCTATGTTGTCTGCGGAACGCTCATTCTGATCTGGGGATTGGCGATGTTGCGATCAAGGGACCTCAACAGGCTGTCGATGATCTCTCTTGCGGTGATCGTCCCGCTGTCTCTGTTGATTGCCTACCATCGCAACCACGACGGGAAGTTGCTCCTACTGGTCCTTCCGGGGTGTATCCAGTTGTGGCATGAAAGGGGATGGCGAGGAGGTCTTGCGGCCTTTGTGACTGGGATACTCTTTGTTCTGACTGGAGACTTGACTATCTCGGAGATCTTTCAATTCGAATCCAACCTGCACATGATGTCGAAAGGGTTCCTAGGCACGATGATGTCGCTCCTGTTGGATCGTCCCATCACGTTATGGCTCCTGGTCACAAGTCTCTTCTACCTCATTGTGTATTTGATTCGGATCCGTCAGGAAGCGGAGAATCGGCAGACTCAAGCAGTTGTCGAGTCTGCACTTTAAGAGAGTTGCGGGATTAGCCTCGTTTCAGCCGCCTCGGACCTGGCACCGGCCTTCGTTCTTGGCCTCGTACATTCTGGAGTCTGCTGCGCCGATGATGGTGTGGATGGAGTCGCCGTCGCGTGGCGCGGTGGCAATGCCGATACTCGGTATCCGTCCGGGCAAGCACACGGTTGCGGCATTGGCAGTTAGCTGACAGGTTGTAAGGTCAGTTTGCGAGTGGCAGCGTAGGCTTTCGGGGTGAGTT
>JAKAJO010000026.1 GCA_021813745.1 Acidobacteriota bacterium
GCCGCTCCGTTGCGGCCATTCTCACCATGACAGCCTGCGCAGTTTTCCGCGTACAAAGTCTTGAAGTCCCTCACCTCGTCAGGCCGCGGCACCTCGGGCCCCGGCTTGGGATAGCCCGGCATCTTGTCGCAGCCCGCCGCGCACAAAGTTGCGGCGCATAGCGCGACGGCATGCAACCCTTTGAATCGCATCTTCATTGCCCGCCGTCCTCCCGGTGCCCCTCTTCTTGGTCGCCAATTCCCCCGTGCACTCCGGCGCGCAGCATAAATGGCAGCGCTTGAAACTGACGCGTACGCACCTTCGCCTGCAGGTTCACGACATAACCCGCCACAAGCCCAAATGCGATCTGCGACGGAATGAACCACCACCAATCGATTCGTTCGTTCAAGATCGGGCTTACGATGTTCAGGACGGAAGCCAGCAGCCCCGTCCACATCAACGGCGCCAGAAAGCCCGCCGTCAAGATCGGCCAGCGCGGAAACATGGGAAGCATTGCACCGTACAGCGATCCCACCAGCAGCGAAGTCACCGTATGAATCGCCAGCGCCGCCAACAGGCCTTCTATATGAAACTCCGCAAGGAACGCATTGCTCTGATGCGCCCAGCCCACAAAACCGCCTGCCGCCATCAGGTTCATCGCGTACCACAGGCTGTGAAACTTCAGCAGGCTGAAAACCGTTGCCGGCACAATCATGGCGATTCCGCCCGCAATGCCGCCCTTCAGTCCAGTGGCAAACCGGAAAGTCTCAACCGGCACCATCTTGCGATGCACAGGACTCAACGGCAGCTTCTCAATCGACTTGCGCGAGCTTACCAGCACAATGGGTTCGTCGTGCACCGGCACCATCTCGTGTGCTTCTTCCGGCAGCACGGCGCGAAACCACTTGTAAGTTGCACCGATAGACATCACCACGCCCAGAATGCTCACCGCAACGTGAGTCACCATTCCAGTAATGATCAGTGAGATTCCCAGTGCCAGAACCATCGGCGCCGCCGTTGGCTCCGGCATGTGAACCGCTCTGTGACTGGCTTCGTTTCTGTGCTCCATCGCTTCCCTCGATTGCTGCCTCAACGGCCTAAAACATACACCACAGTGAAAACCACAACCCACACGGCATCCACAAAGTGCCAGTACACGCTCAAAACCTCCAACCGTTCGGCATGATGCGCGTTCACTTTGCCCAGGATCGCCAGGATCAGCGCCAGTCCCAGCATGATCAGTCCCGCAATCACGTGCGATGCGTGCAAGCCGACAAGTGAATAGAATGTCGTGCCGAAGAGATTTGTGCTGATGGTAAGGCCGTCATGGTAGATCAGCTTGTACCACTCTGCCGCCGTGCTCGCGATAAAGATGCTGCCCAGCAATACTGTTGAAGCCAGCCATGCAATAAACCGTCCTATGCGGCTCGCTCGCAGATCATGCACGGCAAAATGTACCGTGATGCTGCTCGACAGCAGGCAGATCGTGGAGAAGATGGGAAGCTCAAGCACCTCGCGCGGCGTTGGTCCGTTCAGGCTCTTCCCCGTGTAAAAAATATAGGCGACCACAAAGATGACAAAAATTGCCGACTCTGCCGCAATCAGGCAGGCCATGCCTACCATCCCGCGTGAAGGCTGTTTCCACTCATCTTCGGTCGGATTACTGATCGCCATTGCTGTGCTCATGCCTTCGCTCCTGGTCCGCACTCTTTACTCAAAGTTGCTGTCCGGATCATCCGGGTGCTTCAGATCCCAAAGCGGCCGCCGACTTCCTACCGTTGGCAGCTCCGCGTAGTTATAGCTGGGCGGTGGCGAGCTGGTGGACCATTCCAGCGTCCATGCATCCCAGGGGTCAGGTCCCGCCACTTCGCCCTTCTTATACGAACGCACCAGGTTGTACACAAAAATCAGCGTGGCTACCGTTTGCACCAGCGCGCCGATGCTCACAATCATGTTCCAGCCGCCCCAGCCGCGGTCTGCCTCGTAGGTGTAGATCCTGCGCGGCATTCCCAGCAGCCCTGGGATGTGCATGAAGTCAAACGTCATGTGAAAGCCAATGACGAACAGCCAGAAATGCCACTTGCCCAGCGTCTCTGACATCATGCGGCCCGTGATCTTCGGATACCAGTAATAGAACGCCGCAAAGATCATGAAGAGAATCGCCCCCACCAGAACATAGTGGAAGTGCGCGACCACAAAATAGGAGTTACCCAGCTGCCAATCAAACGGGGATGCGGCGAGCATGACACCCGTCAAGCCCGCGATCAGGAATTGAAAGAGGAATCCCAGTGAGAACATCATGGGCGTCGCAAACTGAATATTCCCGCCCCATATCGTCGCCAGCCAGTTGAAAATCTTGATTCCGGTCGGGACGGCGACCACCATGGTCGAAAACGTGAAGAATGCATTGGCGTCCGGTCCCATGCCCACCGTGAACATGTGGTGTGCCCACACACCCATGCTGATAAAGCCGATACCCACCGTCGCTGCCACCATGGCGGGATAACCAAAAATCGCCTTGCGTGAAAATACAGGAATGATCTCATTCGCAAATGCAAACGCCGGAAGCACCAGAATGTAGACCTCTGGATGCCCGAAGATCCAGAAGAAGTGCATCCACAAAACCGCCGAGCCGCCTGCTTGCGTATCGAAGAAGTGTCCGCCCAGATAGCGATCGATCACCAGCATGATCTGCGCCGCCGTCAGAGGGCTGACTACGACGAAGACCATGCAACTTGTCACCAGATACAGCCATACCAGCAACGGCATCCGGCTCAGTTTCATCCCCTTGCAGCGCATCGTCAGCGTTGTGGCTACGATATTCAGCGCCGTGCCGATTGATCCGATTCCGCTCAGCAGAATGCTCAGCGTCCAGTAGTCCGTGCTGTGTCCTGGTGAGAATACCCGCTCCGTCAGTGGTGCGTACGCAAACCATCCCACATCCGGGGCAGTCCCTGCTCCGTATAGACCGCTCCCCGCAAAGTAGCTGAAGTACAGCAGCACTCCTCCAAATGCGGACACCCAGAAGCTGAATGCGTTCAACCGCGGAAAGGCCATGTCCCGCGCACCAATCATCAGCGGAATCAGGTAGTTTCCAAACCCGAACAGAATTGGCATGCCCACGAAGAACACCATCGTCGTCCCGTGCATCGTGAACAGGCGATTAAAGGCCTGCGGTGAAATAAATTGGTTGTTGGGTACGGCCAGCTGAATGCGCATCAGTAGCGCTTCGCACCCGGCCACCACCAGAAAAATCAGAGCGTACCCGATATACATCAGCCCGATTTTTTTGTGATCGACCGTCGTGACCCAGTCCTGCACCACATCAAGAATGCCGCCTGGCCGCCGCATCGTCTGCGGCAGACCCGCTACTGCGGCTGCGTGTGTGTGTGTCGCCATAGCTGCCTCTTCCGTCTTTTACTTCAGCGTGCTCAAATACTGCGCCACCGCATCCAGATCGTGCTCGTTCAAGTGCATTGCCGGCATGAGTACGCCAGGCTTGAAATCCGCAGGATTATTGATAAATGCGCGCAGATTCTGCGGAGTGTTAGGTACCGCGCCCGACGCAATCGTGGCCCGGCTCGCCACATGGGAAAGATCCGGCCCGAAGATTCCCTTTGCATTCGTTCCGGAGATCGTGTGACAGTTCGCGCATGCATTGCGCAGAAATACATTGCGCCCTTCGGCCGCGTCCGGCGACTGCAGGGCTACCCGCTGCTGATCCGCCACCCACGCGGAGAACTCCTGCGGTGTATCCGCATAAACGCGGATCAGCATCTTGGCGTGCTGCACCCCGCAGTACTGCGCGCATTGACCCAGATACAGGCCTGCCCGTTCCGGGTCGATCCACATCGTGTTGACCTTGTTTGGAATTAGATCCATCTTCCCCGCGAGTTCCGGAACCCAGAAGCTGTGGTCCGTGTCCGCCGAAGACATCGTCAGATACGTCGGCGTCGGATGCCTGGGGTCGCTCATCGGAACGTGCAATTCGTTGGCCGTCACAATACCAAGCTTGGGGTAGCGGTATTCCCACCAGAATTGGTGCCCGATGACCACGACATCAAGCGCATTCGCCGGCTTCTCTGTCTTCTGCGTGATGAAAATGACGCGCGCACTCGCCAGGAACAGCACCACAATGATCAGAATGGGAATGACTGTCCACGAAAGCTCCACCTGATTGCTGCCATAAATCTGCGGAGGCTCGCTGTTATCACTCCCCGGGCGGCTTCGGAACCGGATCACCGAGTAAAGAAGCAATCCCCCAACCACCAGAAAGATTCCGGTGCAAATGCTCAACACCAGTACGGAAAGCCCCAGAATCGACTCCGCCGGCGTCCCCTTCGGCGCAAAGATGTTTGTCCCAATGGGACCCACCATCAGGCCCATCGCCTCCGGAACACGGTGCCACGAGCCCGCTGCGCCATGTGCGATTGCGTCCAGATGCATCCCATGCCCCAGGCTTCTCTCGAATCTCATCGGGTTCATTCCCAGTTCCATCACGTTCCCCATCTGCGGCGTGTGACAAACTTCACGCCCAGACACACTTCACCTGTTTGGCTCCGATGCTCGTATTCCCGGTTCGCCGGAATCCACGAGTCAAATCTGATCCACTGTTTTTCTGCTCTGGTCGATTAACGTCGTCCAGGCTTCGGTTTGCTTCGGAGTTTGTCGGCCTCGCTGATTTGGGCCTTCTGCTGTGACCGACCATCTTCCACGCGTCATCTGCTGTGCCGCGTTCTCGGTCGGCAAAACTGACCTGCAATCGCACAATCCACACTGCACGAGTCCGCACAATTGCACAGCTTCGCGAAGACAGGAAAGGCGTTTCCACTTCCACTTCAAAAAAGAGAAAACGGAGTCGAATCACTGGCATCGGTACCAAGTGCCGGAAAAAGACGAACACCGGGGAAGCCGATTGCAGAATCCGCCCAGTTGAGAGTACCACTTCGCGCCTGGGTTACAAAGCCCGCCGTCTCATTTTCACCACCTAGTGTCCCCATCGGCTCCGGCCATCTCGCCGTCCCTCCAAGAGCCGTCTGTCAACCCCTCGTCAATCTGTCCGCCATCGTCTCGCTCGGAAAGCATGATGCCGCCTAGCCTGACGGCCGGCGGCATCATGACGTTCTGCTCGCGCTCGAACCTGTTCGGTCTTCTAAGGAATCGGCAGGTACGCCACCGACGCTGCGCCTAAGGCAAGCTGCGAGAACAACTGCGAATAATCCAGAACACCGCGCATGGACGACGGCTTGAACGTCTTCTCCGGAACCACGATCGTGTCGCCGGGATTCATGCGCAGATTTTCGAAATCGTTACCCCAGAGTCCGTGCGTCGTCGCGAAACTTACAACTTCGCCGTCTGCGCGAATCACAAATTGCCGTTTCTTGTCTGCATCCTTGGTCGGTCCACCGGCCAACTTCAGATAGGTGCCGACACGCCGCTGCTGCTCATAGAGGAATGAGTTCTGGTCGTAGACCGCACCCACCACATTCACGCTGGCTGGGACTGAAGGAACGACGAAATGATCTCCATCCTCCAACGGCAAATCCGGAATGCTCGCGACCCCCGTGCTGTTTGGCTTGAACTGAAGCACAATGCGGCCCGTCGCGCGGATCTGCCGCATCCGCGCCAGCAACTCTTGCTCACTCGCCTGTGCCTCCGCGCCCGTCGTCGGCTGTTGCGAAACCTGATTGGATGCGGCCAGCGCCAGGTTGCTGTGCTGGATGCGCACATCCAGGCTCTGTACATACTCGTCCAGTCGCGCCTGCTGGATTGCTCGAGTGGATTCTCGCGTAAACTCCGAGCCGTAGAGATATGCATTCGGCGTAATCCCGCCTGCCTCTTGCACCAACTCCCGCAGCGTCTCGCCCGGCTTCACAGAGTACACACCGGCGTGAACAAACTCACCGTCCAGCCGCACAAACTTTGTTTGCTGGCTCAGCGGGATGCGAATATCCGCCTCCGAAAAAATCGTCACCACGTCGCCCGGCTCAAGCGCCAGGTCCTGCGACGCGTCATGCTGCTGCACCAGCTTGCCCAGATCAAACGGAATTAGCTTCTCCTTCAGCGTCTCCGGATCCATCCGCTCAATCACTGCGTAGTTCCAGTCGATTTCAGGCGCCAGCTTCTGCACTCTGTTCCGCGGACCCGGCCATCGCGAATTCGCGCCGCCGTTCACCTGCTCCGCCGCCAAAGAGGTGCTCCCTCCGCGCTGCTCGGCGCTCAATGCGGGTTGCTGATTCCCCTGCAGGCCAGCCAGTTGGCTGGGTTCTCCCTGGGTAGGCTGGCGTGACTGGTCGAAAAAGGCAGCAGCACTTTGCTGGCTCAGCTGGTCCATCTGATTCGCGTTCGGTGATCCCATCATCGCCGTCTGAGCCTGATTCCCCTGCAGCCCCAGGCCCATCGGGTTCGTCCCAACGGAATTCCCGCCCAGTCGAGTGAGCCCGTTGCGATTGACCGTCACAGGCGCGTTCCCCTGCGGCTGATGCAGGCTTTCACTCTCCAGCATCGGCTCAAACTCCGGCTCCGGCAAACCAAGCTGCGCCCGTCGCCACCAGTAATTTCGGGTGAGAAGTGATTCGCGGTCCGGGATCAATTCGCTCAGGTGCATCCCTTCATGCCACGCAAATCTCCCCGGATTCGCAAGGTTACCGCGCAAAATGACGGTCTTCTGATATTGCGGTACGATCGCGTACACGCGCACCAGGTCGCCATCCTGCAAAGGTGTCGCGAGCCCCGTTGTGTCAAAGGCCACTTCCATCGCCTGCCGCGCCTTTTGTGCATCGGTCCGCTCAATCGAGATGTGCGACTCTGAAGCCAGCGCCGAGGTCCCACCCGCGTCAGCCAGCAAGTCCTTCAGCGTCTCGCCAGGCAACACTTCGTAAATCGCGGCTTGCCGGACGCTCCCCGTGACGGCGACTTCCGCCCCCACAGGTGGAATGTAGATCACATCGCCCGACTGAAGCTTCACGTCCTTCGACTTGTCCCCGCGAATCAGTAACTGGTAGAGATCGAAACTCGTCACCACAGTTCCGTTGCGGCGCACCTCAATCTTCCGCATCGATCCTGCAATCGTCGGCCCGCCGCTTGCGAAGATTGCGTCCACAAGGGTGCTCAGTGAGCTGATCGTGTACATCCCCGGTTGCTGCGCCTGCCCCGATACATACACCTGAATCGCGCGAATCTGCCCCACATCGGCCGTCAGATCAAAATTCCGATATACCCTTCCAATTGCACTGCGCAAATGGCCGTCGAGTTCCGCATACTGCAAGCCCGCCACATGCACGGGACCCACCTGTGGCAAATAAATCTCTCCTGCACGATCCACACGCAGATTCGATTGAAAATTCACCTGTCCCCACACGCGAATCCGCAACTCATCATCCGGACCAATCACATAATCCGAAGGAACTGGTGTCAGATCCAGCGGCGCGAAAGTTGAAGGCGACGTGCGAAACAGATCCGCGCCATAAATCGGCAGTACCTGGCCAGTCGTCGATGCCACAAAACGCTGAAACTCAGTCAGCGGCTGCGGAACCCTTGGTATCGCTGCCCCGTTCTGCCCCATGCGTTGCCGCATCAACGCTTCTGTATCGGAATAGTTCAGGTTCGACCGGGACAGGGAAGTTGCGTTGCCCGCTGCTTGTCCCAGTGACGGATTCATTGACGAATTCAGCGACTGGCTCAGCGACGGGCTTGCTGGTCCCTGATTCGCACACTGGGGCGAACCTGCCATGGCAGGATCCGCACACGACGTCGTACCCCCATTCTGCACTCCCTGGCCACCCATGCCGTCAGGCAGTTGCGCCATGCTCATGCTCGAGCACAAAAACACAAAAAAAAGGAGGCTGAGAGAATGCCTCTTGGTGTGGCCGATGGACGGTGAACCCTCTGCTGTCCCAGCAGGATAGAGGTGGGTGCCCCTGTCGGAACCTTTGGAAATCATATGCCTCGAGTCTAGCATGGCGTTAACTCCGGACTTGCCCCCGAATCACCGCACGCAGCGCCTTCCCCGGCTCCCACATTCTGGTCCTCACCCGCACTGATTTGGCGTCATTTCTCACCTCTCAATGTGAGTCGAATCACACAGGACCAGAAGTGGATCATGGGGCCAATTGGAAGATCGCGCAGAGTAGATGTTCGTTCCGCCGCAATCCCCAATGAAACATGGAGTGGCAGAGTGAAAAATTTCTTTACCGATTGCACTTGATTTGTTGCATCTGTACTCCGATTGAAACGATTTATTTCGTTTTTGCGAGTTCTCCAACCGCATCAACTTGACTTCGCGGTGACTTCAGACGAGTTCTCACATCAGGCTCATTCGATGGTAACCATGGCTGTTGATTGTTCAGTTAATAGCTGCACGGATCCTGGCTTTCCTTCATGACGAAAGAAATGCTCGTTCGATGAAATGTAACTTTTTTTCGTTGAGATATCAGGTAGAATAGCTTCAAGATTTAGTGCAAAAGAGGCATGAGTTTTTCTGCAAGCAAGCCGCAAACAAAGGCGGCGTTGAGAAGCTCGACATAGGCCTCCGCATACAGACACGAAGCATGCCGTCAGGCGCGACGACTTGAACTTGCACAGCTAGATATTCAGCAGATCAAGCCAGACCAGACCGATCTGCATCCCCAATTTGTTAGGTTGATGAACCTTGGAGGATACATTGAGCGCAAGGTCCCTCGTCTCAGAGGCCAGTGAAGGTGTGGACGGAGTGCATTCCACCATCACGCAGGATGGAAATGCCTTAGCACACGCTGCCTACACGCGGTCTCATTTGCAGCATAGATTGAGTTTGGTTTCGGATGCCTTCGGTGAAGCTCTCAGTCCGTGGGTTCTGTCACGATCCAAGCGTTGCTTCGATTGTGCCTGCGTGCTTCTGGCGCTGCCGTTGCTCATTCCGGTATTGCTTCTCGTTGCTCTGGCGATTCGGCTCACTTCTCGCGGTCCCGTGCTTTTCCTGCAAAAGCGGACGGGCCTTCACGGTCATGCATTCACCATCTTGAAGTTCCGTACCATGACCCACCGTCCGGAAGGGAAGCGGAGTTCCGTTACAACTGTCGGCAACCAGGCTTTTACGCCCGTTGGCCCATTCCTGCGCCGCTGGAAGCTTGATGAATTGCCTCAGCTTCTCAACGTGCTGTGCGGTGATATGAGTCTTGTCGGGCCGCGTCCCAAGTTGCCCGCGCATCAGACAACGCTGCTCAACTGCAGACCGGGCATCACCGGGGCAGCCACCATGGCTTTCGCGCGTGAGGAGCAATTCCTCGCCTGTCTGCCAAAGCATGACCTCGACGCGTACTATCACGCCGTTGTTCTGCCTGCCAAGCTCCGGCTCGATGCCGAGTATATGTCGCGCGCAACGTTCTTTTCTGACCTCGAGCTCATCGTGAATACTCTCCGGCGCCGTTGGGACACTTCCGTGATGAGCCGCGTACTTGGCCTCGACTCCGATCCTCTTCGTCCGGCTGCTCGCAGCTTGCCAACGATCACAGAGCCAGCCCGCCTCAAAGTCCTCTCACACGACGAGTCCTTCGCGCAGGCTGATTGATTCGATTCTCACGAAATTCACATCCTCCCCACGCCCTCCCACTAACGGGAGGGCGCTCCATTTCTCCCGCCATTTCTTCTTCGCACAGCTTCCTGCTCCGTCGTGTATCTTGACCGCAGAAGCTCCTTGCTCATCGCGGGAGCGAGGATCCCAACTCCATGCCTACCCTTGCCGCCATCGACATTGGTTCCAACTCCTGCCGGCTGAAGATTGCCAAAGTCGTTGCCCATCATCTCAAGACCCTTCATGAAGATCGCGAGATCACGCGCCTTGGTGCCAGTGTCTTCGAGTCCGGCCTCATCTCCCCTGACGCCATGGCCGCCACACTGCGCGCTCTCAAGCGCTTCCACCGTGCCGTCCAGCTCCATGGCGCAGACCGCATCCGCATCGTCGCCACTGCTGCCATGCGCGATGCCCGTAACGCAGCCGCCTTCCAGGCCTGGGTTAAGGCAGAGACTGGCTGGAACATTGAAATCATCTCGGGTCTCGAGGAGGGCCGCCTCATTCATCACGGCCTCATGGCATCCGAGTCCGGCCTTCACGGCCGCATCCTGCTCTTCGACCTGGGCGGCGGCAGTTGCGAGATTACCCTCTCGGAACACAAGCGCATCCGCGAAACCATCAGTCTGCCGATTGGCGCTGTCCGCCTCACGGAAGAATTCCTCGCCGAAGACCCGCCTTCCGCCCAGGGACTCGCGCAGATGCGGCGTCTTATCATCCGCGAACTGCGTCGCGCTCATCGTCGCATTCAGCCCCACTCGATTTCGCAGGTAATCGCCACTTCGGGGACCGCTGCCGCGCTAGTTGAAGCCTGTACGGCCCTCAACAAATCCGCAAAGAGGCCCGCCCGCAGCACAAACGGACGACGCCTCGTCTCGCCTCTCGCTCCCACGCCCCTCGTGCGCAAGATCGCGTCGAAGGTCGCCCGTCTCGCACTTCCCGAACGTGAGACCATCCCCGGAATCGGCCCCCGTCGTGCTGAGATTATCGTCGCCGGTGCGCAGGTCTTTGCCGAACTCCTCGAGTCCTTCGACCTCCCCGGTTTTCGATACTCGCCCCTCGGGCTCCGCGATGGCATCCTCGCGCAGATGCTCGCCGAGCAGGACGCTCGCGCCGAAGGGCATCGCGAATTCGAAAAGGAGCGCTGGGACGGCGTCCTCTCCACCGCACGCCGCTATGGCGTCGATCCGCACCTCGCCGACCCCATCCGTGCGCACGCCATCCAGCTCTTCAATGAACTCAAATCGCTTCATCGCTTGCCAGCCGAGTATGAAGGATGGCTCGCCGCCGCCGCCATCCTCCGCGACACAGGCAAGTTCATCAATCATCAGGGACATCATCGCCATACGCAGTACATCATCTCCAGCTCGGAGATGTACGGCTACACACCCGAGCAACGCACCATCATCTCCGCCCTTGCGCGCTATCTTGGCAAAAGCCGCCCCCAACCCGGCGACCGCGCCCTTCGCAACATCCCCGCACAAGAGCACAAACATGTCCATCGCGCCGTCGTGCTCCTTCGCCTTGCGGTCGCGCTCAATCAGGATCGTGCCAGCGACGTCTTGCGCGTCTCCGCAAGACTCCACCCCAGGCGTGTGGTACTGGAGATCAAGCCAGGCCGCACCGGTGCAGAATTGGAACTGTGGTCGCTACGAAAGGAAGCTGCCTACTTCCGTGAGGTCTTTGACCGCGAGCTCTTCGCCACGCTCGCGTAAAGGTTGCGCGCCATCCGTGGATCAATCAGCCACTGCAGCATCGGCGGATGCTTGTCCAATGCGATTCTCGCCACAGAACCCTTGCGCATCCTTACTCCTGCGCCGCCATTACCCGTGATCAATCGGCCCAGAAATTTAAAAAGGTTCGGATTGTGCCCCACCATCAGCACATCTTCACGATCCGCATAGTGGTCGATTAGTTGCTGAAACGCCGCAAAGTCCGCATCCGGGGCCAGTGCAGGACTTACCTCCACTTTGGCGTCGTAGCCCATTTCAGTCCCCACAAATTGCGCCGTCTGCAGAGCACGCTTCAAGGGACTCGACACAATCACGTCAAATTGCACCTTCATCCCGCTTAGCATCCGCGCCATCAGCATGCACTGATCTTTACCCTCTTTGACCAGGGCGCGCTTCACATCGAGGATGGGGTTTTCTCGCCGAAGACCAGCATTGGCATGGCGCATTAAGTAGAGGTTCATAAGGAGGATTGACCGGGCAAAAACAAACTGAAGAAGGAAGATCGCTCCGTTTGCAAGCAATCTTAGCATGACCGCATCAATACATAGTCCTATTCCATGTCGTCCGGGCATCTCCACCGCTTACCGCGCTTCGGGTCTCCACAACTCGCTCTGCAGAAGGCCGCCCATAAAACTCCGTTCCGCAATCCGTGCAAATCCGGCGGCTTCCATCACCTCACGCGACCTGGGCAGCCGCTGCACCCGCAGTCCTGTCAGGACGAAAAAAGCCAGGTACAGCGCCTGTACCAGCGGCCAGGCCACGAGCCGCCCATACCAACCATCTGGAATCGCAAACTCCGAAACCACCCACAATGCGTCTGGCTGCACATGTTTGCGAAGTCGCTCCGCCAGCGCAGCAACCTCCACCGTCGTCAGGCAGTCCAGAAAGAAATGCGTCACGATCAGGTCGTAGGTTTCACCTTCGGGTTCCCACTCCCGCGCGTCGGCCAGCCGGATTCGTACCCGCCCCGCACGTTCCCCCGCATTTTGCACTAATGTGCGCAGCATCTCCACGCTGGCGTCCACAGCGTCCACAAGCACCAGCGGGTTCTCCGCCAGCAGGCGCGCGGTGAATCGGCCATCGCCGTCGCCCAGCACCAGCGCGCTGCGCCGCGTCTTCAGCTCATCCAGAAAAGCGCATCGGCTCTTCCATAGCTTGGTTCCGAAGGTCGCCGCTTCCAGTGTCTCGTACCAGCGAGCAATCCCGTTGAAATTCGCGAGGCCTTTCATCGCATCAGGCACATAATTGGTGTCAACAGCACCAGGTCCGCAGCCGCGCGCAGAACTGTGGGAGAAATCCGCGTCCGCGAAGCATCCAGCACTCCCAGCAGTGCCGCGCTCGTTGCCGTGCACGCCATCAGCACGGCAAGTCGTGTTGCACTGCCGCCCGCCTCTGCCGCAACCGTCAGGCACGCGCACGTCAACGTCGCGGACGCGATCATGATTCCATCGATCCGGCGTGGCGATCCCGACTCCCATTGCTCAATCGCGTGGCAATTCAACCATGCCAGTGCGGCCAGCATTGTCACCGCCATCAGCAGCAGGCGCAGCGTTGTCGATGGGCCGTGCCACAGCCACATTCGCGTCAGAGTCGGCAGGGCACACCCCGCCGTGAACAGAACTCCCACGACCAGTTCCTTCGGAAGCAGCCGCAGCGATCGCAGACCTGGTGCGTGAACCCCGGAAAAATACACCAGGGCTGCCACGCCCAGCAGGGCATTCCGATCGCGAATCGCTGCCGGCATCAGGACCGATATCATCGCCGCTGCCACCGCGCCTGCGATCACCGCCAGAGGCGTCATCACCCTACGGTATTTCCAGTGGAAGAAGTGCCGCTCTCGCAGCCGGTGAACTTCGCCCGTGCTCAGGCCCGCCCGCGCATCGAGCAGACGGTCGCCAATATACACAGTCCAGGTTCCCAGGGCCAACATCACCGGAACCCAACCTGGCAAATGCGCCCCTGCAGTGCGCGCTATGGCCAGCGCCCACACCACCGCTACCGTGGGCGCATCCAGACTGGTCAGGTGCCATAGACGCAAGGGTGCAATCGCGTCTATTCGGCGCCCTGCCTCTTTGCAGGGTGGGTCCACATAAACTCGTACTTTCGGATTGGCCAGAGGAAGTGGCACTGTCTCTGATTGTAGAAGGACCACGCGGCTGTTTTGCCGGTGCGGAGAGCGCGGAAACATTCTGCACTCTCCGCACCGCGTGACTTTTGCTTGCTGCTCCCCATCAAAGAGCTTGGAATTGCATCCGGCCCGCCCACTGTTCAAGGCATGTAAGAAGAATCGGCTGGGATCAAGCAAATGCCCAGCTTCAGGCTAAATTAGGCGGACCCTGGGCGATCTGCGCGATTCAGCATCGCCGCGTGTCTGCTCCTCGGCAAGCTGCTCTATCTGCCCCCGGCAACTCCTATGGCACACCTTCCAAAGTAACCTTAGCTCTGCCGCGCAGGGAAAGGCATCACTCCCATGGAATCTGCCTCGCTTCCTTTCCACGCGCGGAAACCGGCGATTCGGCTCAATCCGCCGCCTGCACCTTGCGTGTGGCCTGTCGCGACGGGGCCTTGCGAGCGCGGGCCGGGGGAATCCCATCCAGATCTGCTTTGCCTTCGGCCACTCTCATCAGAAACTCCTGGCTGTTGAATACTGGCGCGCCCTTGTAGGCCGTTGAAGCCCGCACATAGGTCCCGTCCGATCGCTGCATCCGCGCTTTCACCGTGTCGGCCAGGAGCGCCGGAAGAATCTCATCGTGAATCCGTGCTTTCACCGCAGGATCGCGTACCGGAAAGGCCACCTCGCAGCGCTCAAACAGATTCCGTGGCATCCAATCCGCAGATCCCACGTAAATCTCGTCGTTTCCTCCGTTGGCAAAGTGGAAGATGCGCGAGTGCTCCAGAAAACGGCCCACAATCGACCGCACCCGAATCCGCTCCGAGAGCCCCTTCACGCCCGGCCGCAAAATCGACAATCCCCGCACAATCAGGTCCACCTCCACGCCTGCCTGCGACGCCGCGTACAGCGCCTCCACCACGCTCGGCTCCAGCAGCGCGTTCATCTTCGCGACGATATGCGCCGGCCGGCCATCTCGCGCATGCTCTGCCTCGCGCCGAATCAGACCCAGAAAGCTCTCCGCCATCGTCAGCGGTGCCACCAGCAGCGGCCGGTAATCGTCCACCTCCGCGTGTGCTGTCAGGTAATTGAAGACCATGTGAACCCGCTCCGTAATCTGCGGATCGCAGGTCAGCAGGCTCAGGTCCGTGTAGAATCTCGCGGTCACCGGGTTGTAATTACCCGTACCCAGGTGGCAGTAGCGCCGCGTCACGCCGTCTTCGTCGCGCCGCACCAGAAGCGCCAGCTTGCAATGCGTCTTCAGCCCCACTACGCCGTGGAAGACCTGTACCCCCGCATCTTCCATGCTCCGCGCCCAGCGAATGTTCGACGCCTCATCGAAGCGCGCCATCAGCTCCACCACCAGCGTCGCTTCCTTCGTCGCCGCCGCTTCCGTCAGCGCAGTCAGCATCGGCGAATCGCTGCTCGTCCGGTAGAGCGTCTGCTTCATGCTCACCACCGCCGGGTCTTCCGCGCCTTGTTGAATAAAGTCCACGACAGGGTCGTACGAATCATAAGGGTGGTGAAGCAGCACGTCGTGCAGCCGCAGTTCGTCAAAGATATTGAGCGCCTTGCGGCTCAGATGCAGGGGCCGCGGCGTAAACGGCGCAAACTTCAGCGCAGGCTGCTCAATGTCGCTATAGAAAAACATCAGCCGCGAAAGATTCATCGGGCCGTCGCACTGGAAAACCTGGTCCTCGTCCAGTTCAAAGTTCACCCGCAGCCGTTCCACAATCTCCGCGTGTGCACCTGCTTCCACCTCCAGCCGCACAGCATCGCCTTTGCGCCGGTTGTGCAGTTCCACGCGAATCGTCTCCAGAAGAGAACGGGCCTCTTCCTCTTCGATATACAGATTCGAATTGCGCGTCACCCGGAAAGCCGCCCGCGCCAGCACTTCGTACCCGCGATACATCCCTGAAAGATTCTGCGCAATCAGATCCTGCAGCAGGAGGTAATCATACCGCCCACCCTCAGCCGGCAGCCGCACAAACCGCGGCAAGGCACGAGGCACCGTCACCACCCCTAGAATCGCCGGCCCAGACGTGCGGCGCTTCCGCTTCAGCAGCAGCGCCAAACATAGCGCCTTATTCAGGACCCGGGGAAACGGATGGGCCGGATCAATTGCAATCGGCGTCAGCAGCGGATCGACCTCGCGCACAAAATAGCTCTGCGCATGCGCCCTTGCCTCGTCGTTCAGTTCCTCCCACTCCAGAAGCCGGATTCCCTGGCTCTTCAATTCCGGCAAAAGCTGCTCATTCCAGCAGCGATACTGGGCCTCCACAAAGCTGTGGATCTCCGCCGTCAGAACGGCCAGTGACTCCTCGGGCAGCAGTCCATCGTAGCCAGGCTCTCGGTATCCATCTTCGATGCGTTGCAGCAGTCCTGCCTGCCGAACCTCCACATACTCGTCCAGGTTTGACCCCGTGATTGCCAGAAACTTCACCCGCTCCAGCAGCGGATTCGTCGCGTCTTCGGCTTCTTCCAGCACACGCCGATTGAATTGCATCCACGAGTGGTCGCGTCCGTTAAACAGCTTCTGTTTGGGGCTTGCCTTCGCCATTACCTGTGTTCCAGTACGCCGTGATGCCAAGTCTACCGCGTTTTCCTCGGCCGCCACAGCGCCATCCCACTCCTTCATCCGACGGACACTCCGCCCGGTCCCGTCATTCCCTGCACGCATTGACCCGCGCCGCCTGCCGGGTGGACCATAAGAATGGGAACCACCCTTTCGGAGACTGCGCACGCATGGCTGAACACCCCTCTACGAATGGCGAGAGCCTCATCCCCCCCCAGTCCATCTCCCGGGAAGGGCGCGACTTTGCCCACAGGCTTCTCACCCTCCTTGATGGCCAGCCCAAAGACGAATCCACCGTCAAACAAGCCTTCGCAGGCTCTGACCCCGTCTTCGACCTCATCGCGGCCAGCCTTTACAGCCTCGCCGCCATGCTCATCGGCGAGGGCGAGGACACCGTCAACCTCGTAGAGCATGCCGTCTCCCACGCCGAAATCTCCGCATGCGAGAACGCAGAACAGGCCCGCATGAGCAGTCGCCGTGCCCTCGCCATAGCCGCTGTCGAGCTTCTGGAGCGCCGTCAGCCCGGCTGCCTCGCGGCTCCCACCCTGCCCATTGCCGTCTCCGGTTGCATTGAAGACGATGACCTCGACGCCGCCGGCGCCTACGGCAAGCAATTGCAGGAAATGATGAGCGGCCCCGAACGCGACAAAGTCCGCGCCTGGCTCAACAACCTCCCTGTTGACTCTCGCGTCATCTTCGCTCTTCGCGCCGTCGCCGGTTTCACCTCCACTGAGACCGCCAGCCTACTCGCCGCCCACGCCGGTCCCCGCGCCGCCTGGACCCCTGCTTCCGTCCGCGAAGTCTTCCGTCAGGGGCTCTGCTCCCTCGCAACCCAGCTCATTCAGGCCACCACGCCCCGCTAGGCCCCGCCCTGCTGGAACCGGGCCCCGCCCCGCCAGCGCCACGCCTGCCCGCAAGGCACAACTCTCATGAAACACACGCTTTCCTCATCCGATTTGCGCCGTTTCTTCGATACACTAGATTTGAGAACCCGCGGACCATCCTCGGGCATCCATTAGACTGCCAATATCTTTCCGGCGGCTCGTCGCTGCCAAGACTCGAAGACGATTCTTGATGCCATCAAATAGTTCAAGAAATCCCGTACTGCTTTTTTGCGCCAGGGCTGGGCTTGCGATCGGATTTCTAGTCGTTTCTCTGGCTCTGACGCCTCTCCCACGCCTCACCGCGCAGGCCCCGCCGAATGCTCCCGGCGGACCCACGGCGGCAAGCTTTTCCGGCAGTGTTGCGGCTGGCCAGGCCTCCGCTCAGCCCATGGATCTCTCACTCGACGACGCCATTCAGCGCGGCCTCCGCAACAACCTGGGCATCATCTTGAGCGCCGCACAGACTCAGCAGATCCGGGGGCAGCGTCTCAGTCAGCTTCAATCCCTCCTGCCCACCGTCACCTTCAATGCGCAAGAGGCCGTCTCGCAGGTGGACCTCGCAGCTCAGGGACTGCGCATCCCCGGCTTTCCCACCATCATCGGCCCCTTCGGCTTCACGGACCTCCGCGCCAATCTTAACCTGTCCCTGCTGGATCTCAAGTCTCTCCACGAGTACCTGGCAGCGCGCCATAATTTCAACGGAGCTGAGCTCTCTGCACAGGATGCCCGTGACATGGTCGTCCTCACTGTCGGCAACGCCTATCTGCTGGTGCTCGCAGACCAGGCGCGCGTCACCAGCCTCGACGCGCAGGTTGCCACTGCGAAGATCTCACTCGATCAGGCCGTCGCCCGCCACGAAGCCGGCACCGCACCCCGCCTCGATGAACTGCGCGCCCGCGTCGACTACCAGTCCCTCCAGCAGCAGAACATCGTCAGCCGCAACGACCTCGAAAAGGACAAGCTCGCCCTCGCCCGCACCATCGGCCTCCCTCTTGACCAGGCTTTCAACCTGACAGACAAGGCGCCTTATTCCCCTTTCGACCAGATTGATGTCAACGCGGCCATCCGCGATGCGCGCATGAACCGAAAAGACCTCGCCGCCCTCGTCGAGCAAGCCGCCGCCGCCCAGGAGCAGCGCAAGGCCGCCACTGCCGAACGCCTGCCCACCATCAAGTTCGCCGGCGACTACGGCGACATCGGCGTCAACGTCAGCCATTCGCATGGAACCGGCGACGCCTCCGGTACACTCAGCGTCCCACTCTTCAAGGAGTTTGGATTGCGCGGGGATGCCCAGGTGGCGCAGGCCCAGCTCGACACCGCCAAGGCGCAGCTCAGTGACGCCAACGCGCAGGTTGATGCCGACGTTCGAAATGCTCTGCTTGACATCGCCTCCGCGCAGCAACAGGTCCAGGTCGCCCGCTCCAGCGTCGAACTGGCCACGGAAGAACTCTCTGAGGCCCAGCAGCGTTACGCCAGCGGTGTTAGCGACAACCTCGCCGTCAGTCAGGCTGAGCAGTCTCTGGCAAAGGCAAACGATCAGTACGTGGCCAGCCTTTACCGTCATAACGTGGCCAAACTCAACCTCGCGCGCGCCCTCGGCGCAGCGCAGGACTACAAGAAGTACTTGGGAGGAAAGTAGACGTGGCCGATTCAAACCCAACCGCAGGCCAGACCGCGCCGGATGACAGCACCGAGATGGCCCAGCCGCAATCCCGGCGCAAAGGCATCATCGTCGTTGTCATCGTCGTCCTCGCGATGGTCGCCGCCGGACTCTGGTGGCGCTCCACCTTCTACGAGGATACCGACGACGCCCAGATCAACGGCCATCTGATTCAGATCAGCTCCCGCATCGCAGGCCAGGTCATCAAGGTCGACGTCGATGAGAACCAGTTCGTTAAGGCCGGCGATCCCATCGCGGAGCTCGACCCGCGCGACTTCCAGGTTGCAGTCGACAACGCCAAGGCTGCCTTGGCCAGCGCCGAGGCCAATGCCGCCGCCGCTCAGGTCGCCGTGCCCATCGCCACCGTCAACACCGGCAGTAATCTCAGTTCCGCCAACGCCGACGTCACAGGCGCCCAGGCCGCCATCTCGCAGGCCCTCCAGCAGCTCGATGCCGCGAAGGCACGCGTCGCTCAGGCGCAGGCCAACGACTTCAAAGCGCAGTCCGACCTCACACGCTACAAGCCGCTCGTCGCCAAAGACGTCATCAGCAAGCAACAGTATGACGCTGCCGTTGCCGCGGCCGATGCCGCCAAGGCCGCACTTGCTGATGCCCAGGCAAGCCAGCAGGCTGCCAGTGATGCCGTCCGTGTCGCCCGCGAGCGCGAACGCCAGGCAACTGCCCAGCTCCGCTACGCGCAAACGGGCCCGCAGCAAGTCGAGGCGCAAAGCGCGCGCGCCCGGCAGGCCCTCGCTCAGGTCGCCCAGGCTAAGGCTCAACTGGAACAGGCTCAGCTCAATCTCAGCTACACTCACATCACCGCTCCAGTCTCCGGCATCATCACCCGCAAGAGCGTCGAAATCAATCAGAACGTCTCCGTCGGGCAGAACCTCATGACCCTCGTCTCGCTCGAAGACCTCTGGGTCACCGCTAACTTCAAGGAGACCCAGCTCAAGCACATGACCGCCGGCCAATCCGTTGAGATCCACGTTGACGCCACCGGCAAGGACTACAAGGGCCGCGTCACACAGATTGGCGGCGCCACCGGCTCCGTTCTCTCCCTCTTCCCGCCGGAAAATGCAACCGGAAACTACGTCAAGGTCGTCCAGCGCGTCCCCGTCCGAATCGATTTCACCGACCTCAAAGACGAGGACTCCAACCACCTCCTCCGTCCTGGACTCTCCGTTGAGCCCACCGTCCGCGTTAAATAGCTCCACATCACTGGAAGATGACTAACCTGTCATCTTCCAGTTACTTACGTGATTGTCTCAGTGCCGGATCTTTCCCTCGATCCGGCCTCACCTTTTTTCAGATCCTCCGTCTCACTCAACGGCAGGAGAGCGAAAAAGTTCCCTCGCGCCTATATTTTCAGGCCATCTCCATGCCCCTATCTCTTGGGAAGATTCCAGATGTGACCCTAGTCGCATCCTGAGTCAACCTCTTGAATCCCTGTTGTCCTGCCTTGGTAAAGAAGAGAGAATTCGTGTCGACAGAAGGCCTTTCAACGGGCAAGTCCACTGCTTTGCGCTCGCATCCCGTCGCATCCCTGGGGTGCAATCGTCTTTGCCTGAAATGCCGGAAGCGCGTCCCAGATGCGCGCAAGCGCCCACTTTCTCGCCCCGGACCTGCTTTCGCTTTCCGGCCCCTTCTGCAACTTTCTGGTAATACCCAACCCATTTTTCATGCGCGCATCTTGAACAAAAGGGGCAAAAAAGTCAAAAGCTGCCAAATCAACGCCCCGAATACCTTGTTTGAATTCACGTTTCTCCAGCGATCCGCTGAAGTTGCCTTGCGCGCTTGATCCATCCCATTCACCCGGACCAACCGGCTTGTTGGATTCGGTTCCGGCAGAACCCTTCGGAGGTAAAGAATCATGAAGTTGGCAACATCTTTGCAGCTTTCCGCTCTCGGCGCCGCCAGTCTCGCCGGACTCCTTTTCCTGTCCGGCTGCAGTTCCATGTCCAACGCAGCCAGCGGCTCGCCCGCATCCAAGCCCGGAACCGCCCCGATGGTGGTCACCGTCAGCGACGCCCCACTCGGCAACATCCTCTCCGCCAAAGTCACCATTTCGGCGGTTTCGGTCACTCCTGCCAGCGGCTCGCCCGTGAATGTGCTCTCGCAACCAGCAGCTGTCGAGCTTTCCGGTCTTGGCTCCTTGCAGGAGCCGATTGAACTCACCAGCCTCGCGCCCGGAACATACAGTTCGGTCACCGTCACCGTCTCCGCTGCGCAGGTCACCTATCTTGACCCCACCACGAACCTGCCCGTCACCGCCACCGCGACTCTCAGCTCGCCCACCGTCACCGTGGCGCTCAATCCCGCGCTCAGCTTCACCACCACCAGTGAGGTCGATCTCCACCTCGCCTTCAGCCTCGCCCAGTCCTTCTCCATCTCCGGATCCACCGTCACCTTCACTCCGGCCATCAGCTCCAGCGCTGCCCAGGTCGAGAATGAAAACGACAGCCAGCGCGAAGTGGAAGTCACCGGCATGGTCGTCGCCATCAGCAGCTCCAGCATCACCGTCCAATCCGGCGACTCCGGCCAGCAGTTCACCTTCGCCATCAACGGCTCGACGCAGTTCCCCAACGGCGTCACTCCGTCGTCCATCACTCAGAACTCCATCGTGCAGGTCAAGGGACAAACGCAAACCGACGGAACGCTCCTTGCGCTCTCCATCACCCCACTTGCCGCGGGCATGAGCTCCGGCCAGGAGGATGGCGCCAAGGGAATTGTCGTCATGGTCACGCATGACGCCAAGGGCAACCTCACCGGCTTCACCATGGTTCCGCAGGAAGACTTCGGCTCCATGATGTCTACCGGCATGACCCTCAATGTCGTCGTAGCTTCGTCTACCGCCTACGGCATCAATGAGGATGCCACCCAGCTCGGCCTCACCGCCGCCATGTTCAACTCTGCCGAGATCTTCCCCGGTCAGGCGGTCATGGTCGGCGGCGCAATGGACTCCAGCGGCAACCTCGACGCCACACAGATTACTCTCGGCGGAGAAAATGTCATGGGTGCCCTCGCCGCAGCCCCGCAGGCATCCGGTTCCAACATCGACTTCGCTCTTGCACTCCCCGTGCCGTCCTTCCTCAGCACCTATGAGAAGCTCGTCACGCTCAACGCCGTTGCAGGGCCCAACACTCAATACGGCAACAACCTCACCGCATCCAGCTTCGCCTCGATGACGGCCAACTCCGCCATCCAGGTTCATGGCTATCTGCTTGTCGATCAAAACGGCAACTACCTGTTGACTGCCTCTGAGATCTCCCAGCCAGAAATGCCGGAAACCCCCGAAGGCAACTAACCCCAACCCGCACCAACCTCGCAGTCCATGCGTGGCGTTCCTCCCCGGAGCGCCACGCACGCTGCGGCTCTCCCGCCAGCAACCCCCTTCTACACCTGAATCGGATGTCCGTGCATTCATGGTTGTTCTGTGTCCATCAGTCCAGACCAGCCTGCAAGTCAACGAGTGACTCGGTGATTTTGCATCAATCCAGACGATCTGTGCCGAAATGTGATTCCGCAGTCTATGGTGCATGCATATCGATGACGGCACGGTGCTCAGATCCTTTCGACCGCATGTACTCAGGCAACCTTTTCAGGTTGCCTTAAGATTTGCTATAGTCACAAACATGAGCACTCGCAGAATCTCCGGTAGTGGTGGAGTTGCCGGAAAGCTTGCTGGTGAGATTCGAGCCATCCATCGCATCCTAAAGTTACGTGTTCGGGAGCACGGAGGTGGCAAGGAGCTGACACCGTCTCAGATCTCCGTGCTTGTTCGCCTTGAAAAGGTTGGCGCGGCCACGATGTCCAGCCTGGCGCGCGCTGAATGTATGCGCCCGCAATCGATGACCGAGTTGACAGCACCTCTGCTTGAGTCCGGCCTGCTCAGTCGCTCGCCTGACCCTGATGACGGACGCCAGACTCTCATTTCACTCACACCCAAGTGTGTGAAGTGGATTCAGCAGGGTCGGGAAGCGAGCCACGACTGGCTCATGACTACGATCTCTCAAAAGCTCACCAGACAGGAGCAAGTGAGACTTTTCGAATCGCTCAAGTTGCTTCGCCGCTTGGTGGAGGAATAAAACCACTCGGCTGCGTTAATTCATAACCCTATATTCGAAAGGACATCTGGATCATGCATTGGCTCTGGCTTGTTTCCTGGTTCTTCGGTGGCGCGTTCACGGAAAATGCCGTTCCTCACTTTGTGTCAGGCGTGATGGGACGTGCTTTTCAAAGCCCTTTCGCAAAACCTCCCGGCAAAGGTCTATCCTCTTCCACGGTCAATGTGATCTGGGGAGTCGTCAACCTGGTCGTTGCCTACCTTCTCGTCGTGCGAGTGGGTGAGTTTGACCTGAAGGCGACAGGCCACGTTGCGGCGTTTGGTCTCGGTCTTCTACTCAAAGGCATTGGCTCTGCGAAACATTTCGGCAAGTTTCACGGAGGTAATGCACCGACAGCCCTATGACGGACTCAGCCTCAGGAATCCTCCCTCCGGGGCCGTGAACGGGAATGCCTCCAAACAGGCAAAGATGCAGCAGGGCGGAAAGAAAGCGCCCAAAGACTGACCGCCGGCTCCGTTTATAACCCCGTCCTCAACTGGCGATAACAGGCCAACCCGCTCATTGGCCCATCGCTGTCAGTTACTCCGCAACCTCCATCCTCCTCACACATCAGAATCCTCCGCACGCCCCTGCGTATAGACTGGTCTGGCAGCGCAGCCATGAAAGACTCCATCCACGTCTCCAAAGAGAACTACCTCAAAGCCATCCTCGAGGCTGAGGCCGAAGGCCACCAGGTCATCCCTGCCACGCTCGCCCACTGGCTTGAGGTCTCCGCGCCCGCCGTCACCATGGCCCTCAAGCGCCTCAAACGCGACGGCCTCGTCGAGGTCGGCGAAGACGGCATCGTCCGCCTCACCCCCGCCGGCCGCGAAGCCGCCTACCGCACTGCCCTTCGCCACCACCTCATCGAGCGCATGCTCAGTGAGGTCTTTGGCATGGAGTGGTACCAGATCCACGAAGAGGCCGAGCGCCTGGAGCACGCCGTCTCACCCGTCTTCGAGGCCCGGCTCCGCGAAAAACTCGGCGAGGCCGGAGCATGCCCCCACGGCAACTCCGTCCTGCCCGAAAGCCCCGCCCAGCGTAAGCAGCGTGGCGAACTGCCCCTCTCTGAAGCCGCCGCAGGCAGCGACTACACCGTCGTCAGCCTCCAGGAACGCGATCCGCGCCTGCTGCTTTTCCTCCACAACGCGGGTATTGGCCCGGGATGCACTCTACGGGTCCTCAGCCAGAACTATGACCAAACCGTTTCGATTCAACTCACCGCAAGTACATCCATCCTCGGTCACTCTGCCGCAGAGGCTGTCTGGCTCCGCCCCAATACCTTCGTGTAATCAAAAATAAAAGAATTTATTAACCACACTTAACATTTTGTGCCATACTCAGATTGTCGATCCGTCGCGCGACATCTTTTGATCGATTTATGGCCACCGAGATCACCCCCATTGCTGTTCCCGAGCCGTCGCTGCCGGAGGTGTATTCCACCGTCAGCGTCTCCCGCTCGCCTTTTTACTGGCGACGGCTCCTCGGTTTCCTCGGTCCCGGTTTCCTCATCTCCGTCGGCTATATGGACCCTGGCAACTGGGCGACTGACATCGCCGGCGGCGCGCGCTTCGGCTACACACTGCTCTTCGTCATCATGCTCTCCAACCTGATGGCGATCCTTCTCCAGAGCCTCTCGCTCAAGCTCGGCGTCGCCACCGGCCGCGATCTCGCCCAGCTCTGCCGTGAGCGCTACGGCGCCAAAGTCAGTGTCTTTCTCTGGATCATGGCCGAGATTGCCATCGCTGCCTGCGACCTCGCCGAGGTCATCGGCTCGGCCATCGCCCTTGAACTGCTCTTCCACATCCCGCTCTTCTACGGCGTGCTCATTACCGGCCTCGATGTCATGCTCATCCTGGTCCTGCAGCGCTGGGGCTTCCGCTACGTCGAGGCGCTCGTCATCACCCTCATTGGCACCATCCTTGCCATGTTCGGCGTGCAGATGGTCCTCTCGCGCCCTGACTACTGGCCCGCCCTGCGCAGTCTCGTTCTTCCTTCGCCGACCATCCTTTCCAACCCTGACATGCTCTACATCGCCATCGGCATCCTCGGCGCCACCGTCATGCCCCACAACCTCTATCTGCACTCCTCCATCGTGCAGAGCCGCCGCTACCCCCGCACGCCCGAAGGCAAGCGCGAAGCCATCCACCTCGCCAACGTCGACTCCGCCCTCGCCCTCACCCTCGCCCTCTTCGTCAACGCCGCCATCCTCATCGTCGCCGCCGCCGTCTTCCATCGCTCCGGCCACTTTGAGGTCGCCGCCATCCAGGACGCCTACAAGCTCCTCAGCCCCCTCGTCGGAGCCGCCGGCGCCAGCACCCTCTTCGCCGTCGCCCTCCTCGCCTCCGGCCAGAACTCCTCCATCACCGGCACCCTCGCCGGCCAGATCGTCATGGAGGGCTTCGTCCACATCCGCGTCGCCCAGTGGCTCCGCCGCCTCATCACCCGCGGCCTCGCCATCATCCCCACCATCCTCGTCGTCGCCGTCACCGGCGAGCAGGGAACTGAAAAGCTCCTGATCCTTTCGCAGGTCATCCTTTCCATCCAGCTCAGCTTCGCCGTCGTCCCGCTCGTCCTCTTCACCGGCAACAGCGAACTCATGGGCCCCTTCGTCAACAAGCGCTGGCTCCAGCGCCTCGCCTGGACCACCGCCATCGTCATCGCCCTCCTCAACGCTTGGCTCCTCATCCAAACCTTCCTCGGCCGCTAAGTTCCGCCGGCTGCTACTTGGTCAGCGAATCACGGGTGCCCCGTCCAAGCTCTGCTTGGGCGGGAATCCACGAACCCACCCCGGCCTCGAAAAGCTGACAGCATCGTCTCGTCAAGCTCCTCCCGCCAAACTTTTTTCCAACTTTCTCATTCCACTCAGCAAAAAGTTCGCATCGTTTTGCATGTTCTTTCTCGCAAACGCGCATACTAAGAACATCAGCCTGAGAACCGCGCCTACCGGCCCGCGTCTCAGGCATTTTTCTTTCCGGAGCCTCCCGCCATGACGAACCCGCACCCACGCACACACCTGTCCATCGCCACGCACATGTCCGCGATCTCCGCCCGCAAGTCCGAAGAAATTAATACCCACCCCCCTCCCCTGAAAATATTTGCACTTTTCCACAAAATCCTTGCATGTTTTTGCTTCGTCGGTTTTCGTCTTTCTTCGCCTTTCCGGGACAAGCCCTCGCAGCCGCCCCGCCGCGCCTTCAGCTACGATGGTTGCCATGCACGTCCTCTCCGCCGCTGAGATGCAACTCTGCGATCGCGTTACCTCTGAGCGCCACGGCATCCCCTCGCTCAAGCTCATGCGCACCGCTGCCACCGCCGTCGCCACCTTTACGCAGCAGCATTTTCCGCGCGCGCGTCGCATCACCGTCCTCTGTGGCCGCGGCAACAACGGCGGCGATGGCCTCATGGCCGCTCGCATGCTCGCCGCCGCAGGACTCGACGTCACCACGCTCCTCCTCGGCTCGCCGGAGAAGATGACGCCCGACGCCGTCGAGGCCTGGCGCGAACTCGCCAGCCCCGCGCACGGCCTCATCCACGTCGTCACCTCCGCTGCCGATCTTCAGCAGCACAACGCCGCGCTCACCGCCGATCTCATCCTCGACGCAGTCGTCGGAACCGGCTTCCAGCCACCCCTGCGCGGCCTCGCCCTCGCCGCGCTCGAATGGGTTCGCGCCAGCGCCGCGCCCATCCTCGCCATCGATCTGCCCTCCGGCTGGCCAGCCGACGAAACCGCTGCCACCATCGCCGATCCCGTCTTTTCCGCCGACGCCGTCCTCACCTTCACCGCGCCCAAGCCCGCGCACGTCTTCGGTCAACTTACCCGCCGATGGCACCAGCCCATCGTCGTCGCGCCCATCGGCTCACCGCCAGAGGCCATCACCTCCTCGCTCAATATCCACTGGGCAGGCGCATCGCTCGCCCTCGCGCAGCAGCCGCGTCCCGCCGCCGCCAACAAAGGCCTGTTTGGCCACGTCCTCGTCATCGGCGGATCGCTTGGTAAATCCGGCGCGCCCGCCATGGCCGCTCTCGCCGCGCTGCGCACCGGCGCAGGCCTCGTCACCGCTGCCGTTCCCGCGCCCATTCTTCTTTCCGTCGCCGCTGTTGCCCCCGAGCTGATGACATGGCCACTCGCCGCCATGGAAGCCGGTCACGTTTCTGCAGAAGCCGCCCGTCCCAAGCAAGTCGAAGAGCTCACCGCAGGCAAATCCGTCCTTGTCCTTGGGCCCGGTCTCGGTCAATCGACTGACGCCATCAAGTTCGTCACCGGCCTGCTCTCCGCAACCAGAATGCCCGCCGTCCTCGACGCCGACGCGCTCAACATCCTTGCGCGGAAGCCCGTACTGCTCACCAAGCTCGCCCTCGGCCGCACCCTTGTCCTCACGCCGCATCCCGGAGAAATGGCCCGCCTCGCCGGCATGACCACGACGGAGGTCCAGGCGAATCGCCTCGCCGTTGCCCGCGACTTCGCACAGCGTCACGCCGTCACGGTTGTGCTCAAAGGATCGCGCACCCTCATCGCGCATCCTGACGGCCACATCGCCGTCAATACCACCGGCAATCCCGGCATGGCCAAAGGCGGCAGCGGCGATGTCCTCAGCGGTTTCATCGCCTCGTTGCTTGCGCAGCATGCCAACGATCCCGCGCGCGCCGTCGAAGCCGCTGTCCATCTCCACGGCCTCGCCGCCGACCTTGCCGTGCGCGGCGCCGACGAACACACCCTTCTTGCCACGGATACTTTTCGCACCCTCGCACGCGCATTTCAATTTCCCATGCGCGACAGAAACGGGTATGTTTGGTTACAGGGGCACGCGCATGATTCGACCCCAGGCGCGCCGCCACACCAGGGAGAAGCATGAGCAATGTAGCTGCCGCCGAAGGCCGCACCCACGAGTTTCGGACGACCAGCGGCGCCGGCACGATTGAACTCGGCCGCAAGCTCGCGCATCTGCTTCGTCCGCCTAAGCTGCTTATTCTCCGCGGCGATCTCGGCACCGGCAAAACCACCCTCGTCAAAGGCATCGCCCAGGCCCTCGATGCTGCTGACCCTGACGAAGTCACCAGCCCCACCTTCACGCTGATTCATGAGTACGACGGCATCCTTGACGGCAATCCGATCAAGCTCTTCCATCTCGATCTTTACCGTCTCGAAAGCGAGCGCCAGTTGGAGTCGCTCGGCCTTGACGATCTCCTCACGCCCGATGCTCTCGTGCTCGTCGAGTGGGGAGAAAAGTTCAAGAGCATCCGCAAGCGCGCTTCAGGTGAGATCGTCATCGCCTCAGAAGGCGGCGATGCGCGCCGCATCATGGTTACGCTCAGAGATTAGCCCGCAAAAAACGTCATGCAGCGCATTCCCTTCAGCGAAGTTCAGTCCACGCTTGCCGCCATCCTGCTCCGATACGGCTTCACGATGGACCGCGCGCAGCGTTGTGCCACCCTCTTTGCAGAGACTACGCGCGACGGTGTTTACTCCCACGGTCTGCAGCGCTTTCCGCGCTTCATCGCCACCATCCGCAACGGCAACGTTCGCGTGGATGCAGAGCCATCGCTTGCCGCGCGCTTCGGTGCCATTGAGCGCTGGCAGGGTAACCGGGGCCCCGGCAATCTGAACGCATGGTTCTGCATGGACCGCGCCATTCACCTCGCGCACCAGCACGGCATCGGCTTCGTGACCATCGCCGACACCAACCACTGGATGCGCGGCGGCACGTATGGCTGGCAGGCCGCCGATGCCGGTATGATCGGCATCTGCTGGACCAACACGCTTCCGAACATGCCCGCCTGGGGTGGCGTGCTGCCCTGCATCGGCAATAACCCCCTCGTTCTCGCAGTTCCGCGCACTGCTGGCCATATCGTCCTTGACATGGCCATGTCGCAGTTTTCCTTCGGAGCGCTTGAGAGCTACAGCCGCCGCGGTGAGTCGCTCCCCGTGGATGGTGGCTTCAACGCGGCCGGGGAGCTCACCCGCGATCCGGCGTCCATTCTCGCCTCCAACCGCGCCCTGCCCATCGGCTACTGGAAGGGCTCCGGCCTATCGACTCTGCTCAACGCCGTTGCCGCAATGACGTCGCTCGGCATCGCGACTCATCAACTCAGTTTCGATCCATTACAGGAGGCCGGTCTCTCGCAGGTCTTCTTTGCCATCCACTTCGCGGCGCTCGGCGGGGCCGCGCAAGCGGAGCAAATTGCGGAAGAGATCGTCCACTCGCTCCATCGCTCTCCAGCAGCAGAGCCGGATTCGGCCATTCGCTATCCCGGTGAAAAGACGCTTCGAACGCGCGCGGAGAATATCAGGCTCAGTCTACCCGTCGATCCCGCCCTCTGGCAGCAGATCCTCTCCTTCTGAGGACCGGCTCCCGGCGCGCGTGCACCTTCATTCCACGCCGCCCCGCCCAGGTCCTGTGTCGTCCGGACCTGCCTTTCTCTGCGCTGCCACACAAAAAAGCCTGCGCGGAACGGGTCACTTCCGGTCGTGCTGGAAGTTGGCCCGCTCCGCTTACAGGCGGTTCAGTCTATGTAAGGACAACTCTATGGCATAACTCTGCCGGCAACGCCGACTGTCGTCAGGGTTGGGGCTACGTTGTCGAAGAGATCGTGGATGCAACCAGCCTCCACTTCCCTCCGCTATAGAACAGCAAGCCATGCACGCGCAGGGTGGTTCCCGCTGCGATGGTGGTCTGGTCTTCCACGTTGGTGCTCGCCTGCTGATACACCGTAATCTCGGTCGCGGTGGTCAGCTTGGTAAAGGCGCAATCCGCTGGCAACGTCAGGGTAAACGTCGTCGTTGCTCCAGGCGTAATATCAACGGTCGCTGTACCCCTGGAGCCTTGCTCGCGCAAACGCACTGTGGTTGCTGTCAGCTCGCCGCACGCCGGGTCGCACGAGGCAATCGGCGTGATGGCTGTGTCGCTCAGCGGAAGGATGCCCTGTCCCACAAAGATATTGCTGGCGTCGAAGGTTGGCTCAAAGTCAAGACCAGTCAGGCTCACACGGTCTGTATCGATTTCATACGTGGTCGTGTCGAGTAGTTTGACCAGAAGCGTCTTCGAAAGGTAGTCCGTGTTGATGCTTGCGCCCGCTCCGTTCTGCATCACAATGGTCAGTTGTGTCGCTGGAACAGCATCGACCGCGGTAATGATTCCGCCTCCCATGGCGCCCGCCGCACTCATCGTCGCGCGCACCTGTTTGGCAAGGTAGGTTCCATCCGATTGAAGTACGGCCGTGACCAGCACGCCCATGCCATTGCCCAGTTGCGACATCTGGGTAATGCGTCCCTGGAACCTTGTCTCCGACGTCACCTGGAAGTTAAACATGTTCGTGCTCTGCAGCGCCTTCATGCTGAATCCACCCGGTGCTGTGCCCGTGATGACGCCCATCAGTTGATACATTCCGCCATTCCGAGCATTCATGCCACTTCCATTGCCGCTGCCGCTACCGCTCAATGCACCCGTAGAGATGTGAAACTTCGGACTGAATTGGAATGCGCTCCCCGTATCGCCAGAGAGCGAGTGGAGCAGATCGAGATCGAAGTTGACCGCCAGTGGCGTGCTGCCAACACTCACACTGGAGCTGAATGGTACGGATGCCTGGATGGGTCCGTTGATCGTCTTCTGCTGCAGTGCGCCTGTGTTGGGATCGAGATACGAAAAAGTGCAGGATGCAATATTCAGTTGGGCGCTTGTGTAGGTTCCCCGCGGCGCTGAGACCAATGCTACGGGTTCCATGGTGCCGAGCCGATGGATCATCTCAACAGGCGTGCTACTGCCTGCCACCGTGACCGTTTGACCATCGCTCGTCTTCATGGTCATCGACGAGACGTTCATTGAGAAGGAGAGCAGCCAGTCCGCAGGTGCATCTCCCATGTTCACTTGCACGGCAGTGGTGGCTGCAGGATTGGTTGGAATACTCGATCCGTCACCACCGCAACCTGCCAGTCCCAACGCCACGACGGCTGTCGCCCACGCTCCCAGCTTCAGGCCGGTTCGCAGATGCGACAGGGTGAGGTATGAGGTTAGCGATTTCATTTCTTGCTCCTTTCCACTTGCAACATGCACGTTGGTCTGGCTTGCTCAATCAACGCTCCATGTCTGTGCGGCGGTGCCGCGTGGGGGGGGATCGCTCCCCCCGCGTCTTACTGCGGCATCACCTGGGTTATGTACACTCCAGTTCCGCTCTCGCTGGTTATGGGATCAAGCATGCTGGACATCACTGCGAGCCAGTTGTTGCGTAATCCATCACGCTCGAAGCCCACGGTGGATACAGTCGACCCGGCTGGAGCGTCAGGATCGATATCCGTGCCGTTGAAGGTTGTGTCGATTACGGTTTGAATCGGCGCGGCTGTCGGACCCTGCGCCAGGTAGACGCCGTCGACCGAGCCCGTACCTGCTTTGAACGCGACTTCGAATGCATCAGGTCCGCCGCCCATGGTGCCCGCGACGGAAACAAACGTCGAGGAACGCCACCGCGGAGGTTCTGTCACCTCACCGCCATCGGACTGGCCCACGTTGGGTGGACGTCCGGAGAAGACCCAGTACACAAAATCGTCAAATTCACCGTTGTTGTTCTTGGCGATTGGATACAGCGTCTTGGTGGTCGTATCGTAAACAAAGATGCCCTGCTGCGCAGGCTCTTGTGCTTCGAAGCCATTGGGATACATCGTGTTGCAGATCGCAATCATGTCTGCGTTGCCGTCTGCCGCGCAGGTCAGCATGCGAGCCCGCGTTCCTTTACCCCAAGCTCCCCAGAAGCCAACGTACCGGCCATCAAAGGAAAGTGCTTCGCCAAGGCGCGTGAAGGTGACGCCGTCTGCTTCGCCCGGCACTTGGCTGCCAAGCTGCACAAGCGGTTCAAGGGGCGGCGCAGAGATCAGAGGCGCTTCGTAGATGCCGCCCATCTTCGGATCGTCTTCGTTATCCAGGCCAAGGAAGACCATCTCTCCGTTCGCGGCACTCGGCGGCGCAGTTGATCCAAAGACCACGGAGCCTCCCTCGCCCTGTCCCGGAATCACGGTGTCGGAGTTCGCAATCAGCGTGATCGGAGACTTACCTTCACCGCTGGTCACGTCGCGGAAGAAGACGCCTGTTTTGCCGCCTCCATCCACCGTGTAGTTGCCCTTGAAGACGACCGTGTTGCCGCCGGTCACGGATGGTGCTCCGGGGAACTGGTCGAAACGCGTGCCCGCTGGAGCACCCGGCACTTGCAGGTATTCAAAGCCTGGTGCACTCCCCATGAGGCCCGTCCCGCTCATCAAAGCTCCTTGTGGATTGGTGTAAATTCCCGTGGTGCCAATCCGCGTCTCCGTCCCGTCTGCGAGCGTGAATGTCCACACCGGTTGAGACTGGCCGCGGAAGGCCACCGTATCGGAGTCCTTGTCCATCCGTGGAAATGACTGGAATTGAATGAACGTTGCAAGCGCGCCGTTGTAGGACGTGTTATTCGGCTGCGGCACAGCTGTCGTGTTGTCGGTGAGCTTCATCAACGGGCCACCGCCACCGGGCGACATGTCGCGCAGGTAGATGCCGACGGTCGGTCCCGAAGAGGACTTCGTCTGGCCCTTGAAGACCAGCTCACCGCGTGCATTCACTGAGGGCTGACTGAATCCCTGGTAGGGTAGGGTTGTGTCAGGCGCGTTCATCTTATGATTGGCCGCGGTACGCCAGCTTGTCTGGGCCTTGCCGTGAACCGCGAGGCTCACTGGGCTTGACAGGCCACCGCCCGGCTCGGGATTCGTTACGCTGAAGGCAAGGGTTCCAACGCTCGAAAGTTGCGAGGCTGGCACCATCACAACCAGAGCATTCGGCTTGATTGAGGTCGGAGTCAGAGTCTCGGTTCCAAGCGTAACTGTAGTGCCTTCCACAAAGCCCGTTCCCAGCAAAGTGACTGAAGTATCCGTGGTCCTCGTGGTCAGGCTCGTCGGATTCACGGCGGTCACTGTAGGTACAGGATTCTCGACGATAAAGCGAAGCATCTCCGATGTGCCGCCGCCTGGTGATGGATTTGCAACGCTCACCATTTGCGGACCTGCCTTGGTGAGAGCGGTATCAGGAACCAGAACGCTGATCGATGTTGCCGTGTATGCGCTCGGCGTCAACGTCAGGCTTCCAAACACGACCGCGCTCTGATGAACAAATCCGCTGCCGCTAATGGTCAGCGTGAACTCGGGACTCCCCAGCACGATCGTCTTCTGCGAGAGAGCAGAAGCTGTGGGCGCGGGGTTCTCCACCGAAAACGACAGAGCATTGGAAGGACCGCCACCGGGGCCGTCATTGCTGACCAGCACGGGATACGTTCCACCGTCCAAAATCGCAGCAGCCGGAACAGAAACCGTCAACTCAGATCCCGAGAATGCGGTCGGTGTCAGCTGAAGTGGCCCGAATGCAACCTTTGACGTGTCGACGAACTGCGAGCCTGAAAGCGTCAATGAAAACTCCGCGCCCCCCGCGACTGCCTTGTCGAGCGACAGAGAACTCAGAACCGGCACAGGATTCTCGACGGTAAAGTCGACCGCGTTCGATGAGCCACCTCCCGGTTCCACATTCGCTGCCGAAAGGGAGAAGATGCCACTCTTGCCCAGCGCTTCTTTCGGAATGGCGACGGAGATCTGGGACGGCGTGATCGAAGTCGGAACAAGGTTCAGTTGCCCAAGCCGGATCGTGAGACCATCTACAAATCCTGTTCCCGCAATGTCTATCGTGAAAGCATCACTATTCAGCAATGCTTTACTAACGGAGACGGATTGGATGACGGGAACTGGATTGTTCACTGTGAATCGCATCGCGTTGGATGTTCCGCCACCGGGGCCGCCATTCGTCGCAATCACATCCAGAATGGCTCCTTTGCCGAAGGTCGCCGCCGGCACAAGAACAGAAGCATGTGTTGCACTAATGACTGAAGGGTTCAAATCGAGCGAACCAAAGCGAAGCATCATGCCGGGTGCGAAGCCTGTACCGATTAGATCCAGGCTGAAGTCAGCGCTGCCGACCAGGGTATTGTCCAGCGAAAGGGATGAGATCACGGGCACAGGATTTAATACGGTGAAATTCGTTGTGCTCGATGTGCCGCCCCCAGGCCCAGGATTCACCACCGCCACCGCGAGTGTCCTGGCTGATGCAAGTTCTGTATCGGGTACGGCGACGGTCAGCTTACTCGGAGTCACTGACGATGGCGTGAGCGACTTATCACCGAACTTGACCGTGGTGGTGGAGACAAAGTTCGACCCCGTGATATCCAGGTTCACGGAAGTGCTGTTGAGCAATACAGATTCCTGTGAAAGAGAAGTGAGTGCAGGAACAGGATTCTCGACAGTGAACGTGAGAGCTGAGGAGGGAAGGCTGCCGGATACCAGCACGCTAATCACCCCTGCTTTGGAGACTGCGCTCGATGGAACCGTCGCAATCAGTTGTGTTTTCGTCGCAGACGTTGGAGTGAGTGGAACTCCTCCAAAGAGGATTGAAGTGGTCGGGGTAAAGTTTGTGCCAGTCAGCGTAATAGGAAACTCGCCGGATCCGGCCAGGGTTTTCGTCGGTGTAAGGCTGCTGAGTGTTGATATGCGCGGACTGCTGCCACATCCCGTCGAAAGAACTATCAGGCATGCAGCTAAGGTAAGGAAGGCAGAGAGCACCACTTTCTGATTCATATTCAGCTCCCGATTTCGCACGCGATACGCGGTCGAAATCATGCATTCATGGAATGCCGTCAGGGCATACATCTCGTCTTGGCCCCGGTAAAGCCTATGCAGCATGCACGGCATTT
Organism: Acidobacteriota bacterium; assembly: GCA_021813745.1. Taxonomy (GTDB): domain Bacteria; phylum Acidobacteriota; class Terriglobia; order Terriglobales; family Acidobacteriaceae; genus Telmatobacter. The sequence goes on from JAKAJO010000026.1 coordinate 34,343, forward strand.
CGGCTTCCAATCGTGGTGATTCGACATAAGCCACGCATTCTCTGCAAGTTCAGCAAAAAGTGAAAGCGAGAAAAGGAGTCTGCTCTGTTCAAGCTCTTTTACGAGCCGTCCAAGCATTGAGACGATGCCCGCATGTCGCAACGAGGGTGCCATCCGTCTGCTTTGCCGAGTGGCAGTAGAGCACTTCCAGCTCAATGGCAACCTGGGGACGAATTCTTTGACGACGAGTCAAACTCTTTTGACATCTCAATGAAATTCAACGTCCATCATGGCCCTGATGCTTGATTTACGGTGTGCCCCGTGGCTGCTTAACTGGTCAGCAACGTGCAACGCAAAAGTCAGGGTGCGACTCGTCGCGTACTTCGGAGCCGGTCTGTGCAGGGAATCCACGGAAGGCCTTCGTGTTGGCTTAGCATGATCAACTGCGCATGGGCCGCACGATGGGATGGAAAGCCGTAAGGATCAGTCCAGAAATACTCATAGGAAAGAGGTCATGCAATGCGCTGTGCAAACCCAAAGTGCAATGCTGCCATGATGGAAGCAGTTGGCGGAACAATGACGATGCTAGAACTAGAGCTCCCGCCTGAAGCGAGAATTGAGCGGAGCGAATGGGGCTTTCCTATTCTTTGCGCCCCAGCGAAGTATTTCTGGCTCTGCGAAGAATGTTCTCGGCTCTATCTGATCCGTCGTTGGACGACCGCAGGCCTCCTTCTGCAACCGCGCCTGGTCGAAGCTTCAAGACGCGAGGCGGCCCAGGGTCTTGCGCGCAAGCCCCCAGCGAGTTCCCATCGCGTGCGCCACGACACTGAAATCGCCAGAATTGCCTGAATGACTCAGAGCGGCGGCCTCATGAACGCAATCCGCGCAAAGTTGTGGACACTTTCCGCAACAGCATTTCATTCCGTGATTGCTGCTTGCATCCTTGCAGGAATGGCGACGGCCTGGCTCGCTCCTCATCTCGGCGCCGCTCCTGAGCAGCGTCCTCTCATTCTGCACGCCGTGGTGCTCATCACCGCAGCTCCCCTTGCCATCGAACTCTTGTGGCAAATTGCAAAGGGGAATTTCGGCGTTGATATTCTTGCCTTCCTCTCCATCGCGAGCGCATTCTTGCTGCGTCAGGAGTGGGTTGCCGCTGTCGTCATCCTCATGCTCTCCGGCGGCAAGGCCTTGGAAGAGTTCTCAACGCGCCGCGCCTCATCCGTTCTGCGCGCCCTTGCCCGACGGATGCCGCAAATCGCACATCGCTACGCTGCGGAAGATCGATTGGAAGATGTTTCCATCGACACCATCGCCGTGGGTGATCCACTCGTTATTTATCCGCATGAGCTGTGTCCTGTGGATGGCGTCGTCCTTGATGGACTGGGCACGATGGACGAGTCCTATCTCACCGGCGAGCCCTTTCTGATCGCCAAGGCGCCGGGCGCCACTGTCCTTTCCGGTTCCATCAACGGGGAAACTGCTCTTCGCATTCAGGCCACTCACATCGCAAAAGACTCCCGTTATGCGCGCATTGTTGAAGTGCTCCATGCCTCGGAGGAACATCGGCCGCGCTTGCGCCGTCTCGGAGAGCGCCTTGGCATCTGGTACACACCCGGCGCGATCCTGCTTGCCTCGCTCAGCTGGTGGCTCAGTGGCGACCCGGTGCGCTTTCTGGCGGTCCTCGTCATCGCCACGCCTTGTCCGCTTCTGCTCGCCATTCCTGTCGCAATTATCGGTGCAGTCTCCGTCGCCGCGCGCAGAGGCATCGTCGTCAAAGACCCATCGATTCTGGAGAAGCTCGAGTCCTGCACCACCTTGATCGTCGACAAGACCGGTACCTTGACCTATGGCAAGCCGAGCCTTCGGGATGTGGTCTCAGCCGGACAATGGACTCGCCGGCAACTCATCCAATATGCAGCAAGCCTTGAAAAATTCTCCAAGCATCCTCTCAGCTCCGCGATTCTTCAGGCCGCGGAAGAGGAACATATTCCGCTCATCACCCCCCGCGACGTGCATGAGGCGCCGGGGCATGGCCTCTTCGGAGATCTCGATGGATGGAGGGTCACGCTCACTGGCCGTGCAAAAATCCCGGCATCCATGCAGGATCAGCTTGCCGATTTGAAGCCGGGTCTCGAGTGTGTTCTCCTCATCAACGATCAGCTCGCCGGTCTGATGCGCTTTCATGATCAACCGCGCAAGGAAACCAGGCCCTTCCTGCATCACGTCGCTTCACACCACGGAATCGAGCAGGTTGTCCTTCTCTCCGGCGACAGGCAGGCTGAGGTTTCGCTATTTGCCGCCGGAATGGGTATCGAGCATGTGCATGGCGGCAAAAGCCCCGAGGAGAAGGTGGCCATTGTGCGTGAGCTGACCCGCCATCACCGGACCCTCTATCTCGGCGATGGCATCAACGATGCTCCCGCCATGATGAACGCGACCGCGGGAATCGCCCTCGGCGTCAACAGCGACATCACGGCAGAAGCAGCCGGCGCAGTGATTCTCCAGTCCTCCCTTGCCAGCGTCGATGAGCTGATTCACATCGGACAACGCATGCGGCGCATTGCCCTTTTCAGTGCAGTCGGTGGGATGATCCTCAGCATGATCGGCATGGGTGCCGGCGCCCTCGGATATCTGGCTCCAATTGAAGGAGCCATCCTTCAGGAAGGCATCGATCTTCTTGCCATTCTGAACTCCTTGCGCATGATCCTGCCTACGAGGGCCATCGGAGACTTCAATCCGTCCGGCGGCCTCCATTCTTCCGCAATGCCGCTTTCCGCGCCGGTCTGGCATCACTAGGAGTCGTCAAACGAGAAGCGGAAGACATATCCATTTCAGTCGTATCCCTTCCTTTGACTTGTCGCCAAATTACGACATGCTTGTCAAAAAGTTGAGGCAGACTCAGCGATCTCATCCGCAAATGTGTGAGTTGCACCATTCGTACTTGCGCAGGACTGGCACGCCATTTGCATTCATCAGTGCGTGCAGGATTCGCGCAATAACGCAGCGCATTGGCTGGAACGCGGGTCTGCTTGCATGGCGCTTGCGGAGCAAGGTCCGGCGGCGCCACTGCCGGCCTTCGCCGGTGGTCTGATCCATCTCCGGCAGGAACGCAGGCGCCGGATCAATTGACCGGGCTCCAGAATGAATCAAACAGGGAGGAATCGCATGAAACCGAATTCGATTGTCCAACTTGCATCGAGGCTGGGCCTCGTTGCTCTGCTTCTGTCCATTTCAGGGGCAGCATTCGCGCAAGAGAAAGACTCTGCTGCCATCACTGAAGCGCTCAACTCCGCCAGAGCACATGCTGCCCTGGCGCACGATGACTCTGCGACGCTTGAAAGCTACGTACGCTCTTCCATGTCCTGGCAGTCGCATGCCAGACAGTTGCAGGTCATCAAGGAGCATGCCAATGATCTTCTTGCCGACTTCAACACCCTTACCAGCCTGCGCGCCGAAGGATCTACCTGGCAGCGGGAAGCGATTGATCGCATCGATCCCATCCTTCGGGAGATGGCGGATCATCTGAACAGGACCATCGACCACCTTAACAACAATCAAACCCGCTTCCAGATGCAGCCTTACAAGGATTACGTGCATGCCAATCTGGATTACATGGAGCGAGCCCATCAGACGATCTCGGATTTTGTAGAGTATGATGCGGCCAGAACGAAGGCGGATGATCTTGAAAAGAAGCTGGAGATTCCGACCGAGGAGTCGGCGTCTGCAAACCCCACTTCAGAGTGATCCCATCTCTTGCATGTTCATTCATGCAGGATGCGCCTGAAACGTCATCGCCTGGATGCTGCCTCATGGATTCATTAGAGAGCAGCACTCCAGGCGATGTTCTTATTGGGGGTGCGCGGATACTGAGTGGCGCCCTGCTACTCCTCTCCCGAAGCACTCCGCATCGGTGCCGAGCACAGATCCTCAATGGGTTGGCCCGGTTTGTATTCAAGCTTGCGCGGTGGTGTGCAGCCTTCTTCCTTGGTCATCAAAAGGCTGGGCTTGCCCACTTCCTCTTTCTCCGCGGCCGTTGCAATCGGGGCCAGGTTCTTCTTCATCGCTTCAAATGCCGAGGTCTGAACTGTCTCCATTCCTTTGTTGGGCAGGAACAGGATTTCGCGCTGTGCCTCGACCATCCTCTGGTAGAAGGGTGGATGGGTGCGAAACCAGCTCACTCCATTCACATAGCCTTCCCGCGTCGCCATCTTGTCAAAGAATCGAATGAAGCCCGTTGTGTCGTATCCCGCATTCCACGCATATTGAATACCCAGCTGGTCTGCTTCCAGTTCATATTCCCGCGAGATACCGAGCAGCTTAAGGTTTAGCACCATCCCCAATCCGTAGTATCCGTATTGCAGCGCATAATAAAGCCCGACCCCGGCAACTCCGCCTGTCAGGAGAATTGCCGCCAGTTGAGCAGCCTGATAAAAGATGCCGGCAATCGTCGCGCGCTTCATCAGCTTAGCGCTGTGACGCGCCGTGTCGTGGGCCAGCTCATGGGCAATAACTCCGGCGAGTTGTGACTCGTCATCGACTGCTTCAAGCAGCCCGCGCTCAAGATAGAGATAGCCTCCAGGCAGCGCAAACGCGTTGATCTCACGAGACTGCAGAACCGCAACATGCAGGGGGATCTTCAGGTCTGAATGCTGCGCCACGCGATCAGCAACCTCTTTGACGTATTGCTGAATCTCCTTACTTTCCACTTCGGGCGGCAGCATGCCCGCACGCTTCAATTCGTCCACCGCCTCTTGGCCACGCTTGATGTCATCGCGCTGACCCGACGCTATTTCTCTGAAGCCAATGTCCTTCACATCTGCCCAGCGGCGCTGCGCATACGCGCCGCTCGATAAGTCCGCTTGTGCCTGCTTTTCCTGCGCGGGCCATTGTTGCAGAAGGTCAAGTTTGGCATTCAGGTTGTCGTAGGCGTTGGGAATCGCCTGCCCGGCGAGAACTTCAGATTCACTGCGCAGGAGTTCCAGATTTTGAATCCGGCAATGAAGCGTATGACGGTTTGCATCGTCCAGCTTCTGCCCGCCGCTCTTCAATTCCTTCCGGGCGGTGTCCAGCTGCCGTCCATATTCTTTGGTGTGCTCTTTCAGCCTGCCGCGGCAGCGGCCTTCATTGCCCTTCAGCTTCTCTCGCATCTCGGCAATCTCATTTGGACTGAATTGCAGTGTGGAAGTCGTCTGAAACAGATCGAGATAGGGCTTCCGCAGCGTCTCCGCGAGCGTCAGAGTCTTGCCCTTCGGCTCGGATGATGCTTGCGTCTGCGCCGCAACCGGAAGCTCCGGCATCAGCGTCATCAGTGCGCTGAGTCCTAACGCTACAGACTTTTGCAGTGGCCCATTCATACATCCCTCCTGGCTGGCAACTGATTCGGCACATCGCGCAGGAAAACAGGATGGATCCCTGTCACTGCGCCTGGCTCGTCGTCGCCGTATATCCTTCGCGTGCGAACACCTTTATCCGGCGCTGCTTGCCCTTCTCGTTGGTGACAACCAGCGGCTTTCCATCGAGCCCGACCACTTCCACCTTCAGCCTGTGGAATCGACCGTCACGGCGCTCCTGAGGAAGTCGAAAGGTGAGCGTATATTCGTTCCGCAGAAAGCTCACGACGGTGCGAAAAATCGAAGGCAGTTCTCCTTCAAAGCGAGGAAATAATGCGATGCCGCCTGTCTGCCGCGCAAAGCTGGATAGAGCATTCTTCTGCTGGAGATATGCGCTGTCGGTCCCTCCCCAACGCAGAAACTCGGCCTCCGCCAATCCGACGCAGAAGAGGACCGCATCTGTCCTGCGTAGTTGCTTCTGCACCTCATCCATCGTGGCTTTGCTCAGGCTATTATTTCCGGTTGAGAGCAGCAGAATGGACTTCCTGCCTTTGACCCCATCCAGTTTCTCTAGCGTCTCCGTCAGCGCATCGTAAAGATTGGCTTCATTGAAGGATGTGGGTCCTAACGCAGACAGCGCGTCGCGTACCTTGTAACGCTGATGGGTAAAATCCACGCGCACGGTGGTGCGCATGTCATAGGTCACCAGGGCTACCCAGTCCTTTTCATCGAGGTGATCGAGAAAGCCGCTCGCCCACTCCGCACCTTTGGCGGTGAAGTACCCGTAGGCCGCTCCACTGGCCTCCATCAAAATGACAACGGTGATGGGGGCTGAAGTAGGAGCAAAACTTTCAATCGTTTGCGGAACCCCATCATCGAGGATACGAAAGTTCTCTGCCTTCAGGCCGGAGAGCACCTTCCCATCCTCGTCCGTCACAAGTGCATCGACGTTCACAAGCGCAACATCCAGCTTGAAAGAATTGGGTAATTCCTCCGTCAGGGCAGTCCCCTGCGCATGGCTGGATGTTGCGTCCTGACCTTGTGCGAAGGGCGTCAGCAACAGAACCCCGCATACCACGAGCTTCGCGAAGAGATCCGCAGGCTGCTTACTTCGGGTTCGTTGTCGGAAGGGTGACATAGACCGCCTCCCTAGAATTCAAGACCTCCGCGTCACGTTCGTTTCGGAGACTCACGCGCTCCGAGCCGCTCGATTCTGTGTCTGCCAGAGATCACTGGTCGAGGGGCCGATCGAATCTGGACGCGGTTCCGTACGCACTGTGTTGCCCCTGGATTCATCGCTCCCAGAGCGTATCGACGTGCTTCTTGCGCCAGCCTGCGCAATCCCATTACCCAGCACCATTACCGGGCAAAGCGCTCCCTGGATGAGCCTTTGGATCGTCGGCATCTCATCGTCGTTCACAGCGTCCGATGCTCGTGTTTCCAGTCCAAGGATCAGGCAATCCGGCGTGCGCCGTTCCAGCAGGGCCAGTGTTTCATCCACCGGATGGCCTTCGCGAATCAGCACCTCGAACGGAAATCGCATTTGCATCTCACGCAGCAGCCGAAGGCCATGGTCGGTGTCAGGACTTGCCCCTTTGCTTAACTCAGTGTCTGGACGATTCGGCCCGGAGATATACACCACATTCAGACTGGCGCTGTGCTCTTCTGCGTACCGGCAGGCGAATTGGAGCAGTAGCTCGGCGTGCATGTATGGGGTCAGCATCAAAACGACCTTGCCGTTCGGTGCTGTAAACACTGGCGCTGGCCGCGCCGCGGATCCAAGAACGCAAACGGGAACAGTCACGCGCGGAAGAATCTGTTCAGTGATCGCGCGGCTGGCAATACCTCTTACATTCGGGTCCGGCTGCGTGGTCACGATGACCCGGTTCGCCCCGCGCAGACGCACCAGCTCCGGAATCTCTTCTGCGGGCAAACCCTGAAGAAGCACGGCTTCGCTTGAGATGCCCGCCCAGCGAAGCTGTCGCACCATTCGATCCAGCGTGATCTGAGCGTAATGTGCCGGAGACTGGCTCCGCACCGTCTTTCCGCCATGGGAGCAGGGAATCCGCGGACCCACCGGCCGGGCGACATAGGCCAAGAGAATCTTTGCGGAACTGTGCTTTGCCTGCCGCACCGCTTCCAGCAGCAGCATGCGCTCATCTGCCGCATTGGTCACGATCAGAATCACTTCCGGCGCGCACCAAAGCCGCACATGCCGGGGATTGGCTGCGCATACCGAAGACTCATTTGCATTGTCATTCTGCCAGAACTCTCGCATCGCTCTCCTCGCCTCCATTTCTCTCTCTTTCAGGAAAGTGCACAAGTCTTTTCAGAGGCCTTGAAGAAGGATGGATGCATTCCGGCATCCATCCGGGAGGCCGTCGCCATGGGCACTTCATGTGTTGCGACGGAATACTCTCCAGCACGCCGCGTTCCATTTTGCAGCTTGCTTCCGGCGCGCGTCGATCGTCGTTGCGGATGCGGCGCGGCGCGCAGAGTCATGAGAGATGGGCTCCTTTCAGAAGGGCTTAGCCCAAGAAAGAACGCTCTATGGGTCTTCCATCCTGAACGGGGCTTGGCAAATTGTCTTAATCCGGCTCCATTGCACTCCGCAGGTTAGCCAACAGCCAGACTCTCGGTGCAAATTCTTTGACGCCTTCGTCAAAATCTTTGAACACGGAGGTCTCCTGAGCGTGCATCTCGGGATGGAATCTCGAACTTGCAGGGACAATCTCTCCCACGCAATGGCAACCGACTTGCTTTGACGTATGTGGGCGTCCGTCTAAAGCCGGGTCCGCCAGAAGGAGAAGTTATGAGTCAGGGCATCATCAAATCTGGTCGCACATGGAGATCGTTACTACTCACCGTCACTCTGGGAACGTTAGCCGCGAGTGCGGGGGCTGCACCATCGACGCTGGAAAACATGCAGGCGGCCTACAACGGCGAAAGCAACGCACATGCGCGCTACCTCGCCTTTGCCCAGAAGGCCGACAGCGAAGGATACGGGCAAGTTGCCAGCCTCTTTCGCGCAGCCGCGCGCGCCGAGGAAATTCATGCGGGGAATCACGCTGCGGTGATTCGGCAGATGGGCGGCACTCCGGAAGCAAAGATCGAGGCGCCTCAGGTTGGAACAACACGGGAAAATTTGCAGGCCGCCATCAAAGGGGAAACCTACGAACGGGACACCATGTATCCCACCTTTCTCAGTCAGGCGCGAAAAGATCGCAATCGAGAGGCAATCAAGAGCCTGAACTATGCCAAGACCGCTGAAGCAGAACATGCCAAGCTCTACTCTGCGGCGCTTGAGTCACTCGACAGCCTCAAGGGAAGTCAAGCTACGGCCTATTATGTCTGTCCTAACTGCGGCTTCACGACGGCAGAGCTGAATTTTGCCAAGTGTCCGTCGTGTTTCACACCGAAAGAGAAGTTTGAAAAGGTGTCCTGACTTGAACAGTGTCCGCTGATGGCAGCCGCGGACACACAACTCTTCCAGAGAGGGCAGCCATGTACCACATTCCACCCATTCCCACTTGGGATGCGCTTCACCCACTGGTGATTCACTTCCCCATCGTTCTCCTGCTTCTAAGCCCAGTGTTCATCTTTTTGGGTGCTCTGCTGAAGGAGCCGATCGGGGGATCCTACAGGATCGCCGGGTTGATTCTCCTCCTGCTTGGGACCATCAGTCTGTTTGTCGCCACCTCCACCGGCGAGGCTGCTGCCGATTTGGCGGACCGCGGAGGCGGAGTCAACGCTGTTCTTTCCGCACATGAGAACATGGCGGGCTATACGCGCATGTTCTTTGCGGGATTGTCTGCGATCCTTCTCGGAATGGTCCTTCTTCCAAAACTTCTGAAGCACGAGGAGACGCGATTTTCAACCACCTTCATGCATATGGCCTTTTTGATTCTGTATTCGGTCGGCATCCTGTTTCTGGTGAACACGGCTCATGCCGGCGGCCGGCTGGTGCATGAGTATGGAGTTCACGCGTTGCTTCCGGCTGATAACTCATCCGCTGCAGATGCGGGCTCGAAGAGTCCTGTCACCTCTGCGGAGATGGACGAACAGCCTTGAGCGAAGAATACTGTCCAGAGAGCAGAGTAGTATGGGGACAAAGTCAAATCAGCGAAGCCGATGATGCAGAATGTCCCGTCCATTGAGCGTACTGAATCACTTGCATTCCGGAGGCAGCAGATCGCCTTCAGCAATCTTGCTCTTTTTGTGATTGCAACGCTGCTTCTTCTGCACGCAGCCTTTGCCTCTCTTCTGGGCGAGCCCTCACGTTCTGTCATCCTGCTTCTCGGTCTCAGCTTCTCGCTGAAGATTCTGGAGATTCTCTGGCTCCAGGGCAAGAAGGAAGGCATTTCGGAGCGTGTGGCTCGCATGGAGACGACTATCTCGTCCATCGGCATTTTCGCCCTGGCCGTCTCGCTTGCTTTTCTTACCAACCGCGATGATTCCCCTTACTTTGTCTTACTGGCGATTCCTATACTGCAGTGCGCCTATCATTGCGGCCTTTTCTCCACCATTCTTTCGGTGATTGCATCGGTCAGCATGATGTTCTGGTGGAATATCCACTATTTTTCCGTTCATCCACCGCCGCGCCTCACGGAGTATCTGGAATTGGGCATGATTGCGGTGATCTATTGCGTCATGGGCCCGTTGGTCTGGTTTCTGGTGGACCAACTGAAGGGCCGACAGGCTCGGCTGCACGAAAAAATCGAAGAACTCGCCGAGGCGCGCGAGTCGCTGATTGAGCAGGAAAAGCTGGCCGCCGTTGGCCGCCTGGCCAGCGGTGTCGCACACGAGATTCGAAATCCCGTCGCCATGATCTCCAGCTCGCTCGCAACGGCCGCTTATCCCAGCGCCGACACGAGCGAGCGGGAAGAGATGTTTTCCATTGCGGCGCGGGAAGCCAAGCGGCTCGAAAAACTCACCGGAGACTTTCTGACCTATGCGCGTCCATCGAAGCCGCAACGGGCCATGATTTCTTTGCTCGACATTGTGCATCATGTGGTGGAGGTGTCGCGCGTACGTGCCGCCGAGAGGTCCGTGGAGGTCGTCTGCGATCCAATGGAAGACTGTATGGTAGAGATCGATGAAGCCCAGGTGGAGGGAGCATTGCTCAATCTTGCATTGAACGCGATCGATGCCGTAGAACGCGGTGGCCAAATTGCTTTCCGCAGCCGGATAGAAGGCGGTGTGGTGCGGATCGACGTGGAAGATTCCGGCCCTATGATCTCCGAGCAGGACATGGCGCGTGTCTTTGAGCCATTCTTCACCACGAAGAAGAACGGAACCGGGTTGGGGCTGGCGATCGCGCGTGGCGTGGCGATTGCGCATGGCGGCAATCTATGGATCAGTTCCAATCGAGATGGCTCTGTGGTTTTTACGATGACCCTGGCAAGGTAGTGCCGCGAAAGAGGGCGGAGGAAGCACATGGCAAAAATTCTGGTAGTCGATGACGAAGCTGGAATGCGAAGAATTCTCGACGTCAACCTGCGCCGCGACGGGCATGTGGTGGTGCAGGCTGAGGGCGTCGCGCAGGCTCTGGAACTGCTGAAGCGCGAGGACTTTGACGTGGTGTTGACAGACCAGAAGATGCCCGATGGCTCGGGACTCGACATCCTGCGCGCGGTGCATGCGGATGATCCCACCACGTCTGTCGTCTTTCTGACCGCTGTTGGGACGCTGGAACTAGCGGTGGAAAGCATGCGCCACGGCGCGTTTGACTTTCTCACCAAGCCGTTCGTCCCGGACGTGGTGCGGGCCGCCATTGGGCGCGCATCGGAGCGCACGGCGTTATTGCGTGAGAATGAAGCTCTGAAGACGACCGTGCGCAAGCTCGAAGGCGCAGATGAAATTCTGGGCCAGAGTGCCGGGATGTGCGCCGTACGTGAATTGATTGGCCGGGTTGCTCCCACCAATTCCACGGTGCTGATTACGGGTGAAACCGGGACGGGTAAGGAGCTTGTAGCCCGTGCCATCCACCGCAACAGCCTGCGAGCCTCAAAGCCCTTCATCGCGATTAACTGCGCGGCAGTGACCGAGACGCTTCTGGAAAGTGAGCTGTTCGGCCACGAGCGCGGCGCATTCACGGGTGCAGATAAGTCACGGTCAGGCCTGTTTGAGGCGGCGCACGAAGGCACGCTCTTTCTGGATGAAGTCGCAGAGATGTCGCCGGCAGCGCAAGCCAAGCTGCTGCGCGTGCTTGCCTCAGGTGAGATTCAGAGAGTCGGTTCAACGGTCACGCGCAAGGTGAATGTCAGAGTGCTCGCTGCGACACATCGCAATCTGAAGGAGCGGGTGCGCCAGGCTCTATTTCGCGAGGACCTTTATTACCGCCTCGCAGTCGTGCCCATACAGCTGGCGCCTTTGCGCGAGCGCCCGGAAGATCTGGAGGAGCTCTGCAGGTCGATGAGTCATCGGATTGCCGAAGAGATGAAAGTGCCAACACGCCAGATCAGTCAAGCTGCGCTCGAAAAGCTTGAGCATTATGAGTTTCCGGGCAACGTGCGGGAATTGCGAAATCTGCTGGAACGAGCCCTGATTCTGGGAAAGTCCCCGGAACTGGAACCGGAGGATTTCATTCTGCCTTCGAACGCATCCGCCCATACAAGCGGCGCCGGAAATGGCAAGGTGGAGGCGCTGGCGGCGCAGTTGCCCACCGATCTGGATTTGCGCGAGACCTTGATGCGTCTGGAGAGATGCCTGATTGCGCGATCGCTTGAACTGGCAAAAGGTGTTCAGGCCGAGGCGGCACGCCGGCTTGGATTATCGCGCAGCGATCTGGGGTACAAGGTGGGAAAGTATCAACTCGGCGGGCTGGTAGCGGAGAGAAGCGCCAACGCTGCGATCGATCGGCCGCACCCTGAGCAGGCGTCGAGCATTTCCTGACTCTAAAACGGGCCTGCGCCGCGGGACACAGGTTGGAAAGCCTCGCGAAGTCCACGCAAATCGGCAACAAAAAAGCTCCTCAGATCCTGACTGGACTGAGGAGCTTTTCAATTGGAGATTGTGCAAGTCCTGGAGAGGCTTCAACGCGTGAAGTGAACGTAGTTGCGGCCTTCGTAGAGTCGAAAGCCGCCGTTAGGATCGGCCTGAACCTGCAATGGTGTGGGCCGCTTGATGGCCTCATCTGTGGCGTAGGTCGTCGTGAGCACTTCGTGAGCGCCGATATCGGTGACAAGAAATTTGTTGCCGCCAATAAAGCCGATGCCCCATGCACCGGCTGGCAGGGTCTTGCCGTCAAACTTGAGCGGGACTTCCGTCAGCAGGTACGCCTGATACTTTGAAGCCACATCACTCGAATAACCGCTGGTGTCCACGAGAGTGGCAAGCATGTAATAACCGTCAGCGAACTTGACGCCGCCGGAGTTTCGCATTTGTACGCTGGCCGACTGCGCCTTGTAGTAGACCGCCGGCGGAAGCATTTTCTGTGCCTCGGATGCTTTCAAGACCGTGTCATTCCCGGCCGCCAGTGTAGTCCCCGGAATCGCCATCAGCCCAATGGCCAGCGCTCCCGTCCCGATCCACTTTGCAAATGATTGCAACCGCATTGTTCAACCCCCCTTGCAGATTCAGAATGCGATTGGAGTATATCGCAGAAGCGCTGCATCCGGCTTGTTTGCCATCGAGCGCGGCGTATAATCGCGCTATGGCGGCGATGGCTCAGTCGATGATGATTGCTGACACGACGGCGGAAAAGATGCAGAAGCTGGAAGGACGGCTGCAAGCATTGGGCGGCCTGATGGTCGCTTACTCCGGCGGTGTGGATTCTGCATTCCTTGCGGCCACGGCCCATCGTGTCCTGGGCGAGCGGATGCTGGCCGTGCTGGCTGATTCACCAAGCCTGGCGCGGCGCGACATGCAGCAGGCATGTGCGTTTGCCGAAGGGCTGGGCATGCAGTTGCGCGTGATCCAGACTGAAGAGCTGGAAAAGCCTGAGTACGCGCGCAACGACGCGAACCGCTGCTTCCACTGCAAGACGGAGTTGTTCGACGGGATGCGTGCGCTGGGTGCAGAACTTGGCTTTTCGCATATTGCCTACGGGATGAATGCCGATGATCGGCTCGATTACAGGCCGGGGCAGCGCGCGGCGGAGGAGCATGAAGTGCTGGCTCCGCTGGCCGAAGTGGGACTGACGAAGGCGGAAATTCGGGCGCTTGCGAAGGAAGCCGGCTACACGCTGTGGGACCGGCCCGCCGCGCCGTGCCTGTCGTCGCGCGTGGAATATGGCCGTGCCGTGACGCGCGAGGTGCTGGAACAGGTGGAACGCGGCGAAGAGAGCCTGCGGCAGCTAGGCTTTCGGGAGTTCCGTGTGCGCCATCACGGCGAGCTGGCGCGCGTGGAGATTTCGCGTTCGGAACTGCCGCGTGCGCTGACTCTTGCAATGATGGATGCCATAACTGCGGCGCTGCGCGCGGCGGGCTTTAAATACGTCACCCTGGACTGCGCGGGGTTCCGTTCGGGATCGCTGAATGAGATGCTGAGCCGCGAGGAGATGCAGAGCACTCTGATCCCGGCGGAGACACTGACGAGACGCGGGACCTAGCCGACGATTTAGAATCAGCCTCGATGCGAATTGGATATCTGGAGTGTTTTTCCGGCATCAGCGGCGACATGCTGCTGGGTGCGCTTGTCGATGCGGGCGTGGACTTTGCGCGACTGCGCGAGACGGCTTTGGCATTGGACGTGGGCGCGGACCTTGTCTTGCGCCAAGTGATGCGCGGCGGAATGACCGCGACCAAGGTGGACGTGTTGACGCCGGAGAACCGGGCGGTCCACGAGCACCCTCATCAAGAGCCGCATGAACATGCGCACCACGAGCCTCATACCCACGGTCACGAGCATGGGTACAGTCATGCGCACAGCCATGAGGAACACGCGCATCACGCGAATGGTGAACACACGGCGCACAAGCACGAGCACTCTCACGCGCATCACCGGTCGCTTTCGACGATTCTCGCCATCATTGCACGGGCGCCGCTGGCGGATGCCGTGAAGGCGCAGGCGACGCGGGCCTTCCAACTGCTGGGCGAGGCAGAGGCCGCAATTCACAACATCCCTGTCGAAACGGTGCACTTTCATGAAGTGGGTGCCGTGGACACGATTGTGGACATCGTCTGCGCCGCGCAGGGATGTGCAGAGCTGGGCGTGGACCGTTGGATGGCATCGTCCTTGAACGTGGGCAGCGGGACCGTGAAGTGCGACCATGGCACGTTGCCGGTGCCTGCTCCGGCAACGCTGGCGCTGCTGAGCGATGCGCCGGTGTATGCGGCAGGTGCGCCGATGGAGCGAGTCACGCCGACGGGCGCGGCGTTGCTGCGCATGTTGGATGTGCACTACGGAGCGCTGCCGGCGATGCGCGTGAAGGCCACGGGCTATGGCGCGGGAGGACGCGACACGCCGGGGCAGCCGAATCTGCTGCGGCTGCTGGTGGGCGAAGCGGCGGATGAGGCCGGACGCGAGGAGCCGATCGCTGTGATGGAAGCGGTGATGGATGACGCGAGCCCGCAACTGCTGGCCTATGTGAGTGAACTCCTGTTGGAAGCTGGCGCGTGGGATGTCTATCGCACCCCGGTGCAGATGAAGAAAGGCCGCAGCGGTATTCAGATGACGGTGCTGTGCAAGCCGGAGCTGGTTCCGGCGCTGCGCGAGGTGATGCTGCGCGAGACGACAACGATCGGGCTGCACTGGCGCGTGGAGCAGAAGGCGTCGCTGGCACGGGAGTTTACGCCCGTGCAGACGCGGTGGGGGCCGGTGCAGATGAAGATTGCGCGTTGGGCCAGTGGCGAAGTGGCAAATGTGTCGGCGGAGTTTGAGGATTGCAAGCGGCTGGCGAAGGAGCACGGCGTGCCGCTGAAGCGCGTGATGCAGGAGGCCATGCTCGTGTGTGTGGCCGAGACAGAGAAGGAGAAGCGCGGATGAACCGGATGCAGATTGAAGCTCTGCTGCACGAGGTGCGCGAAGGGCGCACGGGCGTGGAAGCCGCGCTGGAGCGGCTGCGCGATCTTCCGTTTGAAGATCTTGGCTTTGCGAAAGTGGATCATCATCGGGCGCTGCGAACCGGTATGCCCGAGGTCATCTTTGCCCAGGGCAAGACGCCGGAACAGGTCGCGCAGATCTTTGCGCGCATGGCAGCGGCAGGCGGCAATGTGCTCGCAACGCGGGCTTCGCGCGAGGCCTGTGAAGCGGTTCTTGCGATCGAGCCGCGGGCGACGAGCCATCCTCTGGCTCGCGCAATTACTCTCGCCCAGGCGCCGACACCTCCGGGCAAGGGAACCATTTGCGTGGTGTGTGCGGGAACGAGTGATCTGCCGGTGGCAGAAGAGGCTGCGATTACGGCGCGGCTGATGGGCAACACGGTGGATCTGATTGCCGATGTGGGCGTTGCGGGGATTCACCGGCTGCTGGCGCAGAAGGAGGCGCTGCAGCAGGCGCGAGTGCTGGTGGTGTGCGCTGGAATGGAAGGTGCGCTGCCAACAGCGGTGGCCGGGCTGGTGCATGGGCCTGTAATCGCCGTGCCGACGAGTATTGGCTACGGTGCGTCGCTGGGCGGCATTGCGGCGCTGCTTGGAATGTTGAACTCCTGCGCACCCAATGTCACCGTAGTGAATATCGACAACGGGTTTGGCGCGGCGTGCGTCGCGTCGCTGATCAATCACGCATAACAGGGCTGCACAAGGCACAGCCGTGATTGCGGGGTCCGGACGGCTGTGATTGAATGACTGAAGCACGTCGAGAGAACGTTTACTGTGGTGAATTTCAGATGGAACGGTCATGGATGGGCACCACTGCAGAGAGGTAAAGGGAATGAAGTATTCGCGTAGAAGCTTTCTGAAGACGAGTGCCGCCGTTGCCGCGGGCGCATGGGCTGGGCGGCGTGCACGTGGCGCAACGGCAGCGGAGCACAAGCCGATGATTGAGCCGGCGTTGGAGCAGTTTGGCTATGGCGAGGTGACTCTGCTGGAGGGCCCGTTGCGCGCGCAATTTGACCGGAACCATGCGTTCTACCTGGCGCTGGACGAAGATTCGCTTCTGAAGCCGTATCGCCAGCGGGCCGGGTTGCCGGCGCCGGGCGAGGATATGGGCGGCTGGTACAGCTGGCAGCCGTTGAGCGACCTTAATAAGCATCCCAATAACGGCTTTGTGCCCGGCCACAGCTTTGGGCAGTATCTCTCAGGGTTGGCGAGGGACTATGCGGCCACGGGCGATCCGGCAACGAAGCAAAAAGTGCATCGGCTGGTGGAGGGGTTTGGGCCTGCGATTACGTCGAATTTCTGGCGTGAGTACCGCTTGCCCGCTTACACCTACGACAAGATTTCGGTTGGGATGATCGATGCGCACGAGTTTGCAGGCGCGCCGCTGGCCTTCAAGGCGCTGGATGCAGCGCTGGATTCGGTGAAGGAACATCTGCCGCCGGGGCCGCTGTCGCGCGCGGAGCAGATTGCGCGGCCGCACACGGATATTTCCTTCTGCTGGGATGAGCCGTACACGCTGCCGGAGAACCAGTTTCTTGCATGGCAGCGCGGCGCGGGAAGCCGCTATCGCGATCTGGCGATCCACTACCTCGCCGATAGTTGGTACTGGGATCCGCTGGCGGCCGGTGAGAATGTGCTGCCGGGGAAACATGCCTACAGCCATGTGAACGCGATGAGCAGCGCGATGCAGGCGTACTTTGTGCTGGGGAACGAAAAATATCTGCGCGCTGCGAAAAACGGCTTTGAATTTGTGCGAACGACACAGAGTTTTGCAACGGGTGGCTGGGGACCGAACGAGGAGTTTCGCAAGCCGGGCAGCGGCGACATGGGCGAGAGCCTGACGAAGACACATGCGAGCTTTGAGACGCCGTGCGGATCGTACGGACACTTCAAGATTACGCGGTATCTGCTGCGGACAACCAAGGACAGCCGCTATGGCGACAGCATGGAGCGTGTGCTCTACAACTGCATTCTGGGCGCGCTGCCGATTCAGAAAGACGGCTACGGCTTCTACTACTCCGATTACAACAACGATGGGACAAAGGTGTATCACCCGCAGACGTGGCACTGCTGCACGGGGACGTTCTCGGAGATTACGGCGGACTACGGGATCAGCGCATATTTCCACGATGCATCGGGCGTGTATGTCAATCTCTATGTGCCGTCGCGCGTGACGTGGCAGCGCGGTGGCGCGCGGGTGACGCTGACGCAGCGGACGGCGTATCCGCATGAGCCGACGACGACGCTGGAGATTGGAACGGATCGGGAGACGGCGTTTCCGGTGTATCTACGGATTCCGGCATGGGCCGGTGCGAAGACGACGATTGCGGTGAATGGCAAGCGCGTGATGGCCGGACCGGAGCCTGGTAAATTTGTGCGTGTGGAGAGGACCTGGAAGAGCGGCGACCGCATCGAGATTGAGTTTGAGATGGCGACGGCGCTGGAAGCCGTGGACCCACAGCATCCTGACCTGGTGGCCGCAGTGCATGGGCCGCTGGCGCTTTTTGCCGTCGGGGAGATCCCTGCGACGGTGCGGCGGGCAGACTTGCTGGCGGCGACGCAGGTGGCGAAGGACTCGACCGACTGGCAGATGAAGACAGACGCGGGCGTGCTGACGCTGCGACCTTTTGCGGCGATCGAGAAGGAGAAGTACCGGCTGTATCTGCAGACGCAGGGTTGAGGATGCGGAAGGTAACAGGAAGGCCGGAGTCAACGCTCCGGCCTTCCTCTTGCTGGCGTGTTGACGCGCTTCAGGGTCTTTCGTAGAAGCGGAAGAAGAGCGACGGCTTGGCAACGGGCTCGGCTCTCGCGACCAGCTCAGCCTGCTGGCTCTTGTTGAGCGGAGTGAACGCACGAGCGAGGTGCACATTCTCTTCGAGCTGGGCGATGGTGTCGCAGCCGATGATGACGGTGCTGACGGGGCGCGAGAGGGTGTAGTACATGGCCTCGCGCATGGTGAGCGTGCCGGGCGTGGGCGCGGGGACCATGCCTTCCCACATGTGGGCCTGCACGGCAAGGGGCTGTGGGGTCCAGTTGGACAGCAGGCGGCCGCGGCCGGGAATCTTCATCCCGATGATGCCCATCTGCTTTTCAACGGCGAGGGGCAGCAGCTCCTGATTGAAGCTGTAGTGGTGCGGATCGGCGGCATTCATGGCCATGAGGATGGTGTCAAAGGGATAGCGCTTGATGCCTTCGATGAGCGCATCGGGGCGGTAATGGCCGGTGATGCCAAGATAGCGGACGACCTTCTGCTGCTGCATCTCGATGAGGGCTTCCATGGCGCCGCCCTTGGCGAAGACCTCGTTGATGTCGGTCATTGTGCCGATGTCGTGCAGTTGCCACAGGTCCACATGGTCGGTCTGCAGCAATTGCAGCGACTTCTCAATCATCCGCATGGAGCCGTCGCGCGTGCGCTCCTTGGTCTTCGTTGCCAGAAATGCTTCATTGCGGCGCTTCGCCATGACCTTGCCGACGTACTGCTCGCTCCAGCGCTCGGGGCCGCCGTAGATGGAGGAGGTGTCAATGTAGTTGACGCCGAGATCGAGGGCGCGCTCGATGATGGGCACGGCGACGTCGAAGTTGTTGGGCTTTTCGAGCGAGGCCTGGCCGCCGAGCGAGAAGATGCCTACCTTGTAGCCGGTCTTGCCCAGGTTGCGCGTGGGCATGGCCTCGGGGGTGCGGGGGTTGGAGGGCAGTGCAGGCAGCGCTTTGTTTGCGGTGTCGGCAAAGATTGAGGGCGTGAGCAGTGCGGCGGTAACGGCGCCGCCGGCTTTCAGGAAATTGCGGCGCGCCTGCTGGCGGGCGGATGGCTGCTTGTCGCTCATGGCTGTTGCTCCCTATCGTGCCGGGGCGTTGGCCGGCGGAATTTCACGCGCTATCATGATAAACCCGTGGCATCTGCGGAGGCGTGCGGCTGCGATGGGCCTGCTGCCCGGCGTTTCAGCCCTCAGCTCGCAGCATGGCGGTGATGCCCTTGGCCCTGCTTGTGCAGGTATCATCGATGGCGCCCACGGCAAACCGCCAACGGGTTGCGAAATCCTGTGGAACCACTGCGACGAGCCGGTCCATAATGATCCTTACTCCGAGGTGGAAGATGGCCAGCTGCCCGTCGTGCCAACAGAAAGTCTCGGTCCTCTACTACACGCTTCAACCATCGGTCATGCTGGAAAATATCTTCCGCACGCCCGGAGGCAGAATTTTTACCTGTGAGAAGTGCGGGGCGCGGCTCAAGCTGACGCCGTCCAGCTACGTAATGTGCCAGGCCATCGCTGCCCTTTTCGCGATTCCGAGCGTGATCGGCTTTGCTCGTCTTCAGTTATGGCTTGTCAGCTCCGTTGGGATCTTTCAGCGTCTCGCGGCGGTGGCGCCGGGCGCGACAGCCTTCCTGCTGTGGATCGTGCCCACGCTGGTGGTGACGCTCACCTTCTACAGTCTGCTGGCCGGGCAGTTGGTCGAATTCCAGATCGCCGACTCGTAGCCTGGCAGCCGCCGTCCGGCCTTCAGCCTCCGCGTTCAGCGGGAAGGTGCTGGCGACGGGGTAGTTCCCCAGGCCTCAGAAATCGGGGCCTGGGGAGCTCGCAACTGGCCCACCCGCCAAAGCGAATCAGGCGGGGCTACTTCTTTGCGGATTCCTTGTCAGGCGAGAAGAAGCTGGTGAGCGCATTGACGAGTTTCTGGGCCTGCTCGTCAACGGCTCCGCTTTGGCTCTGCACGGCCCCCATGGCTCCGGCAGCACCCCAGTAGGACGGCTTGGTCGTAATCCTTTGGGTCCAGACCGCTTTCTTTGAGGGATCCATCAGTGTGTATTCCATGGTGATTTTGGCGCGGCCTGAGCCGAAGCCGATCAGTGCTCTTTTGGCTGTGCTGCCGCCGCTGTACTCCACTTCCTTTGCCGTGAGCGACCAGGTCCCTTCGGGCTGTGTGGCATCAGTGTCAAAGGTTTTTACGGTTGCGAAAAGATTGCTGTATTTAAGGGCGTTCGCCGTAGATGCTTGAACCGAGGCAACAGCGGATGCAGCTTTTGCGTCAGCGGAGAATTTTTCGATCCACAAGTTACGGTCCTGCTGCTGGGCAAAAGAGGCACCCGGGAACGCGGCAAGCGCCAGGACGAGAGCAAATAAGGCAGCGAACTGCTTCATCGGTACTTCCCCCAGTCTGGAAGTGCGACACGCGACTGTGCGGGGAATTTCAGCAGAGGTGCTGGGGACTTCCGCGAGCTTAGACTCAGAGGACAGTTTGCGGGTAGCAGAGAATTTTCTGGCGTGCCTCTTGCAACAGCGCGCCAGGCGGACTCCTGGGCGCGGGCGTGCCGTGGAACGGGAAGCTAGAGGGCGCTGCGGCGGCGTGGCTGGCGGGGCTGCCGCATATGGGCCTGCTTGCTGCGGGTGCTTTCCACGGGCGCCTTCTCGACGGGGCGCGGGGCCGCGGCGGTGGCCAGCTCCTGCACGCGCGTGCTGCCGCAGTGGGGGCAGGTGGGATGGGTTGGGATGGTCTGCGACGCAGGGTGCTGCACGGTGAACTGCTGCTTGCAGTCCCAGCAATGATAGGCATACTGAGTCATGGCCGTCCTCCTGCATGCAGAGTACCGCCGTTTCGGGTGCGAGTGATGTGACGGCGGGACTATGGGACAGCTTCTAGCTGCTAGCTGGCGGTGGCGGGGATGGAGTTGTGCCTTCCCCGGTCTCAGAAGCGAGGCTGGGGGCAACCCCGCGTTACGATGGAGTCCCAAGTGGCTCTCTTGACAATGTCGCTCGGGCGCCGCGGTGGCTTAGGGGCGTACGCAAAATCAACCCTTGTGAGGACCGTCCGCCCAGATCGAAGGTCCCTGATCGCCAGTCGCTTTGGCATGGGCTAAATGCTATCTCACAATGTCGCAGAGATGTTCTCCGCTGGCGTGCGTTGCGCAAGCGCGAAGGCCGTCCCGTAAGGGACGGCCTTCGTGTGAGAGAACCAAGGATGAGTGGATGTTTTTCTTGTCCCGCCCTAACAAGTTAGGACGGGGCACCCGCACAGAACGTTTATCTGGACGATCAGTCGCCGGCGACGGGTTCGGCGGGCTGCTGGTTGCGGTTGATGGGGCTGGCTGCGTTGTTGGTCGCAGGCCGAATGCTGTCGAGCGAGACGATGCCTTCGACGGGCTTTTCGCCGAGGACGTGCTGGCGGTAGAGCTTGGCCATCTTGGCGTTTTCGGCGTCCTGCTTGATCTGGTCAATGTTGGACTGGCTGGCGGCGCGGGCGCGGAGACGCTCTTCGCGGGCGTTCTTGGCGATGCCGAGCTCGTCGAGGGTGTGGTTGGCTTCGGAGTTGACGTGCTCCATGTTGAGCTTGAGGTCGTGGCCCACGTGGGTCATGCCGACCTTTTTGCCGCCCGCGAAGATTTCGTGACGGCCGTGCTCCTCATACCACTTGGTGAGGGTGGCGGTCATGTGCATCTTCTCGATGATATTGCGCCAGCCGATGCCGGTATTGTAGGCGCAGAAGCTGATTTCACCTTCCTGCGTGGCGTAGGGGATGATGCACTGCTCGGTGCGGCGGAAGTCGTAGTTGAACAGATCCTGGAACCACATGCCGGCGATGAAGAGGAAGTTCCAGCGGTCCTGGCGGCGCTTCTGGATGTCTTCCATGGTGCGGTCGCCCTTGACGCTGCCGTAGTTCTTGCCGGTGGCGTTGAAGGTCTTGTCCATCTTCTTGAGCATGTCGGTGATCTTGAAGTGGGTGGGCGCCTGGAAGGGATCGTAGTTGCGCAGCAGGGCCAGAGCAAAACCGACTACGGAGAGCCACTTGCCGCGGCCTGCGTCGTTGACCTTGGCGAGGTCCTTGGCCACCTGATCCATGTGGAGGAAGGCGGTGACGGGCGCGGCTTCCTTGGTTTCCTTGTCAATCATCATGGCCATGCCGATGCCGCAGTTGGGGTGGCAACCGCAGGAGAGCTGACCCCACTCGGCTGTGGGTCCGTGCACGAGGTCGGCCCAATCCGAAAAGGTGGACATGAAGGAGATGGGGAACCAGTCGCGCTCGGGCTCACCGAAGCCGCACTGGTTCTTGATGTCGTGGGCCATGTGCGAGAGAGTGTAGCGCTGAGCAAAGCGGCGCTCGTCGGTGATGTCCTCGTCGCGGCCAGTGAAACTGACGGGCTGGAAGCTGAGGAAGCTGATCTTCTTGGGGTTGTCGAGGGCAAACTTGATGATGCGGCCCACCTGCTCGTTGTTGATCCCGTTGATGATGGTGGTGACGGGAACGATTTCGACGCCGGCCTCGTGAAGATTGTTGATGGCCTGAAGCTTGACGTCGAAGAGATTGCCGACCTTGCGGTGGGAGTTGGCGGCGTTGCCGATGCCGTCAAACTGGAGGTAGACGTAACGCAGACCGGCCTCAGCGGCGGCGCGGCACAACTCCTTGGACTTGGCAAACTCGATGCCGTTGGACGCGGCCTGGACGGAGTTGTAACCGACCTTGCGCGAGTAGGCGATGGCATCAAGGAAGTAGGGCGAGAGCGTGGGCTCGCCGCCGGAGAACTGGACGCTCATCTGGCGCCGGGGCTTGACCTGCACGGCGTTGTCGAGCATGGTCTTGATTTCTTCCCACGTAAGCTCGTGGACGAAGCCAACCTGGTTGGCGTCCATGAAGCAGGGGTCGCACATCATGTTGCAGCGGTTGGTGAGGTCGATCGTGAGCACCGAGCCGCGGCCATGCGTGACGGTGCTGGTGCCGTGGTGGTGGAGCTTCTCATCGCCGGCGCCGTGAGCGCGGATGTCGCGGCCGGGGAAGGACTCTTCCAGGTGCTTGAAGAAGGCCGGATCGATGGACATGACGTCCTCGAAGTGGCCGTGCTTCGGACAGTCCTTGACCATGAGGATCTTACCGTCGCGCTCGATGATCTGGGCCTTGATTTCGCCCACCTTTTCGTTGAGCAGGACTTCATGGGGCAGCTTGCCGTCGAGGATCTGCTGGCGAATCTCGGGGACGCACTTGGGACAGAGAGAATCCGTCGTGCGCGGCCAGCCGAGAGGGGGCTTTTCCTTCTGATAGCTCTTGAGCAGGGGCTTGTCGCTCCACTTGGGGGTGAAGGACGGGTTGGGGCTGATGCGATTCAGCCGCTCAAAGGCAACCCACGCACCCTTGGCCGCGTAGACGACGGCTTTCTCGGCGTACTTGACTGCTTTGGACATGTTCACTGTCTCCTTATATGTTGGTCGCGCTCGACTTGGCCCCAGCTTTCGCTACAAATCGGGGCAGTCCCGGATCGGATGTTCTGGGCCGCAATGGGCACCCGCCGGAACGTAAAAAGTCATTTCGAGGATAGACTTCCGGGGTTGTCCATCCAACCGGGGTGCAGCGAATGGCAGAAACGGGGGTTAAACGGGGATTTGGCCGGGGCGAATGGAGTGTGAGCACGCGCTGGCGGTTTTGCTTGAAGGCGTTGATGGAGAAGGTGTTAGGACCGGGGTCACGGTGTGCCGCCGCCTTCCGTGGTGGCGACCTGGTTGATGATGCGCTGGACGAGGACGATGCGGACGTGGATGCGGCGGGCTACGTCGGGCAGAAACTCGGTGATGTAGTTGTCAATGGGTGCGGTGGCGAGGCCGATGGAGTAGCGGGTGACGTCGGCGGAGAGGTGGGTCTGTTCGCCGGGAACGTAGAGGTTGCTGATGCCGAGGTCGATGGCAGAGCCGACGATGCTGGCGTAGTTCAGCATGCCGCGGCCGTTGTCGCCCTGCGTCCACAGGACCTGAAGGGCGGCGTGGAGGGCTCGGCGGCGGATGGATGCGGTGGGCATGCGGTGGTAGTGGGGATCCTGGTGCGCGATGGAAGGGATGAGAAAGGTGCCGAAGAATTCGCCGGTCATGTCTTCTGCATAACTGACGCCAACGTTTTTGCCGAAGCCCGGCATGCCTGGACCGTAGGGGGAGTGGGAGTCGGATGCGACGGCGATGCCGGACTGGCCGGCGATGGTGATGGCGTTGAATGGGTCGAGGAGGTTGCGGACTGCGAGGCGCGCCTTCTCCGTTGGCGTGAGGGGCTTGACCTCGGGGCCGTTGAGGAAGCGTGCCAACCAGTTGACGGGTTTAGCCGGTTTGCAGGGCTGAAGAGCTGAAGCCCCTGCGGACTGCGTGCTTTCGGGAGTGGTGGACTCAGGGCGTGAGGATGCTGCTGGTTTGGCAGGGCAGGGCAGAAGCGTATGGGTCTTCGGAGGCGCGGTTGCGGTGGGCACGGGGGTTTGCGGCAGCGGAGCCTGGGGCAGAGAAGTGTCGGTGGTTTGCGGGGTTTGTCCAGCAATGGGGCGAGGAGCGATCAGGAGACTTGAGGCAAAAACGGCAACGGGTACCAGCGAAAGCGGGTGGCGACGAAGGAAGTGCGCCGCGGGCGAGCCGGAACGAGAATTGGGGCCCAGATCGATCGATGGCTGTTGCAATCGCCTTGTCCTCAAATGCCAAGGTGCAAGTGAAACAGGTGGTGCTGAGTGCAACCGGGCTCCCGGCTTGCGCCGGGGAGTACAGATCTCGGGTGATCACGCGAAGCAGAGTTGGACTCAGTAAAACTCTGCGGACCGCTCATTGCATCTGACGGCCAATTCATCTAGATGGTAACCCCAGCGACCGCAAAGAGTTGTCGTTGGTCAGGGTGCCATTTGGGTTCATTAAGGCGGCCCGGAACTGTTGGCTAGATAGGCACACGGGGCCCCTGGTGACATTGACGGCAAGAGAGTGCGCTCGGAGACTGAGAAAGAGGAGTTAAGCCGTGGGCACATATCCTCCTTCCGGCGCGCCATCGGGGCCAAGCGTCGGCCAGCGGATTGAAGAGGCGATTGAGCTGATTGAGATGGAACTGCGGCACGCGATTGCGTATGTGAATGACGCGGTGGTACCGCAGGTGCGCAGCGAGTCAATCACGGCCATGCGAAAGCTGGCGGAGAGCCTGCAAAAGCTTGCCGATCGCATGGATCAACCCAAGGGGCCACGGGTGGGATGAGCAGGACAGAGATGATTGCGCGGGACGGACGCATCGCGGCCACCTCGGCGCTGGGCTTGATGTTGCTGGCGGCAGGGTGCGGGCACCACCAGACAGCACGGATGCCGGCTCCTCAAGCGGCGCCGCCGGCCTTGACGGCCGAGACACCTGCGACGTCGAGCGGAGGGCCCGAGGCTTCGGCGACCACAGGATCAGGGCGAATTGCTGTGACGCCTGCGCCCGAGGGCGGCGTGAGCGACGACGATCTGCAATTTGTGGAGTCGCACGATCCGATTTATTCATTTGAGGGAAACGCAACATGGTATCGAGCGCCGTATAAGGGGCGCAGAGCCGCGAATGGCGAGGTGTTTCACAACAGCGCAATGACGGCGGCTAACCGCACGCTTCCGATGGGAACTCTGGTCGCGGTGACGAATCTGAAGACCGGGCAGACCGCAGCGATGCGGATTACGGACCGAGGACCGTTTGTGCCGGATCGCATCATCGACCTGAGCCCTGCGTCCGCGAAGGCGGTGGGGATTTACTGGACGGGGTTGGCCCGGGTGCGAGTTGACGTGTATCGGTCGCCCAAGCCGCTGGATGGAGCCGGACGGTGGTGCGTGCAGATTGGCGCCCTCTCAAGCGCACGCAAGGCGGAGAAGCTCAAGAAGGAGCTTCTCCGAAAGTATCCCGACTCGCACGTTATCGAATTTGCCGGTGAGAAGAGCTACTGGGTGCGTATTCGTCCAGAAGGCGACAATCGCCAGGAGGCGGAGTTCATTGCGCGTCATGTGCGGCTGTCGGAGGGCCAGCCGTATCTGACGCGGCTGGACTGAGGGTGAGAGCGCAGTCCCACAGACCTATGGGGTTACAGGAATTTCCGGACGCAATGCAAACGAGGGAAACGCTGCGAAGGGTCTATCCGGAATGGCCCTCCCGCCCTGCGCCAAGAAACGCGAGAGGGCCGACGTGATTATTGAATCTCGCTGGCGCTCGGAACGGGCAGTTTCTGGCGGACTGGGGGTACCGCGTCCGCATTGGCGCCAGCCGGGCTGTTCGCTGCCTGAGCGGGGTTCGCCTCTGCCGAGCTCATGGCAGTGAGCTCAGATTGGCGGTATTTTGGTGCGCTGATGTAGCCGTGAATATGGTTCTTTGAGATCGCGTTGATGACAATTTCGATTGGCTGCTGGCTGTCCGGTGCATAGAACATCGCAGGCTGATAGAGATTGACGTGCTTCTGGGAGAGGTTGCTGTCGCTGACCATGAGCTGAAGGTCCGCGAACTGATGGCGGGTATTGGCCTTGCGCAGGGCGATGCCGATGGGACCCTCACGCGTGAATTGCTTCGACTTGTTCAGGTCGAACTCATAGTAGTTGCGCTCGCCGCGCTTCTGGAGGAGCACGAGCTGGTCGTGATTGCGGGCGATGTTGCCGTTGAGTTCAGTCCGCGTGTTGGAGAGATCGGACTGTGTGCTTGAGATATCGGCGCGCTCCTGATCGATGGCCTTGCCCTGTGCGTCCACCTGCGACTGCAGCTTGTTGTAGCGCGGATCGTATGCATGGGCGCCGCTGCGGGCGTGGCCTGCGGAGTGGCGCGCAGGCGTCACGGCCGCGGCTGCCTGAGCCGCCTGGCGGGCCTGGTCGTTGGCGACAAGAGTGCTGACCTGCGAGGAAAGCGCACGCATCTGCGAATTCGTGGCGCTAAGTTGGGCCGAGATTTGCGCGTTCTGGCTGGCCAGATTCTGGGCGCTGTTGCGCTCGTGAAGGGCATAGCCGCCGATGCCAGCAAGAACTGCGATGGCGGGAAGTCCTACCTTAATCCAGGGTGAGAGAGAACCGTCCATTGGAAACCTCCGAAGAGAGCTTGACGACAAAGTGAGCCCATTCACCCGTTATGCAAGTGGAGGGCCAATCACGCGGCGCTGTAAATGATTGACGGGGCGGTGGATGTGGATCCTGATCCGGACCGAGGATGGGAAGAAATTGCATAGGCAGGAAAAAGTTGCCTGGCGGAGCAGCTTGGGAATCAGGATCGTAACGGAGTGTCGAAGATCCTAATCGGGCGGCGGATAAAAGGGGAGCTTGTCGTTAATTTCATTGGCGCGGCGAATAGTGACATCGTTCAGAAGCAAGGCGGGTGCGAGCACTGTCTGGGGGATATCCCCGGAGTAGTTGGCGACCCAGAGGTCTCGGCCGGCGGCAAGGATACTGGAGCGAAGGGTGCGCTGGTCGAGGTCGTCGAGAGAAGCTCCGCGAACGAGCTGGCGGCTGCCGCTGGGGGTAACACGGTAGAGCAGGCGCGGGTTCATGCCGGGGCCAAAGGTCTCGACTTCATAGACATGATCGAGGGTATTCTCACTGGCGGCGGCGAGGAGCCTGCGGCTAAGATCTGCGCTGGATAAGCCGTTGGCGGCGGTGATTTTGAAGACACCGATGGAGGGCTGCGGAGGGCCTGTAATCCCAGCGCGACCATGACCGTTGGAATGCGGGACGTCGCGCACGGGCTCGCGACCGATGAGGTAATTCTGAAGGACACCGTGGTCGACGACCTCAACTCGCTGAGCGGGTACAGCTTCATCGTCGATGGAATAAGAGCCGACGAGGCCGGTGCCATTCCAGGTCCTCAGGGAGGGATCGTCGGTGACGGTGAAAGTGTCAGGCAGGATGCGCGTATGGTAACTGGAGGCGTAAGGGCCGTTGGTGCGCGCCTCACTGCCGAGCGGCGGGCGGGTGGCGGCGACTCCGGGAGCAAGCAGGAACCGGAAGGTGTCGGCGCTGGCGTCAGCGGTGAGCAGGACGGGACCGTGGTACTCCGCTTCGACGATAGGCGCCCGGCGGAGTTCGCCAAGCGAT
This sequence comes from Acidobacteriota bacterium, assembly GCA_021813745.1. Classification (GTDB taxonomy): domain Bacteria; phylum Acidobacteriota; class Terriglobia; order Terriglobales; family Acidobacteriaceae; genus Telmatobacter. The sequence goes on from JAKAJO010000026.1 coordinate 62,432, forward strand.
GCGATGAGAGAGAGAACGTGCTGCTCGAAAACCTCGGGCTTGTCGAGGTCTGTGATGGAGGCGCCGGTGGAGGCGTAGGAACGGTCGAGATGCATGCCATCGTCGGCCTGTGTGCCAACGGCAATCCCTTCCTGATAGGTGGCCTTGCTCGTGCGAACGATGGAGCCCTCACTGTTGACGATCCAAGTCGTGACGGCGCGGGCGCGAAAGATGGTGGAGCTGTACTGGATATTGCGCTCGAGAGCGGCGACAGATGCGGCAGTTCGATAGAGGCCGCTGGCTCGGGCGATGCGCGTGGTCCAGGCGCCCTGATCGATGTGAAGCTGGATGGGTTCGTCCATGGCGAAGGTGGGCTGCTCATGGCTGAAGTCGTCGGCCTGGGGCAGGGTCTGGACCTGACGGAGAGCGGCCTGCTTGCGCGCGTAAGCGTCCAGTGCGTTCTTATAAGCGAGGTCCGTGGCGGACCAGAGAGCAGAGCGGAGGGCGATGGAGTCGTCGTCGAGCGCGGCGAGCTGGACGGCGCCGTCACCGCGTGCGGTGGAGCTATCGGTTTTGTAGTTGCCGACGCGGACGGTGACCCGGGCGATACGAGCATGGTTGCTCTCAGTCCCGATTGTGGCGCCGAAGGAGGCGCTGGTCTGGAAGTCCTGGACATCTTCGATGCGGTACTGAATGAAGAAGGGCTTTTGAAAGCCGGGGAGCTGGAGCTGGTTCTCGCTACGGTCAAGCTCGGTGAGCATGGCGGCGAGGACGGGGTCTTTTGGGGTGTCGGCGCGCGAGGGTTGCGCTGCGGCGAGGGTAGGCAAAGCGAGGCTGAAGGAGAGCGCGGCGGCGGCGAAGCGGTTCATTGGGCCTCCTTGACGGCTGCGGAAGGTGCCGCTGCGGGTGCACCGGGAATCGGCAAAATGGGAGGTCGGGCTCTGTCCTGCGGTTGGCGCTGCGTTTCAATTTCACTGACGAGCATGGCCGGCGCGACAGCACTGACGGGAATGGTGCCTGACTCGGCACCGCACTCTCCGTTAAAGACTTCGCTCTGGTTGCCGGTGGCGAGGATGCGCTTCAACGCCGCGAGCGGAGTGCCAACGATACTGACCCCGCGGACAAGTTCGTCGGGACGGCCGTCAACGTAGACGCGATAGACGACGAGGGGGATCACCTGGAAGGCCTGGGGCGAACTGCGCGTGGTGACGGCGAACCCGGAGGAGATGTCTTCAAAGTAAAGGCCGTAGGGTTTGCCCTGCTTGCGGGCTTCTTCAATGAGCTGCTTGCGGAGGCTCGCTTCTGTCTCCGTCCTTGTGGAGGTGACGATGAGGTTCCCTTGGCGGCCTGTGGGAACACGGCCGGATTCTGCGCGGCCATGGCCATTGGAGAGGGAAAAGCTGGCGATGGGCAGGCGCGACATCAGGAATGTTTTAAGGACGCCGTTTTGGATGAGGTCAACGCGCTGGGCCTTCTGGCCTTCGTCATCATAGGCATAGCTTCCACTCAACCAGGTCCTCTGAAAGGTGGTGCGGGTTGGGTCGTCGGATACGGAAAGGAAGCTGGGCAGGATGTCTTTGCCAATGTCTTTGGTAAAGGTCTGGCCTTCTTCGTCGCCGCGCTGGCGCTGGCCCTCCAGGCGGTGGCCGAGAACTTCATGGAAGAAGACGGCGGCGGCGCGTCCAGAAAGAATGGCAGGGCCGTCGAACGGCTGCGTGACGGGAGCGACGCGGAGCGCTTCAAGACTTTGGCCAAGCGAACGCGCTTCGGCTTCCAGTTCGGCCTGGCCAGGGAGGCCGGCGGGAGTTTCGGCCTCAAAGGTCTGGTCGCGAAAAAGCTCCATGCCATCGTCAGCGCGAGTAAGGGCAACAATGACAATGCGCGCTTCAAGATGAGGCTGCACAATGCGCGATCCCTCGGATGAAACAAAGTAGTCGGTCTGATTCACGACGCTGAGGGAAACGAGATTCTGGTAGACGTGGGGATACTGGCGGAAGACGCGGGAGAGCGCAGCAATGCGCTGCTCCCATGCGGCGCGGTCGAGAGTCACGGGTGCTGCGGGCTTGCCGAGGTAAACCTGGGGGGCCTGGTGGCTGAAGTCGGGTGACGTGTCTTCTTCCTTCGCGCGAACCTGCGCTTCAGTTTTGACGCGGAGATAGTTGTCGATGGCGTTGCCATATCCGTTGTTGGTGGCACCCCACAGGGACCGCGCGATCGCGGCCCGATCGTCAACGAGCGGGAGCTGGACGCTGTTCACGGCGGACTGATGATGATCGCCGTGCGTGTTGTCGAGCGCGGGCGTACCGACGCGGACCTGAACGTCGGCAGTCCGGATATGGCTGGAATTGCTGCCGACGAGTGCGCCGAATTGGGCGCGGATTGAGACGGATGTCACGTCGTTCACGGAGTAACTGAGGAAATAGGGCGGAGGTAGCTTGTCATCCCCCTGATGTCCGAGCGAGGTGAAGGCGCGATGGAGCTCGTCGCTCATGGCGTCAAGTAGAACGGATGACTGTTGGGAGTGGGCATGGGAAGCACCGGCGGCGAGCAAGAGAAGAGTGGCGGCAGGCGTTGCGCGAAGGGAGCGCCGGAGTGCGCGAGCGGGACGAAGTGGCATAGAAGTCAATTAGAATCGGGCACGTGTGCGAACCGGCACGATGGATACAGCATCGCCTGTCGTGGAGGGATATGTCCAATGGGTTGTCGCGGCGTAGGAGGAATGGTGCTGAGTCTGGCCCTGGGCATCGGGCTGGCGCGTACGGCGCAGCAGGCAATGGGACAAACGGCTCCGACTGGGTCAAACGCTGATGTGAGGCTGTTAGCGGCCGCAAACGAGGATGCGTACCGGCTTCCGCCGGAGGAACTCAAGAAGGCGCACGCACTGGGGCGGATCCGGGATGTGCTGGGGATTGTGGCGCCATTGTGGGATCTGGTTGTTGCGTGGCTGCTATTGGCGACCCGACTGGCGGCGCGCGCGGACCGCTGGGTGAAAGGTGTGCATCGCAAACAATGGGTACAGGGACTTCTGTTCTTTGCGTTGTTTGTGACGGTGGCGTCCGCGGCAGATTTGCCTCTGGAGTGGTTTGCCCACCACGTGAGTCTGCAGTTCGGCATTAGCGTGCAGAGTTGGGCGAGCTGGACAGCGGATTGGCTGAAGGCTCTGGGGCTTTCTGTGGGGATTGGCGCTCCGGTGCTTCTTTTGTTTCATGGCGTAGTGCGGCGGTGGCCGCGGCGCTACTGGCTGGGAGCATGGGTGGTGGCGGTGCCGCTGATGGCGCTGGGGGTGTTTGTCGGGCCGCTGTTGGAGCCAATCTTTAACCACTTTGAACCGCTGCAGAAGGCGGATCCGGCGCTGGTGGCAGAGCTGGAAAGGGTGGTGGATCGGACTGGGGCGGAGATCCCACCAGAGCGCATGTTCCTGATGAAGGCCAGCGCCAAGACGAACGGGCTGAATGCCTGGGTGAGCGGATGGGGAGCGACCAAGCGCCTTGTGGTGTGGGATACGACAGTGGATCGCGTGCCGAATGACGAGGTGCTGTTCATCTTTGCGCACGAGACAGGACACTACGTGCTGCACCACCTTCCAAAGATGATGGCCGTATCAGCGATGCTGATGCTGTTCGGCTTCTGGGCCTGCGCGCGGGTGGCAGAGTGGATGCTGCGCCGGTTTGGCGGGCGATGGGGCGTGGGTGGGCTGGAGAGCCGCGCCGGATTCGGCGTGCTGTTGCTGGCGGTTTCACTGGGCGGAATCGTGGCGGAGCCGCTCGCAAATGGGCTGAGCCGGTACGTGGAGCACCAGGCGGATGTCTACGGACAGGAGGCGCTGCACGGGATTGTGGCGGACCCGCAGGAGACGGCTGTGGCGGCATTTAACCGGCTGGGTGAAGCATGGCTGGAGGAGCCGCATCCGAATCCGGTGATTGTATTTCTGCTGTACAACCACCCTTCGACGCAGAGCCGGGCGCAGTTTGCGAAGGAATATGATCCGTGGGCGCACGGCGGGCACGGAGAATTCTTCCGGAAGTAGGGAAAGCAAAGGCAGATTTCTTGCGAAAATGGGCGTATGCAATTTCTGACAGTGTCACGACGGCGAGTGGAACAGTTTCCAGCAGAGGCGTTTGCGGGGGAGTTGGCGGTGCGCGAGACGCAGCGCGCGAAGGAACTGTATGCGGCGGGGATCCTGCGGCAGATTTGGAAGCGCGGCGACGTGCCGGGAGCAGCGATTGTCTGGGAGGCCGCGAGTGAGGCTGAGGTGAGAGCGGCGCTTGAAAGCCTGCCGATGTTTGCGGCTGGGATGCTGGAACTTGTGGTGCTCACCCCGCTGGAGCCTTACCCAGGGTTTGGACCGGGCAGGTAGCGCGGCCGTCGGAGTTGGATGGCGCGAAAACGGCGGCTTTTCCTCACAGTGTGTCGGCGGGCACAGGTCGTACACTAAGATTTCGCTATTTTGCTGTTGAGGAGAGGACTGCGTCATGGCGTATCCGACAAATTATCGATACACGAAGGAACATGAATGGATCGTGCTGGAGGGCAACACGGGCACGATTGGAATTACGGACTACGCGCAGAATTCGCTGGGAGACATTGTGTATGTGGATGCGCCAAAGGTCGGCGACTCGGTGACTGCGAATCAGACGTTTGGATCGGTGGAGAGCGTGAAGGCGGTGAGCGATCTCTACTCGCCGGTGAGCGGCACGGTGACAGCGGTGAACGAGTCACTGAAGACGACGCCGGACAAGATCAACGAGGCTCCTCATGAGACGTGGATCATCAAAGTGGAGCTCAGCAATCCCTCAGAGTGGGAAAATCTGCTGGATGCGGCCGCCTACGAAAGCTTTGTGAGCGAGGAGACCGGGGCATAGCGCCGGTCGTACGCGGCCTGTCCGGCCGCGCGGAATCGCAGAACCAATTCTGAAATGCATTTCTGGTGGCTGTGAACGAGGCCCAGCCGCCTGAGCTGTTTTGGTGAGACGCAAGAGGCGAGGAGCTGAGAGCAATCCATGCGCTATTTACCGAAGTCCGATGCGGAGCGCGAGCAGATGCTTGCGGAGATCGGCGCGAAGTCGATTGATGAGTTGTTCAGCGTGATTCCGGAGGAGTACCGGCTAGAACGGGACCTGAAGATTCCGCGGCAGCAGGCGGAGAGCGAAATTATTCGCTACTTCAAGGACGCAGGGCAAAAGAACGCGACAGACTACGCGAGTTTTCTGGGCGCAGGTGCGTATCGGCACTACCGCCCGGTGATTATCGATTCGCTGGTGCAGCGCGGCGAATTTCTGACGAGCTATACGCCGTATCAGGCGGAGATGACTCAGGGGACGCTGCAGGCGATTTTTGAGTTTCAGACGATGATTGCCGAGCTGACCGGGATGGACGTGGCCAACGCGAGCATGTATGACGGCTCCACGGGCGCGGCAGAGGCCGTGCTGATGGCCATGCGCGTGACAGGGCGGCACAAGGCCGTAGTGGCACGAACCGTGCACCCGGAGTACCGCGAGGTGCTGGCAACCTATCTGCGGCACAGGGAACTAGCGACGGCGGAAATTCCCTATGACGCCAAGACCGGGCGTGTGGATATGGCGGCTCTGGAGACAGCAGTCACCGAAGAGATGGCCGCAGTCCTTGTGCAGAGCCCCAACTTTTTCGGCATCATTGAGGACATTCCCGCAATTGCAGAGATCGCGCACAAAAAGGGTGCGCTGCTGATTGTGTCGATTGCAGAAGCGGTCAGCCTCGGTGTGGTGCAGCCTCCGGTGGAAGCGGACATCGTAAGCATGGAGGCGCAGAGCTTTGGCGTGGCGCTGAGCTACGGTGGACCGTTCTGCGGGGTGATTGCGGCGAAGGAGCAGTACCTTCGACAGATGCCGGGGCGTCTTGCAGGGCAAACGGTGGACAAGGATGGCAACCGCGGCTTTGTGCTGACCCTATCGACGCGGGAGCAGCACATCCGGCGCGAGAAAGCGACGTCAAATATCTGCACGAATCAGGCGTTAGTGGCTCTGATGGCAACGATCTTCCTGACGGTATATGGGAAAGAAGGAATTCGTGAGCTGGCGGAGCACAACCTGGCGAAGGCGGCCTATGCGGCGCGGGAGTTGAGCGCGGTTTCCGGTGTGCGGTTGCGATTTGATGGGGCGCCAAGGTTTCACGAGTTTGTTCTGCAAACAGACGAGGTACCGTCGCTTTGGCAACAGCGGCTGATTGACGAAAGGATCGTAGGCGGCGTGGAGCTGGGCCGCTGGTATCCGGAATTGAAGGACGCCACTCTGTGGTGCGCGACCGAGGTTGTGACGCGCGAGCAGATCGATGCAGCGGCGAAGGTGCTGGCTGCAGGGCTGGTGGAGGCGTGATGGCGACGGAGTCGATTGAGCGCAAGACAGTGGGCAAGGTGAGGCCGCACCAGACGCAGAATGAAGGTCTGGTATTTGAGAAGTCGTCGCCGGGCAAGAAAGCATACAAGCTTCCCCCGCTCGATGTGCCGGCGGTGGATGCATCTTCTCTTCTTGGAGAAACGCATCGGCAAGCCTCTGCGGGGCTGCCGGAGTTGAGCGAGATTGAAATCATCCGGCATTTTACGCGGCTCTCGACGTGGAACTACGCGATTGACCTGGGAATGTATCCCCTCGGTTCATGCACGATGAAGTACAACCCGCGGGTGAACGAGTTTGTGGCGCGGATTGAAGGGCTGGCGGAGGCGCATCCTTACCGGCCCGATGCGCAGGCGCAGGGAATTCTTGAGGTGATTGACCTGTTGCAGAAGTGCCTGACGGAAATCACGGGCATGGATGCGATTACGCTGCAGCCGGCAGCAGGCGCGCATGGCGAGTTCACGGGCATCCTGCTGGTGCGGGCGTGGCATGAGTCGCAGGGCAATGCGCGGAAGAAGATCCTGATTCCCGATTCGGCGCATGGAACGAATCCGGCGACGGCGGCCATCTGCGGCTACGCGGTGGAAAACCTGAAATCGAACAGCGAGGGCGGGATTGACCTGGAGGCGCTGGAGCGACAGGTGGATTCAGAGACAGCCGCGCTGATGCTGACAAATCCCTCGACCATCGGGGTATTTGAGAGCCAGATTCACCGCATTGCGGACATTCTGCACGCCAAGGGCGCGCTGCTTTACATGGATGGCGCCAACATGAACGCGCTGGTGGGCAAGGTGCGGCCAGGAGACTTTGGCGTGGACGTGATGCACCTGAACCTGCACAAGACGTTTTCCACGCCGCATGGCGGAGGCGGACCAGGATCGGGTCCGGTGGCGTGCAAGAGGTTTCTGGAGCCGTTTCTGCCCACGCCGGTGCTGGTGCGGAGCGCTGGCGAACCCCAGAGTTCGGTGACGATCTCTGCGGCACCCGGTGCGCTGCACTGGGAGTATGACAGGCCGCAATCCGTCGGACGGGTGCGCGCGTTCTATGGAAATACCGGGATGTTCATCCGGGCGCTGGCGTACATTCTGGCGAACGGACCGGATGGGCTGCGGCAGACGACCGAGGATGCCGTGCTGAACGCAAATTACGTGCGGGCCAAGCTCGAGGACTTGTTTGAGCTGCCGTACAAAACGGCGTCGATGCACGAGGTAGTCTTCAGCGACAAGCGTCAGGCGGCCAAAGGTGTGAAAACGGGTGATTTTGCCAAGCGGCTGATCGATTATGGGTTTCATCCGTATACCGTGAGCTTTCCTCTGATTGTGCCGGGCGCGCTGATGATTGAGCCGACGGAGAGCGAGTCGAAGGAAGAGTTGGACCTGTTCATCGAGGCGATGCGGTCAATTGCGCGCGAGGTGGAGGAGACGCCGGAACTGGTGAAGACCGCGCCGCACTCAACGCGGGTCAGCCGGCTTGACGAAGTGCAGGCGGCGCGCAAACCGGTGTTGCGCTGGCGGGGATAAGACCGCGGGACATGTCGCCAGTGACACTCGGACGTGCGTAGATTTTGATCTCGAAAGAGACCCTTAGCCAGGTACCGTGGTAATCACTCTCGATACGCTTTTTGTCTTTTTTGGGGGCAAAGTGGACACGGGAAGGCCATATATTGATAGGACTGGCTCCTTTGTAGCGTGGTTTTCCTTGATCAGAGGGCGATGTGGGATGCTCTGATCGCTGGTGCATTTGGGTCAGTGAGCCGTTCCTGGTCAGGTCAGTCCGAGGGGTCGCTTGAACGCAGGCCGGCCGCGGAGCGGAGGGCTTCTCCCGCAATTCGTCCCCGTCGGCACAAAGGTGGGATTGCCCGCCGGGCGGGTATGGGTGTAGGGATAGCTGAGAGCGGGCGCGCTGGAGTTCAGGCGGCCGCCATGGGGCTAAGGGGGTCGATTGCAGAGGCTCTGGGAATCAATCGCCGGAGCCGGGCAAGGAGTCACCATGAGGATAGTGCACGAAGAGAGCGGGCAAATGGTCGTGATTTCCGCTCTGAGTATGACCCTGTTGATGGGGTTTATGGCATTGGCGCTGGATGTGAGTCTGCTGTTCCGCGCCCAGCGGAACGCGCAGATAGCAGCCGATGCGGCAGCCACCGCGGCGGTGCTGGACTACCACTACAACCTTTCGCTGAGCCACGCTCAGACGGCCGGTAAGACGGCGTCCTCGAATAATGGAATTACGGATGGGACGAATGGGAACTCGGTGGTGATTAATATGCCGCCAACCATGGGCCCGAATACCGCACAGACGACGTTTGCTGAGGCGCTGATTTCGCAGCCCAACCCGACCTATTTCATGAAGCTCTTTGGGTTTGGTTCCGTCAATGTGACTGCGCGCGCAGTAGCGGGGGATGTGGGCGGAGCCAAGGCCTGCTGGTACGTGACCAATCCGACTGCTTCGGGCGCACTCAGCTTGAAGGGGGCCTACTCCATCACGGGCGGGACGGATGCCAATGGGAATCCATTACCTGCGTGCGGCGGGGTGGTGGCATCCACAAGCTCGAGCGCCATCAAAGTGACCGGCAATGGCGGCACTGTGGATACAACCTACCTGGCGACCCCAGGTGGTTATTCAGGCCACGATACGAACCCGACGACGATCTCGTCGGGCGTGCAGGGACTGCCGACGGATCCACTGGCGAATCAGGTGGCCAACCAGCCACAGCCGCCGACCTGCAACCAGACCAGCGCTCTGTCCTCCATTACAACCGCCAATGAGTCCACGGTCCAGGGCTCTGCCTCGACTCCGGTGATCTGTTTCACGAGTCCGGTGACGATCGGCAACGGCGTAGTCTTCAATGGTGCCTCTGGCTTGAGCAGCACCGCGCCGAGCGTCGTATACGTCTTTGAGCAAGGTGTGACGATCGGCGTAGGCTCAACCGTGACCTTTGGCTCGGGGCCAACATACGATGCAACAAATAACACGTTCCCTTACCCCCCCGCGACAGTTGGCGCAACGATGGAGATTTATGGGGGCACGCTGACGCAGCAGTCGAACTCGATTCTGAATCTCTATGCGCCGTCTTCGGGCGCTTTGGATGCAGTCGCCATCTGGCAGCCAGTGGCCAATACGAATCCACTGCAGGTGCAATTCGGAAGCAATAACGAAGTGCTGGACGGCTTTATCTATGCGCCGGGCGCGAATGTGACGTTGCATGACAATGGTGGCGGCGTGGTGGCGACCGGACTCGTCGCCAACACACTCTCGGTGAACTCGTCGAGCATCCGGCTGCCCAACTACAATACGGCGAATGCAAAAACCACCCCGCTGACCCAGATCATCCTGGTGGAATAAGGAAGGGCTGTCATGGAGATGCATATACATGGCCTGAGGAGATTTCTGGGCAGGCTCTGGAAGGCGGATGGCGGTCAGGCGCTTACCGAACTTGGTCTGCTGCTGCCGGTCCTGGTGCTGATGCTCATTGGCACGGTAGAGCTGGCCCGGCTGGCGTATGTGGCGATTGAGGTTTCCAATGCCGCGCATGCGGGGGCGCAATACGGCGCGCAAAGCATCATCTATGCTTCGGATACCGTCGGGATTCAGAATGCAGCAGCTAACGATGCCGCGAACATCACCCTCGCCAGCACGGTGCCGACGCTGTCGTACACATGCTCCGATGGCACGACCCCGACGGGGTCTCCCCTGATCTGCGCCAGTGGAGCGGAGGTGGAAGGCATCCTGACCGTGGTGACCTCGACGAGCTTCAATCCGCTCTTTCACGTGGGCGGGCTGGGGACATCCTTTACGCTCAACGGACGAGACCAGCAGACGGTGCTAATTCAATGAGGACGATGCGATTGAAGAGAATCTTGAGCGGATTGCGCCCTCCGGCTGGGCACATGGGCCGCCTGGGAGCGGACGAGGCGGGCAATGCGCTGGTGGAGATGGCGATCAGCATCTCTCTGTTTCTGCTCTTCCTGATTGGCATCATTGAGGTAGGGTTGGCACTTTACACGTATAACTACGTCTCCGAAGCGGCGCGTGTGGCCTCCCGCTGGGCGATTGTGCGCGGATCAGATTGCAGCACGAATACGCCGGGACTGGACCACTGCAACGCGACCCAGACCGACATTCAGACCTACGTGCGGTCGATCCCCTATCCGGGCCTCAACTCCAGCCAGCTGTTGGTTTCGGCGAAATGGCTGCAGCCGAGCACACCGCCCAGCGTGACGTGGTCCACCTGTACCGCGACACCGACGAACCCTTGCAACCAGCAGGGGTATGAGGTGCAGGTGACGGTAACGTATCCCTTCCCGCTTTCCATTCCTTTCTGGAACAAGACCACATTTTACGTGGGAAGCACGTCGACGATGGTTATTTCTCAGTAGGGCCCCTATTGACCTGGGGCGGAAAGACGCCCCTGATTCCCACAGAGAAGCGCGGCGATTCACACGCTGCATTGGGCTCCCGCCCGGCCTACACTCGAATGTATGGCCACTATTCCCAATCTGACGCTGGATGCCGGGCTGCCGGCAAATGTCGACGCTGAGAGGACGATTCTCGGCGCAATTTTGTTGGACAATGCAGCGCACGCTGAAGCCGCCGAGCGGCTGGAGGCGGATGATTTTTCCCTGGACTCGCATCGGCGGATTTATCTCCGAATGACGGAACTGCTGACGTCGCAGCGGGCGGTAGATATCGTCACTCTGGCCGAAGAGCTGGCGCGGAACAAGGAGGTTGAGTCGGTGGGCGGCGTGGCGTATCTGGCGTCGCTCACCGAGGGACTGCCGTTGCGGCCGGTGATTGAGGAATACATCCGGATCGTGAAGGACAAGAGCCTGTTGCGTCGGCTGATGGCAATCTGCTCCGCTGCGATTGCACGTGCAGCGGACCAGAGCGAGCCGGCGCTGGACGTGTTGGGAGCGGCAGAGAGCCAACTGCTGGAGGTGAGCGAGAAGGGCATTACGCGCGGATTGCAGCAGCTGGACCAGATTGTCGCCAACTCATTCGGTTCAATTGACAACCTCTATAAGCAAAGCCGTGATGTCACAGGGCTGGCGACCGATTTTCTACAACTGGACCGGGTCACCAGCGGGCTCCAGAAAGGGGAATTGATCATCATTGCGGCACGGCCGTCGATGGGCAAGACGGCATTTGCCATCAACATCGCGCAAAATGCGGCGGTGAATCACGGGGCGGTGGTCGCGGTGTTCAGCCTGGAAATGAGCAAGGAGTCGCTGTTGCGAAGGATGCTGGCCTCGCAGGCGGGAGTTGACCAGCGCAAGTTGCAGACTGGATTCATTCCGCGGGAGGACCAGGAGAAGCTGAACCACGCGCTTGGACAGCTGGTGGAGGCGCGACTTTTTATTGACGACACGGCGGGCATTTCTCTGGCGGAGATGCGCGCCAAGGCGCGGAGGCTGAAACAGAACGCGGGCGCTCTGGATCTGGTGATGGTGGATTACCTGCAACTGATGTCGGCGACGCTGCCCTCTGCGGGGGGAAAGCGATATGAGAACCGGACGCAGGAGGTTTCGGCAATTTCGCGGGGACTGAAGGCGCTGGCAAAAGAGCTGGACGTTCCGGTGGTTGCGCTGTCGCAGCTTTCGCGCGCGAGCGAGCGGCGCGGAGATGACAAGCGGCCGATGTTGAGCGATCTGCGCGAGTCGGGTTCGATTGAGCAGGACGCGGACGTCGTAGCGTTTATCCATCGCGAAGCGTACTACAACCGCACGGACGAACTGACGGATGAGGAGAAAGCCAAGTCGGAGATCATTATTGCCAAACAACGCAACGGTCCGACGGAGACGGTCTATTTGACCTTTAACGCGAAGTACACGCGATTTGGCAATCCTGCGGACGGCTATCCGGGGGTCTAGAAGCAATTTCGACAGCGATGGGGTGGCGCTTCCCGAGCAACGCACTCAGTGAACTGCGGATTAGGTTTCATTGAGGATGAGCGCCACGCGGCCGGTAATGTAATCATTCGGCGTGCTTTCAGATTCGACCTCGATGAGGTCGATCGGGCAGTTGCGGTTATGTGGGCGCAGGACGAGACGGGAAGCGAGGAAGTCGACATAGCGCAGGGCGAGTTGCGCGCCTTTGCGCACGGCATAGAGATTGGGCACGTCCGGGCGATATTGCAACAACGAATTGTAGTGGCGGTCAATGACGACGAGGGCGCCTGGAAGGACAAGTGGTTCCATAGGCTGCGCGTCAAGAGCTGCGATCCGCACCGCGACGAATCGCTCCCAGTGACGGCGGGAGGAGGCGGCGCGGCTGCGCACAGATTTGAGGGCGTCGCAGGGCAGGTGAAAGATGGACTGGACGGCGGAGGGCCTTACATAGGGCTCGAAGAGAGCCATTCCGTGCGAGACGATGGGAACTGCACTGACATCTTCGAGGCGGATAGACGTCTTTCGGTGTGGAGCAGCGGGCAGCAGGTCGGCGATCGTCATGTGCTGGGAAGCGAGTATGCGGTCAAGGGCGTCGAGCGAAAGCTGACGGCGCGAATGGAGGAAGTTAGACAGATGGGATTGGCCAAAACCCGTTTGACGCGAAAGGAGCGAGATCGAGAGAGAGCCCCGCTGGATTCTGCGCGTTATCTCGAGACGGAGCCGCTCGTGGATTTGCGAAAAGTTCATTTGTGGAAATTCCGCCGCCAGCCACGGTGACGAAGGGCCTCCATTTTCTTTGAGCAAAGAGAGATTGATGAAATTGCCTTCCTTCGGGAAGGTCTGGAAATGCCCAAGAGAGACCGGGGACGAAATCAGCCAAGATTCATTGACGCATACAACGCCGGATTTTAGATTGGCCTTACTTTAACTCGCACAAGTCTGTAGGAATTTTCGAGGAGAAGCGTCGGATTGATCCACCCCGGGAGACTGGCTCGTGTCGATCGAGGGGATGAGCCAACGACTGCGTCTGGGCTCCGGCCCAGAGATCAATTCCTCGCCATTTCGCGAAGATGCTCTTGGGAGCGTCGGAGGCAGGCCTGCGCGAAAATTCCACGATCTGCGCGCTATGAGCATGACTTACAACAAGAGGGCGACGGCATCAATCCCCCATCGGAGCCAAAGAAGTCCGAGGGCTGCGGCCTCGTTCTCATCACCCCGCCCGCACACAAGCAAGAACACAGGCCGGCGGGACGGAAAGTCTCGGAGAATCCGTCATGGAATTGCGCGTGCAACTGAAAATTTGCGAGGGTTGCGGTTGTCTTTGGTATCGCTCACAAACGCAGGAAAACGTGTACTGCAAGAAATGTGAAAAAATACTGTCTCATTATCCGGCGCCTGGCAGTCGCAAGCGGCTGGGCCGCACAACGAGCAAGCCTATGGCCGGGGTATGGGCCGTGGCTGAAGCGGCAGGGGGTGCACATTGAGCGCAGCCCTTCAGTTACCGATGATTTGGGGCTCAATCGGCCCACGACGCGTGCAGATTGAGCGTGAACCCACCGAACCAGAACCAAAAGCGGCCGAAGGACCGCGAAGAAAGCACGAACAAGACACTGAAGTAAACGGGCCGGTGACGAGCCTGGCGTTTTATCGCAAGCACACGGAAAGCATGCTGCGACGATATCTGTATGCTTCAATGCAAGTGGGGCGTGCGCCGTCGATGCTGGGTGATCCGGTGGGGCGTGGATGGGTTTCCAGCAGACCAGTGCGAACATTTGAGGACGCGGTCATCTTTGTTCTCGATGTGGAGCAATGCTTGAAACGCCTCAACATTCTGGACCGGCATTTGCTGAGCAGAGTGGTACTGCAAGAGTACACGCAAAGCGAAACTGCGGCCCTGCTGGGAATGAGCCTACGCGCAGTGGCATACAAAGTGCCCCAGGCGCTGGATCGATTGACCGAGAAGTTACTGGAGAGCGGGCTCCTGATTCTTCCGCATTCATAAATTCCCGGGCCAGATGACGAAAGGGGAGTGTGGCGCCGCGCTCCCCTTTTGCTGCAAGCGCGAAAGAGTGGGACCAAGCTGGCGCTTCCCCTCTTCACTTATGCGATCAACAGACCATGCTGGCTCCCAGACGAGGTCGACATCGATGTGGCTGATGTCGGGGATGCCTGCAAGACGATTGCGAACCTGTTCGAAGATAAGGCCACTGCCGGGTGAGTCGGCGGTGACGAGAGTCATGCTGATGCGGACCCACTGCCGCGGCCATGCAGGAGTGGAGTCAGGATCGGGGCCGATGGCGACATCGTAGATGAGGCCGAGATCGACGACGTTCAGTTTCAGTTCGGGATCGAAGCAATCGCGCAGAGCGGATAGGATGTCGGATTCAATCAGCATGTAAGGTGCTGGCACTCAGTGTTTTCGTTCCACAAGGTAGCGGGCGACGGACTTAAGGCCGTCGGCGCGGTTGCCGTAGGGCGCGAGCGCGGCAAAGGCTTCTTCAATGAGCGCGGCGGCGTCGCGGCGGCTTTGCTCGATGCCGAAAACGGCGGGCCATGTGACTTTCTCCGTGGCAAGATCCTTGCCAGCCGTTTTGCCAAGGTGGCTTGAATCCTGTGTCATGTCGAGGACGTCGTCAGCAATCTGGAAGGCCAGGCCGGCCTTACGTCCGAAGGTGTCGAGGCGCGCGACGTCATCGTCCTTTGCGCCGGCATAGATCCCGCCTGTGACAACGCTGACGCGAATCAAGGCGCCGGTTTTGGCACGATGAATGGCATCGACAAGCTCGGGGGTGGGCTTGTGGTGCTCATTTTCAATGTCGAGAACCTGGCCTCCGATCATACCTTCTACAGTACCGACCGCGTTGGCGATGAGACGGATGATTTTGACGACAGCGGCCGGGGGGGCGTTGAGCGATGCGAGGACCTCAAAGGCGCGGGTCTGGAGGGCATCGCCGGCCAGGATGGCGATGGCTTCACCATAGACTTTGTGGCAGGTAGGCTTGCCGCGGCGCAGGTCGTCATTGTCGAGTGCAGGGAGGTCGTCGTGGATAAGCGAGTAGGTGTGAAGCATCTCGAGTGCAGCGCCGAGATGCTCGATGCCGGAGGGAAGCGCTCCCGCAATGGTGACAGCAGCCTGCATGGCAAGGACGGGGCGAAGACGCTTGCCGCCGGCGAATGTGGAGTGGCGCATGGCGCCGTGAATGGAGGCTGGTGCCGTCTCTGTGGTCGGAATCAGCTCTTCGAGAGCACGATCGGCGAGCGCTGCGCCCTCCTGAATGATGGCTTTGACGTCGGCAGGCATGTTCCTCTTCATGATACCTGAGGCCCGGTGGGGCGGCGCTCAATGAACCAGAGACCGACGAAGAGGAGCAGCGAGACTGCGCTGAGAGTGCGACCAATGAGGATGTCGGGCGTATTGATCCAATCAATGGCGATGGTGACGGGGCCCGGGGACACGGGAACAACAAAGAGGCCATCTTCTCTTTGGAATAGCTGGTGCTGGAGCACGCCACCGACTCGAATTTGCCAAGCAGGGTAGCGACGAAGACGAAGGATGAGGTAGCCGGCAATGCTCGGATGAGCGTGGATACGAATGTGCTGGCTGGCGAGCCGCGCAGGCTGGTCAGCATCGTAAGTGGCCAGGCAGGAGTGCTGATCAGGGGACCACGCAGGCGGTACGCCTCCAGAGCCGACACCGAGGACGGTCGAGGGCGATGAGGTCAAGCAGGCCATGGGTAGATCGAGCGGGGCGATTGAGTTATCAACGCCGGGGGGTGCGTACTCATCCATTCCTTCAAAGCCATCCCCAGCGTAGTAGGTGGAGATGACCCCATAGGGAGAATCGTCTTCGTCGCAGTCGTGATAAAAGAGCAGACCATAGAAAGATGCGGTAGAGAACAGCAGGGCTGCCGCGGCGAAGGCGAAGACGAAGATGCGACGGAATCGCAGTCGAAGGGGCCAGATGGAAGCGGCGAACAGGATGGCCATTGGAGTCTCAAGAAGGACCAGCCAGCGCCAGGGAAATTGAAGATAGCGCAACTTCGGCAGGAGATCCCAAACGAAATGGGAGGCAGGGAGCTGGAGAAAGAGCACTGCGGGTGGAATTGCGCAGAGCGGAATCCACCACTGATTGCGCTGGTGCGGCGTGGAGCGGCGCAGGACGAATAGACCGCTGGCGCATGCGACGATGAGCATGGAAAGGGAGATCACAGAGACTTTAAAAAGCTCAGCGTCGTGGTCGCGCATGTCTGCGCCGGCGTGCCGGGCAAAGAACCAGTTGTTTTCGATGAGGTAGCCGGGATCATCTGTGACTTGATGGATCGCAACCCAGGGCTGCTCCACGGCGGCGGGGACAATGTAGATGGCAGCGAGGCCAAGGCCGAGAGCGGCCGCAGCTGCGGCGCGGACAACCGGTGCCCAGGACCGGCGAAGAATGGATGCAAGAAGGGCAAGTGCGGCGACTGTGTAACTGGCGATGACACCGAGTGGTGCGTCAGAGAGCCATGCCCCAGCGATTACCAGGGTGAGAAGTACCGCGGAGCCGTCGAAGGCTCGGCGTAATGTGTTCGCGTCAGGATGGAGATCCCGAAGCAAGAAGAGCAGCAGCAAAGGGATCCAAAAGCTTCCGGTGAGTTCACCGAAGGCTGTGCGCTCATACGCGGTGAATAGGGTGTAGCCGGAAAAAACGGCGACGCATCCTGCGAAGGTGGCGGCCGCATTGTCAAGAAGCTGACGGGCAAGTGCACGAGTGGAGAGACCGGCTGCGGCAAGCATCATGAAAGTGAGTACTGCGGAGATTCGCTTCCAGGGCAAGAGGACACGCAAGAACGCACCTGCCATCCACGTCAAAGGCGGATAGAAGATGAAGCGGGGTTCACCCGCGCCATAATTGGGGCTGGGCGCCCACCGGGGATAGAGGATGCCCTGCCGGAGACTGTGAAAGGCATCGACCCAGCTGACGAAATGGAAATCAAAGTCGTGGCCACAGGAAGGGCCACGACCGAAGAGTGCGGCAGATGCGATGAGGGCTGCGCAGAGGATGATGGCCGGGCCGGAGTAGGCGCGAGCGCGCACCGGCAGGGCGGCGCTCATGGGACCAGACGCAGAGTATGCTGCGTCTGCGCGGCGACTGCTGCGGGTGTGAAAGCCAGGCCGAAGGTTGTGCCGTTATAGTAAGCCGGCCACTGATCGCGGAAATAGGGGCTATAGGGATTGCCGCTTTCGCCGAGGACGATGTTTTCTGTCGAACCGTCGATATTGCTCCAGTCCATCGTGAATCGCTGCGAAGGGCCAACCGAGCCGGATGCCTGTTTGACGGTTGTAGCGTCTCCGCTTAGTGGCTGCGGACCGGTTCCGGCGAAGTGGCCGGGCAAGTGCAGTAACTGGACCAACGGATGTTCAATGTCGATGAAATGCCAGGAGCCATAGGACCAATGGTCGACACGCGTGGGTGCCTTCCCGTCTTCCATGCCCTTGAGAACTGCGGCGGCGAGGAAATCATCCCAGTTCCTATAGTCATGTGGGAGCCATTCGGGGTAGGCATGCATCACGATCTCTTCAAGTGCGAAATTGGACTCGCTCCAGCGGTAAAGTGCGGCGTCTTTTCCGAGCTTGGGTTCAAGGAGCATGGTGCCGAGAGCTTTGCGCGTCTGGGCGACGATGGATGCGGCCGTGGAGTCCGTGCTGAGACGGCCATCCCAGGAGCGCAATAAATCAGCTGCCGCGCGGAGGCGATCATCGACGTGGTCAGCGTGGTCGATGGCGTAGGCCAAACGCTGACCGAGTTCTTGATCGACTTCGCTGTAGACATCAGTCTGCAGG
Organism: Acidobacteriota bacterium; assembly: GCA_021813745.1. GTDB lineage: Bacteria > Acidobacteriota > Terriglobia > Terriglobales > Acidobacteriaceae > Telmatobacter. Next base: position 80,484 of record JAKAJO010000026.1, read on the forward strand.
GCAAGCATATCCGCGGGCTTGAGCTGGTCGCGGCCCTGCAAAACTTTGTAGATGCGCTCAATACGGTAGGGGTCGGCCCACTCGAGTGAGAGCGGGTAGGGCGATTTGGGCGTTGTGACACGAGCGTTTGCAGTGGCCAGGAAGCCGGAAGGGGGATCGACAGCGCTGGGGAGACTGTCAAACGTGATATAGCCCTGCCACTCATGGTGGCTGTCGGCGATGGGGACAGGCTCCAGGCCGGCTGGGCGCAGCGGGATACGGCCGATGGCGTGGTAGGCGATGTGACCCTGGCTGTCCGCGTAGACAAGATTCTGCGTAGGCCAGCACCACTGGGCAAGGGCCGATGAGAATTCGCGCCAATTGGAGGCGGTATTCATGGCGTAAAGCGGCAGATCGTTGAGAGCAGAGTCGTAAAGGGTCCAGCGAAGCGCCATGGGACGTGTTTCGCCTTGGAGCATGGGATTGAGGAGAGGTCCGTGCGCGGTGACCTGGACGGTAACGGAGACATCATGACCTCCTCTGACATGGATCGTCTCGCGATCGATGCCAAGAGGTTGCCAGGATCCGTTGGGCGCAAGATAGTGGCCGCGGCCGTCGAGCCTTTCGATGTAAAGATCTTGCACGTCGGCGAATAGCGCGGTGAATCCCCAGGCGACGCGGTCATTATGTCCGGCAATGACGTAGGGTAGGCCGGGGAGGGTGACGCCGGCAGCGTGGAATCCGGGAGCTTCAAGATCCGCCATGTACCAGATATTGGGTTCGGTGAGTGACAAGTGCATGTCGTTGGAGAGCAAAGGTAATCCGCTGGCGGTGTGGTTACCCGCAACGACCCAGTTGTTTGAGCCCTCTGCGCAGCCCGAGCAATCGGGCAGATCGAGTAGAAGACGAACTTGCGCCAGGCTATCGAGAGACGGAGAGGCGGTGCGTGTGAGGTCGTCCTCATTGTCTTCGTCGGTGGTGGGCGGAGGGGCTGGATCCGGTTTGCTGAGATCAACGACTTCGCCGGTAGGTGGATGATCGCGCCAAGAGCCAACGGGGTAAAGCTCGAACTCCAGCCGGGGATTGTGGAGGCGCGCGGCAATTTGCTCGCGGGCCAATTTGACGTCCCAATGGGTGTCAAGGGTTTCCATCATCATGAGGCCAACGGCGATGGAGTCAACGCCGGACCATGGAGACGGGCTGTCATGTAACAGGCGGAACTCGGGCGGCAGGTTGTGCTGGTGCTGGCTGATAAAAACATTGACGCCACGGGCATAGTCGTTGAGCCGGCTCTGTTCGTCGGGCGCGAGGTGGGCATAGATGCGGTGGGCGACATTGTGAAACTCGAGGACGCGACGGGAGATGTCATGGGGAATGAGCGCGGGTCCAAGGATTTCCGCGAGCGTGCCGCTGGAGTTGCGGCGGTACATGTCCATTTGCCAGAGGCGGTCTTGTGCGGTGACGTAGCCCTGGGCGAAAAAGAGATCGGATTGCGAGGCAGCTTGTATGTGCGGGACACCATGCGCGTCGCGGCGAACGACGACGGGTGCGGACAGCCCCGGGAGATGCAGCGTGCCGTCGAGGGTGGGTAGGGCGGCGTGCGCGGCGGCGCGCAACCAGAGCACGGCGGCGGTGAGAGCGATGGCGACAAGCACGACGAGCGCGGTGGCCGAAGCAAAGAGTTTGCGCAGCCAGATGTGCTCTCGGCGGGCCGTGCGGTGCGTGGCTTGTAGAGTTTCGGGGTGGGCCATCGGTCAAAGACAGGATACCGCTGTGAGGGGTGTTAGATCAGGTGAGGCGGGATGGACGGCACAGCTAAAATGCCGCGGGTTCAACGGCAGGGGCGAAGGCCGGCTTGCGCGAGCGACCGTAGATGACAATCAAGGCAATGAACAGGGCCAGGACGATTCCCAGCACAAGAAGACTGCCTTCAGGGCCATCCGTGCCGCCGCTCCAGAGGGGATTACCTGAGGGAATGGTGGTTAAATAGTGACCCTTCGCCGGCAAACCGCTGTCCGCAGTGCCATAGAAGAAGGTTTCTGACCAATCCCACGCGGCATGGCAGCCGATGGCCCACCATGCAGAGCCTGTGAAGTGGATACTGGCGCAGAAAACAAAGCCGATGGCTGAGGCGGCAAAGATGCCAATCCAGTTTTCGCCATTATTGCCAGTGTGGACAAAGCCGAAGAGAGTTGAGGAGACCCATGCGGCAGTCCAGAAGCTGGCGTTGGCGGCCTTGCGCTGGTGAAGTATGTAGCAGGGGACAATGCCGAGCAGGACCATGAGATAGACGCCCCATACTCCATTGCCCTTGGCGCGCAGGAATAGTTCCCCGCACACGGCGCCGAGGATCACGATGGCGGCCCAGAAGTTGATGCCGCGGGTGAGCGTGAACTGGAAGTAACAGCGGAAGGTGCCTTCTTCCACGCAGCCGACGAGTAGAAAGGCTGCGCCCCAGATGGCTGCATAGCGCAAGATGGCCGTACCAGAGAGCGCGACGGGGCCGAAATGCAGCCATCCGCCGGACGCCAGGGCGCCTACGAGCGCGGAAAGGGCGAGGAATCCGGCAGCGAGACCGGACAAAAAGTGGCGGAAGCCCTGGGCGTCAGTGAGGTTGTAGTCAAGCAGACGGCGGCGCTCGATCACGGCGACGATGGCGGCGGCAGCGAGCATGCCGATGAACGGAGCGAGCTCACCGATGAAAGCAGCGACAGGGGTGAAGCCCTGCTTGTGGTCGAAGTGACCGGCACGGCTGAATAGCGCTCCGATCAGTGCAGTGAAGGGAATCATGAGCAACGCAAAGATGAGAATGGACCACCCGGCGCGAAGGCCTGATGGACCGATGAAGACACGAACTAGGAAGCCTTCCGCAGGCTGGACGGCTTGGGGAACTTCAACGCTCTGCGCTGTTGGCGCCAGGCTATGCTCAGGGAGTGTCGAAGGGTTTTGCGGATCCATGTAGGCTCCTTGGGATCGCGAAAGAATGGTGTACCAAAGATTTTACTGAATGGGATCACGGCGAGGGCCGGAAAACGGCCTCCCACACACCCCCGCGGTCACCTCGCTCGATCGCGCAGCAATTGAATGCTTCTTGACACAATGGGCGCGTCCCTTGATGCTTAACTTTCCGGCTTTTTGAGGGAAATTGCTGCACGGAGCGGGTTACGTTGCGGGTTCGCGTCTTTTATCACGACAAGTGTTTCGATGGGGCATGCTCGGCTTCGCTCTTCACTCGCTTTCATCGCGAGTGCATCGCGAAGAATGCGACGTATGAATACCACGGGCTGGTGCATCGAGCCGGAGCACTATTTGATGAGAGCGAGTTTACGGGCGACGAGAACGCGATTGTCGAAGATCGG